>JBEPUI010000007.1:0-86880 GCA_041691615.1 Pseudomonadota bacterium
GCGCTGGCATCGCCCACGGTCGCTGGCCTACACTCCTGCTTGCGGCGGACAACCCGGATCCGCGCGAGGAGTCCTCGAATGGCGGAAGCGGACGGTCCCTCGGGGCCCGATTTTCGCAACGGTGTCGCATTGGCCGACCTGGCCGATGGGGCGATTCTCGCGGGCCGCGTCGATGACCAGGACGCGATCCTGATTCGCCGTGGCGACGCGCTGTATGCCGTCGGCGCGCATTGCACGCATTACCACGGGCCGCTGGCCGAAGGCCTAGTCGTCGACGGCACGGTGCGCTGCCCGTGGCATCACGCCTGCTTCAACCTCGAGACCGGCGAAGCGCTGCGCGCGCCCGCGATCGATCCGATCCCCTGCTGGCGTGTGGAGCGTGTCGGCGATGTCGCATTCGTGCGCGATCCGATCGCCCGGGCGCCAGCGAGGCGACCCGCGCGCGCCGCGCATTCGATCGTGATCATCGGCGGGGGTGCCGCAGGTCTCGCGGCCGCCGACATGCTGCGTCGCGAAGGTCACGACGGCCCGCTGACGATGCTGAGCGCGGACGATTCGCCGCCCTGTGATCGCCCCAACCTGTCCAAGGATTTCCTGGCGGGCACCGCACCCGATGACTGGATACCGCTGCGGCCACCCGAGTACTACGGCGAGCGCAAGATCGACCTCCGCCTCGATACCCGCGTATCGGCCATCGACGTCCCCGGCAAATCCGTCGTTGTCGGCGGCGGCGAGCGGATTGCGTTCGGCTCGCTGCTGATCGCCACCGGCGCGAATCCCGTGCGGCTCGCGATTCCCGGCGCCGACCAGAAGATCCACTACCTGCGGACGTTCGCCGACAGCCGCGCGATCGTCGCCCGCGCCAAGTCGGCCAAGCGCGTGGCGATCATCGGCGCAAGCTTCATCGGCCTCGAGGTGGCCGCATCGCTGCGCGCCCGCGGCATCGACGTGCACGTCATCGGTCCCGAAAGCGTCCCGTTGGAGCGCGTCCTCGGCGGCAAGGTCGGACAGTTCATCCGCGAGTTGCACGAATCGCACGGTGTCGCTTTCCATCTCGGCACCACTCCTTCGAGCGTCGACGGCCGCAAGGTCACGCTGGCCGACGGCACCGTGCTCGACGCCGATTTTGTCGTCGTTGGCGTGGGCGTGCGCCCGTCGATCGCGCTGGCCGAATCTGCCGGCATGACGATGGACCGTGGGATCGCCGTCGACGCGCGCCTTTCGACGAGCGTGCCTGGCATCTATGCGGCCGGCGACGTCGCGCGCTGGCCCGACCCGCACTCGGGGCAGCGCATCCGCGTCGAGCATTGGGTCGTCGCGCAGCGCCAGGGGCAGGTCGCCGCGCAGAACATCCTGGGCGGCAATGTCCCGTTCGACGCAGTGCCGTTCTTCTGGAGCCAGCACTACGACCTGGCTATCAACTACGTCGGCCATGCTGAAAAGTGGGACGCCATCGAAATCGACGGCGTGCTCGCACAGCGCGACTGCGAAATTCGCTACAAGCTGGGCGATCGCGTGCTGGCCGTGGCAACGCTCGGCCGCGACCAGCAGAGCCTCGCGGCGGAAGTCGCGATGGAGGCGCATGTCCGACACTGACGCCGCCGGCGACTGGCCCGCGATCCCATTGGCCGCGTGGCAGGACACGCGAGCGACGCTGCACATGTGGATGCAGGTCGTCGGCAAGCTGTGCCTCGCGATGACGCCGTTGAGCAACCACTTCTGGAATGTCGCGTTCCGGGTGACTTCTCGCGGCCTCATCACGCCGACGCTCGATGCGGGCACGCATGCGATGACGATGACATTCGATTTCGTCGCGCACCAGCTCATCGTCCAGTGTTCGGACGGCCGCACTCAGTCGATCGCACTCGCGCCGCGCTCGGTGGCCGACTTCCACGCCACGTTGATGCACACGCTGCGCGAGATGGGCGTCGACGTGCACATCTGGACGATGCCAGTGGAAATTCCCGATCCGATCCGCTTCGAGGACGACAACGTCCACAAGGCCTACGATCCGGTGCGCGCGAACGCATTCTGGCGCGCGCTGGTGGCGATCACGCCCGTGTTGGAGCGCTTTCGCGGAAACTTCGTCGGCAAGTGCAGTCCCGTGCAGTTTTTCTGGGGAAGCTTCGACCTTGCGGTGACACGGTTTTCCGGTCGCCCGGCACCGCCGCGTGCAGGCGCCGATTCGATCACGCGCGAAGCGTATTCGCACGAGGCGATCAGCCATGGCTTCTGGCCGGGCAGCGGCGCCGTCACCGACGCGGCGTTCTATGCGTATGCCGCACCCGAGCCGAAGGGATTCGCGAATGCCCCGGTCGCGCCCGGCGCGGCGTACTACAGCAATGACTTCAGCGAATTCATCCTGCCCTACGACGCGGTGCGCGCAACATCCGCGCCCGCGGCCGCGCTCACCGAATTCCTGGCGACGACGTACGATGCGGCCGCGAGCCTGGCCAAGTGGGATCGAGGCGCACTTGAGCGCAGTGCGGGCGATCGAGCCGCCGGCGGATGACCGAACACGAGTGAGCGCGGGACGATCAATCGAGATGCCGATGCGCGACACTACCGCGATCCGATGAGCGCGCAATTCGCCGACAATGTGGTGCTGGTCGCCGGAGGAACCGGAGGGCTCGGGCGAGCCGTCTCGCAGGCGTTCCTCGACGCAGGGGCGCAGGTGGTCGTCACGTACCGAAACGATGCCGAGTTCGAGGCGCTTGGCGCCGATGCGAGTGCCGCACGCGCGCGTCTCGAAGGCCACAAGGTCGACATGAGCGACGAGGCGGCCGTGCGGCGGATGGTCGACGACATCGTCGCTCGCCATGAGCGCCTCGACGTGGCTGTCAATGCGATCGGCGGCTATGCCGGCGGAAGCACATTGTGGGACGGCGACGCGGGCACCCTGTCGCGCATGATGGCGCAAAACCTCGAGCCCGGCTACGCGCTCGCGCGCGCCGTCGTGCCCGTGATGATTCGCGCGGGCAATGGGGCAATCGTCAATGTCGCCGCCAAGTCCGGGGTCGACCACCCCGCTCGCGCGGCGGCCTACGCGGCCTCGAAAGCCGCTGCGATCGCGCTGATGGATAGCCTGGCGGCCGAAGTCGCGGGCACCGGCGTACGCGTCAATTCGGTGCTGCCGTCGATCATCGACACGCCTGCCAACCGCAAGTCGATGCCCGCGGCGGACTTCGCAAAATGGCCGAAGGCCGACGACATCGCCCGTGTGATCCTGTTCCTGTGCAGCAGCGACGCCCGCGTGGTCCACGGCGCGTCGATTCCAGTTTACGGTGACCGGTAGCCGCGAACATCCGCCGGTGGACGGGTCACTAGCGCTGCAGCGTCGCATGTTCCCATGCAGGGGCCAGTGTCATTGCCGGTGCCGGATTCCTTGCGCGCGGACCGATTCGATCGCGCGTGGTTGCACGGTGTGGAGGAGCGACCGGCGATGCGCCTTGTGATACGGCCGTCGCCATCCAATGCTATCGTTGACCGGGATCGGCCGAATTCGACCGCAAGCAGCGGAGTGCCCGATTTGTACCAGAGGTCGAGACTTGCATCGTTGACCCAGATCGAATGCAAGGAGCGAAGATGAACATGACTTCCAGGACCGCAATGCTCGCCGCGGCAACGCTCGACGATCCGCGCTGGGCGGCGGTTGCCGCTCGCGACGCCCGCGCCGACGGCACGTTTTTCTATTCTGTCCGGACCACCGGCGTGTATTGCCGGCCGTCCTGCGCGTCGCGCAGGGCGCGCCCCGAGAACGTCGAGTTCCATCTCACCGCGGACGACGCCGAGCGTGCCGGCTTCCGGCCCTGCCGACGTTGCACGCCCCGCCAGGCATCGGCCTCCGCGAGGAGCACCGCATTGGTCGCCGAACTCTGCCGGTTCATCGAGCAGGCCGGAGAGCCGCCGACGCTCGCGACCCTTGCACGGCGCGTCGGGCTCAGCGCCTACCACCTGCACCGCGTGTTCAAGGACGTCACCGGCCTCACGCCGCGGGCGTACGCGGCCGCGCACCGGGCAAGGCGCGTGCGCGACGAGCTCGATCGCGGCGGCACGGTGACCGGCGCGATCTACGGCGCGGGCTACAACTCCAACGGCCGGTTTTATGAGGAGTCCGACCGGTTGCTGGGCATGACGCCTACGTCGTACCGATCGCAAGGCGCGAACACGGAGATTCGCTTCGCCATCGGCGAATGCTCGCTCGGCTCGATCCTCGTGGCACAAAGCGCGCGCGGCGTCTGCGCGATCCTGATGGGCGACGACCCGGCCGCGCTGGTTCGCGACCTGCAGGACCAGTTCGCGCGTGCCACGCTGATCGGCGGCGACGCCGCGTTCGAGCAACGGGTGGCTCAAGTCATCGGATTCGTCGAAGCGCCCCGGCTCGGCCTCGACCTGCCGCTCGATGTGCGCGGCACCGCATTCCAGCAACGCGTCTGGCAGGCGTTGCGCGATATCCCGGCGGGCACGACGACGAGTTATGCGGAGATCGCCCGGCGAATTGGCTCGCCGAAATCGGTCAGGGCCGTGGGCCAGGCCTGCGGTGCCAACCGGCTGGCGGTCGCAATCCCCTGTCACCGCGTCGTGCGCAACGACGGTGGTCTGTCGGGCTATCGGTGGGGCATTGCCAGAAAGCGCGCATTGCTGGAGCGCGAGTCGGCGCCGGAATCCGCATAGGGGCGCAAACGCGATTACCGTATACTCGCCCCCGCCGCCGCGAGCGGTGGCCATTCACAGGAACGACGACGTGCGGGCAATGCGATGAACATGGCGGGAAGCGTTGGGCTGTCCGTGCTGCAGAGGCTGGAAGCGGAGAGCATCCACATCCTGCGCGAAGTCGTTGCCGAGGTCGAGCGCCCGGTGATGCTCTATTCGATGGGCAAGGACAGCGCGGTGATGCTGCACCTCGCGCGCAGGGCATTCTTCCCGGCGCCGCCGCCGTTCCCGCTGCTGCACGTCGATACGACCTGGAAATTCCGCGAAATGTATGCGATGCGCGACCGCGTCGTGGCCGAATCGGGCATGGAATTCATCATCCATGTCAATCCCGACGCGCTGGCGATGGGCATCAATCCGTTCACGCACGGCTCGGCGATGCACACCGATGCCTGGAAGACGCAGGGCCTGAAGCAGGCGTTGGACCTGCACCGCTTCGACGCGGCGTTCGGCGGCGCGCGGCGCGACGAGGAGAAGTCGCGCGCCAAGGAACGCGTGTTCTCGTTTCGCTCGGCCGCGCATGCGTGGGATCCGAAGAACCAGCGTCCGGAGCTTTGGCGCCTCTACAACACCCGCAAGCATCCCGGCGAGAGCATTCGCGTGTTCCCGCTTTCGAACTGGACCGAGATCGACGTGTGGGAGTACATCGCGCAGCAGCGCATCGACGTCGTGCCGCTGTACTTCGCGGCCGATCGTCCCGTGGTGGTGCGCGATGGCGCGCTGATCGTCGTCGACGACGCACGCATGCCGCTCGACGCCGGCGAGACAGCACAGATGCGCCGCGTTCGCTTTCGCACGCTGGGCTGCTACCCGTTGACCGGCGCCGTCGAATCCGGCGCCGACACAGTCGCCGCGATCATCGAAGAAATGCGCGGTGCGTCGACATCGGAACGGCAAGGACGCGTGATCGACCGCGATTCGGCCGGCTCGATGGAAAAAAAGAAGCAGGAAGGCTATTTCTGAAACGTCGCCCGATACCCTTGCGCTTGCGATTGCGATCGATCACGCCGACCGCGCGGCCACCCTCCCCTTGACCTACACCGACCACCGCACTCTGCTGCGCTTCATCGCCTGCGGCAGCGTGGACGACGGCAAGAGCACGTTGCTCGGCCGGCTTCTGCACGAGTCCGGCAACATCGCCGACGACCAGCGCGCCGCCCTCGCGGCGGACTCGAAGAAAGTCGGCACCCGGGGGAACGATACCGACTACGCGCTGTTGCTCGACGGACTGTCGGCCGAGCGCGAGCAAGGCATCACGATCGACGTAGCCTATCGGTATTTTTCAACGGCGCGGCGCAAGTTCATCGTCGCGGATACGCCGGGTCACGAACAATACACGCGCAACATGGTCACCGGCGCGTCCTGCGCCGACCTGGCGATCGTGCTGGTCGACGTGCGCAAGGGAGTGCTGACGCAGACGCGAAGGCACAGCTATATCGTCGCGCTGCTCGGCGTGCGGCACGTGGTGCTGGCGGTCAACAAGATGGACCTGATCGGCTTTTCGCGCGAAGCCTTCGACAAGCTCGCGGCCGAGTACCGCGAATTCGCACGCCAGGTCGGCATCGCCGACGTGGTGTGCCTCCCGACCTCCGCGGTCCTGGGCGACAACATCATCGCGCCGCTGGGCAACACGCCCTGGTACACGGGACCGATGCTGATGGAGCATCTGGAATCGGTCGTGGTCGAAGACGCCTTGCAGTCGCAATCCCTGCGCATGCCCGTGCAATGGGTCAACCGGCCCGACCTCGATTTCAGAGGGTATGCGGGCACGATCGTCAGCGGCATCGTGCGCACCGGCGACCGCATCCGCGTCGAGCCGTCGAACGCTGCCAGCCGCGTTGCGCGCATCCTCACCGCCGACGGCGATCTCCCGTTCGCCGTCGCCAACCAGGCGGTGACGCTGACTCTGGCCGACGAGCGCGACGTCAGTCGCGGCGACGTCATTTGTGCCGAGGCCGATCCGGTGCAGGCCGCCGACCAGTTCGAAGCCGTTCTGGTCTGGATGGATGCGGCCCCGATGCTTCGAGGGCGCGGCTACCTGATGAAGCTCGGCACGCGCACCGTCAACGCGACGATCGCGCCGCTCAAGTACAAGGTCAACGTCAACACGCTCGAGCACGTCGCCGCCGATACACTGGCGCTCAACGAAATCGGCGTCTGCGACCTGGAGCTCGACCGCGCGATCGCATTCGAGCCCTATGCCACCAACCGCGACCTGGGCGGCTTCATCCTGATCGACCGGATGACCAACAATACCGTCGGCGCGGGCATGTTGCGCTTCGCGCTGCGCCGCTCGCGGAACATCAGCTGGCAGTCGTTCGACATCGACAAGTCGACGCGCGCGATGTTCAAGGGCCAGAAGCCCTGCGTGCTGTGGTTCACCGGATTGTCGGGCGCGGGCAAGTCGACCATAGCCAACCTCGTGGAAAAGAAGTTGCACGCGCTCGGACGCCACACCTACCTTCTCGACGGCGACAACGTGCGCAAGGGCCTGACCAAGGACTTGGGATTCACCGACGCCGACCGCGTGGAGAATATTCGCCGCGTCGCCGAAGTGGCCGCGTTGATGGTCGACGCCGGGCTGATCGTGATGACGGCGTTCATCTCGCCTTTCCGCGTGGAGCGCGAAATGGCACGCGCGCTGCTGGCGCCGGGCGAGTTCCTGGAAGTATTCGTCGACACCCCGCTCGCGGTCGCCGAAGCGCGCGATGCCAAGGGCCTGTATGCGAAGGCGCGGCGCGGCGAACTGACCAACTTTACGGGCATCGATTCGCCTTACGAGCCCCCAAACGATCCCGAGATCACGATCCACGCCGCGAACCTGCTGCCGGAACAGGCGGCGGATCGTATCGTCGCGGAGCTCGCGAAGCGCGGTATTTTCACCGCATGACGCGGCTGCCCGCGCCCTAGAACTCGTAGCCGAAATGGCGGATGTCGCGCGCGAATCGTTGCGCGACGATCTCGCGTGTTTCGGCAGTGTAGTACTCGCGGTAGTCGCGGTGGGTGGACTGGTTGGCATGCGGCAGGTCGGCAGTCAGCTGCAGGCGCTGCCTGACCTGCGCAAAGTCCTCGCCAAGCGTTTCATACCGGCCGACGAAATCGACGATCATTGCACCCTGCTCGTCCGTCACGTAGTCGAGCTGGTTGCGGGTGGTCTTCTCGCCGGGCCCGGTGACTGCGCGCGTGACGAATGCTTCGAACGTCGGCGCGCATCGCTGGACGTAGGCGGCGAAGCGATTGGGATTGTTCGCCTGCACGCACATGCAATGCCATGAAACCAGGCGGTCCCAGGGGTTGCGCACGAATGCGAACTTGAAATAAGCGTTCCACTGCCCCGCCTGCACCAGTGGCGCGATCTCGCGCGCGGACAGGTGCCGCCGGCCTTCGTGCAGGTGCGAGCCGATCGCAGCGTCGCCCTGTCGCAGCACCCTCTCGATCGAAATGCCGCCCGTTTTCTGGATGTGCACGAAAATGCAGCGGAGGCCGTCGGAAATCACCATGGCGTGGCCACCTCTCGCGCGAGGACGTCGCTAGCGCGCCGCGACGGTTTCGAGTCGCGCGCGCTCGCCCTGGGTCGCGAGCGGCGTGCGTTCGCGGGTCCACGCCAGCATTTCGGCGGGCACGCCCAGCGTTGCCATCAGCTCCAGCGCGTTGTCGCGGTGCTGCGGCGAGAACATCCAGTGATAGTGCAGGTGCACCGGGAAGTGGCGCAGCCAGCGCGGATCGATCTCGCCGTCCGCCGCGATCAGGTGCAGCGGGACGTTGTAGTGGTCGGGGTAGTGGAGTACGCGGTCGGTGGCCTTCCAGATCGCCAGCGTCATCGCCGCCTGGCTCGATCCCCAGTATTCGCTGCCCGCTTCGCCGACATGGCCCGTCGAAGCGACGATGTTGACGCCTGTCCCCTGGTAGGGCCGGATGCCGGCGACCAGCGACGCGGCGAAAAGCTCGGCGCAACCGGTGAATATCCCCTTGTCGCGACGGGCAGCGGTGAGTCCCGCGTTGTACGACGCGCGGATGCTCTCGTTGCCGACGGTGGACCGAAGCATCGGAAGACGCTCGAGGGACACGCCGGCGAGTGCGGCGAGACGCGCCCAATATTCCTCGAAGCGATCGCCGGGCCCCCGGGTCGCGCTACCCTTGAAATCGACCGGCCGCACACAGGCATCCGCGCCCTCCGGCAACTCCGGCGCGCCGAACCAGACGGTGTCACTGTCGATCACCACCAGGAAATCGGTGGCCGCGTGGCGCTCGGCCCAGGCGCCCGCAAACACGCGGTTGGCCGGCGCATAGTCGGTGCACGTCGTGTTGAGCGGCAGGTCGACGTACTCGACGTCCATCTGCGCGAGCTGGCGCTGCGTCGCTTGGTCGACGCCGAGGCCCGGTCGCGGCGCGAACGCCATGATCGGTGCGTGGCTGTAACGTCCTCCAAACCGGCGAATGCTTTCGCACAGCAGCAACGCCTGCTCGCGAATCGCGTTGCTCTCGATGCACAGCACGAACGTCGCCGTGGCGAGCGGCACGTCTGCGCGGCCAGCGCCAGTTGGTCCATTGCGCCCCATCGTATCGCTGATATCGATCCGCGGCCCGGCCGGGGCGGCCGCACCCGCGTCAACGTCGCATCGCGCAAGGCATTCACGGTATAGCGCCGTCACCGGGGCGAGCGCCGCATCGGTCGCCAGCAGCGCCAGCGCCTCATCGGTCGCCGTCTGGTTGCGCAAACTCTGCTCGAGGAAGCGATCGACCTCGTCCGCCCGCGCGACGATGTCGAGCGGTGTCGCCAATCGCCGCGCGATCCCCGTGACGACCGTTCGCCAGTCGCCGAGCAGGTCGTCGAAGCGGATGAACATCACCTGCGGGTGGGTGTCGGCAAACGCCACGACGCGTTGCATGTAGGCAAGCCAGAGCTTCAGTCCATCGACCACCGACATGTCGCCGCGCGCGTGCAGCGATTGCGCGACTTCGAGCGGATTGCGCATCGGCACCACGTACGCCGCCGCATATCCCGCCGATTCGAGCACGCGATGCCAGAGGGGCGCGAGCACGCACAGTCGTGGGTCCTTGATCAGGATGTCCGGCTCGTCGCCGTATTCGGATTCGAGCAGTGCCCGCGCATCGCTTACAAACTCGTCGACGAAATCGCCGGTGGACGGCAGCGTGAAATTCACCTGGTTCCACTCGCCGCCCAGCTGTCGCAGCACGCGGCCATTGAATTCCAGCACCTCTTCGGGTTCCCAGAACCCCTTGTCGTTGACGCCGATCTTGGCGGGCTTCAGTTTTGCCGGCAGGAACGCGCCGCAGAGGTTGAGGACGCGCGACAACGCGGACGTCCCGCTGCGATGCATGCCCAGCACGATCAACGCTCGCTTGCGCGCGCTCGAGGCAATGGCCGGCGCCGCATCGGCCGCCTGCAGGAGCCGCGGCGCTGCGCGCCATTCGGACGCCAGCGACCGCAGCACCGGCACCGGCAGCGCAGCGCCCTTCGCGGCGCCCAATACCACTTTGAGCAACAGCGTGCGGTTGGCGGCCCACTGCGGCGCCAGCGGATTGACGCAAGGCTCGCCCGCGCGCGCGGCGGCGAGGAAGGCGGAGAGCGTGCCCATCGCATCGGCGGCGGCTTGCGGCTGGCTTTCGGCGTCCGCGTCGTACCGGCAGAAATACAGCGGCCGGTTGACCACCAGCGGCTCGGCGAGTGCGTTTGCGCGCAGGCAAAAATCCCAATCGGCCTCGCCGTGCGGTTCGCGAAATCCCTGCAGCGACCGGAAGAAGTCGCGATCGACGAACAGGTTGCCGGGCGTCACCGCGATGTTGTGCTCGAGCAGCGAAAAGCTGTTGGAATACTTGCCGAGGTAGTTGCGCTGGCGCCGCCACGAGATATCGATCGCGTGATCGGTGGCATCGGTGTCGGCGCCCGCCTGCGGGCCAATCGAGGAAACCAGCGAAAAGCCCCACGGCAAGCCGGAACCTGCGATCTCCTCCACCAGCGAGGCGATGCGCTCCGGCGCATAGCGATCGTCGGCATCGAGAAAAGCGACGTAGCCAGCGCCTGCAAGCGCGGCGCCTTCGTTGAGCGTCGCACACAGGCCTCGGTGCTCGCGCGCGATCACGCGCACCGGGATCGACAGGTGTCGCACACATTGCGCGATGGCTTCGCGGGTGTCGTCGTCCGACCCGTCGTCTATGACCACCAGCTCGAGATGCGGGTACGTCTGCACCGCGACCGACTCGATGGCCTGTGCGACATGCCTCGCCTGGTTGTGCGCCCGCATCACGACCGTCACCCGCGGTGATGTGTCGATTCGGCGTTCGCGTACGGCGCGCTCCCACGCGATGAAATCCGCCAGCAGGTCCGACTGCTTGACGTTGGCCTCACGGGTCAGCAACTTGCTCAGCACCAAGCCGATGTTGTGGCGTACCTGCGGGACGGCCCAGCCGGTCTTTTCGGCAACGTCCCACAGCAGGTCGAGCGCTTCGCGATAGCGCAGCCGCTGCATCTGCACAACACCGAGCATGTGCAGCGAGTCGACGTCGTTGGGGTCTTCGGCGACTGCGCGCTGGTACAGCGTCTCGGCGCGCCCAAGCTCCCCGGCCTGGTGCGCGGCCAGTGCGTCGTAGCGCGCGCGCACTGGAGCTTCCGGCGCGCGTCCGCAACAATGCTTGAAGCGTTTGCCGCTCCCGCAGGAGCAAAGTGAATTGCGGTTCATCGGCGCGGGCGCGAAGCTCGGTGGCAATGCCCGATGATATTACGACCGACAGGGCGCCGGACGGCGGACGTGCACCGGTCCCGCCCGGCGCAAACAAGGACGGCCCCGCGGGGCCGTCAGGTGTCGCTGCTGCGCGATCGGCGCGCTAGACGCGAGGTTCGCCGTCGCGGCTTACCGGGATCGTCGCTCCCGGGGGTGCGGACATCTGCACGCGATGTTCGGTGCCTTGGAAGTTGTAGGTCACGTCCCAATAGTCGGGCGCGCCATTGCTGGCCACGGTCTGGCAACGCTGCACGTCTCGGCCATAAGTCGACCCGTTGCCGACGTTGGCGCCGAGTGCTGCACCTCCGACCGCTCCGCCGGCCGTCGCGATATCCTGCCCGCGGCCGCCGCCGATCTGGTGCCCCAGGATTCCGCCGATCACCGCGCCGGCGATGGCGCCTGGCACGTTCGCGCCGTTCGACACCTGCTGCCGCTCGACCCAGCAGCGCTGTTCCGGCGGCCCGACGACGGCATGCACTGACGTCACCTGCGCCTCGTAGACGCGTTCGTCATGGCGACGGCGATAACGTTCATCGCCGGCATACGCGCCATGCGCGTCGTAGTTGGCGACGTTGGCGTCCGCCGCACGTACCGATGACACGCGATCGTTGATGCCCATGCGGCCGAGCGAGTCGTAGTTCCCCGGTCGCAATATTACGCATTGGCCGCTGAAACCTGCATCGGTGCAGACTTCCCAGCGTCCACTGGCGACGATCGCCGACGACGCGCGGTCGTTGAACCCAAAGCGCTGCAAGTCAACGATCGGTTGTTGCGCGGTGAACGAACGCCCGTGAAAGCCGTCGTCCTCGTAAAATGTGACCTGCGCCGCCGCCTGCGCGGCCACCGCGAGACCCGCCACGCCCAGTGCGATTCGTAGATTTCGATTCATGCGAGCTCCTGCGTTGTTGAAAGCAGGACACAGCATCGCACCAGGCACCGCGATCGCCCATTCTCGGGGGGCTGCTATGCGTGTGGGACCGAAGCCCGAGCGGGCGTAGGAATCAATGCCATCGCAGCTGGAGTGCCGCGCGCAGGCCGCGACGCAAGATCAGGACTGCGGCCGCATCCGGTCGTCGGCCACGAAGTGGTGACGCGCAAACTTCAGCAACTCGCCGTCGGTCGGATGATCGACCGTTTCCACGCTCACCACGCGCGCCGCCAGCGCCGGCGCATGTGCCTGCAGGTGCTTGAACAGCGCTAGCTTGGCGCCGGACGGCCCGACGATCAGGATTTCTCCGGCGTCCTTGATCGCATCGGCGACCGCCTGGTAATACTGATGGTCTTCCGGTAGGTTGCCGGAACCGACCGCGCCTTGCTTGTGGTGCAGGTGCTCGTGCCGGGACTTCGGATGGATGACGCTCTTCGACGCGTCATCAAGACTGAATTCGATGACGTGCGCTTCGCGGTGATCGATCCAGACGATGCAGTGGTAGTGGCTCATGGTTTGCGCAGCAAATCTCGACGACGGGCGTCCAGTATAGGCCGGGCGATTTCAATTGCCGCCCATGTGTGATTGAATTGCGCATTCGCCGCCGCGACCGTCGACGAATCCCCCAATCCAACGGAGAACCGCCATGGCCAAAGGACAGATTCGAAGCAACAAGGAAAAAAAGAAACCCAAGCAGGACAAGACCAAGAAGACGGCACCGGTGTCGCCGTTCGCGGCCATCCAGGTCAAGTCAGGCACGCCTCCGGATAACAAGTAACCGGGCATTCGCAAATCAAGTAAACGGGCATTCGCAGATTCAGGCGGCGTGCCTGTCAGCCCGTCGCCTTGGGCTCGGCGTCCGGCGATTGCTTGTACGCCCCGCGTATGTTCAACGCCGCCAGCGCGACCTGCATCACGATCACCGCATAGGCGGCGTCGACCCATCCCCACGCGACCCACAGGACGTTGCTCGCCAGGAACACCCAGAACCCGGCCTCGCGCCGCCGGCGCTGGGTGGAGGCGACGCACCACGAGGCGGCCAGCGTGACCGCCATCGCCGGCCACTGCAACCAATCGAAATCCGACATCCTGGAATTGACCCCCGGCGCACGTTGCGCAATCGGTTGGATTCTGCACTGGTGCGGCGGACTCACGAATGGGCCGTCATAGCAATGCGTTGCAGGACGACGCCTACGACAAAAACGTGCATCCGCTGTGGCCCATTGCACGTACGTTGATGGTGCAAACCCGAAGGATCTCGATGCTTTCCTCGTTCATCGCCGCGTGCCGCGGCGCGCGCCGGCAAGTCGTCGCGTGGATGCCGTTCGCCGCGGTGCTGACATTGGCTGGATGCTCGCCGGCCATTCTGCTCAACGCGCTGGTTCCCGGCGACACCTATCGACGGACTTCGGCATTGCCCTATGGTCCCGACCCCCGCCAGGTGCTCGATGTCTACCGCCCGCAACCGCTTCGCGCCGATGCGCCGGTGATCGTGTTCTTCTACGGCGGCAGCTGGCAGGACGGCAGCCGCGACAGTTATCTGTTCGTGGGAGAAGCACTGGCCGCTCAGGGTTTCGTAGTGATCATCCCCGACTACCGCGTCTATCCGCAGGTGAAGTTTCCCGTTTTCGTCGAAGACGGCGCGCGCGCCGTGCGCTGGAGCCTCGACCACGCGGCCGACTACGGCGGGGATGCACGTCATGTATTTCTCGCCGGGCACTCCGCGGGCGCGCACATCGCGATGCTGCTGGGATTGGACCGGCACTATCTTGCCGACGCCGGCGTCGATGCCTCGCGCATTGCCGGCCTGATCGGCATGGCGGGACCCTACGACTTCCTGCCGCTGACCGACCCGGCGCTGCAAAGGCTGTTCGGACCGCCCGAATCGCTGGCGCGCACCCAGCCCATCAACTTCGTCGCGGCCGGCGAACCGCCGGTGCTGCTGCAGTATGGCGAGGACGACCACACCGTCTCACCCACCAACTCGCAGCATCTTGCCGCCAGGCTCGCGCAATTCGGCGATCGCGTCGAGCTGATCGGGTATCCCGGATACGGCCACCTCGGGCTGATTGCGCGTATCGCCACGCCACTCAAGTCCGATTCGCAGGTGCTGCCCGATCTCGTCCGTTTCATCCACGCGCAGTCGGCGAACTAGGCGGTCGCGCGCGGCAATCGTTGCGGCTGACAGGGCGCCCGACAAGATCGCGTCGGCGCGGCTGTCGAATCGATCCCGGCGTTTCGCCCGCCCCTTGCGAAACTATCGCCGCGTCCCGCGCTAAACTCGCGGCATGTCGCTCGTCCTGCTGCTCTCGCTGCCCTTTGCGGGGAGTATCGTCGCGGCCTTCATCCCGACGCATTCGCGCAACAAGGCGTCGTTGTGGGCGGCGGTCGTCACGCTGGCGACACTGGTCCCGATCGTCCTCATGTTCCCGGAAGTCCGCGACGGCGGTGTCGCGCGCGAGCAGTGGCCATGGGTCGCGTCGGCGGGACTCGATTTCTTGATTCGCGTCGACGGTTTCGCCTGGATGTTCGGCGTGCTGATCGCCGGCATCGGCCTGCTGGTGGTCGTGTATGCGCGGTACTACATGTCGCCGGCCGATCCGGTGTCGCGATTGTTTTCGCTGCTGCTCGCGTTCATGGGCGCGATGCTGGGCGTCGTGTGGTCGGGCAACCTGGTGCAGCTCGTGTTCTTCTGGGAGCTGACCGGTCTGTTTTCGTTCCTGCTGATCGGATACTGGCACCATCGCGCCGACGCTCGGCGCGGCGCACGCATGGCGCTGACGGTCACCGGTGCGGGCGGCCTGTCCCTGCTTGCCGGCGTGCTGCTGCTCGGCCACATCGCCGGGAGCTACGATCTCGACAGGGTGCTCGCGGCCGGCGACGCCGTGCGCGCGCATCCCCTGTATGTGCCCGTTCTGGTGCTGGTGCTGCTCGGCGCGTTCACCAAGAGCGCGCAGTTTCCCTTCCAGTTCTGGCTGCCGCACGCCATGGCCGCACCCACGCCGGTCTCGGCGTACCTGCATTCGGCGACGATGGTCAACGCAGGCGTGTTCCTGCTCGCGCGGCTGTGGCCGGTGCTCGCGGGTTCCGAAACATGGTTCTGGCTGGTGACGGGCGTGGGGGCCTGCACGCTGGTGCTGGGCGCGTTCGCCGCGATGTTCGAGCGTGACCTGAAGGGGTTGCTCGCGTACTCGACGATCAGCCACCTTGGGCTCATCACGCTGCTGCTCGGGCTCAACAGTCCGCTGGCGGCGGTCGCCGCGGTGTTCCACATGATCAACCACGCGACGTTCAAGGCGTCGCTGTTCATGGCCGCCGGCATCATCGACCACGAGACCGGCACGCGCGACATGGCGCGGCTGCACGGCCTGTGGCGGATCATGCCGATCACCGGCACGCTCGCGATGGTGGCCGGTGCGGCAATGGCCGGCGTGCCACTGCTCAACGGCTTCCTGTCGAAGGAAATGTTCTTCGCCGAAACCGTATTCATTTCGTCATTGCCGATCGTCGAATGGTCGCTGCCGGTGATCGCGACGCTCGCCGGCGTGTTCGCAATCGTCTACTCGCTGCGCTTTGCGCATGGCCTGTTCTTCGGGCCGCCCCCGACCGGCCTGCCACGAGAGGCCCACGAGCCGATTCGCTGGATACGCGTGCCCATCGAATTGCTGGTGCTCGCGTGCCTGGTCGTCGGAATCGTCCCGGCGCGCTCGATCGGCCCGGCGCTGGCCACCGCCGCGCAACCGGTCGTCGGCGGCACGCTCCCGGACTACGACCTCGCGCTGTGGCACGGCTTCAACGCGCCGCTGCTGATGAGCCTGGCCGCGTCGGCAGGTGGCATCGCGCTGTACGCGGCAATGCGCCGTTATCCGGAGCGCTTCCGGCGGTTGTCCCGCCTGCCCCGCCCCGACGGCAAGCGCGCGTTCGAGCGCGCGCTCGCGTGGCTTTCGATGGCGGCGCGTGCCTGCGCTCGTCGCCTCGGCACCGAGCGGCTGCAGCCACAACTGCTGCTGGTGGTGGTGATCGTGGTGCTGGTCGCCGCGTTGTCGCTGCCATCGCACGGCCTCGCGCCGGGCGCGCGGCCGCGGGTGCCGGCATCGCTCGAATTCATCGCGCTCTGGTCGATCGGCATGGCCTGCGCCGTGGGTGCCGCGATCAACGCCAAGTTCCATCGCCTCGCCGCGCTGACGATGCTGTCGGTCACCGGCCTCTGCATCTGCCTGACGTTCGTGTGGTTTTCCGCGCCGGACCTTGCGCTCACGCAGCTCGCTGTCGAGATCGTCACGCTGGTGCTGTTCATGATCGGCCTGCGCTGGCTGCCAAAGCGCGTCGTCGCGGATAATCCGCGCGTCGCGATTCGCAAGCGCATGCGTCGCACGCGGGACCTGGTATTGGCAACGGTCGTCGGTGCGGGGCTGGCGGCGATTTCGTATGCGCTGCTGACGCGTCCCGCGCCCTACAGCATCTCTCCGTTCTACATCGAGCACGCATTGTCCGAAGGCGGGGGCGCCAACGTCATCAACGTGATGCTCGTGGATTTCCGCGCCTTCGACACACTCGGCGAAATCACCGTGCTCGCCGCGGTGGCGCTCACGGTGTACGCGCTGTTGCGGCGCTTCCGGCCGCCGCGCGAAACCGCCGAAGTCCCCTCGCAGCAGCGCGCGGTGGTCGCACCCGACAGCGACCTGATCGCACCCGCTTCGCGTTCCGACGGCAGGATCGGCTACATGATGGTGCCGGCGGTGCTGGTTCGCCTCGTGCTGCCGGTGGCGCTGGTGATCGCAGCGGATCTCTTCCTGCGCGGACACAACGCGCCCGGCGGCGGCTTCGTCGCCGGGCTGGTGGTCGCGATCGCGCTGGTCGCGCAATACCTGGTCGCCGGAGCGAGCTGGGTGGAATCGCAGGTGCATGTCAATCCGGTACGCTGGATCGCCCTGGGGCTCGCGTGCTCGGCGTTGACCGGCGCGGGTGCGATGGTGGTGGGATATCCGTTCCTGACAACCCACACCGCCCACGTCGACCTGCCGATGCTGGGCGACGTGCACTTGCCCAGCGCGGCGATCTTCGACGCTGGCATATTCGCCGTCGTCGTCGGTTCCACACTGCTGATACTGGTCGCGCTGGCGCACCAGTCGATTCGCAGCCGGCGACTGCCGCCGGCAGGCGAACAGCCCGGCGCATCCCGACCCTGATGGAAATAATCCTTTCACTGGCGATCGGCGTGCTGTGCACTTCCGGCACCTGGCTGGTGCTGCGCCCGCGCACGTTCCAGGTGATCATGGGCCTGTCGCTGCTCGGGTACGCCGTCAACCTTTTCATCTTCAGCATCGGTAGCCTGGCGAGCAGCGCGGCGCCCATCGTCACACAGGGTGTTCCTGCGACGCTGACCCATTACACCGATCCGTTGCCCCAGGCGCTGGTGCTCACCGCAATCGTTATCAGCTTCGCGATGACCGCGCTGTTCCTGGTGCTGCTGCTGGCGCTGCGGGGCCTGTCCGCCACCGATCACGTCGACGGCGAAGAGGAGCCGCCATGACCGGCTGGCTGCCGTCGCTGATGCCGCACCTCATCGTCGTTCCGGTGCTGCTGCCGCTGCTGGCTGCCGCATCGATGCTGCTGATGGGCGACCGGCGGCGGATGAAGGTGGTGACGCAATGCGTGGCCACCACCTGCGGACTGCTGGTGGCGATCGAGTTGCTAGCGTGGGTCGACCGGAGCGGCGCGTCCGCGGCGGTAGGCGTCTACCTGCCGTCGAACTGGGAGGTGCCGTTCGGGATCGTGCTGGCGGTCGACCGGTTGTCGGCGATGATGCTCGTGCTTACAGGCGTGGTGAGTCTTGCATCGGTGATATACGCAACGTCGCGCTGGGATCGCGCCGGCGTGCACTATCACGCGCTGGTGCAGATCCAGCTGATGGGCGTGAACGGCGCGTTCCTCACCGGTGACCTGTTCAACCTGTTCGTGTTCTTCGAAGTCATGCTGGCCGCTTCGTATGGCTTGCTGCTGCACGGATCCGGCCGTGCGCGGGTGCGTGCCGGGCTCCATTACCTCGCCGTCAACGTCCTCGCGTCGTCGCTGTTCCTGGTTGGCGTCGCGATCCTTTACGGGGTCACCGGCACGCTCAACATGGCGGACATGGCACAGAAGATTCCGCACATCGCGGCCGCGGACCGCGGATTGCTGAATGCCGGTGCGGCGATTCTCGGGATCGCTTTCCTGGTCAAGGCCGCGATGTGGCCGCTCAACTTCTGGCTGCTGCCGGCATATGCCGCGGCGAGCGCACCGGTGGCGGCGCTATTCGCAATCCTCACCAAGGTCGGAATCTACGCGGTGTTGCGCCTGTGGACGCTGTTTTCGGCGGTGACGCCGGTATCGCCGGCACCGCTGGGCGGCGATGCGCTGGTCTATGCAGGATTCGCGACGCTGGCGGTTGGCGCGATCGGCATGCTGGGCGTGCAGCAGCCGCGGCGGCTCGCCGCGTTCGCCATCGTCGTGTCGTCGGGCACGCTGCTGGCGGTCACGGGATTCGCGCGCGCATCGATGATCGGCGGCGCGCTCTTCTACCTCGTCTCGTCGACGCTCGCCGCGAGCGCATTGTTCCTGCTCGCCGAATTGATCGAGCGCTCGCGCGAAACCGGCGCCACGCAGGCGCTGCCTTACGACGTCGAGTCCGGGAAACGGCCGCGCTACGTGGATGTGCACGCCGCGGATGGCGCGACGCTCGCCGCGTCATCGCGCGTCGACGATCCGACGCCCGGACGCGCGATCCCGGGCGCCATGGCGTTTCTCGGACTGGGATTCATCGCCTGCGCGTTGCTGATTGCGGGACTGCCGCCGTCGTCCGGATTCCTGGCCAAGTTCACGATGCTCGATGCCGTGTTCGCGTCGACCGGGCGGCCCGCGGGCGCCGGACTGCCATTGCAAGCAGCGGCGTACGTGCTCGTGGCGTTGCTGCTCGGTTCGAGCCTGCTGTCGACGATCGCGCTGTCGCGCGCGGGCATCCGCTACTTCTGGGCGCCGCAGATGCGCGCGCCGCCTGCGCTGCGCGTCGGCGAATGCGTGCCCGTCGCGTGGCTGCTTTCCTGCACGATCGCGCTCACCGTGTTTGCCGGTCCCGTGAGCCGCTATACCGAAGCCGCGGCAACGAGCTTGCTGAAGCCCGCGGCTTACCTCGACGCAGTGATGTCGGCCACCCCCGTGCCGGGACCCTCGCGCGCACGTTCGAAATCCGCAATGGCGGAACTGCGATGAAGCGCGTGTTGCCCGCCCCGCTGCTGTCGCTCGCGCTGTTTGCGCTGTGGCTGGTGCTCAACGAGTCGCTGGGCGCTGCGCAGCTGCTGCTCGCGCTGCTGATTGCAATCGGGGTGCCGTGGCTGTGCGCGCCGCTGCGACCGCTGCCGGTGCGCATCCGCCGTCCGCGCACGCTGCTGCGACTGATCGGCAACGTCGGCCGCGACGTGCTGGTGTCCAACTGGACGGTCGCCACCCGCGTGCTCCGCGCCGGATCTCGACCGCCTCGCTCGGCATTCGTCAAGATACCGCTGCAATTGCACGACGCCAACGCGCTTGCCGCGCTCGCCGTGATCACGACGGTGGTTCCGGGCACCGTCTGGACGGAACTGGCGCTCGACGGCAGCGTGCTGATGCTGCACGTGTTCGACGTCGACGACGAGAGCGCCTTCATCGCGCATTTCAAGCAGCGATACGAGCAGCCGCTGATGGACATCTTCGAATGAGCGCCGTGCTTAACGGCGCGACGTTCTTCGCCATCGGCTGCTTCGTGCTGGCGATGGTGCTTGCGCTGCTGCGGCTGCTGCGCGGCCCTGCCGCGCAGGATCGTGTACTGGCCCTGGACTTCATTTACGTCAACGGCATGCTGACCGTGCTGGTGCTTGGCATCCGCGATGCCAGCCAGTTGTATTTCGAAGCGGCGCTGCTGATGGCATTGTTCGGCTTCGTCGGCTCCGCGACAATGGCGAAATTCCTGCTGCGCGGCGAGGCGATCGAATGAGCACCGCGCCGGCCTGGGTGGAATTTTTCGTGGCCGCGCTGCTCGTGGTCGCGGGCCTGCTGTCGGTGGTCGCAGCACTTGGCCTCGTGCGCCTGCGCAGCTTCTTCCAGCGCATGCACCCGCCCGCCCTCGCCAGCACTTGCGCCACCTGGGCGGTTGCTGTCGCCTCCACCGTGTTCTTTTCCGAGCTCGACGGCGACCTCAGGCTGCAGGCGTGGCTGATTCCCATGCTGCTGTCGATCACCTCGCCGGTGACCGCCGTGCTGCTCGCGCGTACCGCACTGTTTCGCGCCCGCCAGCACGGCGATGAAGTGCCCGAACCGCTGCCGGGTGACGCGCCCTGATCGCAGACCGGTGCCGGGTCAGTTACGTCCTTCCGCCTTGCCGCGATCAGCCTCGTAGTACCGATGTGCCGTATTGACGCGGCTGCGCCGCAATTCCACCGCAACATCGTGATACGTGTACGCGACGCGATCGATCTCCAGCACCGGCGCGCCCACGCGCAACTCGAGGGTCGCGGCCGCCTGGCGGTCGGCGCTCGCCGCGCGCAAGCGCTCGTGGGTGCGCACGACGTTGATGCCGAAGCGCGTCTGGTAAAGGCTGTAGATCGTGCTTTCGCGATGCCCGAACTGGTGGCGCGTGAGACCCGGAAACATCTGCGCGGCGATCACGATGGTGTCGAGCACCGCGGGCTCGCCGGCGAGGCGCAACAGGTTGGTGATCGTGTAAACCCGTGCGCCGCCATCGACCTGCAGCGCCGCCGCCTGTCGCGCGTCGGCCCGGCCGCGAGTGAATGCGACCAGCTCCGGCTCCGGGATGGCGCGCGTGCCATCGGCGTCGACGATGTGGAAGAAATGGAAGCGATTGCGCTGCGGGCCGTGTGCCGCGACGTAAGTACCGAGTCCCTGGCGGCGGACGAGGATCGATTCGGCGACCAACTCGTCGATCGCCTTGCGCAGCGTGCCGATGCTGACGCGATAGCGCTCGGCGAGGCGCGCCTGGTCGGGGATCGCGGCGCCGGATTTCCACTCCCCTGCGATCAGCGCCGCGGTGATCGCGGCCTTGACCGCCTTGAAGCGCGGCAAGCCGGATACGGGCTCACCCGCCGCCGCGCCATCGCCGCCGCCGTCGTCGACCGCCCGCCGTTTTCTCATCGCCTTCCTCGTTGCATCGTTATATGTATCATCTATATGACCTGGTTGACAAGACGGTGATGGCGGCCTAGATTCGGGGCATTCCCGCCGCCGGCCTGCGGTGCCTCGAGGCGCCGCTCGTGCCCGGCCGCGCAACTCCGGAGGAGAGGCAGCGATGATTCATTTTGTCGTTCACGACGAGGGCGATTCCGCGGGAGTCGTGGTCGTGGAAGGAGTAAAGGCCGGACAGATGCTTTCCGGCTGGATCATGGACCAGGACAAGGACCTGAACGTCAAGGCGCTGTCCGACATTCCGATCGGCCACAAGCTGGCGATCAAGGACCTGCAATCCAACGACACCGTCATCAAGTACGGCGTCGACATCGGCCGCACGATCGCGCCGATCCGGCTGGGCGAGCACCTGCACGTCCACAACGTCAAGACCAAGCGCTGGTAGGCGAACATGATGAAACTCGACAACGCGACCTTCCAGGGCTACGCGCGCGACAACGGCCGTGCAGGCGTGCGCAACCACGTCATCATCCTGCCGGTCGATGATATTTCCAATGCCGCGGCCGAAGCCGTCGGCAACAACATCAAGGGCACGCTGGCGATACCGCATCCGTATGGCCGGCTGCAGTTCGGCGCCGACCTCGAATTGCACTTTCGCACGCTGATCGGCACCGGGTGCAATCCGAATGTCGCGGCGGTGGTCGTCATCGGCATCGAGCCCGCGTGGACCCGGCGCGTCGTCGACGGCATCGCCGCCACCGGCAAGCCGGTGCAGGGATTCTGGATCGAGCAGAACGGCGACCACGCAACGATTGCCGCCGCCTCGCGGAAGGCCAAGGAATTCGTCCACTACGCGACGTCGCTTCGCCGCGTCGAGCGTCCGCTTTCGGACCTGTGGGTGTCGACCAAGTGCGGCGAATCGGACACCACGTCGGGTTGCGGCTCCAATCCGACGGTCGGCAATGCATTCGACAAGCTCTACCCGCACGCAACGACGCTGTGCTTCGGCGAGACCACCGAGTTGACCGGTGGCGAGCACCTGGTGGCTGCGCGCTGCGCGACGCCCGAGGTGCGCGACCAGTTCATGGCGATGTTCAATCGCTACCAGGACGTCATCAATCGCTTCAAGACCAGCGACCTGTCCGACTCGCAACCGACCAAGGGCAACATCGAGGGCGGGCTCACGACGATCGAGGAAAAGGCGCTCGGCAACATCCAGAAAATCGGCCGCATGTGCAAGGTGGATGGCGTGCTGGACAAGGCCGAGGTCCCGACCAAGCCGGGACTGTGGTTCATGGACTCGTCGTCGGCCGCCGCTGAAATGGTGACGCTATGCGCGGCTTCCGGCTATGTCGTGCACTTCTTCCCCACCGGACAAGGCAACGTGATCGGCAACCCGATCCTGCCGGTGATCAAGCTGTGCGCCAATCCGCGAACTGTGCGCACGATGGCCGAGCACGTCGACGTCGACGTGTCGGCGCTGTTGCGTCGCGAAATGTCGCCCGACGACGCCGGAGACAAGCTGCTCGAGTGCATGTTCGCCACCGCGAACGGCCGCTGGACCGCCGCCGAAGTGCTGGGGCACCGCGAGTTCGTATTGACGCGGCTCTACGAAAGCGCTTGACGGCGGGCGCACCCATTTCGCACCATTCAGGTTAACCGATGCGACACCGGCGACTCGCCGCCCGATATCTCTGGCACGCGGGCACCGGCAATGAAACTTCCGGAGGAGGCTAAAAAATGAAGCGAATCCCGTTGATGCTGGCAGTGGTTTGGGCAGCCGCGCTGTTGCAACCGGCGCTTGCCGGTGCCGAGGTGAGCGAGCTCAAGGTCGCGCGCCAATACGGAATCAGCTACCTGCCGATGATGATCATGGAGGACCAGAAGCTGATCGAAAAGGCGGCCGCCGCCGCCGGCCTGCCTGATTTGCAGGTCACCTGGGCACAGTTCGCCGGCGGCAACGTGATGAACGACGCGCTGCTGTCGAACAGCCTCGATTTCGCCGCCGGTGGCGTCGGCCCGTTCGTCACGCTGTGGGCCAAGACTCGCGGCAACTACAACGTCAAGGCGGCCGCCGCGTTGAACTCGATGCCGCTCTACCTCAATAGCAGCAATCCAAACGTGAAGACGATCAAGGATTTCACCGACAAGGACAAGATCGCGTTGCCGGCGGTCAAGGTGTCCATCCAGGCGGTAACGCTGCAGATGGCGGCCGAGCAGGCGTTCGGCGCCGGCCAGCAGAACAGGCTCGATCACCTCACGGTGACGATGAGCCATCCGGATGGGCAGATCGCGCTGCTGTCGGGCTCCAGCGAAGTGAACGCGCATTTCACGTCGCCGCCGTTCCAGTTCACCGAGCTGCAGAAGCCCGGCATCCACCGCGTGCTGAATTCGTACGACGTGCTGGGCGGCCCGGCGACGTTCAACGTGGTTTGGACATCGGGCAAATTCCACGACGACAATCCCAAGGTCTATGCCGCGTTCGTCACCGCGCTCGACCAGGCGCAGGCGATGCTCGGCAAGGATCACAAGGCGGCTGCGGAAACCTATTTGCGGATGAGCAAGGACAAGAGCAGCGTCGACGCGATCGTCAAGATGCTCGACGACCCGACGATGGTTTTCACCACGACCCCCAACAACGTGATGAAGTATGTCGACTTCATGTTGAAGGTCGGCGCGATCAAGGCCAAGCCGGAAACCTGGAAGGACATGTTCTTTCCGAACGTGCAAAACCTGCCGGGCAGCTGACCGCTCTCGCCGAAGCGACGTCCGGTCCCGCCCCAGTGACGATCGACGCATGACCAGCCGGGTGACGGGCCACGACGCGGAGGCCCAACGCGACGCGATGCAAGCGCCGCGCGGCGCATTGCCGGCGCCGCAGCTCGACGTGCGCGGCGTGACGCTGCAATACAAGACCAGCGAACACCTGGTCACCGCGACCTACCGCGTCGACTTCAAGGTCTACAAGTCCGACCGTTACGTGCTGCTTGGCCCGTCGGGCTGCGGCAAGTCCACGCTCTTGAAAGCGGTCGGCGGGTACATGATGCCCGAGGAAGGCGAGATCCGCCTCAACGGCAAGGCGGTCACGCGGCCCGGCCCCGACCGCATGATGGTGTTCCAGGAGTTCGACCAGCTGCTGCCCTGGAAGACCGTCAAGCAGAACGTCATGTTCCCGATGCTCGCCTCGCGCAAGCACTCCCGCCGATCGGCCGAAGCACAGGCAATGCACTACATCGAGAAGGTGAACCTGACCAAGTTCGCCGACCATCATCCGCACCTGCTATCCGGGGGCATGAAGCAGCGCGTGGCAATCGCGCGCGCGATGGCGATGGAGCCGGAAGTGCTGCTGATGGACGAGCCTTACGCGGCGCTCGACGCGCTGACGCGGCGCAAGATGCAGGACGAGCTTCTGCAATTGTGGGACGACACGCACTTCACGATGCTGTTCGTCACCCACTCGATCGCCGAGGCGATCAAGTGCGGCAGCCGCATCCTGCTGCTGTCCCCGCATCCTGGACAGGTGAAGGCCGAGCTCGCGAGCGTCGCGCGCACGCAGCAGGACTCGCCCGCCGCCAAGGCACTGGAAACGAGAATCCACGACATGCTGTTCAGCGATGCCGTCGAAGACACGGAGGTGCAACATGGCTGATGCCGACGCGGTTTTGGTCGTCCGTCCCGAATTTCACCGGGACTTGCTGGATTCGGCCGCCTTCGGCGTCGTCGAGCAGCCGCTATCGACGTTCGAGCGCCTTTACAACCTGACGTGGCTGCGCAAGACGGTCATCCTGGTGCTGCTGGCGCTGGCTTGGGAACTCGGCGCAAGAGTGCTGCACAACGAGCTGCTGCTGCCGTCGTTCCTGCAGACACTGACGGCGCTATTCATCGGCGTCGGCAGCGGCGAGTTGCTGATCAAGACCTGGACCTCGCTCAAGGTACTGCTGATGGGCTATTCGCTCGGCATCATCCTGGCGGCAATGCTCACGGCGTTCGGCATCTTTTCGCGCATAGGCACCGATTTCCTGGAGACGCTGACCGCAATGTTCAATCCGCTGCCGGCGATCGCGCTGCTGCCGATCGCGCTGATCTGGTTCGGACTCGGCAACGGCAGCCTGATCTTCGTGCTCGTGCATTCGGTCGTATGGGCAGTGGCGCTCAACACCCATTCCGGGTTCCTTGCCGTGTCGAACACGCAACGCATGGTCGGCCGCAACTGCGGCCTCTCCGGCATCGGCTATGTCACCAAAATCCTGATTCCCGCGGCGTTTCCGTCGATCATCACCGGGCTCAAGATCGGTTGGGCTTTCGCCTGGCGGACGCTGATCGCGTCGGAGCTCGTGTTCGGTGTCAGCTCGGGAGCAGGCGGCCTCGGCTGGTACATCTACGAGAACAAGAACGCGCTGGAAATCTCCAACGTGTTCGCCGGGCTCCTGACCGTGATCGTCATCGGCCTCGTCGTCGAGAACCTGATATTCCGCGTCATCGAGCAGCGCACCGTGCGCCGTTGGGGAATGCAAAGTTGATCGCACACCGACGCGCGGCTCGATTGTCGGGACATGCAGCCACGTGACGCGACAGCGATGAGCGCGCAACGCATCGTCGTCTGCGAGTTCATGGACGCGCCCGCCGTTGCGTCCCTCGCACAGTCGTTCGACGTTCGCTACGAGCCCAGCCTCGTCGACGATCGCGCTGCGCTGCTGGCTGCGGTGCGCCTGGCGGACGCGCTGATCGTGCGCAATCGCACGCAGGTCGACGCTGTCTTGCTCGCCGCTGCGCAGCATCTGGCCGTCGTCGGTCGCCTGGGCGTCGGACTCGATAACATCGACACCGCCGCTTGCGCGTCGCGCGATATCCGCGTGATACCGGCGACCGGCGCCAATGCGCTGGCGGTGGCCGAATACGTGGTGTCGACCGCCATGCTGCTGCTGCGCGGCGCATACCAGTCGACCACCGACGTCGCGGCCGGCCAGTGGCCGCGCGCGCGGCTATCCGAGGGCCGCGAGATCCACGGCAAGTGCCTTGGCCTGGTCGGATTCGGCGGCATCGGCCAGCTGACGGCGACGCTCGCGCACGCGCTCGGCATGCGCGTGGTGGGGCACGATCCCGCGTTCGCGGCGGATGCGACGCTGTGGGCGGAACACGCGGTGCAATCGGCGCCACTCGACGCGCTCCTCGCCGACGCCGATGTCGTGAGCCTGCATGTTCCGCTGGTCGCTTCCACCCGCAACCTGATCGACACACGCCGGTTGGCGATCATGAAGCCGCAATCTGTGCTGATCAACACGTCGCGCGGAGGCATCGTCGATGAGGCAGCGCTCGCCGCGGCGCTGCGCACGCGGCATCTTGCCGGCGCCGCGCTGGACGTGTTCGCCGCCGAGCCACTGCCCGCCGGCTCGCCGCTGGCCGAAGCGCCGAACCTGCTGTTGACGCCGCATGTCGCCGGCGTCACGCGCGAATCGAACGAGCGCGTCAGCCGCCTGATTGCGCAACGCGTCGCCGATGCGCTGCGAACGGTTCGCGGGGATTCGCCCATCGATGCGCGCTAGCGTTCGCGCCGCGGATCGCGCACGCGCGGTTCACCTGCCGGCCGCGCGACGATCGACGTGACCGCGGGGCTCTTCGCATTGCCCTTCGCGCCGGAGACACTGGCCGCCGCGGCGGCGATCATCCTGCTCGCCTACACCGTGTTCGGCCTTACCGGCTTCGGCTCCTCGATCACGGCCGCACCGTTCCTGGTATTGCTGTTCCCGCTGCGCTTCGCGGTGCCGATGATGGTGATCTTCGACCTCGTCAGCGGAACGCTGCTGGCGCTGCGCAACCATCGGCGCGTCGCGTGGCGAGAAATGGCGCGGCTCGTGCCCTATGCGGTCGCCGGCATGCTGATCGGCGTGACCGTGCTCGTGCATGCGCCCGAGCGTCCATTGCTGTTGCTGCTCGGCGTGTTCGTGCTGGGATACCTCGCCAAATCGGTGTTCGGCGCGTCACTCACGCGCGATCTCGCGCCGCTGTGGGCAGTGCCGCTGGGCCTCGCCGGCGGCATCTTCACGTCGCTGTACGGCACCGGCGGACCGATCTACACGATATTCATGGCTGGCCGTCTGCACGACAAATGGGTGCTGCGCGCGACGATGGGCATGCTGATCCTCTTGACCGCGCTGACGCGCGTGGGATTGTTCGCCGGCGCGGGTTTCTATGCGCAGCCGGGACTGCTCGCGCTGAGCGCTGCGTTGCTGCCGGCAGTGCTCGCGGGCCTGTGGCTGGGAAGTCATTTGCACAGCCGGCTGCCGGCGCAACGCGTCGTGCAGGCGATACAGTTGGTGCTGCTGGTGGGTGCCTTGAACCTGATCCGCCGCAGCGTGTGGGGATAGGGTTCCGCGGGCTGCATCGATCAGCCGCCCTGCATGGTGAATTCAGGCGGCCGCCGACGCCATCGATGGGGCGCTCGCGTGTGGCCAAAGTCAATCGGCGGCCGCGAGCAGCGATTCGCCGGGTGCGACGCGTGAGAAGCGCACCGGCTCGCGCGTGAGCACGAGCGTGTCGTTGCGCTGGCGCACCACGGTGAACGTCGATGTAGGCAAGTCCCCTGCTTGCGGAAAATCCTCGCGGAAATGTGCGCCGCGCGAATCCTCGCGTGCCAGCGCGGCGGTGGCGATCGCCTGGCTCACTGCGATCAGGCTTTCGAGATTGAGCCAGTCGTGCCATGCGAGGTTGAACCCGCGATCCTCGCCCGCGACGCCCGTTCGCGCCAGCGTGCCGGACAGTTCGGTGAGCCGCGCCTGAGCGCGGCGAATGCCGTCGGCGTCGCGCAGGATACCGACGTCGTTCCACATGCAATCGAACAGCGCTTCGCGAATCGGCTCGAGGTTGCCCGGTGCGTGCGCGAACGCAGCTTCGTGGCGAGCGATGCTTCCAGCGATCGCCGCCGTGTCGGGCGCGCGCAGTTCACCGTGCGCCCGCACGAAGCGGGCCATGGTCTCGCCGGCAATGCCACCGAACACCGTGGAATTGGCGACACCGTTGCCGCCCAGGCGATTGGCGCCGTGCACGCCGCCCGTGTCTTCGCCGGCGGCGAACAGCGCGCTCAATTCGGTCGTGCACGAAGGCGTGAAACACACACCGCCCATCATGTAATGCGCCGTGGGAACGACCTCGACCAGCGCGCCGGCCAGGTCGAAGCCGCAATCGGCGCAGCGCTCGACCATTCCCTTGAATTGGCTGCGCACCAGTTCGGGCCCGAGATGATTCATCTGGATGAACACGCCGCCGTTTCGCGTCGTGCGGCCCGCGCGCATCTCGGCGAACACGGCGCGCGACACGATGTCGCGCGTCGCGCGCTCGTTGCGCGGATCGTATCGGTGCATGAAGCGCTCGCGCTCGCCGTTCAGCAAGTAGCCGCCGGCGCCGCGCAGGCCCTCTTCGAGCACGGTGCCGGTCATGCGCGTATGCGTGCCGGCGAGCAGGCCGGTGGGATGGAACTGCACCATCTCCATGTCGCGCAACGGCATGCCTGCGCGCAATGCCATCGCCAGGCCGTCGCAGGTCTTGTCGCCGGACGGCGTGTGGTACTTGTACATCGTCGGGCCGCCGCCGGTGGCGAGCAGCACCGCTTTCGCCTGCACGAACACATATTCGCCGTTGCGCATGTCGATCATCAGCACGCCGGCGAGCGCGCTTCCATCGCTGGTCTTGACGAGCTCGATCGCGCGATGATCCTCGAGGCGGGCGATATCGCGCGCCCACACCTGCTCCGCCAGCCTGTTGATGATCTCGATGCCGGTCAGGTCCCCCTTGTGGACGGTGCGATCGAACGTCTGCCCGGCGAACGCCTTCTGGTGAACGGTGCCGTCGGGATTGCGGTCGAAAAAGCAGCCGAGCTCGTTCTCCAGCTCGCGGATCCGTTCGACGGCCTTGGTGACCAGCGTCCACGCGAGGTCCTGGTCGGCGAGCCACTTGCTGCCCTCGATCGTGTCCATGAAATGCCGCTCGACCGAGTCGCCGGCGGCGAGCGCGACGTTGTAGCCGCCCTGCACCATCCGCGTGCAGCCGCATTTGCCGAGCAGGCCTTTGACGGCGATGGTGATCGACAGCTCCGGCGCGCCCTGGTGCGCATGTAGCGCCGCGAACAATCCGGCACCGCCCGCACCCAGGATCAGGATGTCGGTTTGGAGCGTGCGCACTGCGGACGTTCCAACCATCACGGCTTGACGCCGAGGGAAGCAAGCACGCCTGCGCGCCGCGCCGCGGCGTCGTTGCGCACCGTGTCGTAGAGGCTGCCGCCAGCGCTGTCCATCGCCACCAGCAGCGGGCCGAAATCGCGGATGCGGAATTTCCACAGCGATTCGGGATTGAGGTCATCCAGGTCGACGTCCTCGATCTGCTCGATCCAGGTGGTTTCGAGTGCAGCGGTGCCGCCGACGATTGCGAGGTAAACGCCTCCCAGCTCGCGAAACGCCGCCAGCGAAGCCTCGCGCAATCCGCCCTTGCCGATGATCACCCGCACGCCGTACTGCTGCATCAGCGGACGCGTGAAGCGCTCCATGCGATCGGACGTCGTCGTGCCGACGCACACCGGCGCATATCCGGCGGGATTGGCGGCATCGGCGGGCACCTTGCGGACATTGGGCGCGGTGTGGATGACCGCATGGCCGGCCAGGTCGAAGCGCGTGCGCCGGCCGCGGTCGAAAAGGTGGATCTGCGTCGCGTCGCGGATGCCGAACAGCGTGGACTGCAGCGTCACCGTGTCGTTGATGCGCAGCGCGCGCACCGTCGCTTCGTCGATCGGCAACGCGAGTTCATGGTGGGCCATCGTCAGAATCCGTACGCGACGCCCGCGGGCGTGAATGTTGCGCTCGCCCGGCGCGCCGAATGGCACTGCATGTTGACCGCGACCGGATTCATCGTGATGTGGGTGGCGGCGAGCTCGATGTGCACGGCGAACGCCGTGGCGTCGCCGCCGAGGCCCTGCGGGCCCACGCCGAGCTGGTTGACCGCGACCGACAGCTCGGACTCGAGCGCGGCACCGTCGGGGTCGGCGCAATGGCTGCCCAACGGGCGCGTCGCCGCGCGCTTGGCGAGCGCCACGCAAAGGTCGGACGTGCCGCCGACACCAACGCCTACGATCGTGGGCGGACAGGTCTTGCCGCCCGCCGCGAGCACGCAGTCGACGACGAAGGTCTTGATCGCGTCGACGCCTTCAGCGGGTATCGCCATCTTGAGGAACGAATTGTTCTCGGAGCCGCTGCCCTTCGGAATCATCGTGATGCGCAGCGTCCGCGGGCTGTCGACGAAATCCAGATGAATCACCGGCACTTCGATGCCGCACGACGAGTGCTCGTTGCGACGCGTCAGCGGGTGCACGACCGACGATCGCAGCGGGTATTCGCGCGTCGCGCGCTCGCAGCCGCGGCGGATGGCCGCCTTGAGTTCGAGACCATCGACATCGACGTCGCTGCCGATCTCGACGTTATAGATCGGCACGCCGGTGTCCTGGCACAGCAGGTTGTCGCGGTCCTCGGCCACCGCGATATTGGTGACCATCGTCGCGAGCACGCCCTTTGCGGTCGCATCGGTCTCGCGCGCCACCAATGTGGAAAAGCCCGCCTTGATATCCGGCGGCAGGATCTTCAGCGCGCGTATGTAGAGGTCCTTCGACGCCGCCTCGATGTCCGCCAATTCGATCTTCATGCCATCTCCATCCTGCGCTTTCGCAACCTCGCCCGGCAAGCGGCGCGGTTTCATCAATGCACCAGCGCCAGCGCGAACGCGAGGCCGGTCGCGATGGCGAATCCGCACGCTGCCGCGATCCAGTCCTTGCGCAGCCCCGACCACGGACGGAACTCGATCAACATCACGCGCACGCCGCCGGCCATGTGCATCGCAAGCAGCACCACGAGCCCCCATTCACCCAGCTTGAACAGCGGCCGGTCTGCGAATCGCAGGAACGCATCGAGTCCGGCCGAACCCTTCATCGCCGTCGCAAGCGCCCAGAAGTGCAGCGGCAGGAACGCCGCGAGCGCCAGTCCCGACACGCGATGGACGAAATACGCCCACCACGCCGGATGATTGTGCGCCTGGCGGGCAACCGGCAACTTCACGCGAACACCATCGCGTAGACTGCGCGCAATCCCATCGCCACGATCGCCAACGCGACCGCACGTGCGGCGAGCGCGGATGCACGTTCGCGCCATCCAAGCCATTCCTCGGCGATGCGTGCAAGCCCGATCGGCACGTGCACGGCGCAGGCCAGCACGAACATCGTATAGAAGACGGCGAAGGCGACGCTCCCGCGCGTGCGCGCCAGCAATGCCTCGCCGCTCAAGCCCGAGCGCACCGCGTAGACGATCGTGACCAGATGCACCAGCACGCACGCCGCCAGCACCATCGCGCTGATGCGCTGCCAGTACCAGTGCCTCGCCTGCGTCGCCGCGCTCATCGCTTCACCTTGCCTCGCCTGCGTCGCCGCGCTCATCGCTTCACTTCGCCTCGCCTACAGCTTGCCGCGCATCGCCGCGCGCGCGGTCGCGCGCTTCAGGCCGGCGATCGCCGCCGTCGGCGCCAATTGCTTCGGACAGCGTTCGGTGCACGAGCCCTGCGTGTGGCACGCATGGCAACCGGCGTCGCCGGCCACCGCGCGCAGGCGTTGCGGCTGCTGCACGTCACGCACATCGTTGACCAGCGTCCACGCGCGATTGAGCGCAGCCGGCCCTGCGAAATCAGGCCGCCATGCCACGACGTCGCAGGATGCATAGCAGACACCGCAGCCGATGCACTCGATGCCGGCATCTGCGAGCCTTCGCTGCGGCGAAGCGGGCATCACCCGCGCGAAATCGTCCTGGCGAGTCGATGCGCCCTTGAACTGTCCCTTCGCGCGCGCCCATTTGTCGAAGAACTCGCGCATGTCGGTGACCAGGTCCTTGATCACCGGCAGGTTTGCGAGCGGCGCGATCGTGAGGCTGCCGCCGTCGCCGTCGGAACCCTCGGTTGTTCCATCGACTGCCGCATCACCGGCGTCGCTGGTCGCCATCGGGGCAGGCCGCGAGACAGGAACACCGCCGCGATTGCTCGACTTCCCGTCGACCACCTTCGACACATGCGTGCGGCAAGTCCAGCGCGCCACGCCATTGACGGTCATCGCGCAGGAGCCGCACATGCCCACGCGGCAGGCAAAGCGATAGGACAGCGACGGGTCGACGTGGCGCTGCACGTGGGTGACGACATCGAGCACCGTCTGGCTCGCCTGGCGTGGGACCTCGTAGGTCACGAAGCGGCCGTCGTCGCGGCCGCGCCAGATCGAAACTCGCAGGGTGGACATGTGGAGACGAGAACGGCGCCAGGGAAGCGCCATTTTTGCACCGCGCCAGTCAAATTAAAAGCTATTTAATCGAATCATGAGATAAAGTTATTCTTTTGTATCAACAGCGAGTCGAAGCCATGCCGTCGATGCGAAGCCTGTACACGTTCCTCGCCGTCGCGCGCTCGGGCAGTTTCGCCGCCGCCGGCGCCGAGGTCGGGCTCACGCCCGCTGCGGTGGGATTGCAGATGAGGTCGCTGGAGGCCGACCTCGGCATGACGCTTTTCGATCGCCGCGCACGCGCGATCGTGCTCAACGCCGCGGGGCAGGAGGCGATGGTCTCGATCGGGGAGATCCTCGCACGCTACGAGGCGCTCGCGCATCGGCACGATCCCGGCACGCTGGTCGGCACGCTGGTGATGGGCGCGCTCGTCTCGGCACTGATGGGTGCCTTCGCCGACGCGCTGTGGGCGCTGAAGCGCTCGCACCCGCAGCTCGACGTTCGCTTGTTTGCCGGGATGTCGCGCGAGTTCGCTCAGAAGGTTGACGACGGCGAGCTCGACGCCGCGGTAGTCACGGAGCCACCGCACGCACTCGGCGCCGGCCTGCAATGGACGGCGCTCTACGCCGAGCCGATGGTGCTGATCGCGCCGAGCCGCCCGCATTTCGTCTTGCCGAAGACCGCGCTCAGGATTCTGCGCGAGGCGCCGTTCATACGCTTCGACCGCCAGACGTGGACCGGCTACCTGGTGCGCAACGTGCTGCGCGAGGTCGACGTCAAGGTGCACGACGCGATGGAACTCAACTCGGTCGAAGCGATCGTCGCGCTGGTGCGCAGCGGTTTCGGCGTGGCGGTCGTGCCGAAGCTCGCGAATGTTCGTTGGGAGCGCGACCGGGCGCTCAAGGTGATCGCGATCCCGGGTGTCGACGTCGTGCGTCGCGTGGGCCTGCTGGAGCGTGCGCGCCATCCGCGCATGCAGGCGACACTGGCGATCAAGGCGTGGTTCGGCGAACGCTTCGACGACCGACGTCGAAGCGCGCGGCGCGTGCCACGGTCCCGGTCAACGTCCGAGCAATGACCTGATCCGCGTTTGCAACGTCGGGATGAGCTCGGCCTCGAACCATGGATGGCGCTTGAACCACGGCTGGTTGCGCGGCGACGGATGCGGCAGCGGGAAGTACTGCGGCGCGTAGTCGCGCCAGCCCTTGACCGTTTCGGCCAGCGAGTGCTGGCGACGCCCGCCCAGATAGTGACGTTGCGCGTACTGGCCGATCAGCAGCGTCAGTGCGATATTCGGCAGGCGCGCCAGCAGCGGTTCGAGCCAGAGCGACGCGCACTCGCGACGCGGCGGCAGGTCGCCGCCACGTCCCCGGCCGGGATAGCAGAATCCCATCGGAATGATCGCGATCCGCGATTCGTCGTAGAACACGACGTCGGCAATGCCCATCCAGCCGCGAAGACGCACGCCGCTCGCATCGTTCCACGGGATGCCCGTCGCGTGCACTTTCGTTCCCGGCGCCTGGCCGACGACCAATATCCGGGCGCCCGCCGCGGCGCGCAGCACGGGCCGTGGTCCGAGCGGCAGGTGCGCGGCGCACGCGCTGCACTTCCGCACATCGGCGAGCAGCTCGGCAAGCGACCGGGAATCGGCGATGGGCACTGCGGTCATGCGGCGCGACTTCCAGTGATCGTGGAGGCGCAATCCTACAGGGATAGGGGCGTTGCACCGATCCATGCGGCGACATCACGTCGCTAGTCTCGAATGTCAACGACAACCGGCAGCCAGGAACAGCAGATGCCGCCTTCCGGTGCCAGCTCCATTGCGGTGGCCAAGTCCTCGCCTCCCGCAATCGACGGCCCAGATCACGTACCGCCCACTGCCAATAGCGCCGCCTCGGCCGGGGCCGCGAGATGGTTGCGTCCGGGCCGGAACTGCTGGCGCATCGAGCGCGCGGCGCAGATCGCGTTCCTCGTCGACGGCGAGGAATATTTTTCCGCGGTGCGTGCAGCACTTGCACAGGCGCGCCGGAGCTTCTACATCCTCGGCTGGGATTTCGACACGCGTACCGTGATGACCCCGCGCGGCGCGCCTGACGGAATGCCGGAAACACTGGGTCCGTTTCTCAACCACCTCGTTGGCGCGCGCGCGCAGCTGCACGGCCATGTGCTGAGCTGGGACTATGCGATGCTCTATGCGCTGGAACGCGAATGGATGCCCCAGTCCAGTCGCAACGGCCCGATGCATCCGCGGTTGGCGCTGCATTTCGACGACAGTCATCCGCTGGGTGGCTCGCATCATCAGAAGGTGATCGTCGTCGACGACGAAGTCGCATTCGTCGGTGGCTTCGACCTGACCGGCAGCCGATGGGATACGTCCGATCACGCGCCCCACAATCCGTTGCGCGTGACGCCCGCGGGTGATCCGTACCCGCCTTTCCACGACGTCGCCATGCTGGTCAGCGGCCCTTGCGCCGCGGCACTCGGCGAGCTCTGCCGTGAGCGCTGGCGTCGGGCGACCGGTCGCCTGGCGCCACCACGCGTTGTGCCGGATCGCGCCGAGGCAGCCGCGGCCAACGCATGGCCACCGTCGATCACTGCCGCGGCCACCGATATCGATGTGGCCATCATCCGCACCGAACCTGCGTTCGGCGGCCGCCGGGGCGTCAGTGAAATGCGGCAGTTGCACCTCGACGCGATCGCCCATGCGCGCCGGTTCATTTTCGCCGAGAACCAGTACTTCACCTCGGGACTGCTGGCCAACGCGTTGCAGCAGCGGCTGGGCAACGCCGCGGCGCCGGAAATGGCAATGCTGGTGCCGGCGATCCAGAGCGGCTGGCTCGAGGCCTCGACGATGGGTGTGCTGCGTGCGCGGATCCACCGGGGCTTGCGCGCGGCCGATCCCGCTGGCCGCTACCAGCTCTATTGCCCGTCGCACGCGTGCGGCGATGTGGCCGACGGCTGCATCAATGTCCACAGCAAGGTGCTGATCGTGGACGACGAATTCCTCACGGTGGGCTCGGCCAACCTGTCGAACCGGTCGATGCATCTCGACACCGAATGCAACCTCGCGATCGAAGCGGGCGGTGATCCCCACGTTCGCGCAACGATCGCGGCATTTCGCGAGCGCCTGCTCGCCGAGCACCTGGGCGTGGACGCCGGCGTCGTGCGGCGCTCGTCCGCGCAGACCGGATCGCTGCACGCGACGATCGACGCACTGGGAGACCGGCGGGACAGGTGGCTGCAGCGCCTCGAACCCGCGCTCGATCCTGCAATCGACGCGCTGACGCCGGATCACGACGTGCTCGACCCCGAGCGGCCACTCGATCTCGACGTCGTCGTGAGCGACCTCCTGCCCGAGCACCGCAGCCGCGACAACGTCCGCCTGCGCCTGACTGCGACCCTGCTTGGCGTCGTCGCGCTTTGCGCACTGGCGCTGGCGTGGCGTTATACGGCGCTCAACCAGTACCTCAATCTCGAAACGCTGATCGCCGGTGGGACACGCATTCGCGCGTCGGCATGGGCGCCGCTGTTGGTGCCGGCGATCTTCGTGCTCGCAGGCCTGGCAATTGTGCCGCTCACGCTGATGATCGCCGTCACTGTCGTTGTGTTCGGGCCGCTGGAGGGCGTTGCGCTGGCGCTCACCGGCGCCCTGTCGAGTGCGGCGGTCGGCTACGCGATCGGGCAATCGCTCGGACGCCAAGCGCTGCGGCGCATCGCCGGCAAGCGCCTCGGGGACCTGTCGCGACGCCTTGCAAAGCGCGGCCTGATCGCGATGCTGGTCGTGCGCCTGCTTCCGGTCGCCCCCTACACCGTCATCAACCTGGTGGCCGGCGCGTCGTCGATCGGCTGGCGCGACTACCTGTTCGGCACGGCGCTCGGGTTGTTGCCGGGATTGGTGATGATCACCGCACTGGTCGATCGCGCGGTCGTCGCCATTCGCACGCCGAGCGCCGCCAGCGTGTCGATCCTGGTTGTTGTCGTCGCGATCTTCCTGACCGCTGGGTGGCTGCTGCATCGGAAATTTCGCGAGCCGCCGGTAGCGGCCTGCGCTCGACGCCCCGGTGACGATGGAGACTGAAGGCAACGCGCTTGCTCCGAGCGCCATCCTCTCCCCGGGCGGCGTTCGCGCCCCGCCGATGTCGAGCGCACGCAATGCGTCGCAGCCGCGGACCGGCAGCGAAGCGGGCGTGCCGATGAGGACGCTGCGCGTCGCGACGTGGAACATCCACGGCGGCATCGGTCGCGACGGCCGCTACGACGCTTCGCGAATCCTCGGCGTGCTGCAGCAACTCGGCGCCGACATCATCGCGCTGCAGGAAGTCGCATCGCTGGCGGTGCACAACGGCTTGCTCGGCGAGCTGCGCACGAGCCTCGGACTGCACGTCGTCGGCGCCCGCACGCTGACGCGCCGGCAGTCGGAGTATGGCAACGCGCTGCTGAGCCGCTTCGCGCTGAAGCAGAACACCAGCATTGCGCTGACCGTCGGCTCCCACGAGCCGCGCAACGCGATCGACGCGCACCTCGACGTCGACGGCCGCGACCTGCGCGTGCTGACGACGCACCTGGGCTTGCGGCCCGCCGAGCGCCGCATCCAGGTGCAGAAGATCCTGCGCGCCATCGACCAGGGTCCGGACGTCCCGACGGTGATGATGGGCGACGTCAACGAGTGGTACCTGTGGGGACGGCCGCTGCGATGGCTGCATGCGCGCTTCGGCACGTCGCCGTCTCCTCGCACGTTTCCCGCGTCGCGACCGATGTTCGCGCTTGACCGCATATGGACGCACCCAGCGGGCCTGCTGAACAAGGTTACTGCTCATCGCAGCGCCCTCGCGCGGGAGGCATCCGATCACCTGCCGGTGGTCGGCGAAATGCAATGGCGTCCGGCCGGCACCGACGCACCGCACGCTATCGCGTCGCCGTGCGTGCGCGAGCATCCTTCGCCATCAACGTGACCGCACGCATGCACAAGATCGACTTGCCGGTGGCGAGAATTCGCCGCTACCTCGAGCCCGGTCCCGTCGTGCTGGTTTCGTCGGCGTGGCGCGCACGGCGCAACATCATGACGATGGGCTGGCACCTGGTGATGGACTTCACGCCAGCGCTGGTGGGATGCGTGATCGCCGGCAGCAACCACAGTTTCGCGATGATTCGCCGCAGCCGCGCATGCGTGATCAACGTTCCCGCGGCGTCGCTCGTCGACAAGGTGGTCGCGATCGGCAACACGTCGGGCGCCGCGATCGACACGTTCACCGAGTTCGGCCTGACCGCGGTGCCCGCGACGCGCGTCGAGGCGCCGATGATCGACGAGTGCTTCGCCAACCTGGAGTGCAAGCTCGCCGATGGCCGCATGATCGACAAGTACAACTTCTTCATCTTCGAGGTCGTCAAGGCGCATGTGGCGTCGCGGCCACGCTTTCCCGAGACGCTGCACTACACCGGCGACGGCGAGTTCATGGTGTCGGGCAGGCATCTCAGCCGGCGCTCGCACTTCGCGAAAGGCATGCTGTAACGCCTTCTTGCCTGTGGTTCGCGAAGTCGCGTCGCTGCATGAGCACGTCGACGCGGTCGCGAGATCCGGCTGGCGCGAGATTTCCCGCCGCACGTCGGGACTAGCGTAGGGCCGGCGATCAACCGCGGCGCGCCCGTAACGCTTGCGTGGACCCTCAACGGCAGCGCAGGCTGTTGATGAAAGAAGCTTGCACACGTGTGCATCCCGGCATAGGATGCTGCGATATTCCTGTGCCACCCCTGCCATAGGATGCTGCGATGTTCCTGTACCACCCCTGCCATAGGATGCTGCGTTAGCCCGTGCCACCCCCGGAAACCGGATGAGCGAAGTGTCGGCCCGTCGGACCTTTGTCACTGCAGCGGACGTCGCCCGGCGCGCGGGCGTGTCGCGCTCCGCAGTGTCGCGCGCCTTCACCCCCGGGGCGAGCGTGTCGACCGATGCGCGCGAGCGCATCCTGCGCGCCGCCGATCACCTGGGCTATCGCGTCAATCGGCTGGCGCAAAGCCTGATCAATGCCCGCTCCAACGTGATCGGCCTGGTAGCCGCCGATCTCCAGCAGCCTTTTCACGCGGAATTCCTGGCCACGCTTTCGGCGGCGTTTCTCGCCGACGGGTTCCAGTGCATGCTGCTCAATGCCGCGAACGCGGAGCGCGACATGAGCGCGCTGATCGCGCGCGTCCTCGAGTACCGGGTGTTCGCGATCGTCGTGATGTCGGGCACGCCGCCTGCGCGGATCGTCGAGGAGTGCGTCGCCAACGGCGTGCCCGTGGTGCTGGTCAACAAGGCGTTGTCGGGCGTCGATGTGGACACGGTCATGGCCGATCACGCCGCCGGCGGCCGGGTCGCGGCCGAGCATCTGCTCGCCGCCGGCTGCCGCACGCTGGCGGTGGTCTCGAGTGCGGCACGCACGGCGAGCCTCACCGGGCGCATCGACGCATTTTGCGCACGCGCGCGCATCGCGGGCATCGAGGTGCGGATCCACCGCGAAGGCGAAACCGACTATCGCAGCGGCCGCGCCGCGGCCGTGGCACTGCTGGCCGAAGTGCGCTTCGACGGCGTGTTCTGCGTCAGCGACCTGCTGGCGCTGGGATTTCTCGACGCCGCGCGCTCGCAATGCGGGCGGCGCATTCCCGAAGACTTGAGCATCATCGGCTTCGACAACATCCCGCAGGCCGACTGGGACGCGTATCGGCTCACGACTTTCGACCAGCCGGTCGAGGAACTCACGCACGCAGTGATGCAGATCCTGCGCCGCCGCAAGGAGCACGCAGCACCCCCCTACGCACGCGTCAGCGTTCCCGTGCAGCTGGTAGTGCGATCGACGCTGCGCGGCATGGCCGCGGCACGGGAGCCCGCGTGAACCGCCCGCAGGTCGTCGCGCATCGCGGCAGCAGCGCACGCCACGCGGACAACAGCTGGGCGGCATTCGAGGCCGCGGTGGCCGAACGCGCCGATGCGATCGAATGCGACGTCCAGGCCACGCGCGACGGCGCCATCGTCGTGCGTCACGACCTGGTCGTCGGCGATTGCCTGGTCGCCGACCTGCGCTTGAGCGACATCAGGGCGCTCGCGCCGGGGACGATCGTGCTCGCCGACCTGCTCGCGTTCGCGGCGAGAGACTCCATCGACCTGCTGGTCGAATTGAAGGACGCGAGCGCGGCCGAGGCCGTCGCGCAGGCGATCGCGGCCCACGCCCACGCCGCGCGCATCGTCGTCGGCAGCTTTCACGGACCCGCGCTCGCCGCGGTCAAGGCGGTCGCGCCCGCGCTGCGGACCTCGTACATGATGGGCAGCGTGGCAGGACCCGCCGAACTGATCGGGCTGGCCGCGGCGTTTCGCAGCGATGGCGTGCATCTGTGCTGGGAATCGCGGGCACCGCGGCCCCACCGCCTGCTCGACCGCGCCACGATCGATGCGCTGCGCGGTGCCGGCCTCGCGATAACGCTCTGGCACGAGGAACGCATCGACGAATTGCTGGCGCTGGTCGCGCTCGACCCCGATGCGATCTGCACCAACACACCCGCCGTGCTGCGGCAGATCGTCGATTCGCAGCATGCCGCACCCGCGGAGGCAAGGCTCTCGTGACCGTATCGTTGTTCCGTTGCCCAGCAATGCGCCGTCGCCGAAAACCTGGCGCGCCACGAACAAGGCGTGCCTCCGAAACCGCCGAATTGTCGCGCCTTTGACCGACCCATGAGGAGAAGAACCATGAACTGGAAGCTTGCGATTGCCGCAACCATTGCCGGCACGATGATCGCCGCCGTGGCGCAACCCGCGTTTGCCGAAGACGTGGTGATCAAGGTGTGGTCGCGCGCCGATCGTTCCGGGCCGTTGCGCGCCGGCAACCTGGTAGCCGCGGGGGACACGCTGAACAAGATGCTGGCGTCGATCAACAGCGACAAGCGCGTCAAGATCGAGCTGAACGAGACCAACGCCAAGGGCTACGACGAGGACGCGCTCGACCTGCTCAAGGCGTTCGCCGTGGACAAGGGCCCCGATATCTTCGTGCTCGCGCACGAATGGACGGGCGCGTTCGCCGGCGCCGGCTACGCGCTCAATCTCGAGGACCACATCACCAAGAATCCGGAGCTGTACGGCGACATCATCACGCCGCTGTGGCAGGCCGTCACGTACAAGGGCGCGCGATATGGCGTGCCGCAGGATTCCGAAGTGCGGATGTACTTCCTCAACAACGACAAGCTGCGCAAGATGGGCAAGACCGACAAGGAGATTGCCGCATTGCCCGGCCGCGTCGATTCCGGCGATTTCACTGAATACGACCTGTGCGACCTAGCGGGCCAGGCGGTGCAGAAAGGCGTGGCCAAGTACGGAATCCTGCATCGGCCGAACGCCGGTCCCGATTTCCAGATGCTGACCGAGGCGTTCGGCGTCGATCCATACGACAAGGCGACCGCCACTCTGCAAGCGTCGAAGTCCGGGCTGCGCGATTTTTACACGTGGATAAAGTACTGCGTCGACAAGAAGGCGCTGTCGGCGAACAACACCGCGATGTCGTGGGACGCGATCGAGCAGGCGGCGTTCGGCGGCGACGAAGCGCTCGTGTTCTTCCATGGCGTGTGGCGCGTCACCGACCAGATGAAGGCGTTCAACCTGAAGGGCAAGGACGACTATTTCCACAAGTACACGTGGATCAACGCGCCCGCGGGCAAGAAAGGCGGCAAGCCGACGAACCTGTCGCATCCGATCGCCTACGCGGTGTCGGCAAAGTCGAAGAACAAGGACCTGGCCGCGTTCATAGTCGCATTGGCGAGCCAGCCGATTCCCAACGAACGTCACGCGGTCTCGACGAACCACACGCCGATCAACTACGGCGAGCAGGCGATGCCCGAGGTGATCGACAAGGGGTGGGCGCTGGTGGCGGCAACTCCGATGCTCAAGTACGCGACCTTCATGCCCAACCACCCCAAGATCGGTCAGTACAACTCGATCGTGTTCAAGGGCATCCAGGGCATCGAGACCGGCCGGCTCACCGCGCAGGCGGCAACCGATTTCGTCATCGACGAAATGCAGAACGAGCTCGGCAAGGACGTGGTCATCCGCAACTGACGCGGCTCACCGGAAGCATGTCGTGACGACGTCCACCGACGCGGCCGAAGTGTCCGGCTTCGCACGGGCGCAGGTCCGCAGGCAGCGCGCCAATTTCGCGCTGTTCCTGGGGCCTGCGCTGGTGCTGCTCGCCTGCTTCTTCATCGCACCGGTGATCGTCGACCTCGTGCTCGCGTTCACCGACATGGACCGCACGCTCGCGGTCACGCGCTTCACGCTGGAGAACTTCGAGCGGATGATCACGCGCGATTCACGCCTGGTCGCATCGCTCGGCGTCACCGCGGTGTTCGTGCTGGCGACACTCGGCATCTTCAACGTCACGTTCGCGCTTTTGCTGGCGCTGACCACCACCGCCGTGCCGCGCGGGCTCGGTGCGTTCTTCCGCGCCGTCTGGCTGCTGCCGCGGATGAGCCCGTCGGTGGTCTACGCGCTGCTGTGGCTGTGGGTGATCGACCCCAACGAGCGCGGCCTGCTGAACCAGGTGCTGATCCACCTGTTCGGCATGGCGCCGATCGACCTGCGCAACAACCATCCGCTGCTGATCATCATCATCGCCAACGGCTTCATCGGTGCCTCGCTCGGCATGATCATATTCACGTCGGCGATCCGCTCGATTCCCGAGCATCTGTTCCACGCCGCGCGCGCCGACGGCGCCGGCGTGCTGCCGATCGTTCGCCACATCGTGTTTCCGGCGATGCGCTGGCCCATTTCGTACATGACGATTCACCAGACGCTGTCGCTGCTGGTGAGCTTCGAATACATCCTGCTGATCACCGGCGGCGGCCCGTTCTACGACACGACGGTGTTTTCGCTGTACGCGTACCGGCGCGCCTTCGATAACGGGCAATACGCGTACGGCGCTGCGCTCTCCCTGATCCTGATCGTCGTCGGCGTGATCGCGGCGCTGGTGATGTGGCGCCTGATGGACATGCGCCGGCTGCTGCAGGTGCCCCGCATAGAGGTGCATTGATGGCGGCCGACACGTTCGCGACAGTCGCCGGTGCTGCCGCCGAGGCCGGCGCCACTTCATCGGCAGCGGCCGGTGCGCGCCCCGACTGGCCGGCGCTGGCACGTCGTGCACGGGTGAAGCGCGCCGCCGGGCAGTCGGCGCTGCTCGCGTTCCTGCTGATCGTCTCGTTGCCGATCATCCTGCCGTACTTCTGGATGGTGGTGATCTCGTTCACCGCGCGCAGCGGCGGCGTGTCCACCGAGGTGCTGTGGACCACGTGCGCGGTCGTCGTACCCGCGGTGATGATCTACATCGTCGTGCACCTGATGGCGCCTTCGCCGCGAGTGCGGATGGTCGCGGGCGTGCTGCTGCTGATGACGGTGGGCGCGCTGCTCGCGTCGCTGGTCGGCGGCCAGCTGCATCTCGCCAACTACCGCTTCCTGTGGCGCACCAACATCATCGAAGAAATCCGCTCCAAGGCCACTGCGGGCGGCCAATTTCCGTCGGTCTGGATAGCGTTTCGCAATTCGCTGCTGCTGGCGTTCTCGCAAACGGCGATCATCCTGACGGTCGCGTCGCTGGCCGGATACTACATCTCGCGCTTCGCGTTCCGTGGCCGCGAGGCGTTCCTGCAAGGCATGCTGGTGCTGCATGCGTTCCCGGCGATGACGCTGATCATCCCGATCTTCCTGATCCTGCACTGGGTCGGGCTGCTCGACACCATGGCGGGCGTGATCCTGGTGCTGGCGACGATCGAATTGCCGTTCTACGTGTTCATCCTCAAGGGCTTTTTCGACGCGGTGCCCTGGGACATCGAGATGAGCGCGATGACCGACGGCGCGACGCGTCGACAGGCGTTCCGGCTGGTCGTGCTGCCGCAAATCAAGGTGGGACTGATCGCCGTCGCCGTGTTCGCGTTCATCCGTGCGTGGGAGGAATACATCTTCGTGCGCACGCTGCTCATCGAGAACAAGAACTGGGTGATGAGCCTGTACCTGTTCTGGGTCTCGGACGACATCATGGGCGTCGACTACGGCATCGTCGCCGCGGTGTCGGTGTTCTACGTCGTGCCGAGCCTCCTGCTCTACGTGTTCTGCCAGAAGTACCTGACGCAGATGACGATCGGCGGCATCCGGGGGTGAATCGTGGCGCGCATTGAACTCACAAACCTGCGCAAGCAATGGGCAAGCGCGGCCGCGGTCGCCGGCGTGGACCTGGCGATCGAGGACGGCGCGTTCATCGCGGTGCTCGGCCCTTCGGGTTGCGGCAAGTCGACGACGCTGATGATGCTGGCCGGCATCTACAGCCCCACCGCCGGCGACATCGTGTTCGACGGCGCGCGGGTCAACGACGTCGAGGCACGCGACCGCAACGTCGGCATCGTGTTCCAGTCGTACGCGCTCTATCCCAACATGAGCGTGCTCGAGAACGTGATGTTTCCGCTGCGCTTCAAGAAAGTCGAGCGCAGCGAGGCCGAGCGGCGCGCGCGCGAAACTGCGGCGCTGGTGCAGATCGCCCCTCTGCTCGATCGGCGCCCGAGCCAGCTTTCCGGCGGGCAGCAACAGCGGGTGGCGCTGGCGCGTGCGCTGGTCAAGCGCCCTCACCTGTTGCTGCTCGACGAGCCGCTGTCCAACCTCGACGCGTCGCTGCGATTGTCGATGCGCACGGAGATCCGCCGCATCCAGCGCGAGCTCGGCGTCACCACGATCCTGGTGACGCACGACCAGATCGAGGCGACCACGATGGCGGACCGCATCGTGGTGATGAACGCAGGCCGGGTCGAACAGGTGGGCACCGCCAAGGAGCTCTACGAACGGCCGCATACGTTGTTCGTCGCGACCTTCGTCGGCTCGCCGCCGATCAACCTGTTCGACGCGCGGGCCGAAGCGGGCACGTTGCGTGTGCATGAAGCGAATCTGTCGCTGTCCGGTGCCGCCGGCGGCGCGGTGGTGCTTGGCATCCGCCCCGAGAGCTTGCGCGTCGAGTCGGCCGGCACGCCGGCGCGCGTCACCGCCGCGGAGCCGATGGGGCGCGAAGTGCTCTACACCGCTCAAGGACCGATGGGCGTGGTGCGGTTCCTGGAAGCGGGCGCCGAAGCGCGCCATCGCGAGGGCGACAGCCTGTTGCTTGCATTCTCCCCGCAGGAATCGCTGCTGTTCGACAAGGCTACCGGCCAGCGGCTCGAGGCGCATGTCTCCGCCTGAAGCCACGAGGGCCGCCTGACGCCGCGACTGGTGCCGGCATCGATGAAGATCGTCAGCTACAACATCCAGTACGGCCTCGGCAAGGACGGCGTCTACGACCTGGCGCGGATCGCTCGCGCAGTCGAGGACGCCGACGTCATCGCGTTGCAGGAGGTCGACCGCCACTGGCAGCGCTCAGGCTGCGTGGACTCGCCCGCGATCCTCGGTGCGTGCCTGCCCGATCACCACTGGGTCTATGGCGCCAATCTCGACATGGACGCGAGCCATCGCGACGCGCAAGGCCTGCTCGTCAACCGGCGACGGCAATTCGGCACGATGATCCTGTCCCGCCTGCCGATCTTGTCATCGCGCAACCATCCGTTGCCGAAGCATGGCACGCTGACGCAACACAGCATCCAGCAGGGCGCGCTCGAAGCGGTGATCGAGACCGCGGATGCGGGCCCCGTGCGCATCTATTCGCTGCACTTGAGCCATCTTTGCGCCGCCACGCGCTTGCCGCAGGTCGACGCGCTGCTCGCGATCCACGCGCGCGCGCCTGGCGAAGGCGGCGCATGGTGCGGCGGTCACCCGGAACCCGCGGCCGGCTGGACCGAGGGCGCGATGCCGCCGATGCCCGCGAACGCGATCCTGCTGGGCGATTTCAATTTCGTCGCGTCCGACGAGGAATACGATCGGATCGCCGGTCCCAAGAGTACGCGCTACGGTCGCCTGAACCGGCTCGGCGGATTCGTCGATGCATGGGTTGCCGCGGGTCACGCCGAACACGAAGGCGTCACCGCCGACAACGGCACGCGCATCGACTACTGCTTCGTTTCCGATGCGCTGGCCCCGCGAGTGCGGTCGGCGCACGTCGATGCGTCCGCCGTAGGATCCGACCACCAGCCGTTCTGGGTGGAGATGGATCTGTAGCTGCGGATTTGCGGCCCGTGTATCTGTAGCCGCGAAGCAAAAAAAAGCCACACCCGAGGATGTGGCCGTTACAACTCAAAGACTTTATCAACCGAGTGTCGCGCCGCGGGCGATGCCCGCGGCCGCGTCACACCGTGGTCAGGCCTTGCTGCCGAAGCTCTTGCGGTTGCGGATCGCGAACAGCATCGCCGCGAGGCCGACGCCCAGCAACGGGATCGACGAGGGTTCCGGCACCTGGCCCAGCGGGCCGCCCGGCGTCACGAACCCCTGGTGCTGCGGGTCCGCCGTGCTGGTAAGCGACGTCAGGAGAAAATTGCTCGACGCGGGCAATGATCCCAACCACATGTTGGCAAGTGTGATGGCATTTGAGTCGCCGGTCGCGGACCATGTTCCCGAGCTCACCGAATTGTCATTGTCGTAGATGATGTTCCAGATCGCGAGCTGGAAGGCTGCCGAATTGACGTTGACGGGTCCCGTCAACGCGCTGCCCAAGTCGGCTTGGAAAAGCTCCGAAAGACGCGTGTTGCTGTAGGGTGCGGCAACGTAGTCGGTATACGTGCTACCGAGGTTGAACGTGTGGAACAGATCGATACACCAGAAGTCGATCGGCACGCCGTTGTACGTTCCGCTGAAACCACCGGCCGATACCTGACCCGAGTGGTTGCTGACGGTGAAGTTCTCAGATCCGTTGGCGTAGCCAATCGTTACCAGCGTGTTAGTGGCGAATGCGGTGGACGCGGCGGAAAGTGCCACGCAGGTCGCAGCAGCCATTCCGGCACGACGCAGTATTCTTGTTACGCTCATTGCTTGACTCCCTGGATTCGGTGCCCCCAGTCGGACTGGAAGGGCGCGTTGTCATGGTTCACTTCGGCAACCCTTATGAGCAATATCCGGGCCTGAGTTTTTGTGTATTTTTTATGCATAAAATCAACATGTTACTTCCATTGACTGTCCGTAACCGCGCGTATCCTACAGGAACTGTAAGAAAAGCCGACAATTGGCCGAGTACACCGGACCACCATCGGATTGGCGCGAGTCGAGATCGAGCAGCGAGGATTTTGAAGCGGATATTGGCGACACCGAAGCGCGGGTGGGCAGGGCTAACAGGCGAGCCGATTGCCGGCTCGCCCATGGGCCGTCACGCTCTAGACTCCGCGCGTCGTCCCGCGCGCGCCGCGCCGCGAGCGCCATCCGGCGAATCCCGCCATCGCGAGCGCCATGCCAACAAGTGGCAGTGAGGAAGGCTCCGGCACATCATGCTGCAGGCAACTCTCAGATGACCGGGATCTGCATCCGTTGATCACGAGGTTGTCGATCGCGATTTCGGCTGGCCAATCGACGAAATTGAGCATGTGAGCGTTCGACAGGCCGAGCGTTCCGCTGGTGCCGATCGCCTGCGGAAAATTGCTCGCCGCCGCCAACTGGTGAAATGACGCGGTCGCGCTGCCGTCCACGAACAGGCTGAAGTCGGGCCAGTTGGTGTTGCCCGCGACCGGTCCCGCGGTCACGCAGTTGCGGCTCGCTGTGGTGGAACCCGATCCGTTGAAGCAACTCGCATTGGGAAAGATCTCCCAGTCGAACGAGATCGACGAGATGTAGAAATTCGCGCCGAAGTTCATCGTGAAATTGTTGCTGCCGCCGCTGCCGTTGTTCATGATGAACGTATCGGGGCCCAGCGTTGGCCCGGAAACGTGGCCGTCGCCATTGTAGGTGCGCGAGGCAATTGCGCCGCTAACCGTGGTTCCGGCAATGATTCCCTGAATATAGGTCTGGATCGCCGCGTTCGAAGCGCCGTTGGCCAGCGAATTAAAATCGAAGGTGTACGTGGTCGCGCTCGCCGCGGCCGATGCCGCGAGAGCAACGCCTGCGATCAGCGCGCGGCCAGCAGAAACGGCGAGGCGCAGCCGCGGCGTGGCACGAGCAGTCGTCGTCGCATGACGTTTTGCATTAATCATTGGGTTCTCCCGGAATTGTTATAAGGTCTTGCCGCTGCATACGCAATTGCGAGACCACCTCTAAAACTCGTCGGTGTATCAATGGCTTGCGAACATTGACCGAGCGTGCAAACGGTCGCCTGTAAACTGCGCCGACAAAACCGGAGGACGCTTGCACGACCTCATCTGGTGGAAGGCGCTGGCCAAGGCGCTAATACTGCCGCCGACTGGTCCACTGCTGGTTTGCGTGGCCGGTCTCCTCGCTTCGAGGCGCTATCCGCGCGCCGGCCGTGCGGTCGCCGCAGCCGCCGCCGGCGCCTTGCTGGTGCTGTCGATGCCGATCGTCGCTTTCACGTTGTCGCGCCTTGTCGATGCGTCGCCGCCGTTAGACTTCGCGCAAGCACGTACTGCACAAGCGATCGTGATCCTGGGCGGCGGCACCCGGCGCGGCGCACCCGAATATCACGGCGACACGCTTGGTCGGCTGACACTCGAGCGTGTCCGCTATGGGGCCACCGTCGCGCGCGCGACAGGCCTTCCGGTGCTGGTGTCGGGAGGGTCTGCGCTCGGGGGCGAAACCGAGGCGAAACTGATGCGCGATGCGCTCGAGCACGAATTCGGCGTCAATGTCCGATGGGCGGAGGATCGCTCGCGCAACACCCACGAGAACGCGATCGATTCGACGGCAATCCTGCGCGCGGCCGGCATCCATCGCATCGTGCTTGTCGGCCACAGCTTCGACATTCCGCGGGCGCGCGCCGAATTTCGCCGACAGGGAATGGAGGTGATCGCCGCGCCCACACTCATCCCCACGCGCGGGTCCGGCGGGCTGCTCGAACTCATACCGACGATCGCCGGGCTCGACGCGAGTTATTTCGCGTTGTACGAGATCCTCGGCAACGCCGTGCGCGTCGCGACCGAAGGCGACTAGCGGTACGCGCCCATCAGCGAGGCCCCTTTCCAATGTGCCTCGCGACTGCACGCGGTCGACAGCCGATCGTCGTCGCCTCGCATGCATCGGTTTGTCGAGGAATTTTACGGTCGCCGGCGGCGATCCATGCGACGGGCGATCGCCGCCTCAGATACGTTAGCAATTTCAAGGTATTACAGCAATTCTACAGACGTGGTCTGCGTCTTGCTTTGTATTGGGACGACAAGTGGGACCATGGGCAAGGGGATATGGTCTCCTTGTCGTATCCCGCCTCGCATCCTCGCCACCCGACCACGACGGAATCATCATGTCCAAACGCACGCATCGCCACGCGCTTGCTGCATTAGCGGCCGCCGCGACACTCATGTTCGGTGGAATCGCCAGCGGCGCATTCTACAGCTCGCGCTTCGATCCGCCGGGACCGATCGACTTCAACGGTCAGGGGCTGTTCTACGTATCGGATACCTGCCTTGGCGCCGGATTTCATCTCGCTTCGGATTGCGGCATGAGTTTGAGCACCGCGACGGTCGACATGACCGATACCGTCAGTGGCGATACCGGGCACCTGAACTTCTCACCGGTGCTGCCGGACACGGTCGACATGATCAGCTTCTTCATGGGCGACCACGGCGACATGCTCGGCGCCAATACGGATCTCGTCGGCTGGACCTTCGCGGACCAGCCTTGCAGTGGGACGTTGTGCGACATTCCGTTCTGGGTCCAATGGCAGTTCAGCACGAACTTCGCGCCCGCGCAGAGTGCCGATCTCGGAAGCGGGGTGATTCCGGCGGTTTACCTCTACACGGGCAACTGCAGCTTCTCGTCGCGGGATTCCGTTGCGCTCGACACGAGCAGCGACGGCTGCCAGGCAGACCGCACGCCCGCCGGCATCGCCACCACCGTGACGTTCACGCGCGTACCTGAACCGGGAACGCTCGCGCTGTTGCTGCTGGCAGGTGGTGCGGGCTGGTTCGCTCGACGCCGCCGCAATCATTGATCAGCGACCATGAAACAAGGCCCACTGCCCATCACGGCGGTGGGCTTTTTTTTGGGGTGATTGCGCAGGCGCCCGCTCAGGCGGCCACGGATGCGTCGGCTGTGGACGCCAACGCACTGTCGATCGCCTCGGCGAGCGACCATCGGCGGCCGGCCTCCCAGGCTTGGTCGAATGCGGCGTCGCCGAGGGTGGCGCGCGCCGACTGCAGGTCCAGCGGCGCGTCGGCTTCGGCGCGCGACGACCGCGGCAACGCCAGCATGTCGCGCACCGCCGCCGCCGAAGCGGCGATTCGCACGGCGTCCTCCGCCCGCCCATCGAGCAGCAGGAATCGCGCGTAGTCTTCGAGGCAATCCAGCGTTTCCGCGTTCATCTCGAATCCCTGCAGCGCGCGCAACGCGGTGCCGAGGCGCTCGCGCGCCGGCTCCAGGTCGCCGCCGGCCAGGTCGGACTTGCCAAGGCGCCACAGTGCGATAGCCGCACCGCGCTTGTCCTCGGCATCCTTGCATACCTTGAGCGATCGGGCGAAGCGCGCATGCGCCGCCGGAAGGTTGCCTGCGATCAGCGCGAGATCACCAAGGCTGCGCTCGCACTCGCTTTCGAGCTCCTGGTGGCGCGCGCTCTGCGAGATCACCAGGCACTGTTCGAACAGGTCCTGCGCGCCGCTGTAGTCGGTCTGGCGGATGGAGATCTCGCCGAGCGTCTGCAGGCCGATCGCCTCGCCGACCTGGTCGCCCAACTCGCGGAAGATCTCGATCGCCTCCTCCTCGCACTCGCGCGCCCTGGCGATGTCGTCCTGTTGCAGGTAGAGCGTGGCGAGCGTGGACAGCGTCGCGGCGCTTTCGCGCGGCGCTTCCAACCCGCGACGAATCTCGAGGCATTCGAGCAGCATCTTCGCCGCCTCGACGTGGTCGCTCTGGTTGGTCGCGAGCACGCCGCCGACATACAGTGCGTGCGCGCGCGCCGCATTCGGTTCGACGATCCCGGCGAGCGTGAGCGACTTGCGCACATTGTTGCGCGCTTCGCTCGAGTAGCCGCGCAGGATCCGGAAGCGCATCAGCGCGACCTCGAACTTGACCGCGATCACAGGCTCGACGCCACCGGCGAGCGCGAGCGCAATTGCCGTGCGCAGGTTGTCGAGCTCGATTTCCAGGCGCCCGATCCACTGCGCCTGCTCGAGGCCCAGCAATTTCTCGCGCGCGGTCTTGGCGACATCGAGATAATAGTTGCAATGTCGTCCCGCGGTCGCGGCGACATCGTCGCGATCGACCAGGCGCTCCTTGGCGAAATCGCGGACGGTGCCCAGCATGTCGTAGCGCCGCGTCAGGTGCTCGCGCGCGAACTCGCGGATTGTTTCCAGCAACCCGTAGCGCGACGCGCTTTCGCCGTGGTCGTGCATCACCAGCGACTTCTCGACCAGCGAGCTCAGCAGGTCGATGACGTCGTCGGGATCGAGCGGTTCGGTGCCGCATACCGCTTCGGCGGCCTCCAGGTCGAAGCCGCCGGCGAACACGCTCAATCGGTCGAGCAGCATCTGCTCGCGCTCCTGCAGCAGGTCATACGACCAGCTGACCAGCGCGCGCAGCGTCTGCTGGCGCTCGAGTGCGACCCGGCTGCCGCCGGTGAGGAGCTTGAAGCGATCGTGCAGCCGGGTGTTTATCTCGCCGATCGACAGCGAGCGCATGCGCGCCGCCGCGAGCTCGAGCGCCAAAGGAATACCGTCGAGGCGCGCGCAGATCTCGGCCATCGCCCGCGCGTCGCGGTCGGTCAGCTCGAAGTTGGGTTTCTGCGCCTTGGCGCGTTCGGTGAAGAGCTGCACGGCTTCGGAGCGCAGCAGCGCCTCGACGCCGGCGTTGCGATCGGGCACGGCGAGCGGCAGCACGTGGTAAGTCTGCTCGCCGTTGATGCGCAGCGCCTCGCGGCTCGTGGCGATGATGCGAACACCCGGCGCGCCTTGCAGAAGCGCCGTTGCCAGGCTCGCGCAGGCCGCGACGAGGTGCTCGCAGTTGTCGACGACGAACAGCAGCTTGTGGTCCTTGATGTGCTCGCACAGCGTCTGCGCCAGCGGCTTGCCCGGCTCTTCGCGAACACCGACGACCTGCGCGGCCGCGTTGGCGACCAGCGACGGATCCTTGATCGGCGCCAGGTCGACGAACCAGACGCCGTCCGGGTATTCCTCGAGCGCGTCGGACGCGATCTGCAGCGACAGTCGGGTCTTGCCGAGACCGCCCATCCCGAGAAGCGTCAACAACCGCGTGCGCGCGATATGGTGCTTGATTTCGCCGAGCTCGCGCTCGCGCCCGATGAACGACGTCACCTGCAGCGGCAGGTTGTTGGGCGTCGCCTCCAGCGCGCGCAGTGCCGGGAAATCCGAACGCAGCGCCGGATGCACGAGCTGGTAGACGTGCTCGGCGCCGACGTCGCGCAAGCGAATGCCACCCAAGTCGCGCAACGAGATCGGTGCGGCGAGCTCCTCGCTGATCTGGTCGACGACCGCTTGGGACAACAGCACCTGGCTGCCGTGCGCCGCCTTCATGATGCGCGCGGCGCGATTGACGGGACTGCCGAACAGATCGTCGTCGCGGCGCTCGACGACACCGAGGTGCAGGCCGTAGCGGACGCGAAACGGAATGCCATTGGTGGCGGCAGGATCGGCCAGCGACTGCTCGAGCATGACCGTGGCGTTGATGGCGTCGAGCGGGTCGTCGAACGCCGCGTACATCCCATCGCCGGTCATCTTGACGATGGCGCCCCGATTGCCCTCGACGGCGGCGCGCGACAGCAGGTCGTGCGCCGCCAACGCCAACGACATCCGCTCCCCTTCCTGCTCCCACAGGCGGGTGCTGCCCTCGATGTCGGTGAACAGAAGCGTCGTGGTGCTGGGTGCGACCTGCACGTCAATCTCTCTGGCTGACCTGTACTGGACCCGTACTTTACGGCCGCGGGCATTGGTTGCCAATCGGAATGGTCGTCTCCGTTAACCAGGAATATTCACCGGGCGCCGTCCGCGGGGTGGCCTTTGCCTGGAAACCATCCCCAGCGCATCGGCCATGGTGCCGCGATACGGGCAGCGTGCCTGAGGGCCGCGATCCCGCGCGCGTTGCAGCGTCTCTTTGCCCGCGCCTCCGGGCTCGCGACCGGTCAGCGCAGCTTCTGCAGCAGGTCGGCCAGGTGCTTCGACGGCACGGCGTAGGTGATGCCGCTCGGCTGCGTGAGCACCGACTCCTTGGTGCCCTTGACGAACACCATGTTCACGATCGCCACGACGTCGCCGGTTTCCGGGTCGTAGACCGGGCTGCCGCTGTTGCCCGGATACGCCGTCGCGTCGAGCTGGAACACGGGGAACGCGCCGCTGTTGAGGCGCCGGATCACGTGCGCGTCGAGCTCGGCGGAGCGCCCTTGAGGAATCGCGATCGGCGTGATCGCCGAGATCATGCCGCGATGGGTCGCCGGATAGGGCCCCAGTACCGGGCCGATCGGGAACCCGGTAAACAGCACGCCCTGCCCCTCGCGCACGCGATCCGAGTCGCCGACTTTTAGCGGCGACAACGCAGTGCCGTCGACCTTGATGACGGCGAGATCGGAACCCGGGTCCATCGACAGGCGCCTGGCCTCGCGCACCTCGACCTTGTCCTTGGCAAGCGCCGGCAGCAGCACGGCGATTGTCTCGCGCTTCGCCGGGTCGACGGCATCGGGCAGGACATGCGCGTTGGTGACGATCAGTGTGCCGTCGCCGACTGCGAATCCCGTTCCGCGAAACTGGAACGGCGGCGTTCGCGTGCGCTCGTACGTTCCGACGGCAACCACCGATGCCTTGACGCGTTCGATCGTGGCGATCGTACCGTCCGCCCGCGCGGGCGACACGCCCGTCGCCGTCGCCAGCAGCGTCAGCAGGACCGCGGCCACGACAGCGCCCAGGGTTCGTGCTGCGCGCGCAGTGTTCATCGATGCCTCCTAGAGCGTGCCGGCGACCGGCCCCGCCAGGATCGGCGACGGGCCGGCGATGCTCGGGTCGTACGGATGCGTCTCGCCGGGATACAACGCAAGCACGCGCTTCACATACGCGCGTGTTTCCGCGTAGGGCGGGATGCCTCGGTACTTGTCGACCGCACCCTCACCGGCGTTGTAGGCCGCCGCCGCGAGCGGAACCTGGCCCTGATAGTACGCGAGAAGCCACTGCAGGTAGGCGAGCCCGCCGCGGACGTTCTCGCGGATGTCGAAGCGGTCCGCCACACGAAAGCGGTCGGCGGTGCCCGCGACCAGTTGCATCAACCCGCGCGCGTCCTTGTCCGATCGTGCGCGCGGCTCGAAGTTGGACTCCACGGTGATGACCGCGAGCGCAAGCCGCGGATTGACCGCGTATTTGGGAGCGAGGCTTTCCACCAGGTCGGCGATCTGCTTCTTCCACGGCGGCAGCGTGGCGAAGGGATCGGATGCCGTGTTGTCGCGGGCGAACGGGTCGACGTTGTCGGGCTCCGCAGGGCGCATGCAATCGGGCAGGTGGCCGCGCTCGCTTCCCAGGTACCTGAGCGCCTTCTGAGCATCCGGTTGGCCCGACGCTTCGGCCAGCGCCAACAGCGATGCCGCGACCGCATCGTCGCGCGGCATGCCACGACCGTTCGCATACATCCAGCCCAATCCGTACTGGGCATCGGCATTGCCTTCGCGCGCGGCATCGCAATACAGCGCCGCTGCACGGCGAAGATCCTTGGGCACGCCTTCGCCATTTTCGAAGGCGACGGCTTGCGCGAGCGCGCCAGCCGCCGCTGGCGTGCCCGCGGCGGATGGTGCGACGGGCGAGCCTGCGACGGGAGATGTCGCGACCGGAGATGCAGCGACGGAAGATGTCGCGACGGAAGATGCCGCGGCGGGCGATGCTGCGAGCGAGGACGATGCGGCCACCGACGCCGCGGCGCCCATCGTTTCGGCGCAGGCAACCTGCGTGCACACCAGTGCGCCCATCGCGCAGGCAGCGCATTTGATCCTATAACGCACACCCAGCCGCGCGACGCGCGGGCCGACGCGCTCGATCGGCAATCGCTTACGCGGTGCGCTGCGCATGCCGGTTCTCCGCCGCGCGGGTAGCGGCAGGCGCGTCGGCGCGACGCTCGTACCATGGCAGCGCGTCGCGCAGCCCTTCGCGTACCCCGAACGCCGGCGCATAGCCGAGCAGGCGCTCGGCCTTGCCGATGTCCGCCTGCGAGTGACGCACGTCGCCGGGGCGAAAGTCCTCGTGCACCGGCGCGGCAATGCGCAAGCCGGGATGACGTTCCAGCAGCAGGTCGCGCAATGTCGCGAACAAGTCGTTGAGTGACATGCGCCCGCCGACCGCAACGTTATAGACCTGGCCGAGCGCCGCAGGATCTGAAACCGTCGCCGCCAGCAGGTTGGCTTCGACCACGTTGGCGATGTGACAGAAATCGCGCGTGGTCTCGCCGTCGCCGTGGATCACGATGGCCTCGCCGCGCAGCATGGCGGCCACCCACTTCGGGATCACCGCCGCATAGGCGCCCTCGGGATCCTGGCGCGCGCCGAACACGTTGAAGTAGCGCAACCCGATCGCCGGCATCGCATAGCAGCGCCCGAACACGTCGGCATACAGCTCGTTGAGATATTTGGTCACCGCATACGGTGACAGCGGCTTGCCGATCGTGTCCTCGACTTTCGGCAATCCCGGATGGTCGCCATAGGTCGAGCTCGACGCCGCATACACGAAGCGCGCCACATGCGCATCGCGTGCCGCCACCAGCAGGTTGAGAAATCCGGTGGCATTGGCCGCGTGCGTCAGCAGCGGATCGGCGATCGAGCGGGGAACGGACCCCAGCGCAGCCTCGTGCAGCACGATTTCCACGTCCTTGCATGCACGCCGGCACGCGTCGATATCGCCGATGTCGGCGTCGATGAACACGTGCCGCCGCCAGGCGTCGGCGCCCACTCTCGCCTCGACTTCGGCGAGGTTGGCGCGATGCCCGGTGGCGAAGTTGTCGAGGCTCACCACGTGCTGCCCGAGCGTGAGCAGGCTCTCGAGCAGGTTGGACCCGATGAAGCCGGCGCTGCCGGTGACGAGCCAGCGCCGCGGACGCGCCTCCAATTCGGCGTGAACCGATGACAGCGCACGGGATGCAGGTGAAGGCATGGATTGCACCATCAAAGCCTCCACACCTGGATGCCTTGCGCATTGAGCGCCGCCGTGTCCGCCTGGCACTTGACGTCGACGTAGAGGCCGTTGCGCTCGATCTTGGCCACGAAGTCCGCGACCGGACGGCGCTTGTAATCGCCGTGCGCAACCGCCGCGACCAGCGCATGCGCGCGCGGCAGCGCGTCCCATGGCGTGAGCGTGACGCCGTATTCGTGCATTGCCTCGGCCGCGTCGGCGATCGGATCGTGCACGTGCACGTTGGCGCCGAACGATTGCAGCTCGCGAATGACGTCGATCACGCGCGAGTTGCGCAGGTCCGGGCAGTTCTCCTTGAACGTGATGCCCAGCACGATCACGTTGGCGCCCTTGACCGGGAAGCCCGACTGGATCATCTGCTTGACGGTCTCGCCGGCGATGTACTTGCCCATGCCGTCGTTGATGCGCCGGCCGGCGAGGATCACCTGCGGGTGATAGCCCAGCTTGTCGGCCTTGTGCGTCAGGTAATACGGGTCGACGCCGATGCAATGGCCCCCGACCAGCCCGGGGCGGAACGGCAGGAAGTTCCACTTGGTTCCCGCGGCCTCGAGTACTTCCATCGTGTCGATGCCGATCTTGTGGAACAGCAGCGCGAGCTCGTTCATCAGCGCGATGTTCAGATCGCGCTGCGTGTTCTCGATGACCTTTGCGGCTTCCGCCACCTTGATGCTGCTCGCGCGGTGCACGCCGGCGGTGATGATGCTGCCGTACACCGACGCGACGCGTTCGAGCGTCGCGGGCGAGTCGCCGGAGACGATCTTGATGATCCGCGTCAGCGAATGCTCGCGATCGCCGGGGTTGATGCGCTCCGGCGAATAGCCGACGAAGAAGTCGCGCTGCCACTTCAATCCCGAATGCCGCTCGATCACCGGCACGCAGATCTCCTCGGTCGCGCCGGGATAAACAGTCGACTCGAACACCACCGTTGCACCGCGCTTCAGGTTGCGGCCGACCGATTCGCTCGCGCCCAGAAGTGGGCCGAAATCGGGCTGGTGCGCCTCGTCCACGGGTGTCGGCACGGCGACGATGATGAAGTCCGCCTCCTTCAGCATCGACGCGTCAGTCGTGACGCGCAGTCCCGAGGACGCCTTCAGCTCGTCGGGAGTGACCTCGCCCGTCGGGTCGAAGCCCTTGCGATAAGCGTCGATCTTGGGGACGGAAAGGTCGAAGCCGATCGTCGGATAGCGCTTGCCGAATTCGACGGCGAGGGGAAGTCCCACGTACCCCAGGCCGACGACGGCGATCGTCGTGTCGGTGATCATGTGATGCAACGGCCCTTGTCAGTGGTCACGCTTAAGGCTGCGATCGGATGCGTGCAGGCGGCAATCGAACCTGCAGCCTGCGGCATACGCGATCTCATAGGTCCTTGAGCAGTTGCTGCGCCTCGGTGCGCGCGGGCGAGGCCTTGGTCTGCGCGGCGAGCTTGGCGAGCTCGCCTTTCGCCGCCGACTTGTCGCCGGACTTGAGCATCGCCTTGGCGTAGTGCAACTGGATATCCTCGTTCTGCGGTGCCAGGCTCGCCGCGCGCTGCAGCAATGCGATGCCGCGCGCCGCATCGCCGTGCTGAACGAGGATCCAGCCGTGCGTATCCATGACCGCCGGTGCAAATGGTGCCAATGCGGAAGCGCGCTCGGCGTATTCGAGCGCCTTGCGGTCGCCGAGCTCGTTCAACGTCCACGCGAGATTGTTGAGCGCGGCGGTGTTTTCGGGCTCGACCGCGATTACCGCGTTGAAGTGCTGCACGGCCACACGGTAGTCCTTGGCGACAACTGCCTGCTGGCCCTGGAAATCCTGCAGCAGCACGTCTGTCGGGTGCTCCTTCTGCCAACGCTGCGCCATCACGTTCGCCTGGTCCGTCTTGCCTGCGGCCTGCAATGCCGAGTACAGCCGGACGCTCAGCAGCGGCAGCGGCTCGCGGGCGAGCGCCTCACGGTACGCGGTGGCGCTCGCATCGAACTTCTTCTGCCGCGCGAGCAGCTCGCCTTCCATCGCGTAACCGATGGCGCGCACCGGATATTCCTTCTGCAGCTTGCGCGCGTCGGCGATGCCGGCGTCGACACGATCGGCGACGCCATAGACCGTCGCCAACGCCAGCCAGCCGGTGCTCTGCTGGGGTTGCAGCGCGATCGCCTTGTGCAGCGTATCGATCGCGCCATTGAAGTCCTTGAGCGCGAGCTCGACGCCCGCCAGCCGCACCAGCGGCGTCGCGCTCTGGGGCTGCAGCTTGGCGGCCCGGGTGAGCGTGTCGATCGCCTGGTTGTTGTCGCCCGCTACCTGCTGCGAAATGCCCAGCGCGTCCAGGATCTGCGGATTGCCCGGAATCGCGGCGTCGGCCGCCTGCGCGGCAGCGAGCGCGGCCTTGGCGTCCTGTCGCTGCGAGTAGTAGCCGATCAGCGCGAGCTGCGCGCGAACCGACGTCGGATTGGCGGTGACTGCGCGCTCGACCGCCGCCTTGACTTGCGCAGGGGGCGAGCTCGTCGATGCGGCGATGCCGGCGAGCGCAAGCAGCGCCTGCTCGTTGTGCGGGTCCTTGACGAGCATCTGCTCGTAGATCTTGCGCGCACCGTCGACGTTGCGCTCCATGAGGTCGAGCCGCGCGAGATTGAGCGCCGCCGCCGGGTAGTCGGGGTCGACCTTCATTGCTTCGTCGAATGCCGCGCGCGCCGACTTGAAATCGCGCTTCGACGAGTAGATGACGCCTTTGATGTTGTAGCCGAGCGGATTCTTCGGCTGCTTCTGCACGAGCGAGTCTGCCGCAGCCATCGCCTTGTCGATTTCATGCTGGCGCAGGTGCACGCTGATCAGCGCCAGGTCGGCGGCCTGCGACGACGGATTGGCGCTGGCGATCGACTCCAGGTCCTTGAGCGCGCGATCCGCATCGCCACCCGCGGCGAGCTTCACTTGCGCGAGCCGCACACGCCCTTCGACGCTCCCCTTGTCGATTGCGTTGGCGCGCTCGTAGAACTGGGCGGCCTTGCCCGGATCGTTCGACGCCAGGTAAACCTCGGCCGCGGCACGCAGCAACCCCGGATTGTCTGGCGCGGCCTGCAACGCGGGCTCCAGCGTTTCGAGCGCTGCGGTCGTGCGCCCCGTGCGCATGTATGTGGCGGCGAGCACCTGCCGTGCGCCGACGTCGCCGGGGGCCTTGGCGACCACGGTGCGCAGCGCCTGCTCGGCCGCGCCGTACGACGCCAGCCGGAAATTGATGAGCCCGGACAGGTAGACACTGGGAAGGTTGTCGGGTGCGACACTCAGCACGCCCTGGATCGCGTCGCGCGCCGCCGTCATGTCGCCGCGCTCGAACGCCACCAGTGCCTGCGCGTAGAGCGTGCGCGGATCTTTCGGCATCGACTTGGTGAGCGGCTCGAGCTCCTTGGCGGCGCGATCGACCTGACCATTGCGGGCGAGGATCGACACCATTGCCAACCGCGGCTGGATCGAATTCGGCCGCAACTCGAGCGCGCGGCCGAGCGTCTTGATCGCGTCGTCGTGCTGTCCCCCTGCTTCCTGCACGTCGGCCTTCAGCTGCAGTGCCTGCAGATCGTCCGGCGCTGTCGACAACGCCTGGTCGACCAGCTTGAGCGCGCGCGGCAGGTCGTTGTCCATCGCCGCGAGCTGCGCCTGGGCAACAGTCGCGTGAAGGTCGCCGGGCTTGGCGATCAGCGCCGCATCGATCGACGCATGCGCTTCCTTTTTCTCGCCGAGTCCGAGCCGCGCGAGACCAAGCGATGTCAGCACCTCGGCTTGCGCCGGCGGCGTCGTGAACTTGCGATCGCCGACGTCGCTGATGAGCTTTTCATACTTGCCTTGCTGAAGCAGCGCACGCGCCAGCAACGGATACGCCTCTTCAGCGGAATACTTGAGGTCGAGCGCCTTGCGCAGCTCCGTTTCGGCGGCACCGGGATCGCCGCTTTCGAGCAGCGACTTGCCGAGCAGAAAGCGCGCTTCCGCGCTTTCGGGCGCGACCTGCAGCGCGTTCTTGAGCTGGATGATCGCCGCCGGCGCGTCGTTCTTGTCGAGAAAGACCTTGGCCGATGCGACCAGTGTCGCGGGGTCGTTGCGACTGCAGCCCGTGAGCGCCAGGACAACGACGGTGGCGGCCAACAGCTGGCGGTATTGGTGGCAGTTCAGCATGCGCAATGTTCCAGTCGGCAAAACGGGTTTGTTCGGGGGCCCCGAGCTTACTTGAGCCCGAAACGGTGCATCAAATCGTACAGCGTGGGGCGGCTGATTCCCAGCAGCTCGGCGGCCTTGCTGAGGTTGCCGTTTACCCGGCCCAGCACGCCCAGCACGGCGTTGCGCTCGGCCTCCTCCCGAACCTGGCGCAGGTTCAGCATGGAACCCGCGTTGGCCCCCGAGGATATGCCGACATCGTCGGCCTTGATCGTCGCGCCTTCGGTCATTATCACCGCGCGCCGGATCACGTTCTCCAGCTCGCGTACATTGCCTGGCCAGCTGTGCGCCTCGATCGCATCGATGGCATCGGGCAGCAACGTCATCGCGCCTCGTCCCTGTTCGATCGCGAACCGGCGCATCAGCGCATGCGCAAGCAGCGCGGCGTCGCCGCGTCGATCGCGCAGCGGTGGAATCTCGATGACGATCTCGGCGAGCCGGTAATAGAGGTCCTCGCGGAATTTGCCGGCCGCGATGTGGTCCTTCAGGCTCTGGTGCGTCGCGCATACGATGCGCACGTCGACCGGAATTTCGGCGCGCCCGCCGACCCGCTCGATCACCCGCTCCTGCACGAAGCGAAGGAGCTTTGCCTGCAGCGACACCGGCAGGTCGCCGATCTCGTCCAGGAACAGCGTGCCGCCGTTGGCGGTCTCGATCTTGCCGATCGTCTGCTTGGCCGCGCCGGTGTAGGCGCCCTTTTCGTAGCCGAACAGCTCGCTTTCGAGCAGGTTTTCCGGAATCGCCGCGCAGTTGATCGCCACGAAGCGTTGCCCGTGGCGCGGCGACAAGTCGTGCAGCGCCCGGGCGAACAGCTCCTTGCCGGTGCCGGAATCGCCGAGGATCAGCACGCTCGCCGACGTCGGCGCCACCTTCTCCACCGTGCGGCAAATGCGCTGCATCTGCGGATCGCGGGTGACGATTCCCGACATCGCCGGCGATTGCTGCGCCGACTGCAGGCGGCGATTTTCCTCCTGCAATTCGTGCACGCGGAACGCGCGGTCGATCGTCCACGCGAGGATCGCTGGCTCGAACGGCTTGGCGCAGAAATCGTGCGCGCCCAGCGCAATTGCCTTCAATGCATGTGCGCGGTCATTCTGCCCGGTGAGCACGATCACCTTGGTGTCGGGGGCGAGCGAATGGATCTCGTCCAGCAGCGCGAGTCCTTCGGTCGCGTCGTCCGGGTTGGGCGGCAGGCCGAGGTCCATCGTCACCACCGCCGGCTCGTAGCGACGCAGCTGCACGATCGCCGACTCGCGATCCTCGGCCACGATCGTCGCATAGGCGTCGAATGCCCAGCGCATCTGCGTCTGCAGCGCGGGATCGTCCTCGACGATCAACAGCGGCTTGCGCGTGTCGCTCATGTAACGTCCTGCAACGCCGCGGCGGCAGGCTGCGTACGCGCCGCCGTCGGCAACAGCAGGCGCACGCGCGTGCCCTTGCCCGGCGTGCTGTCGACCAGGATTCGACCGCCCAACGCGCTGACGTATTGGGAACTTTCATAGACACCGATTCCCATGCCTTCCGCCTTGGTGGTTTCGAATGGCTTGAACAAGCGGTCGCGAACGAATTCGGCGCTCATGCCCACGCCCGTGTCGGTGACATCGACGACCGCGAAGTCGCCTTCGCTGGCAACGCGCACCTCGACGCTGCCGCGACCCGTCGTCGCATCGATCGCGTTCTGCACCAGATGGCCTATCACGTGCTCGAGACGATCCTCGTGCCCGATCGCGGCGATTCCCGGCGCGAGCACGAGCCCGATCGCCGCCCCCGCTTTCGTCTTCGCCGCGGTGATGCGTTCGACGACCGCCGCCAGGTCCACCGGCCGCGTGCTTTCCACCGGCGCGCTGTTCGCACGCAGCTGCAGCATCAGCCGGTTCATCCGTCCGACCACGTGCTCGACCGTGGCCAGCATGTCCTGCTGGAACTTGGGATTGGCGTGATGACGTTCTGAATTGCGCAGCATCAGCACGAGTTGGGCGACCAGATTTTTGAGGTCGTGGACCACGAACGCCGACATCCGGTTGAAGGCGTCGAACTTGCGGGCCTCGAGCAGCGCTTCGCTCGCGCGAATCTGCCCGAGATAGCTCGCGGCCTGGCGGCTTGCGGTCTTCAGCAGGTCCTGGACCTCCCAATCGACGACGATCGGCGCACGCGGCGTAGTCAGGACCACGAACCCCACCAACTCGGCGCCCGAGGCGAGCGGAATGACGAGCCAGGCATTGGGCATGGCGGACAGCCACGGCGGCAGCGCGAGACCGGGGTATCGGCCCGCGTCGCCGCGAAATTCGTTGACGTCGATCACCCAGCCCGTGCGTTGCAGGAACTGCGCGAGCGAGCCGCTAGCGGGCTCCGCGTCGGTGAGCGCCGCCATGTTCCATCGCGACACCGGCCGCAATCCCTCGCCTTCCTGCGCAAGCCACAGCGTTCCCGACGGGCTTTCCACGAGATCCGCGAGCGCCTTGATGCTGTGCACCTGCAGGCCCTGCAGCGAGGTTTCCGCGGACAGCGTGCGGGTGAAGCGCAGCCATTGCTCGCGATAGTCGTAGCGATAGGAAAAGAAATGCTTGCTGACGAACACGCTGAGCCGCGCGCGGAATCGGCCCGACGACGCCACCAGCACCGTCAGCAGCAATGCGCCGAACAGCAGCTCGATCTGCAGCGCGCGGCCCCAGTCGCCGCCCAGGTATCGTACGAAGTAGCCGGCGGCGGCGATCGTCAGCACGGCCACACCGGACAGGATCAGCGCCGTCGAATGGAAGACCACGCCACGCGACATGTGCATGTCGATCGTCCAGTCGGTGTTGCGCGCGGTCGAAATCGCGATCAGCGGGATGGCCAGCGTATTGGCGATGCCGCGCGCCACCCAGAAATCGGGGTCGATCTGGCCAAACAGCATCGCCTGCGCATACATGAAGAGGTCGAACGCGAAGACCCCCGCAAGTCCCAGGGTAAGCGGCTTCAAGCCCCAGCGCGATTGCGGATGCGCACGCCGCAACAGGAATTCGATGAGCATGAGCCCGAACACAGCGAGGCCGAGGCGAAGGCCGAATTCGATCGTCCGCGCCTGCGGACCCACGATGCGCGCGAACGCATAGCCTTCGGAGAGCGCCACCTGCGCCAGCAGCGCCACCGCGACGATCACCGCGGTTGAGCGCTGGCGCCGGGTCTCGGCGCCGGCGGCGATCGACTTGCCTTGCAGCAGGCTCGCGAGGAATGCGAACCAGATCGCGTAGCGCAACGCGTCCAGGGCATTGGCTGCGAGCCACGTCTGCGCGGCCGGCCAGACCACCACCGCCATCGCCGCCGCCGCCCACAGCGCAGTAACCACGACCACGGCGAGCAGCATCGACGCACGTGTGCTGTGCCGCCAACCGAGCGCCAGGCGTGCCGCGAACGCGAGGAATCCCACCGCGGCGATTCCGTAGCTCCACAGGACGGCAGTAACGAAGGCGCTTCCGGTCAAGGCGTCGGTCTTTCAGCGGTCGAATCGGCACGCCGACTGTAGCGCGGCCCGGCCGAGGTTGGGAATTCGAGGCGTGTCGCGTGGGTTGCCGGTAGCCTCGCGTTGTCCCGACCGTTTTTCTTCGCGTTTTGCCGGGCGAGCTTGCCGCAATTTCCCCGCAAGCGGGCGCCGCGGCAAGTGTGGCACCGCGAGGTCGCCTGGCGCGCCTAGCGCGCGCCCTCCCCGAGCAGGACCACCCGAACGGTCTCGAGCAGGATCAGGAGGTCGAGGAAAACGGTGTGGTTCTTCACGTAATATAGATCGTACTCGAGCTTGCGCATCGACTGTTCGACGGTGGCGCCATAAGAGTATCGCACCTGCGCCCAACCGGTGATGCCCGGCTTCACACTATGGCGCACGCCGTAGAACTGGATCTGCTCGGTCAGCATCTTGACGAACACCGGCCGCTCGGGCCGCGGCCCGACGAGGCTCATTTCGCCCTTGAACACGTTGATGAGCTGCGGCAGCTCGTCGATGCGAAGGTGACGCAGGATGTGGCCGAGTGCCGTGATTCGCGCATCGTCCGCCGTGGCCCACGCGGCCTTGCCATCCTTCTCGGCATCCTTCCTCATGCTGCGGAACTTGAGAACGGTAAACGGAATTCCGCGGTAGCCGACGCGTTCCTGGCGATAGATGACCGGGAAGCCGCTCTCCAGCGCGATCAGCAGCGCGCAGATCGCCATCACGGGCATCATTGCGACCAGCAGCACGGTTGCCACTACCAGGTCGAACGTGCGCTTGACGAACCGGCGCATCCACGATTGGCGGAAGCCATTGCCATAGATCAGCCAGCTGGCCTTCAGCGACTCGATCGGCACGTGGCCGTGCACGCGCTCGAAGAATCGCGCGAGGTCGGTGACCTGCACGCCATTGAGACGACATTCAAGCAACGAGCGAATCGGCAGAACGCCGCCACGCTGCTGGCGCACCGCGACGATGATTTCCTTGACGCCCAGGCGCTTGACCGTATCTTCCAGCGCGCCGACATGGGCGATCACGTTGTTGGGCGACACGGTGGTGTCCTGCGCCTTCTCGAGCGCGTAGAAACCGACCAGCTGCATGCTCGGATGGTTGGCGGTCGAGATCGACGCCTCGACGACGCGCGCCTCGGGGCCCGTTCCCAGCACCAGCACGCGATGCGGGCGCAGCGAACGCACGAGCGGCGACACGATGAAATGGCGGACGAATACCAGGCCGACGAACGCGAACAGGACCGCCTGGACCAGCGCCTCCTGCAACTGCGCACCTTCGGGAACCAGGTGCGGCAACAGTCGCGTCGCCAGCCATGCGATCGGCAGGCTCGCCAGCAGCGCCAGGAACATCCGCGCGACGCGCGCACCAAAGTCGAGCTTGGTATCGCGCCGATAGAGGCCGAAGGCGCAATTGAGGCTCACCATCAGCACTGCGAACACGAATGCGGGGAGAAACAGCGCGGGCATGGCGTGGGTGAGGTTGCCCGAGTATTGCAACGCCAATATGACGGCAATGAACAGCCATGACGCATCGGCGCCAAGCTCGAACAATGTTGCATTGGACAAATTGCGTCCGAAGATGTTGGTCATGCAGTCCCCGTCACCCATTTGCCTGGTGCGGTCGAGGTGAGCAAGTACTGCGCCACCCATCGCAAGATTGTCATCGAAGCACGCATTGCTAACCTGCTCGCCGTTGTTGGTTTTGTTCGGGGCTCCGGTGCGCGAGACGCTGATGCAGCACGCGCTGCGATGCGGCGTCTTGCGGTCGGAGACTTGCAAACCCGTCCGGTCCTGGTTGCCGACCCGGGTATTCGCTTGCAACTAAACTATGAAAAGTACAACTTCACGCCCCGGAGCACCAAAGATCAATCGATTACTCAAACTTGTTCGTGTAGAAACACCGGGGAAGAGTGGTTTGTACGCTACGCTGGAATTTGATTGTCGGTGCAAATATATACCCGGCAACGACCCAAAAATAGGTGAATATTCACGGCCTCGGGGCATGCTTCAACTAACCGTCAACGTTATGCCATTGTCGTGGTATGTGCAAGGCCGTACGTCGCTTGCACGCCCCGCTAACGCATGCGGCCCCGGGAGAGGGGCAATATGACCCTCGGTCGCGCGGTGGGCGCGACATTCCCGGCCGAATGGCCATTTCCGACTGACCGCTGGTCGGAATGATCCCAAATGTCGCGGACGCGGCGCGCGTCGAACGCCGCGTAGACAGTTCGCGTGACGCCCACCGCGAGAAAATGGCGCCATTTGCGCTCGGCGAATCCCTGGGCGGAAAGGTTCGTCGTGGCGATCTGCGCGCGATCGTGCTGTGCGTCCGGCAGCGTGAACCCGAGCATGACTAGCAGATAGAAGACGAAGGCGTCGCGCGGCACGTCGAGCAGGCTGTCCAGCGCGCCCACGACCAGGAATCCCGCCAGCGCGGCGGCCAAGAACGGCGCCGCCGGATGCCGGCGCGCGTGGCCGACCATGAGGCGCACCAATGCGGCGCCGACGAGCAGGCCAAAGCACACCAATCCCGCGATTCCCTGGTCGAACAGCACGTCGAGGCCGACGTTCTCGATGTGCCACGGCAGATGCATAGCTTCGCTGATCTCGAACCAGCGGCTCATTCCCTGCGAGAAGTTTCCGTTGGCCAACAGATCCTGGCCATGAGGCCCGTAGACGCTCGCATGATCGATCTCGATTCGGCGACCCGGACTCTCGACCGACATGGAAAAAAACCCCAGGCGCGGCGCGTACCAGGGGCCTCCCATCAGATTTTTGCCGTCGAGGCTCACGACCTTGCGTTGCACAACGTCGGGGGTGGCGCGCACATCGATGCTTCCAATGGCGCAACCTTCGCTATAGAGCAAATGCTGTTCGCAAACCTCGATGTGCAGCAGCACGTCCTCTACCGCAAGCACATCGAGCACCACCGAATATTGACCTTGCGCAATCGGATGCACGCGCTGCGATATTCGAAATAATTCCATAAATCCACCGTCACGCCGCGGGCCGAACAGCGTCATCACCTTGTTCCCGTCGCGCGTGCCGATCCGATATGCGCCGGGGATCGCGCCCTCGCGCGAACCGAAGTAATAGCTTTGCGGATAGCGTCCGAGCCCCTTGCCGAGCAGCCAGTCGGACGGTGTGGCCAGCAGGCCAATGCCGTCCCGCCAGTGCCTCGCGCGCTTGCCGAGATCGCTCGCGACCGAATCGAAGCGGTCGTTCATATAGGCGCCGCCCGAGAACACCGCAACGGTGAACGCCACCCCCGCGGCGGCGCCTGCGATGGCGACCTGTGCACGCGGCCCTCCTGGCCAGACAGCTGTCGCCGCTTTCCAGTTCCAGAACGCTGATGCGACCAAAACCGCCAGTATGAATGCGCTGCCCCACAGCGCCTTCTCGCCGCCCCATCCCCACGCGACCGACCCCGCGGCCACCACTGCGAAGAAATAGGCCGCAAGCGCCGCGGTCGCCGTCCTGGCATCAACCTTGTGCAGACTTCGAACTCCAAGTCCCGCACACGCTGCAAATGCGGCGGCGAAGACCAGGTAGTTCCCCTTCGGAATCCATTTTGCCAGTGGCACACACGCAAACCCGGCCACACAGCCCAGCGTGACGGCAACCAGCCACTCGCGTCCATTGAGGCGGCGCATTGGTGCACCGAGCAGCATCGTCAGGCAGAAGACTGCCAACACCGCCAGCAACGCACGGTAACCGCCGCCGCGAAAGACGAGGTACGCCGCCACCGCGGTGGTGCCGGCCAACGCACCGCCCCTGACGATGGTGGTGACCGCCAATGACAGCGATTGTCGCTGCATGAGTTGGAGGAGCGTCAAAAGTCCCATCGATGCAGGCAGCGCCAGGTACACGGCGCGCGAAAAGGTCGCAAGGCACGTATAGGTTCCGGCCAGTGCGATGGCGCAAGCCGTTGCCCACTGCAAGGGTCTCGCATAGCGAAGCACCTGCCAGACGGCAAACGGCGCAGTCATCGCGAGGAAGCCGTCGAGGGCGGCGCCGCCGACATGCATTTCCCAGAACATCGCGGTGGCACGATAGTCGCTCGAGAAGTTGAGCAGCCCGGTGAATGCGACGCGCTCCCAGATCACCGCCAGCGAGGCGATCCCCAGTCCCACCGCCAGGCCGGATGCCAGTCGATTGAGCGCATGCGACGGCGCCCGCGCGAGCTCTGCGCGCAGCAACGGCATCAGCCACAGCGCGAGGAAGAATGGCTTGGCGATGCGTACGCTATTGATTGCATCGTCGTAGCCGTCGAAGAAGCCGAAGTGCTGCGTGGCCGCACCGGCGACGCCGCGGGCGAGCGCGACCGACAAGGACAACGCAAACAAGCCGATCAGCACGCGCGCGTACGTCGGCATGCGAAATGACGGCAATCCGCGCTGCAATGCGTGCACGCCGCCGGCGGCGCGGCTGCCATCCGCGTCCGGCGCGAACGCGAGCGCTGCGTATCCACCGGCCGCGGCGGCCATGATCAGGATATCCAGCTCTTCGAACGCGATCCATCCAGTCCACGACGCGAATCCGATCCCAGGCAACGCCGCCGGCACCACGAACAGCCATAGCGATGGACGCAGGTACGCGACCGCCGAGGCCAGCGCGAACGCCACCAGCATCGCCGACGCAGACAACGGATAATGCGCCGCGAGAATGGCGCCGAGGCCGACGCTCGCCAGCGATGCGCACGCGTGCGCAAGGCGTGTGGTGCGCATCGAAGCGGTGATCGTGCCGGTCATCAGGACGTTCAATCGGCCGGGCCCTGCAGCGCCCCGGGACTGCGCGGTCCGTCCCCGAGCGCTCGGCTCCGCATCGGATGCACGTACTCGCGCGACAGCCGCGGCAAGCCCGCGTCGACGCTGCGCGGATCGACGCCCTGCCCGGTCAACGGGGAGTGTCGCACGAGCCGGTAGTCCATCTGCGCAACATTCGGCATATCGGCAGCCGCGGCGCGTACATTGCCCGCCTGCCGCCAGCCGGAGTCGAAGGCCGGCTGCGCATCACCGATCATCAGATTGGCGACCAGCGTCACCCGATCGGCACCGGGTCGCACCCGGATGTAGACGCCGCCGCCGGGCAGATCGTCGACCAGCGTGTTGTTGATCATCTCCAGTTTGTTGGGTGTGGCGGAATAGCCTTCGGCGCCGAATGACACCATCACCGGGTTTTCGGTCTGCGCGCCCTGCTCGATGATGTTGCCGATGACGAGGGCCGTGCCGCCATTCGGAAACTCGAGCTCGTAGCTCGACCGCCCTCCTTCCTCGTCGGTGATCCGGTTGTCGACGATCTGGTTCTCGCGCGCCCGCGACTTGACGAGATGCCCGAACGCGCCGTGATGAACGTAGCTTTCGCGCAGCGTGAAGTGCGCGATCGTTCCCACGTAAATCTGGTGCCCGATCGGATCTCCGCGCCGATACGTGGGCGTCACCCGGTTGTCGCGGAACTCGGAATTTTCGATGACGAGCTCGGCACGCGGGTCATTCCACGTCAGCACGCCCATCTGGTTGTGTTCGAAGAGGCATCCGCGGATCGTCAGCCTGCCGCCCTCGTGGCGGATGCCCGCACCATTGTGGTCGACGACGCTGGCGCCGGAGAACGCAAAGTTCTCCACGACGACGTTGTTGCCCTTGATGACCCACAGCGCCTTGCCTTCCGCTGCGCTGCCTTGCTGCACGATGGTTGCGCGTCCGGCCGGCGCACGAATCGTCAGGTTGTTCTGTGTCCAGGTCCCGACGTCACCGGCATACGTTCCAGCGTCGACTTCGACGGTGCCACCATCGCGCACGGTGCGCATCGCGTCGGCGATATGCTGGAACGTGCGGGATGGCCCGACGCGCACGACGGGCGACGCCGCGGGTTGCGCACGTTCGGGCGCGCTTTCCGTTGCATGGCCTGCACAGGACCAGATGAGCAACAGCAGTAGCAACGCCGTCGGTCGTGCGGCAACAGGGTGCGGTTGCCGGAAAGCATCCGTCGCTGGTGCTGCAATCGGTCTGCCGCCGTCGTGCAATTGATGCGTCCCAAGGTTCATGGCGGAGCCTGCGCAAACATTCGCCGCACCCAGTCGAGCGTTGCAGACTCGACCTGCGCACGCCATTGCGCCGACGAGAACGTGTGGTCAGCCAGGGGAAAGTCCAGCCTGGTGAGGTTCGGCCGCGTCAACAGGCCCGCCCATCTGGCGTCGCGCTGCGCATGGTCTTCGAATTCGCGGGCAGTGAGGTCGCGTCCGCTCATGATCAGCAGCACAGGCCCCGCGAATGCCCGGAGTCCCTCGGCCATGCGGTCCTGGAACGCAACGACCGCTCCTGCATCCGCCGGCGAAGTGCGCAGCCGCGGCCCGAGGGCGTTGCGAACACTGCGGCCGATGCCGCGCATCGCCGCATGCACGTCGACGCCGCCGCGCGCCAGCTTTTTCCAGAACGCGGAGTCGGTGAGACGTGCCGTGTAGTAGTGCCTGATCTGCACGCGTCCAAGGCCCTCGTCCGAACGCACCCATGGATTGAGCAGCACCATGCCCGCCACACGCGCGTCGCGTGAGCCGTGGAAGTAGGTCAGGCACGCCGACGCTGCGTCGCACAGGCCCATCAACAGGACGCGCTCCAGCGCCGGACAGGCCGCGGCGAATGCGCCGATGGCGGCCTCGACATCCGGCGCGACCTGATCGAAGACCTGCGCCGGTCCCGACGCATCGCCCATGCCGCGATAGTCGAAACGCATCACCGGCACGCCTTCCGCGGCGAGCTTGCGTGCGAGCAGCACGAACTGGCGATGGCTTCCGGTCCTGTACTGAGGGCCGCCGACGATGATGACGAGGCCGGCACGCGACGCCACTTCCGGTTCGGCAACGATGCCGATCAACTGCTCGCCCATGCAGTCGAAGACCACGGCTCGCTCGGCGAACCTCATGCGCGCCACCGGTCGAGAACGTGTGCGGTTGCGTCAAACAACGCCGGGCACTCGGCGATCTCCTGCGTTTGCCAGAATGGCAATCCGCTGACCGCGATGGCGTCAACGTTGATCTCCTGCGCTCGCCACGTGTCGATGTGCTTGCCAGCGGCCGGCGGAAGCGTTGGCGGCTCGCCGGCCGATACCTCGAGCCACGCGACCCGACCGCTCGCGGTAGGCGGCGCGAGCTCGGCCGCATCGAGGCCCGCGGCCAATGCGGGCGACAGCGCGTAGCCGCCGATTTCGAGCGTCTCGCCCGCGCGAAGCCGTGCCTGCAATTGTTCGAGCGTGGCGCGCGCGCGGTAATCGTCGGCGATCATCTGGCCCGCCAGTTTCACGCGCAGAAATTGGCGCAGGTAGTTGCGGCCCGACAACACCGGCTGCCACAGCAACATGTCTGGTGCCGCGCTCATCGTGCGCGCTGCTTGCGCCACGAGCAGGCATCCCGCCCGCAAGCCCCACAGCGACGGCCGCGCCCCAACCTGTGCCTCCAGCCATGCGGCGGCTTCGCCGACGTCGCCCACCCACGTGATCCAGTCGGCGTCACCGAAATCGCCGTCGCTGTCACCGCAACCGAACAAGTCGAGCTGCAGTACCGACCAGCCGTTACCGGCGAGTGAGCGCGCCTGCAACGCCGCCATGCGGCGCGACTTGTTCATTTCCTCGGCGAACGGGTGTATATAAAGCATCGCGCCGCGTCGCGGCACGGCAGACGGCGGCGAATGCAGCAGGCAGAATCGCCGGCCCTGGGTGAACGGCAGGAAGAACGCGTCGACGTTCGGCACCGCGCAATGGACCGTTCAGGAAGCCTGCTTGGCCTGCACGAAGGCGACCAGCGACCCGACGGTCGCGAATGTCGCGCCATCGATCTCGTCGTCGTCGACGATGAACCCGAAATGCTCTTCGAGCGAAGTGATCAGCGTTGCCACGGCCATCGAATCGAGCTCAGGCACGCTGCCCAGCAGGTGGGTTCCGGCATCGAACGCGCGCGTGCGCTCGCCGAGGTTGAGCGTCCGGCCGATGATGGCGATCACGTCCTTTTCCACGTCGTGGTGCGCATTCACTCGCATTCTCCTGCGTTCGTTCGTCCCTGCCTGTTCACGACCCGGTCGGGGTGCAGATGCCTTGTCGGCCAGATCCTGCGAGTGTATCGCAGTGATTTCTTCGCGCACCGTCGACCACGCACGCCGTTTCCCCGACGATGGCGCCGTTCGTCGTGCACAACGTGTTCGCGTGCGCGTGAATATGGCGTGAAATGCGATACCCTCCGAGTTTGCCGATACGGCCTCCAGAACTTTGCGCATGACGCGCCTGCTGTCGTCCTTCCGGGAACTTCGCGACGCGATCGGTGTTGCCAACGCGCTCCTATATGGGACCGCGCGGCTGCTCGTCAGGACGACGCGCGGCCGATCGCGGCTGCTCAAGTATTATTTCGTCGCCCAGCCCGTGCCTGCTGCGCCGACGCCCGTCTACGCGCGGGCTTCGAAGACCCGCATCTACCGGGTCTTTCCGGGGGACGGTATCATCGCGCAGTTCCCGCGCCCTGCCGAAGTCATCGCCAAACGGTTCGCCGATGGCGCGTTGTGCTTCGTCGCCGAGCAGGCGGGCAAATTGGTGGGCTACCAGTGGGTCAAGCAGGAATCCTATTGCGAAGACGAAGTTCGCTGCCTGTATGTGCTGCATCCTCCCGCGCGGCTCGTCTGGGATTTCGATACGTACGTCGTGCCCGAGTTCCGGATGAGCCGAGCCTTCGCGCAGTTGTGGGAAGCGGTCAACGCGTTTCTTCGCCAAAACGGCTATCAGTGGTCAATCAGCCGCATTTCCGCATTCAATGCGGCGTCGCTCGCCTCGCACAAGCGGCTCGGCATCGAACATCTGTATGCCGGCCTTTTCCTGGTCGCGGGCCCGGTGCAACTCGCAGTTTTTTCCCATGCGCCGTTCGTGCACGTTTCTGCCGGCCCGGCAAGCGTGCCGCGCTGCGACTTTCACGCGCCTTCGGACGGCCCCGGCCACGCATCGCCGCGCCCCGATGAAAAGCACTAACCTGTTGCACGAACTGGTGATGGCTTCATCGGCCCGCGACGCGGCGCAGATCGCGCTGACGCACGGCAAGGTGTCGCTCGACTATGGAACCCTTGCGCAAGAGATATCGGCATGCGCGTCGGGCCTGGTGTCGCTGGGAATCGCCCGCGCCGATCGCGTCGCGATATTCCTCGACAAGCGCCCGGAGCTTGTGATCGCGGCGTTCGGCGCGTCGGCCGCGGGCGCGGTGTTCGTGCCGGTCAATCCGCTGCTGAAACCCGAACAAGTCGCCTACATTCTGCGCGATTGCGACGTCCGGGTTTTGGTGACCTCCGCCGAACGCCTCGCATTGCTGGGCGCAATACTCAACGAGTGCCCTTATCTGCGCCATGTCGTCGTCACCGGCGACGTCACACCGCCGGAGAGCGCAACAGCGTATCGATCGCAGCACGCATGGCAATCGCTATTGCAATCGGCACAAGTTGCCTGTCATCGGGCAATCGATTGCGATATGGCGGCGATCCTCTACACGTCCGGCAGCACCGGCAAGCCGAAGGGCGTCGTGCTGTCGCATCGGAACATGATGGCGGGCGCGAAAAGCGTCGCGTCCTATCTCGACAACGAGGCGTCGGACACGCTGCTGGCAGCGCTGCCGCTGTCGTTCGATGCCGGATTCAGCCAGCTGACGACCGCGTTTCACGTCGGCGCGCGGGTCGTGCTGCTCAACTACCTGTTGCCCAAGGACGTGCTCAATGCACTCGTCAGCGAGCGCGTGACCGGTCTCACCGCCGTGCCGCCGCTGTATATCCAGCTCGCGCAGCTGAGCTGGCCGGCGTCGATCACCGAGCACCTTCGCTACTTCGCCAACACCGGCGGGCGGATGCCGCTCGACACCTTGAATGCGCTACGCGCGCGCATGCCCAAAACCAAGCCGTTCCTGATGTACGGCCTGACCGAGGCCTTTCGCTCGACATACCTGCCGCCGGACCAGGTCGACCGGCGCCCGGACTCCATCGGCAAGGCGATTCCCAACGCCGAGATCCTTGTGCTTCGCGAGGACGGCAGCGCCTGCGCGCCAGGCGAACCCGGCGAGCTCGTGCATCGCGGCGCGCTCGTTGGGATGGGCTACTGGAACGATCCCGAGAAAACCGCCGAGCGCTACAAGCCACTTCCCGGGCGCGAACCGGGGCTGGTGATTGCCGAGATCGCCGTGTTTTCCGGCGACACCGTGCGCATGGACGACGAGGGCTACCTGTATTTCGTTGGCCGACGCGACGAAATGATCAAGACCTCGGGCTACCGGATCAGTCCGATGGAGATCGAAGAAGCGCTGTACCAGACCGAGCTCGTCGGCGAGGCCGTGGCCTTCGGCATCGCCCATCCCACGCTCGGCCAGGCGATCGTGGTCGTGGCGACTGCACGGTCGGACGGTCTCGACGATAAAGCACTGCTGGCCGCCTGTCGCGACCGCCTGCCGGCGTTCATGCTGCCGGCGAAGATCGACATTCGCCAAGGTCCGCTGCCCCGCAATCCCAACGGCAAGATCGACCGCAAGTCGCTGAGCGCGGAATTCGCCGACGCATTCGCGGCCCGCGAATGATGCGGCTCACGCTCGGGGGCACGCGAACGCCGGCGGCTCGTGAACTCGTCCGCGCGTCGCAGCCCAGAGTCGCTCGGTAGAATAGCCACCATGAACGCGCCCGTGCACGCGCCCATGGACCAGTGGCCGGTTGCCGACGACTGCCTCATGGTCGGAGGCATGCCGCTCACGCGGCTCGCCCAACGTGTCGGGCACACACCGTTCTATGCCTATGACCGGCAGTTGATCGCGGCGCGCGTCGGGCAGCTGCGCGAGCAATTGCCGCGCGAGATCAAGCTGCATTACGCAATGAAGGCCAACCCCATGCCGGCGCTGGTGGGGCACATGGCGCGGCTCGTCGACGGCATCGACGTCGCTTCGGGCCGCGAGCTCGGTGTAGCGCTCGATGCAGGTGCCGATCCTCGTGAGGTCAGCTTCGCCGGCCCGGCGAAAAGCGAAACCGAGATTGCACAGGCGATTGCCGCGGGGATCCTGCTGAACGTGGAATCGCCGCGCGAAGTCGACGTGATCGCCCGTTTGACGCGCGAGCTCGGGCTGCCGGCGCGCGTGGCCGTGCGTGTCAATCCCGACTTCGAGCTCAAGTCATCGGGCATGAAGATGGGCGGCGGCCCCAAGCAATTCGGTGTCGATGCCGAAGCGGTGCCTGCATTGCTCGACGATATCGCGCGCAAGGGCTTGGGATTCGAAGGCTTCCACATCTACGCGGGCTCGCAGAACCTGAACGCCGACTCGATCGCCGAAGCTCAGCAGAAGACAGTCGAGCTCGCAGTGCGTCTCGCGACGGCAGCGAGAGCGCCCGTGCGCGTGCTGAACATCGGCGGCGGATTCGGCATCCCTTATTTCCCCGGCGACAAGCCGCTCGACCTGGCGCGCGTCGGCGAGAATCTGCGCGGCATCGTCGGGTACGCGAAAACAGCGCTGCCGCACGCTGCGCTGACGATCGAGCTGGGCCGCTACCTGGTGGGCGAGGCGGGCATCTATGTGTGCCGCGTGGTAGACCGCAAGGTCTCGCGCGGCCAGGTGTTCCTGGTCACCGACGGCGGCCTGCATCATCACCTCGCCGCCTCCGGCAATTTCGGCCAGGTGATCCGCAAGAACTATCCCGTGTGCATCGGCAACCGCGTCGCGGGCGGCGCCCGGGGCGTGGCCTCGGTGGTGGGCCCGCTGTGCACGCCGCTCGACCTGCTGGCCGATCGGATGGAAATGGCGGATGCACAACCGGGCGACCTTGTCGTAGTATTTCAGTCCGGCGCGTATGGCGCGACGGCGAGCCCGCGCGGGTTCCTGAGTCACCCCGGTTACGCGGAAGTGCTGGTGTAGGTCGCGTCCCCGGTCCATCGCATTGCGGAAAACCGCCAAATGTCCATTCGATTCTCAAGGCTTGCCGTTGCCGTGCTCGTGATGTCGCTGTCGGGCGTTGCTGTCGCGGGCAAGCCCACCAACGTGACCGACGCGGAGATGTCCCTGCTGCCGCAATACTGTCCGGATACCTACGGCTTCAAGTACGGCGACGCCTACTACAACACGTCCCCGAACGCGCCGAAGTGGGTGGCATTGATGGGCAAGGGGTTCTGGGCGATGCATCACTACTGCTGGGCGTTGATCAACCTCAATCGCGCGCAGAAGCCGTCCGTGCCCGCCAGCGTTCGCCAGGCGACCCGCGAGTACGCCGTCGACGACATGCGCTATGTCATCGAGAACACGACCGCCGATTTCGTGCTGCTGCCCGAAATCTACTCCCGCGCGGGCGAGACACTGCTCGATCTGAAGCGCGTGGCCGAAGCGCAGGATGCGTTCGACAGGGCACGTTCGCTCAAACCCGATTATTGGCCACCCTACTACCATTGGGGCGATTACCTGCGCCAGAACGGCAAGATTGCCGAGGCGCGGCAGGTGGTCGAGCAAGGGTTGTCCTACTCGCCGGATGCAAAGCCGTTGCGCACTCTCTTCACGCTGTTGGGCGGCGATCCCTCCACGGTCCAGCCGAAGTCACTGCCGGCCAAGACGGCGAACACGCCGGAACCATCGAACGTGAATTGAAGCTCGATTCGCGCTGCGTGCGTCGGCACGCCGACGACGGCGTCGGCGCCGTACACGAAGACCATGCCCCGGCGCGCGGCCGAAAGACGCCGTGAATTCCGTCCGCCGGTCGCTTGCGTATACCTTTGCCGAAAGCTACCTGGCCAACGCGCTGCAGGTCGTCAGCATCTTTTTCCTGGCGCGGTGGCTGACACCCGCCGAAACCGGTGTCTGGGCCATCGCGGCGGTATTCGCGGCGGTCGCCAGCACGTTCCGCGACTTCGGCGTCGCCGAATACCTGATCCAGGAGAAAAACCTCACTCACGAGAAGCTGCGCGCCGCGCTGACCGTGAACATAATCGCTTCATGGCTGATGGCTATCGGTCTTCTGGCCGCGAGCGGCGCCATCGCCGGGTTCTATCGGGAGCCAGGTGTCGCCAGCGTCATGCGCGTTCAGGCGTGCAATTTCTTCCTGATCCCGTTCGGCGCGGTGACGTTCGCGTATTTCCGGCGCAACCTCGACTACCGGCCGTTCTTCTGGGCGTCGGTCCTGAGCAACGTGACGACATTCGTGGTGTCGCTCAGCTGCGCTTACGCAGGGTTGGGGTACATGAGCCTCGCGTGGTCGTCGCTGGCCGGCGTAGTGGTTTCGGTTGGCGTCGCAACCGCGGTCCGGCCACCGGACCTTCCCCGCTTGCCGGGACTCAAAGGATGGCGCGATGTCGTCCAGTCGGGCAAGCACCTGACCGGCATCTATCTGTTCGGACAGATCGGCAAGAGTGCGCCCGAGCTCATCATCGGCCGCGTGCTGGGCGTTGCGCCGGTGGGATTCTTCAGTCGCGCCAACGGCCTCGGCGAGCTGTTCAACCGCACGGTGCTGCGCGCAGCACTCCCGGTGTGCCTGCCCTATTTCGCGCAGGAGGTACGAAGCGGCATGGACGTCCGCGACGGCTACCTGCGCGCGGTCTCCTACCTGACGGTGATCGGCTGGCCGTTCTTCGTGTTCCTCGCAGCGATGGCGTTTCCCACGGTTCGCATTCTCTACGGCACGCAGTGGCTGGAATCGGTCCCGCTCGCGAGAATCCTGTGCATCGCCGCGGCCGTCGAGGTCACGTACTACCTTGCCAAGGAAGTGCTGATCGCACAGGGCGATGCGCGCCACGGCAACTATCTGCAAGTGCTGACGCAAGTCGCAAGGATCGTGGGCCTGGCGGCGGCCATTGCCTATGGACTGCCCGGTGCCTGCTGGGGCTTGCTGGCCGCGGCCATTGCCGGCGCGGCGTGCTCGCACAAATTCCTGAGCGACAGGATCGGCCTGACATTGCGCCAGGTCGCAGCGACCTGCCGGGCAAGTTTGCTGATCACCTTGATCAGTACAGCGCCGACGTTGCTATGGACGCTGTTTTGCACGACCGACGAACGCAACTATCCGTACGTCATGGCCGGCGCGTGCGCCAGCGCCGGCATCCTATGGATCAGTTCGCTGCGGCTGTTGCGGCACCCGTTGTGGATGGAATTCGACCGCCTTTGGGCGCGCCGCGTCCGCCGCTCGGCTTGAAGCAACGCGCCGGCGCGAGGCCAGGGCGATAGAATTCGCCTGACACGTGCCGAATCCAAGCAAGCTCCGCTTCGCAGGCTTCAACCGATAGGGATGACGATGGACTGGAATCCGACCGACCACTACAAGGACGTGGCTGTTGCCGAGCGCTACGACCGCGAACGCTTCAGCGGACTCGCCGGCCGCGTGTTCAACACGCTCGAGCGCCGGGTCATCAGCCGGGCGTTTCGCCCGATCCCCCAATCGATGACCGTGCTCGACCTGCCTTGCGGAACGGGACGCCTGGCAGAGACGTTGCTGAGCGACGGATTTCGCGTCGTGGGCGTGGATATTTCCGCGTCGATGCTGACTGTCGCGGCGCGCAAGCTGCAGCGATTCGGCAGCCGCTTCGAGACCCGGGTCGGCGACGTCCGCGAACTGGCCCGGACGCAACGCGGCGTGTACGACGTCGCGCTGTGCGCTCGCGTGCTGATGCATTTCCCGCTCGACGAGCAGATCGAGTTCCTGAAGAGTGTCGCGACGCTTACCAAGGGCACGGTGGTGTTTTCGCAGTCGCTTTCGACGCCCTATCAGCGAGCGCGACGGCAGGCCAAGAAACTGTTGCGCAATGCCGGACCCGCCGCGTATCCGATCACGTCATCGGAGCTCGCGACGCTGCTCAAAGGCGCCGGCCTTAGGGAAGTTCGGCGTTTGCGGCTGTCGCGGCTGGTGTCGGAAGCGATGTACGTCGTGACCGAGCACATTTGAGCCGTTGACCCGGATCAGCGAACACGGGCGTGGAGGCGCATGCAAGCCGCAAGGCCTCGCCGCGTGGCGATTCCCCTTCGCCGGCGGTAACGGCATGCCTCGGTGTGCTCGCCGGGGATCGCCCCACATACGAGGGTTTGGTTCAGCAGCGAATCAACTCGCGTGTGCACCGTGCGCGCTGGGGATCGCGCGCCATTGCCGTGAAGGAGTGCTTCGACGCGTCACTGCGCGCGGATCCTGCCGCGGCGCAGCGCGAATTCGACGCGTTGACCGCCCTGGCCGCCGCGAACCACCGCGCAGGCACCCCGAATCTAACCGCGCTGCCGCTGGCGATTTGTGCCGAGCACGCCGTATTCGCGATGACGTGGGTCGAAGGCCGGACGGCCACCGACGCGATTCTTGCGCGGACGACGAGCGACGAGGAGGCATCGGCAATCGGCGCGGCCGCGGGTCTATGGCTGCGGAGCCTGCACGCGCGGCGTCCGCTGTCTGCGCGAACCGGCGATTTTGCCGCCAGGCTGGAGGTCGTTTCGCAGCTTGCGCAGAGCATCGGCCCGAACGATTTGCTCGTGCATCGAACCGCCTCGATGCTTCGCGCGCGCGTGGCCGAGGCCAGCGCAGTGGTGATGCCGGCAAGCTGGATCCACGGCGACATGAAGACCGACAACTTGCTGATGAGCGGTGCGCATCTCACCGGCCTCGACGTTCAGCTGGTGCACGAGAACACGGTCGTGTACGACATTGCGCCATTCCTCAACCATCTGCGGCTGTTGCAATGGACGCCGCGTGGTTTGCCCGCATCGCGCAAGTTGAAACTGGCGGCGGATGCGTTCGTCGGTGCGTATTCGCCCGAGGCCGGCGGCTGGTCGCTGCCGATCGCGTGGCTGCGTGCGTATCTGATGGTGCAGGCGCTCGACCCGGCGCAGCAATCACGATCGCTTCGTGGAGCGGCGCGCCGATGGGCGGTACGTCGCGTGCTCGCCGATGCGCTCGCAGCGATGGCGCGCAGCCGATGAGCCATCGCCTGCGTCGATCGTGCGGCTTGCGGCGACCACGCGCCTGCCGTTCTCGCGGGCGCGGCATGCTGCATGGCGCGCTGTGGCTGGCGCGAGGATGGCGCAGTCCCGAAGCGAGGACGTGCGCGTGAAGCGCCTTGCCGAAATCGACGCGCTCCGCGGCCTCGCTGCGGTTTCGGTGATGGCCTTTCACTACACCTACAAGTTTGGCGAGGTCTACGGCTTCACGGGCAGCATGCCGTTCCAGGCCGACTGGGGCTACCTGGGCGTCAACCTGTTCTTCGTGATCAGCGGATTCGTGATCTTCATGACGCTCGACCGAACGCGGGTGCCGATGGACTTCGTCGTGTCGCGCGCGAGTCGCCTGTTTCCCGCTTACTGGACGGCGATCGTGCTGACCGTCTGCATCACGCATGTGCTGGGACTGCCCGGCAAGGAAGTGTCGTGGCGGGTCGCGCTCTTGAACCTGCCGATGATCGAGCAGCTGTTCAGAATCCCCCCTGTCGACGGCGTCTATTGGACGTTGCTCGTCGAATTGCTGTTCTACGGTCTCGCATTCCTGCTGTTCGTCACCCGGTCGATACATCGCGTCCACGTCGCGCTCGGCGCACTGTTGGGCTTGCGCCTGGTCTACTGGGCGATGGCGGTGGGCGCGCACGTGGATCTGCCCTGGCGGATCAACCAGCTTCTGATCCTCGATTTCATCCCGTTCTTCGCCTTGGGAATCGTCGCGTATCGGCTGATGCACGATCCGTCCGCCCCAGCCAACTGGCTGACTGGGGCGCTGTCGATCTTCACGCTTGCGCTCACCGATTCAATATTGATGGCGGCCGTCGGGACCGTTTGCTTCCTGGCGGTGTGGCTCGCTGCCACGTCGCGCCTGCCGTTCCTGCGGGCGCGTGTCCTGGTAGGGCTGGGGACGATCTCCTATCCGCTTTACCTGCTTCACGAGAACATCGGCTGGGCATTGCTGCGGCAATTCCAGGACCGTGGCCTCACGACCTGGCAAGCGATGATCCTGACCGCGGCGCTGGTGCTGTCGCTGGCGACTTTGGTTTGCTTCGCGGTCGAGCGGCCGGCGATGGCGTCGATTCGACGTCGGTACAAGCAGTCGCGGGGCTATAGCGTCAGCCACGCGCCGACCTGAAACGGCCGCAGTGTGCCGCTCGCCCTCCCAACCCGCCGAGTCATCGCCGTTGCCGGTGCCCTTGCCTGCATCGTCGCGGTGGCCACGGGCCTGTGGTTGCGCTCGCATGCATCGGCAGCGGCACGCCGGATGTCCGACCACTACGCACCCATCGAATGGCCACGACCCGACGAGAAGATCGAGTGCCCCGCCGGGCCACCGTCCGCCGCGCCGGTCGTGCTGCTGATACTGGGGCAGTCGAACGCCGCCAACTATGGCGAAACGCGCGGCCGTTCGACGTCCGGCGCGTTGTGGTTCGATGGACGTTGCTATGGCGTCGCCGATCCGCTTGCCGGTGGATCGGGACGCGGCGGCAGCATCTGGAGCCGGCTTCCCACGCTCGCCCGCGAGCGTTCCTCGAAACGCGAGCTGGTTCTCGTCGTGCATGCGGCGGACGCGACGCGAATCGCCGATTGGATCGCGCGCGACGCGATATCGCGTCGCCTGGCGGAGGTTGTCACCGCCATTCGTGCGCACAATCTTGCAATTTCGGCGGTGCTGTGGCAGCAGGGTGAGGCCGATGCGCAAGCCGGCACCGACGCCGACAGCTATGCCGCCGGTTTGACGACGCTCGTGCAGGGTCTTCGCGACCAAGGCATCGCGGCGCCCGTGCTGCTCGCGCGCTCGACGCGTTGTCGCAGCGGCGGAAGCGACGCCGTTCGCGGCGCCATGGCGCGAGTCGCGCAAGGCGACGCCGGTGTATTGCTTGGACCGGACACCGACTCGCTGGGCGACGCTTTTCGCTTCGACGGCTGCCATTTCAACGACAATGGCCTGCAGCGCGCTGCAAGCTTGTGGCTCGATGCGCTGCGGGCGGCCAATGTCATCGATTCGAACTGACGTCGCCATGCGAGTCGCACGTGCGCGAGCCTCGCCATGACCGAAGGATCCAGCCATTGAATATTCTGATACGACCCGCCCTGACCGTGACCGGCCGCGGCAAGCTCACGATACTCATCTATCACCGCGTGCATCGCGTGGTCGACGCGCTGTTTCCGGGTGCCGCGGATGCGCGCCGCTTCGACGAGCAGATGTCATGGATCGCATCGGCGCTCAATGTGATCGCGCTGGATGAGGCGATCGACAGGCTGCGACAGCGCCGGCTGCCGCCGCGAGCGGCGAGCATCACGTTCGACGACGGGTATGCCGACAATGCCGAAGTGGCGCTGCCGATCCTGCGCCGTCACGGCCTGTCGGCGACCTTCTTCGTCGCCACCGGTTATCTCGACGGCGGGCGCATGTGGAACGACACGGTGATCGAGGTGGTCCGGCGCGCACCGGACGGCGACCTCGACCTCGGCGCGTTGGGCCTCGGTCGATTTCCGGTTGGCACCGCCGCGTCGCGGCGGGTCGCGATCGACGCGATCATTGCCAGGACCAAGTATCTTCCATCCGACGCCCGCCGCAACACAGTGGACGCGCTGGCGGCGATGACCAACGGCGAACTGCCGGGCGACCTGATGATGCGCAGCGAGCAGGTCCGTGAGCTGCATCGCGCGGGCATGGGCATCGGTGCGCACACCGTCACCCATCCGATCCTGGCGCGCATCGGTGACAACGAGGCGCTGGCCGAGATACGCGACGGCCGCCGGTCGTTGGAATCGCTGATCGGCGAGCCCGTAACCCTCTTCGCCTACCCCAACGGACGTCCGACGCAGGATTACGGTGCGGCACATGTGGCGATGGTGCGCGAGCTTGGCTTCGCGGCCGCGGTATCGACGAGTGCCAGTGCCGCCGACGCGACCAGCGATCCCTTCCAACTGCCGCGTTTCACCCCCTGGGGGCAGACGTCATCGCGATTCGCGCTGGGCCTTGCACGTAACCACCTAGGGCATTACCGAAGCCGGCGATAGTCCGCCGCATGCCGGCCAGACGGTGCGCAGGCGATCGAGCGCCTTCATGCTACTCGGGCGGCGCGTTGCCGGTCGCGTGCCGGCGGACCAGCCGCTTGATCGCGGCTTTCAGGTGCAACTTCTCCAGCAGACCGACCAGCGCTGCGGATACCGCATTGGTCACCTGGAAAGCGCCCACGAGCATGGCGTTGCGCAGTCCGCGAGGGATGAGCAGGTAATTGGCCTCCATTCGCGACTCATTGCTGAACCGCTTCTTGTGCACACCGGAGCCCGACGAAAAATCAAACACCGTTGCCTTGGCGTCACCTTGCATCAGGTCGCGCAGCACCTGCATGTGCAGCACCGTGCCCACTGACCATTTTTCCCAATCCGGGTCGAATCCGACGTCGACGTAATAATACGTTCCCGCGTACAGGTAGCCGATCATGAACGCGGTGGCGGTGCCCTCGCATTCGAGCAGATAGCAGCGCGTCCAGCCGTGTTGCGCCATCGCGGTGAGGGATTGTCGCAACGCATCGGCATCACGCAGGCCGAGACCCAGCAGGTGCCACTGATAGGTTTTTCGCGAGATTGCCACCGCGCGGCGCACGAATTCACCGATCTCGCCCTGGTCGCTGAAACGAAGAAGCCGCACGGTCCCGCCGGTGTGCTTGTCGAGCTTGCGCTCGGTGTTGCGCAGGTTCTGCCGGGTCTGTGCCTTGAGCGAACCCAGGTAGACATCGAAGTCGCCCGGAAGTCGCACGATTCGGCGCTCGTATCGCGGATTGGGCTCGATGACCGTGAACCGCTTCCGCGTCGAGTCTGAAGCGATCGCACGCGCAACGGCGCCGCCTTCAGGAACGCCTTCGAGATAGATCAGCTGACGGGAGGTGAGCTCCGGCGCGAGCTGCGTGAAGAGGGCGGCGACGAGCGATTCCTGCGCCGCCGGCACGACCGACGCTGCGATGATCGGCCCGGCATTGATGTGCAAGCGTTCGAATACCCTGGAAAACAGCGTGATCTCGCCCAACCGAAAGCGCATTGGCCACGGTTGCAACACGAACGGCGCGTACGCGCGCAATCCCGTGTCTGCGGCAATCGCATAAGCGCGCACGTTGCCGGGCCCGCGGCCCTCCGCTTCGAGCAGCCACGCAAGGTTGTGGAACAGGCTGGACTCGCCGCGGCCCGCATCGACCGCGCCGAGTTGGGACGCCAGCGCCGCGCGCGCGTCCGGCTCGCCGAGGTCGACGGCCTTCCAATCGGGTGGATCCATCAAGGCGAGTTGTCCCGTCAGGCGGCGTGGCGTCTGGAGCCCGCGCGATTTTCCACGACCCGGAGCACACGCGACCACATCGACGCGTGCCATTGTGGATTGTGCGTCGCCTGCGCGGCCGACCAGGCTTTCGCGCTGTCGGCGAACGTGACGACCTCGAAATCCTGCGCGTTTGCCGCGAGATAAGCGCACAGCGATTCAAAGCGGCGGCGTGACAGCTCGTTGCGCGAAAGATGCAGGTAATCGTCGCTGCTGCTGTGCACGAACTCCGACGGATGCGTGAGGATCACCACCGGTCCCACGCCCAGTCGCGCCGCATTGTCCAGCCATTGCCGCGCCTCCGCCACGCCGGTCCCGATGACCGTGAAGGTCTTCCAGCGACGCACGCCGGGCAGCCGGACGTCGACGTACGATGAAACGGGAATTTCGAGCGTGCCTCCGAACCGGTGGCGCCCTCCTGCCAACTGCAGCGGCGCCTCCTGCGGGTGCGACGTGCCGAGGCCAACGTTCGATGCGAGCGCAATGCCGTAGCGCTCCAGCAACGGATAGATGCGCAGGTCCGATTGCAGGTTGCCGGCGCGAAACGCGCAAGGTGCCGGCAACCCCCACCGGGAAAAGACGCCGAGTCCCGCTTCGAGAACGCGCGCGATTTCCGCAGTTTCCAGTTCCGCCAGTGAATCGCACGGGGGATTGCCGGGCGCGCGCTGCGCCCACTCGCTGTCGGTGAAGGCGGTCCAGCAGGGATGCGCGTGAAACTCGACATCGTGCCCGCGCGCATGGATCCTGCGCGCGATGCCCCCCATCGGCGCGTCGCCGAAATAAAGGGTATTGAGCACTTCGACGAAGAACACGCCGCGCAGGCCATGCTGCTCCAGCGTGTCCATGATGAAGTCGAGCCCGGCGCCCTCGTCGCCAATCCTGCATTCGACGCTTTGCGCGCCCACCGGGCGCTTGCCATGCGGATCGGCGAATGCCCCGCCGATGGTGAACTCGACATCGATCGTCAGCGCGACCTGCAGTCTCATAACAGCGGCTTTCCGGCGGCCCAGCCGTGTGCCTGAAGCCACAGCTCAAGCTGCGACAGCGACCAGATCTCGCCACCCCAATACGCGGCGTCCCCGGCCTTGTGCTCGGAGATCACCTGATCGGCGAACTCAGGGCGCACGATGCCCCGCGCGCCGAAGGCGCGCACGGCGTCGTAGGCCAGATCACGCAACGGCTGGTGTGTCTGGATCCAGATGCCGATCGGCAAGCCGAAGCCGTGCTTCTGCTTGTGAATGATCTCCTTGGGCAGCAAATCCAATAATGCCTGCTTGAAGAAGTATCGCAGCCGGGTCCCCTTGAGCTTGAGCCGGGCCGGCAACCGCGCCGAGAACGCCACCAGTTCGTCGTCGAGTAGTGGATACGCCACGTCGACACCCGCGAGCGCGCACATCCGGTTGACTTTGTACAGATCGTTGTCCGCGAGCGTGAACTGCAGGTCCATCGCCAGCATGCGGTTGAGCGGATCAGTTGCGTCGGCGGACTGGTAGACGCCCTCGAGCAGATTGAGCGGCGTCGCCGGATCGACCTGCGCGAGGAATTCCTTGCTGAACACCGTATCCAGCGGCGTGCGCCGAAGCATGTTGTACGCGTGCAGCCGCCTCGGCACCGACACTGAAGTCTGCGCCACGTAGCTGCGCCCCCTGCGCAACAAACCGATGCGATCGCCGCCTGGAATGCCGAACAGCAGGGGCTCGATCAGGCCCTTGCGGACCGCCGACGGAACCTTCGCGTACCAGGAAAACAGTGCTTGCGTCGCATATCGCTCGTTGCCGCCGAACAGTTCGTCGCCGCCGTCGCCGCCCAGCAGAAGCTCGACGCCGTCGGACTTCGCGAACGCTGCGCAATAATACGTGGGAACCGCCGACGCGTTGCCGAACGGCTGGTCGCAGAATGCCGCGAGCCTCGGCGCGAGCGCCACCACGTCGTCGGGCGTGACATAGTATTCGTGATGGTCGGTCGCAAAATGCCGCGCAGCGATGCGCGCGTACTCCATCTCGTCGTAGCCTTGGGCCTCGAAGCCGATGGAGTAGGTGCGCACCGGCGCGTTGCTAGCCGCTGCCAGCACGCCGGTGATCGTCGAACTGTCGGTGCCGCCGCTGAGGAACGTGCCGACGGCGCGATGGTCGACCAGCGACTTCACGCTGCGATCGAGCAGCGCGCGAAACTCGACCTTGAGCGCGGGAAAGTCTGCGCGAGCGCGTTCGTCGTAGCGCATCTTCCAGTAATGCCCGCTCGCAATGCTGCCGTCCTTGAGTTCGACGTAGCCGCCGGGCGGAATTCGGGATTCGCCGCGGAAAATCGTCGCGGGCCCAGGCACCATATGCAGGAACACATAGTTGTAGAGGCTCTGGTGGTCGATTTCGCGTGGCGCGTCGAAGAAAGCATTGACGTCGTCGGCCGTGGTGCCGAACACCAGGCCGCGCCCGATGGCGCGCCAAGTCAACGACGTGACACCGATGCGGTCGATGGCCAACAGCGCCGTTTGACCCTTGTCGAGGGTCAGCGCCAATGCGAACGTTCCGCCCAGCGCGTTCAATATGTCGATCCCGGCGGTGCGATACCCGTCGAGCGCGCGCCGAGCGAGACCGGCGCTGCCATCCGTCCCGCCTGCGCCGGTCCAATGCGGCCTGCCGATCAATACCGCATACGCGCCGTCGTCCTGATGCGCGTCGATGGTATCGCCTGCGGCAGCGATCGCGCACTGATCAAGCTGCCAGCATGTCGCGTCGACGGTCCCCTGCGGCGTACCTTCGCGCGCGATGCGCGCAAGCGCCGTGCTGGCGACCTGCGACGGCTGTGGGAGACCGGCCCACCCTCCAAGCTTAGTCATCGTTGCGGTCGTCTCCGTTGCCAAGTCCGACAGAGACTAATACACGATGGTCAGCTTGGGCCGCAATGTCGGATCGGCCGCGTACTCGCTCGAGTAGAACTGGATCGCATTGACGGCATTCGTCGACGACTGCGTCACCCGCCAGCCGTTG
>JBEPUI010000008.1:0-86632 GCA_041691615.1 Pseudomonadota bacterium
AGCACGTACGACTGGAGCAGCGTGTCGTGCGCGACGCCCGCGAGCGTCATGCCGTGGTTGGCGAGCACGTGCTGGTCGTACTTGACGTTCTGCCCGAGCTTGGCGCGCGACGGATCGGCGAACCACATGGCAAAATCGGCGAGCACGCGCTCGCGGTCGAGCTGGTCGGGCGCGCCCGCGTAGCGATGCGCGAGCGGGATGTAGCAGGCGCGGCCTTCGGCGATCGCGAACGACAATCCGACGACCTTCGCCTGCATCGGATCGAGGCTCGTGGTCTCGGTGTCGAAGCACACGAGATCGGCCGCGAAGATCGCATCCTTCCAGCGCGCGTACGCGGCCTCGTCGACAACGACTTCGTAGGCGATCGCTTCTGGCTTGCCGGGAGCGTCCGCCGCGGCTTCGGCGACGTCCCAGCGCCGCCCGCCGTCGTCGCGCGCGGCACGCCTCGCGATTTCGCCCGCGGCGTCGTCGAGAGGCGCGCCGGCACTCGCGCCCGCAGCCGCCGCCGGTTTGTCGCGCAGGAAACTGCGCAATTCGAAACGCTCGTAGAGCGGACGCATCACCTCGTCGCGCGCAGGCGCGATGACCAGTTCGGAAAACCCGAGAGGCAGTTCGCAATCGGTTTTGACCGTCAGCAGGCGCCTTCCCTGCGGCAGCCAGTCGAGGCTCGCGCGCAGGTTTTCGCCAACCACGCCGCCGATCCCGGCGGCGTGCGCGACGATGTTGTCGAGCGTCTCGTATTGCGTGAGCCACTTGACCGCGGTCTTCGGTCCGACTTTCGCGACGCCGGGCACGTTGTCGACGCTGTCGCCGATCAGCGTCAGGTAGTCGAGCAGCTGGTCGGCGCGGATGCCGAACTTGGCAAGAACGCCCGCCTCGTCGAGCGTTTCGTTGCTCATCGTGTTGATGCAGGTGACGCCCTTGCCGACCAGTTGCGCGAGGTCCTTGTCACCGGTGGACACGACGACGTCGACGCCGGCCTGCTGCGCCGCACGCGCAAGCGTCGCTATGACGTCGTCGGCCTCCACTGCGTCGATCATCAGCAGCGGCCAGCCGTTGGCGCGCACCAGCGCGTGCAGCGGCGGGATCTGCAACGCCAGGTCGTCCGGCATCGGCGCACGGTTGGCCTTGTACTGCGGGTACCAGTCGTCGCGAAACGTCTTGCCGGGCGCATCGAACACGACCGCGAAATAGTCGGGCTTGCCGTCGTCGACGATCTTCTTCAGCATCGACACGACGCCCCGCAGCGCGCCGGTCGGCTCGCCGCGCGACGTGCGCAGGTCGGGCAGCGCGTGAAATGCGCGATACAGGTACGACGAACCGTCGACGAGATAGAGTTTGGGCATGGATGAAGGATGGCGCCGCGTTTCCGACGCGCCACGGGCGGCGTGTTTTGCGTCCGGCGCTTCGCATCGGCGAATTCGATTATGTCAGAGATCGAAATGTCGCTTCGGCGCACTTGCAGCGTTGTGCAAACCGCGACGTCACGCACGCAGGGATGGCAATTGCTTTATATGTCAAGTATGCTTTGGTGATGGAAAAATGCGCCAAGTTGTCCCGATGACGGCGCGCGATTTTGCTAGAATCGACGCGTGATTTCCCATCGTTTCCCGTTGCGTTGCGCCATGTCGACCCTGTTGGCGTCGTGCGTGTTCGTCACAGGTGTGGCCTGCGCGCAAAACAGCAACGTCGCGCCGCCGCCGCCGCCATTCTCGCCGGTGCCCGACGCGCCCACGGGCGCGCCCGCCGATCCCGATCTCGAGCCGCAGGTCACGATCACGCAGCAAGGTGACGAGACCCGCGAGGAAGTGCGCATCGGCGGCGAATTGCGGTTCATCCGCGTGACGCCACGGCACGGCCGCACGTATTACCTCGTTCCCGACGGCGGCGGCCAGAACTTCATTCGCCGCGACAGCCTCGACTCCGGAGTCAAGGTGCCCATGTGGGTGTTGTTCTCGTGGTGAACTGAACCGAATCACCGCCGGCCCCGTCCGGCGCCATCCGCCTCCCCCCGAATTGCGATGTCTGTCTATACGACCGTCACTGCCGACGAGCTCGACGCATGGCTTGCCCGCTACAACGCCGGCAAGCTCGCGGGATTTTCGCCGATCGCCTCCGGCATCGAGAACAGCAACTACTACGTCACCACCGAGTTCGGCCAGTTCGTGCTGACGCTCTACGAGCGGTTGCCCGCCGAGGAGCTGCCGTTCTACCTGAACCTCTGCGCGCATCTCGCGCGCGAAGGGGTCGCCGTGCCCGCGCCCGAGCCCGATCGCACCGGCGCGTTGTTCTCTATTCTCAACGGCAAGCCGGCGAGCCTCACCAAGCGCGTCGCCGGCGAGCCTGCGATGGCACCCGGCGACGCGCATCGCCAAGCGGCGGGCGCCGCGCTGGCGCGGCTTCACCTCGCTTCGCTGTCGTATCGCGCGCGCCTGACCAATCGCCGCGGGCCCGCATGGTGGCGCCAGGCGGCGCGCGCGGTGCGGCCGTTCCTGGCACCCGCGCAAAACGAGTTGCTGGTCGACGAGATCCGCTTCCAGGTCGGCTACGGCAAGGAAAAACTGCCGCGCGGCGCGATCCACGGCGACCTGTTTCGCGACAACGTGCTGTTCGACCGTACGCGCGTCGCCGGGATCATCGACTTCGGGTTTGCCGCGACCGATTACTACGCGTATGACCTCGCCGTCGCGGTGAACGACTGGTGCAGCGACGCCGATGGCGCTTTGCGCGCCGACGAGGTCGCCGCGTTCGTCGGCGCCTACGATGCGGTGCGGCGGCTGTCCGCGGACGAGCGCGCGCAATGGCCGGCGCTGCTGCGCGCGGCGGCGCTGCGTTTCTGGCTGTCGCGCCTCTACGACCTGCACCTGCCGCGCGCCGGCGCCCTCACGCACGCGCACGACCCCGAGGCATTCGAGCGCCTGTTGCGCTGCCGCGTCTCGACCCCTTCGCGACTACCGGCCTTCGGCGACGATCGCGGCGGCGCGCCCGCGGCGCAACTGCCATGAGCGACGTGCCGCGCGACATCGTGTTCACCCGCCACGACGCGTCGCACGGGCTACGCTGGCTGCGCGATGCCGCGCTGATGTTCGCCCAGGCGCGCATCGGCTGGCTCGCGCTGCTGCTCGCCTACTACCTCGTGCTCGCGGCGATCCGGGTCGTGCCCTTCGTCGGCGCGATCGCCGTGTTCCTGCTGAAACCGGTGTTCGCCGTCGGCTTCCTGGCCGCGGCGTGGACCGTCGAGCGCGGAGGCAAGCCGCGAATGCGCCACCTGTTGCAGGGTTTCCAGTCCAACCTGTCGGCGCTGCTGCCGATCGGCGTCATCATCGTGCTGGGCATCAGCGTGGCGGCGCTGGCCAGTGCGCTGGTCGACGGCGGCAAGTTGATCGAATTCATCACCAATCCGCCGCCGGCGTCGGCGAGCGAAGGCGCTGACAAGGTCGAGTCCGTGCTCGGCGACGTGCGCGTGCAATTGGGCATGTTGTTCGCCGCGCTATGCGCGCTGCCGGTGGTGCTCGCCGTCTGGTTCGCGCCGGCGCTCGTCGTGTTCCAGGATGTGCGTGCATCGCAGGCGCTGGCGGTGAGCCTGCGCGCGGCACTCGCCAACTGGCGTCCGCTGGCGGTGTACGCGCTGGCGGTGTTCGTGTTCGCCGGCATCACCCCCACGCTGCTGGTGGCCCTGCTGTCGCTGCTGCTCGCAGGCCTCTCGGAGGGCGTGCGCGCGATGATCACCTACGCGGTGGTGCTGCCGTACGTCGCGATGATCGTGGCGATCATGCAGATCGCCGACTATGTGAGCTACCGCGACCTGTTCCATGCCGGCGAGACGCTGGCGCCGCTGCCGGGCAGTTGACCGCGCGAGCCGCGTCAGGCGGCCTCGAGCTTCGCGTACTCGAGCGCCAGCCACTTGACCCCGGCATCGCGGAAGTTGACCTGCACGCGCGCATCGCTGCCGCGCCCCTCGCTGTCGATGATCACGCCCACGCCGAATTTCGCGTGGCGCACGCCCTGGCCGATTCGCCACAGCGGCGGTGGTGTTGCCTGCGGCGTGGAATGGCCTGCCGTGTGCGCCGGTTGCGCCATCGATGACCAGTTCGCGGGATCGAGCGCGCGTGCGCGCAGACGCTGCGGGCTCAGCCATTGCAGCATCTCGGGTGGAATCTCGTCGAGGAACCGGCTCTGTATGTTGTATCGCGACTGCCCGTGCAGCATCCGGCTTTGCGCGAACGTGAGGTAGAGCTTGCGCTTCGCGCGGGTGATGGCGACGTACATCAGCCGCCGTTCCTCGTCGATGCCGTCGTCGACATTGAGGCTCTGCTCATGCGGAAACAGGCCTTCCTCGAGGCCGGTGACGAACACGGTGTGGAACTCGAGGCCCTTGGCGGCATGCACGGTCATCAGTTGCAGCGCGGGCCGGCCCTCGGCTTCCTGCGTGTCGCCGGCCTCGAGCGCCGCATGCGCGAGAAACGCGGTGAGCGGGTCGGTCGCACCTTCGTTGATATCGACTGGCGCAATGTCGGGTGCATCGGCGGCCTCGGCGGCCGACGATGATTCGCCTGCCGACTGCTCGCCTGCCGACTGCTCGCCTGCCGACTGCTCGCCTGCTGCCTGCCAGCTCGGCGGCCGTTCGCCCACGGGCAGGAGCGCCAACGATCCGCTCGGCGATGCCGCGGTTGCGGCGAAATCGGGCAGCCGTTCGGAAATCATCGGCGCGTCGGTCGCGAGCTCGGCTTCGCGTACGAATGCCTGAGCCGCGTTGACGAGCTCCTCGAGGTTCTCGACCCGGTCCTGGCCATCCTTCTCGGCCATGTAATGGGCAGCGAGCCCGGACTCTTCCACGATGTGCGCGACCGCCTCGGGCAGCGGCAGCGCCCGTGTCTCGGCGCGCAATCGCTCAACCAGTGCGACGAACGTGCGCAGGCTGGTGCCCGAACGGCCGCTGACAGTGCCACCGGCTGCCGAGTCCCACAGCGTGCCGCCCGCCCGCTTGGCGTTGTCCTGCAACTGCTCGAGCGTGCGCGCGCCGATCCCGCGCGGCGGAAAATTGACCGCGCGCAGGAACGCGCCGTCGTCGCCGGGGACTGCCACGAGTCGAAGGTAGGCGAGCGCATTCTTGACTTCGGCACGCTCGAAAAAACGCGTGCCGCCGTAGACCCGGTACGGCAGCGATGCGCTGAACAGCGCGTGCTCCAGCACCCGCGATTGCGCGTTCGAGCGGTACAGCAGCGCGACTTCCGACAGCTGCACGCCGTCGTCGGCGAGGCCGCGCACGACGTCGACGATGAAGGCGGCCTCCTCGAGGTCGGTCGGCGCGAGGAACGTGCGCACCGGCTCGCCCTTGCCTTCGCTCGTCCACAGGTTCTTGCCGAGTCGCGCGCGATTGTTGCGGATCAGCGCGTTGGCGGCGTCGAGGATGTTGCCGTGCGAGCGGTAGTTCTGCTCGAGCTTGACCAGGTGAACGGGCAGCTCGACACTGCCGAAGTCGCGCTCGAAATGTTGCATGTTGGCGACATTGGCGCCGCGAAACGCATAGATCGACTGGTCGTCGTCGCCCACGGCGAACACCGCCGTTGCCGGTCCGGCAAGCAGGCGCAGCCACTTGTACTGCAGCACGTTCGTGTCCTGGAATTCGTCCACCAGCAGGTGCGAAAAGCGCCGCTGGTAGTGGCCCCGAATGCCCTCGTGATTGGACAGCAGCTCGTGAGAGCGCAGCAGCAGTTCGGCGAAATCGACGACTCCTTCGCGCTGGCACATCGCGTCGTACATCGCGTAGTACTCGACCTGCCCGCGGCTGTGCTCGTCGCCCGCCTCGACCGCGCCCGGCCGCAGCCCGGCCTCCTTGGCGTCGGCGATGAACCACTGCAGCTGGCGCGCCGGAAAGCGGTCGGCATCGATGCTCGCGTCGCGATACATCCGCTTGATCAGCGCGAGCTGGTCCTGCGTGTCGAGGATCTGGAAGAGCTGCGGCAGGTTCGCGTCGCGATAATGCGCGCGCAGCATCCGGTTGCACAGGCCGTGGAACGTGCCGAGCCACATGCCGCGGATGTTGTGCGGCGTCATCGCCGAAAGCCGCATCATCATCTCGCGCGCGGCCTTGTTGGTGAACGTCACCGCCAGCACCGACAGCGGGCTCGCCTGTCCGGTGGCGAGCAGCCAGGCGATGCGCGTGGTCAGCACGCGCGTCTTGCCGCTGCCCGCGCCCGCGAGCACCAGCGCCGAGGCGTGCGGCAGCGTCACCGCGGCCAGTTGCTCGGGGTTCAGGTTCTCGAGGAGCGGTGATGCCATGCGAAATGCCGTCGCCAAACGCGCATGATAGCCGAGCGTCGAAGTTATAATCCCGCGCACCTCACCTCCCGAATGCAAAAGAGCATGGCCAAGCGCCCGCCCGACGCACAACCTTCCGCCAAGTCCGCGACGATGCACGCGTTCGTGCAATGGATCCGCGCGGCGGCGCCTTACGTGCATGCGTTTCGCGGCAAGACGTTCGTCATCGCCTTCGGCGGCGAAGTGGTCGCCGACGAGTCGTTCCTCGGCGTCGTGCACGACCTGAACCTGCTGCACAGCCTCGGCATCCGGCTGGTGGTCATCCACGGCATGCGCCCGCAGATCGAGACGATCCTCGCGCAGCAGAACATCGAAAGCCGCTACCAGGGCAGGCTGCGCGTCACCGACATGGAGACGATGGATTGCGTGCTCGAGGCCGCAGGGCAGGTGCGCAGCCGCATTGAGGCGCTGTTGTCGCTGGGCATCCAGAACTCGCCGATGGCCGGCGCGCGCAACCGCGTGTCGAGCGGCAACTACATCACCGCCAAGCCGATGGGCATCGTCGACGGCGTCGACATGCAGTTCACCGGCGAGACCCGCCGCGTCGACGCGCAGGCGATCCAGCAGCGGCTGGACGACGGTGACATCGTGCTGATCTCGCCGCTCGGCTATTCGCCCACCGGCGAGATCTTCAACCTGGCACACGAGGAGAGCGCGATGCAGGTGGCGGTGCGGCTGCAGGCGCACAAGCTGATCTTCCTGATGGAGACCGACGGCGTGCGCAACAGCCGCCGCCAGCTGCTGACCGACCTGTCGACGAAGGAAGCCGAAGCGCTGCTGGAGAGGCCGGAGAAGCTCTCGCCCGACGTGCGCACGTTCCTGCCCTGCGCCGTGCGCGCCTGCGACAACGGCGTCAAGCGCGCGCACCTGCTGTCGCGGCACATGGATGGCGCGCTGCCGCTCGAGCTCTTCACGCGCGACGGCGTGGGCACGATGATCTCGGCGACCCCGCTTGCGCACCTGCGCAGTGCGACGATCGACGACGTCGGCGGCATCATCGCGATCATCGCGCCGCTTGAAGAGGCCGGCGTGCTGGTGCGCCGCTCGCGCGAGCGCCTCGAAGCCGAAATCGAGCGCTTCGTGATCGCCGAGTACGACAACCAGGTGATCGGCTGCGCCGCGCTGTACGCGTTCCCGCAGGAAGGCGTCGGCGAGCTCGCGGCGCTGGCCGTCGATCCGGACTTCCAGCGCGAGGGTTATGGCGAGGCGCTGATGCGCGAGATCGAGTTCCGCGCACGCAAGCTGCGGCTGTCCGCGCTGTTCGTGCTGACGACCCGCACCTCGGGGTGGTTTCTCGAGCGCGGGTTCGAGCTGGTGGGGATCACGGACCTGCCGAAGGCGAAGCAGATGCTCTACAACTTTCAGCGGAAATCGCTCGTTTATCGCAAGACGCTTTAGACGGGCCGCGGTGCCGCGCGAACGACGGGCCGCGTCCGCCGCGCCGCTGTTGCGGCCGTTGAAGTTCGCATGGAACGGCGCGCCGATGCCGATTCGATCTAAAATGGCGGCTTGATCGTGCCTCGCGCGTCGCCGGTGCGATTCCCCCCATTACCCGACTGCGACTTCAAGCCATGCCCCGAACCGTTCACTGCGTCAAGCTCGGCCGCGATGCCGAGGGCCTCGATTTCGCGCCGTATCCGGGCGAGCTCGGCAAGCGCATCTACGAAAGCGTCTCCAAGGAAGCCTGGGCGGCGTGGCTGCGTCACCAGACGATGCTGGTCAACGAGAATCGCCTGTCGCTCGCCGACGTGCGTGCCCGCAAGTGGCTGGCCGAGCAAATGGAAAAGCATTTCTTCGGCGGCGGGGCGGAGATGCCGTCCGGCTACGTGCCGCCGACGGCGTGACCGGACCTGCGGCGGTGTCTGCACCTGCCCCCGCCACTTCGCTCGCCGATCGCAATCGTCGCGGCCCGCAATCGCAACGGCACGATCAGACGAGGCCCAGCCGGCGTACGAAAGGCAGCCAGCGCGGATCGTGCTGCAGCGGTCGCAGAAACACGTCGTTCGCCGCATAGATCACGCCGGGGTCGCGTTGCGCGTAAGCGCGCTCCAGCCACTCGAAAGCCGGCTCGACCTCGTTGCGGTAGCTGTAAGCCTCCGCCACCTGGTACGCGGCAGTCCAGCCGGAGCCGTCGATCAGTCTCTGCAATGCGGCATCCGATTCGCCGCGCCGGCCTTGCGCGTGATGAATCATCGCCAGCGCCACGTCGCGGAAGACATCGTGAATCTCGGCATTCGCGAGCACCAGCGCGTCATCGGCGCGCCCCTGCATCAGCCGCGCGATTGCCAGGAACGCATGACACAGCCCGGTGTTCGGACTCAAGTCCAGCGCCAGTGCAAACGCCACCGCCGCCTCGTCGAAACGCTCGGACATGAATGCCAGCATGGCCATCTGGCGATGCGTGCGCGCCGACAGCGGATCGAGCGCCACCGCCTTGTGCATGAGCTCGAGGCCCTCGTCGAAGCGGCCAAGCACCCGCGCAAGTCCGGCAGCTGAACGCAGCGCATGCGCATCGCCCGGGGATAATTCCAGCGCGCGCCGCAACGATGTCTCGGCTTCCTTCCAGTTCCAGTCGTGGCTTTCGTAGACCAGCCCGAGCTCGATGTGGCCCTCCGCCAGATCCGGCGCCAGCCGCAACGCACGTTGCGCTGCTTCGCGCGCGCGCTCGAAGCCTTCGTCGATCGGCGCGAAACCGAATCCCGCCTGCACCTGGTGGATTCGCGACAGCCCCGCCCACGCCAGCGCAAAATCGGGATCGATGGCCAGCGCACCGCGAAAGAGCTCGATCGCCTTGTCGGTGTCAGCCTGCGTCGTGCGCTCGCCGTAGAACTTGCCCTGCAGATAGAGCTGGAACGCCTGCGGATCGTCGCTGCGACCGGCGACTGCGCGGACCACGTCGGCCGCCACGGACGGGGCAGCAGCCGCGCCCGCCGTTTCTCCCATCAGTGTCGCGCGCAACTCCTTGACGACCGACTGCGCGATGTCGTCCTGCACCGCGAAAATGTCGTCGAGCTGCCGGTCGTAGGTCTCCGACCATAAGTGCGAATCGCTGGCGACTTCGATCAGCTGCGCGGTGATCCGCACGCGGTTGCCAGACTTGCGGACGCTGCCTTCGAGCACGGTGGCCACGTTGAGCTTGCGCGCTACCGTCGGGATGTCGACGTCCTTGCCCTTGAAGGAGAATGCCGAGGTGCGCGACGCGACCCGCAGCCCGCGAACCTTGGCGAGCACGTTCAGCAACTCTTCCGACAGGCCGTCGGCAAAGTATTCGTTGTCTTCGTCGCGGCTCATGTTGACGAACGGCAGCACGGCGATGGACGGTGCGTCGCGGTCGGGCGGCGGCACTTCCGCGCGAAGCGGCGGAAAACCCTGCGGCAGGTCGGGGTGCGACAGCTGGAAAACCGCCTCCGGACGCTCGACGTCCTTGAGCCCGTGCGCGCCGAGCGGTTTCGCCCGTGTCAGCGGCGGCATGTGGTCGCGGCACAGGTCATGCGTCGACTCGGAGAGCAGCACCTGGCTGCCGTGTGCCGCCGCGACCAGTCGCGCCACCTTGTTGAGCGATGGGCCGAAATAGTCGCCATCACGCAGATCCACCGAGCCCGAATGCAGCGCCATGCGCACGCGCAGCGGGGCAGCCGCGGGCCACGGCTCCTGGTGCAGCGCGCGCTGCGCCTCGAGCGCGGCGGCAATCGCGTCGGACGCCGTGTGAAACGCCGCGCAGAACGCGTCGCCGCCGGTCTTGAACACGTGGCCGTCATGCGCGCCGATGCAATGGCGCAACAGCGCGTCGTGGCGCACGAGCGCGGCGCGCATGGCGGTCGCCTGGGTCTCCCACAGCCGCGTGCTGCCCTCGATATCGGTGAACAGCAGCGTGACGGTGCCGGTAGGAGGGTTGGTCATTGCATCGGGAGCCGACGAAGCGCGCACCGCGAATCATACGCGGACACCGACGCCCGCCGGGCGAGGGGCGCCGTGGGTTTAAAGTCCCCCGCGAGGGCGCTGCACGCGAAGCCGTTGCTGTGCGCGCCGCCGCCGCGGCCCCTGATAGACTTCGGCGCATGAGCGCACCGCCGATCAGCCGCTATCCGGTCCCGAAGCTCGACGACCTGCCGGACGATATTCGCGCGCGTATTCTCGCCGTGCAGGAAAAGGCGGGATTCGTGCCCAACGTGTTCATCACGCTCGCGCACCGGCCCGATGAATTCCGCGCGTTTTTCGCTTATCACGACGCACTAATGGAAAAAGAAGGGGGCCTGACCAAGGCCGAGCGCGAGATGATCGTCGTCGCGACGTCCGCGGCTAACGACTGCCTCTACTGCATCGTCGCGCACGGCGCGATCCTGCGCATCTTTGCAAAGAACCCGCTGGTCGCCGACCAGTTGGCGGCCAACTACCGCAAGGCCGACATCCCGCCGCGGCAAAAGGCGATGCTCGCGTTCGCGATGAAAGTTGCCACCGATTCGCAGGCGATCGCCGACGCGGATTTTCCCGCGCTCAACGCGCACGGCTTCGACGACGAGGATATTTGGGACATTGGCGCGATCGCGGCATTCTTCGCGTTGTCGAATCGGATGGCCAACCTGATCAGCATGCGCCCCAACGACGAATTCTTCCTGATGGGGCGCGTGCCGCGCGTGAAAAGCTGATTCGCCCGCTACAGGTTCGCCTTGAACCACGCGGTGGCGCGCTGCCATCCGTCCTCGGCCGCGGCCCTGGTATACGTCGGCCGATAGTCGGCGTAGAAGCCATGCGGCGTGCCCGGATAGATGTGGTATTCGGCCTTCTTGTTGCCGCCCGCCCTGATGGCGGCGAATTCCCTTTCCACGGTTTCGTCGGGAATTCCATGGTCTGCGCCCCCGTAGAGGCCAAGCGTCGCGGCCTTGACGTGGCCGGCAACCTCGATCGCCGTCTTGTCGCCGGCGTGATACGGGCGCGCCGTCGGGCCGTACCACGCGACGGCCGCCTTGAGCTGCGGGTTGTGCGCTGCATACATCAGCACGATGCGCCCGCCCCAGCAGAATCCGGTGATGCCCACGCGCGATGCGTCGGCACTGCCCGTGGCCTTGGCATGCGCGATCGCCGCGTCGAGATCGGACATCACTTGCGCGTCGGGCACCTTCTTGACGATGGTGTTGACCAGCGTGTCGATGTCGGCGACCTTCGATGCGTCGCCTTGCCGCGCGTACAGCTCGGGCGCGATCGCAAAGTACCCGAGCTTCGCAAAGCGCCGGCAGACGTCGCGGATATGCTCGTGCACGCCGAAGATCTCCTGCACGACCAGGATCACCGGGAACTGCGATCCGCTGGCGGGCATCGCCCGATAGGCCGGCATCTGGCCGCCTTGCACGGGAACATTGACCTCGCCGGCGACGAGGCCGTCGCCCGATGTCGTGATCATCTGCGCCGTCACCGGCGTCACCGCCAGCGCGAATCCGGCGCCGAGCGACGTCATCACGAACGTCCGGCGATCGACACTGCGCGCGTCGAATAGGCCATTGCGTTCCAGGTTCGTACCGTCATCCATTGCGTTGTCTTTCGAAAATGGCCCGGCGGCGCCGGCTGGCGACTGCGCCGCAACTGTTGCAACCCGTGGCTCGCAACATCGCCGCCGCGCATCAACCTTCGTAAACGGTGCGACCGCCCACCAGTGTCGCACGCACCTTGCCCTGCATTTCGAGGCCGAGGAATGGCGTGTTCTTGCCCTGGCTTCGCAACGCTGCGCGCTCGACGCGCCAGTGCGCGCGCGGGTCGAACACGCACAAGTCGGCCGGCGCACCGACGTCGAGCTTTCCCGCACCCGCGACGCCCAGGATGTCGCCTGCGCGCGAGGTGATGCGGCGCAGCGCCTGCGGCAGCGCGATGCCGGACTCGGTCGCCCATTTGAGCGTCAACGGCAGCAGAAGTTCGAGCGCAGTTGCCCCGGCTTCGGCCTCGGCGAACGGCAGCTGCTTGCCGTCGTCGTCGACCGGCGTGTGGTCGGACACGATCGCGTCGATCGTGCCGTCGGCAAGGCCCTGCCGCAGCGCGTCGCGATCGCGCGTGCCGCGCAGCGGCGGCGCGAGATGCGCTGCCGAGTCGAACCAGCCGATGTCGATGTCGCACAGGTGCACATGGTGGATGGCCACGTCGCAGGTCACGCCGATGCCGTCGCGCTTGGCGGCGCGCACCATCGCAACACTTTCCGCCGCGGAAATCCGGCACACGTGCAGGCGCGCGCCGGTGTCGCTCGCGAGCGCCAGCAGCGTCGCGAGCGCGAGGCTCTCGGACAGCGACGGGATGCCCGAGAGCCCCAGGCGTGTCGCGATCTCGCCCTCGTGCGCGACACCGCCCTTGCCGAGCCACGCGTCCTGCGCACGCATCCACACCGAAAAGCCGAACGTCGCCGCGTATTGCATCGCGCGCAGCATCACCTGCGTGTCGGCGACCGGCCGGTCCGCCTGCGAGAACGCCACGCAGCCGGCTTCGGCGAGCTCGTTCATTTCGGTGATGTCGGCGCCGGCCAGCGCTTGTGTCAGCGCGCCGACCGGATGCACGCGCACCGTGTGCAGCGAGCGTGCGCGATGCGTCAGCATTTCGACGAGGCCCGGCTCGTCGAGCGGCGGGTCGGTGTCCGGCGGACACGCGAGGCTCGTCACGCCGCCGGCGCAGGCGGCTTCGAGCTCGGATTCGAGCGTGGCCTTGTATTCGAAGCCCGGCTCGCGCAGCCGCGCAGACAAGTCGACCAGTCCCGGGCAGACGCAGAGCCCGCGCGCGTCGATCGTGCGTTGCGCGGCAAAACCCGCGGGCGCTGCGCCAATGCCGGCGATCCTGCCGTCGATGATGAACACGTTGGTGTCGCGTTCGCTGCCGGCGGCGGGATCGATTACGCGGCCGCCGGCGATCTCGATGTTCATGCGCGAGCTCCCGGGCTGCCGGCGATGATGCTCATCACGGCCATGCGCACGGCGATGCCGAAGGTCACCTGCGGCAGGATCACCGAGCGCTCGCCGTCGGCGACGGCGGAGTCGATTTCCACGCCGCGGTTCATCGGTCCCGGGTGCATGACGATGGCGTCGGGCTTGGCGAGCGCGAGCTTTTCGGGCGTCAGGCCGTAGTACTTGAAATACTCGCCCGCCGACGGCAGCAACGCGCCGCGCATCCGCTCGTTCTGCAGCCGCAGCATCACCACCACGTCGCAATCCCTGATGCCTTCGCGCATGTCGTGGAACACGCGCACGCCCAGCGATTCGATGCGCGCCGGCAGCAGCGTCTGCGGCGCCACCACCCGCACGTCGGGCGTGCCCAGTGTCGCCAGGCCGTGGATCAGCGAGCGCGCCACGCGCGAGTGCAGGATGTCGCCGACGATCGCCACCGACAGGTTGCGAAAGTCGCGCTTGTAGTGGCGAATCGTATACAGGTCGAGAAGCCCCTGCGTCGGATGCTGGTGCCTCCCGTCGCCGGCGTTGATCACGTGCACGTCGTGGCGCCCCACCGCATGCAGGTGCGATGCGATCAGGTGCGGCGCCCCCGACTCGCAATGGCGCACCACGAAGATGTTGGCATCCATCGCCGTCAGGTTATCGACGGTGTCCAGCACCGTCTCGCCCTTGCTGGTCGAAGATGCGCCGATGTTCAGGTTGATAACGTCGGCGGACAGCCGCTTGGCGGCGATCTCGAACGTCGTTCGGGTGCGCGTCGAGTTCTCGAAGAACAGGTTGAACACCGCCTTGCCGCGCAGCAGCGGCACCTTCTTCACCTCGCGCTCGCCGATCGACGCGAATGGCACGGCCGTGTCGAGGATCTGTGTGATTACCGCAGCCGGCAGGCCCTCGAGCGTCAACAGGTGCTTGAGCGCTCCGTCGACTCCGAGTTGCGGGTTGCGCACGAAGACCGGCTACCGGGTGGACGGCCGCGATTCGGCGGCCAGGGCGAGCATGCCCTTGTCGTCGCGCGACAGCACGATGTCGAGGTTGCGCGCGACGGCGAGGCGCACGCCGACGTACGTGGCTTCGATCGGCAGCTCGCGGCCGCCGCGATCGACCAGCACCGCTAGCTCGATCGCCGCGGGGCGCCCGTAGTCGAACAGCTCGTTGATCGCGGCGCGCACGCTGCGACCGGTGAACAGCACGTCGTCGATCAGCACGATCGTCGCGCCGGCAACGTCGAAGTCGAGCGCGCTGCGACGTGCGTTGGGCTTCAAGCCGGTGCGCTCGTAGTCGTCGCGGTAGAACGACACGTCGAGGAAGCCGACCCGGTGAGCGGGGCCCAGCATCGTCGCCAGTCGTTCGGCGATCCACGCGCCGCCCGAGTAGATGCCGACGAACGCGGCCTCGGGCGAGACCGCGCCGCGCATGCGGTCGGCGAGCTCGGCGAGCGTGGCTTCGGCGTCAGGCAACATCGGGATCATCGAACCAGCTTTGCAGGATGACCTGCGCCGCGACCTGGTCGCGCACGGCGCGATGGCGTGCGCGCGGCGTCGCCGATATGTCGAGCATCTGCTGCGCGATCTCGGTGGTGTAGCGTTCGTCGACTTCCGCCACCGGCAGCGCGAACCGGCGCGCCAGCGAGCGCGCGAAATCTCGCGCCAGCGCCGTCATCGCGTGCGCATTGCCATCGGCATGCACGGGCACGCCCACCACCAGTTGCGCGGGCTTCCAGTCGCCGACCAGCGCGGCAATCGCCGCGGCGCGCGCGTCGTCGCGCGCCTCCTCGATCGTGGTGAGCGGGCTCGCAGTGCGGGTGATCGTGTTGCCCACAGCGACGCCGATGCGGCGCGTGCCGAAATCGAATGCGAGCACGGTGGCGGCAGTGGTCGAGTCCGGGGTCACGTGCATTCACGCGTGCCCGACGTCCTCGGACAGTTGTGACCGATCGATGCCCAGCAATTGCATCGCCGCCGGCAGCCGGCGCTCGGCCGGGACCTCGAAGATCACCGCCGGATCGGCCTCGACCGTCAGCCACGCGTTGGCCGCGAGCTCCTGCTCGAGCTGCCCGGCGCCCCAGCCGGCGTAGCCCAGCGAAACCAGGAAATCGTCCGGCCCCTCGCCTCGGCTCGCCGCCTCGAGCACGTCCTTGGAGGTGGTGAGTCCGAGGTCGTCGTTGACCGTCAGCGTGGATTGCCAGTTGCCGAGGGGACGGTGCAGCACGAAGCCGCGATCGGCCTGCATCGGCCCGCCGAGCATGACGCGCGCGTTGCTCAGCTTATCGTTGGCGAGCGGGATGTCGATGCGCTCGAACAGGCCCGACAACGTCATGTCGATCGGCTTGTTGACGACGATCGCCACCGCCCCTTCGGGATTGTGCTCGCAGATGTACGCGAGGGTGTTCGCAAAACGCGGATCGGCCATGGCCGGCATGGCGATCAGGAAATGGTGCGTGAGGTTGACGTGCGCACCCATGATGATTCCATTTTATCATGGCGATTGGCCACTTCGTAAGCGCCCGTCGCCATTGGTTCGCAAGCCCGCATTGATCCGCATCCCCTGCTGCATCGCGTTCTGCCTCGCCGCATTCGCCGCGGCGGCGCAGGACGCGACGCTCGTGCAGCTCGACCCGTTCGCCCAGGCGACCGTGGGGATGGGAGCGTGCCCGCCCGGGAAACCGCCGATGTTGACCACGCGGGAGGCGCGCGCCGAGGCGCACGTGCGATCCGAGCGCGGCACGCGCTGCGCGATGGAAGGAACCTGCGAGCCGGGCGGCGCCTACCGGCGCGACCCGCAGATCAACGAGCGTGTGCGCTTAGCGATCGCCGCCGACCCGCGCTTTGCCGGCACGTCCGTCTGGGTGACCACCTGGCACAAGTTCGTGCAGGTCGGAGGTTGCGTGCGCTCGACCGCCGAGAAGCGGCGGCTGGTCGACGCGATCGGCAAGGTCGAAGACGTTGTGCGCGTCGTGGACCACACGCGGGTGGGCCCGCAGCCGCCGGCGAAGCGCTGATCGCCGACGCTCGATTCAGTCTTCCTCGTGCTTGCGGTGCTTCGCATGCTCGGCGGCGAGCTGCTGCTGGAGCATCGGCGGCGCGGGATCGTAATGCGACAGCTCCATCGAGAAGGCGCCATGCCCGGCGGTCATCGCCTTCAGGCGCGCCGCATAGCCGTCGAGCTCGGACAGCGGCACCTGGCCGTCGATCGCCAGCGAACCGGCCTGCAGCGTGCGCGTGCCGGTCACCTGTCCGCGGCGCCCGGAAAGATCGCCGGTGATGTCGCCGACATTCTCGCCCGGGCACATCACTTCGACGTTGACGACCGGCTCGAGGATGATCGGCCGCGCCTTTTCGATCGCATCGAGGAACGCCTTCTTGCCGGCGGAAACGAACGCGACTTCCTTCGAGTCGACCGGATGGTGCTTGCCATCGTAGACGGTCACGCGCACGTCCTGCAGCGGAAACCCGCCGACCGGCCCCGAAACCAGCACCTGCTCGATTCCCTTTTGCACCGCCGGGATGTATTGCGTCGGGATCGTGCCGCCCTTGACCGCATCCTTGAACTCGAAGCCCGCGCCGCGCGGCAGAGGCTCGATGCGCAGGTAGACTTCGCCGAACTGTCCCGCGCCGCCGGTCTGCTTCTTGTGGCGGTGGTGGCCCTCGGCCCGCGACGTGATCGTCTCGCGGTAAGGGATGCGCGGCGGACGGGTCTCGACTTCGAGCTTGAACTGCGAGGCCATGCGCTCGAGCGTGGAGCGCAGGTGCAGGTCGCCCAACCCGCGCATCACCGTCTCGTTCAGTTGCGCGTCGTGCTCGACCGACAACGTCGGGTCCTCGGCCACCATCTTGTGCATCACGTCGGACAACCGCTGCTCGTCGCCACGGCGCTTGGGCGCGATCGCGAGGCCGTGCATCGGCACCGGGAACGCGAGCGGCTGCATGTGGATCTTGTCCTCGTCGTGCGAATCGTGCAGCACGCAGTCGAACTCGATCTCGTCGACCTTGGCCACCGCGGCGATGTCGCCGGGAACCACCGAGTCGACGTCGATCGTCTTGGCGCCCTGCATCAGCAGCAGGTGCCCGGCCTTGAATGGCTTGCGTGCGTCGCCGATGTAGAGCTGCGTGTCGCGCGTCACCGTCCCCTGGTGCACGCGGAAGATGCCGAGCTTGCCGACATACGGGTCGATGACGACCTTGAACACATGCGCGAGCACGTGCTTGCGCGGGTCGGGTTCGGATTGGAATTGCGTCGCGTTGTCGCCGATGCCCTTGGTGAACAGCGGCGGATTGCCTTCGGCGGGGTTGGGCGCGAGCTTGACCATCACGTCCATCAGCTCGCGCACGCCCGCGCCGCTGCGCGCCGACACGAAGCACACCGGCACCAGGTGCCCTTCGCGCAGCGCCTTTTCGAAGGGCGCGTGAAGCTCCTCCGGCGCGATCTCCTCGCCCTGCTCCAAATACTTCGCCATCAGCGTCTCGTCGACCTCGATCACCTGGTCGACCAGCGCCTGGTGCGCCGCGGCCACCGACGAGAAATCGGCGTCGCCGCCGGGATTGAAGAAACAGTCGACGACGCGCTTGCCGCCATCCGCGGGCAAATTGATCGGCAGGCACTCCTTGCCGAAAGCCGCCTGCACGGCCGCAAGCGCCGACTCGGCGTCCACATTCTCGGCGTCGATCTTGTTGATCACGACGATCCGGCACAGCTTGCGCGCCGCACTCCATTCCATCATTCGCGACGTGATCATTTCGACGCCCGCGGTGGCGCTGACGACGACCGCGGCGGTCTCCACCGCATCCAGCGCGCCGATCGCCTGGCCGATGAAATCGGGATAGCCGGGCGTGTCGATCAGGTGGACGCGCGTGCCTCCGGCTTCGAAGTGCAGCATCGACGATCGCAGCGAATGCTGGTAGCTTTTTTCCAGCGGGTCGAAATCCGACACCGTGGTACCGCGCTCGACGCTGCCGGCAACGCTGAGCGCGCCCGCCGCCAACAGCAGCGCTTCGGCAAGCGTGGTCTTGCCGGCCGCACCGTGTCCCACCAGTGCAATCGAGCGGATGTTGGGAGTGTCGAAATGCGCCATGCACGCTCCTTGGACGTTCGATCTTGCGATTCACCGCAATGTACCACCGTTGCCCCGTGCCTCGGCGCGCCCCTCGCGGCGAGCCGCCGCCGCGCTTGCATGCGCGGAATCTCAGCGCCGGCGTGCGCGCATCAGCGCACGCGCATTGCGCTCATCAGCGCACCCGCCAGCAACACGATGACGATGCCGCCCAGCGCGCCGCCGGCGGCATTGCCGAGGATCGTCGCCAGGTCCAGGCCGACCGGGCGCGTCGTCGAGGGCAGCGGTACCGCGCGCGCGGCGGCGACCACGGTGGCGAACAGCGCGCTGGCGATCGCTCCGCCGGCGGCACCCGCGACCAGCGACAGCGCGCCGGCCAGCGCCGCGCGCGGCAACAGCAACGCGGCGACGCGCGAACCCAGGACACCCGTGACCAGCGCGACGGCGATGCTGCCGATTTCCATGATGGGAAGGTTGCGAGGTTCTCGCGCGAAGGGCAACCGGTGATGGGGCGAGCGATTGCCACGATGCCGGAAAAATGCGTCAATCCGCGATTTCCTCCATTCTGCCATCGCCGCGATGCCGTTGCACCCCGATCGGACATTCGCGCCCGCGCGCTACGCGAAGAGTCCTTTGCGCCGGCGTGTCCTTGCGTTCGCTTGCGCGAGTGCCGCGTGGCTGCTCGCCTCTGCCGGCGCATGGGCCGACGGCTATCCCGCACGGCCGATCCGCATCATGGTGCCCAATGGCGCGGGCGGCTCGATCGACCTCGTCACTCGCGCGATCGCCGATCGCATCGAAGCCGATCTCGGGCAACCGGTGATCGTCGAAAACCGCACCGGCGCCTCGGGCGCCATCGGTGCCGAAATTGTCAGCAACGCAACGCCCGACGGCTACTACCTGCTCGCGGCATCGTCGTCGACCAACACCATCGTTCCTCACGTGCAGAAGGCCGTGCGCTACGACGGCGTGAGCGGCTTCGAGCCGATCGCCAACATCGCGTACACGACCAAGCTGATCGTAGTCCACCCGTCGCTGCCGGCGGGGACCCTGCGCGAGTTCATCGACTACGCGCGCGAACGTCCCGGCGCCCTCAACTACGCCTCGACGGGCGTGGGCTCGTCGACGCAGCTCGATGCCGAGATGTTCAGCGCGCTCGCCGGCATCACGATGGTCAACGTGGCGTATCGCACACCGGGCCAGCAAAACATGGCCGTGGTCGCCAACGAGGTGCAGGTGTGCCTCGGCAGCATCACGCAGCTGCTGGGCGCGGTGCAATCGGGGCGCCTGCGTGCGCTGGCAGTGATCGCCAGGCAACGCTCGCCGCTGCTGCCCGACGTTCCCACCGTTGCCGAGGCGGGAATGCCCGACCTCGACATCCGCACGTGGATCGGATTGTCGGCGCCGGCGGGCACGCGACCGGATGTCATCAACGTGTTGAACCGCGTGGTGAACAAGGCGCTCGCCGACCCTGCGATGCGCGCATGGCTGGCGGGACAGGGCATGGAACCGATCGGCGGCAGCGCGGCGGCATTCCGCGCGACGATCGTGGCCGACGACATCAAGTGGAAGCGCGAAATCGATCGCCTCGGCATTCGCGAATGACGCCCGCCCGATGAGCATCACCGCCCCGACGGTGCTGATCGCCACGATCGGCATGGAGTACGTGGCGCCGGCGCGCATGCCGCGCGAGTTGCGCGGCGTGGGCTTCCGAGTGGCGATGCTGGCGCCGGAGGGCGCCTGGGCCACGCGAACGCAGTACATCGACATGCTGGCGCACATCCCGCAGCGCGCGTCGCTCGCAACGTGGGCCGACGTGATGCTGCAGCTCCAGCAGAAGGTCGACCCGGCATTCGTTCTTCCCGGCGACGACGCGACGATGCGTGCGCTGATGACGATCGCGGGAACCGTCCCCGCCGACGTGCCGCCGTCGACGCGCGCCGCGATCCTGCCTCTCCTGACGCGCTCTCTCGGCGATCCGGCGCACTATCTGGCGAGCGTCGACAAGGCGGGGCTGCTCGACATTGCGCGCCGCGCGGGCATCGATGTTCCGCCAGGCGCGGCGGTCGACGACATCGACGGCGCGCTGCACGTCGCACGCGAGCTCGGCTATCCGCTGATCGTGCGACCGACGGTCGGCACCGCAGGGCGCAGCGTGTCGGTGTGTGACGACGAGATGGCGTTGCGCGAAGCGCTCGCGGCATTGCCGGCGCCGACACGCTGGACGGAGTCGGGCGCGCGCGCCGTCGTGCAGCGCGTGCTGACGGGCGCCCGTTACAACCGCGCATTCGTCGCGTGGCAGGGACGCGAGGTTGCAGGCTACACGCGCTACGCGGTGGAACGGTGGCCCAATGCGTTGGGCGCCGCTTCGGTCACGCGCTTCGTGACTCATCCTGGCGTGAGCGCCGCCAACGCGCGCCTCGCGCAGGCGATCGGCATCACGGGCTTCGCCGGCGCGACCTACATCATCGACACTGCGACCGACGGCGCCTGCATCATCGAGATCAACCGCCGCATCGTGCCGGCCACGCACGCGGGGCGCCTCGCAGGCGTCGACCTCGCGGCCGCGTTCTTGTGCGCGGTGCGCGGCGACGCATGGACCGGTCCCGTCGACACGCCTGCGGCGCTGGAGCAAACGATGGCGCTGTTCCCGCAGGAATGGCTGCGCGATCGCAGCGGCGCCAACTTCTCGCGCTGGCCCGTCGACGCTCCGTGGGACGATCCGCGGTTATTCGCGGCGATGCTCGGCGCGAAGCCGTAGGCAACGTGCACCAGGCAGCGCAAAGCGGAAGGCAACGTCCCCATGCGCGAAAGCGCCGCAGCCAACGTGCGCGCGGCGGCGCCCGTCAGTGGACGGCGGAGGTCGCCGCGGACTTAGCGATCATCTCGCGGATGTTCTTCAGGAGCTCTTCTTCCTGGTACGGCTTGCCCAGATAGACGTTGACGCCCAGCTCCTTGGCGCGGTTGCGATGCTTTTCGGCGGTGCGCGACGTGATCATGATGATCGGGATGTCGGCGTGGCGCCGCTCGCCTTTCAGCGTCTTGGTGAACTCGAAGCCGTCCATGCGCGGCATCTCGATGTCGACCAGGATCACGTCCGGCGCCTGCTCGCCGATCAGTTGCAGCGCGTCGATGCCGTCCTTGGCGGTCGCCACGGCGAAACCTTCGCGCGCCAGCAGCCGACTGGTGATCTTGCGCACCGTCAGCGAGTCGTCGACGATCAGCACCAGCGGTGGCCCTGCGCTCGCGGCGGGCAGTTGCGGCTGCGACACATCCGCACCTTCCGCCGGCAGCGACGCATCGGCGATGTCGACGCGCTGGCCCAGTTGCACCGGGTTGATGATCAGCACGATCTCGCCGGTGCCGAGCACGGTCGCGCCCGAAATGCCGGACACGCGGGCGAGCTGCGGCCCGATGTTCTTCACCACGATTTCCTGGTTGCCGATCATTTCATCGACATGAATTGCGGCATACGATTGCCCGCTCTTGAGCAGCAGCACGGGGTTGTAGCGCTTCGATTCGGGATTGTGCGTGGCGTCGCCCAGCAATCGCGGCAGGTAGTGGAAAGGATATTCGCGGCCCTGCCAGTTCACCTTGCGGTTGACGTACAGGCTGACCAGCGCTTCGGCCTTCACCTGCTGCACCTGCTCGACCATCGGCGCGGGCAGCGCCCACAGCCGGCCGCCGGCGCGCACCAGCACCGCTTGCGCGACCGCGAGAGTCAGCGGCAGGTACATCGTGAATGTCGAGCCCTTTCCGGGACGCGTGCTGACGTCGACGCGTCCACCCAGTGCGTTGATGTCGGTGCGCACGACGTCCATGCCGATGCCGCGACCGGAGATCTGCGTCACCTTCGATGCCGTCGAGAACCCCGGCTTGAAAATGCACTCGATCAACTGGGCGTCGGTGGGCGTCGCGTCGGCGGCGATCAGCCCCTGGGCCTTCGCGCGCTCGGCGACCTTGGCGAGGTCGATGCCAGCGCCGTCGTCGACCAGCTCGATCAGCACTTCGTTGCCGACCTGGCGCACCGACAGCTTCATCTCGCCGGTCTCGCTCTTGCCGGCAGCGACGCGTTCGCCGCGGCCTTCGATGCCGTGATCGAGCGCATTGCGCAGCAGGTGCTCGAGCGGTCCGATCAGCTTTTCCAGCACCGAGCGGTCGAGTTCGACCTGAGCGCCGAGGATGTCGAGGTTGGCGCGCTTGTCGAGCTCGCGCGCCGTGGCGCGCAGGATCCGGTAAAGGCGCTCCGAGACGCTGCCGAACGGCACCGTGCGGATCGCGAACAGCTGCTGCGACACTTCGCGCGACATTCGCGCCTGCGCGACCAGCGCGGCATCGGCATCGTCGAGGTTCTTCAACAGCGACTGCTGCACGGTCGAGACATCGTTGACGCCTTCGGCCAGCGAGCGCGTGAGTTCCTGGAACCGGGTATAGCGGTCGAGCTCGAGGGGGTCGAAGCCTTCGTGCGCCTCCTGCAGCGCACTCATCCGCGACTGGATCTGGCTCTCCGCCTGGATCTCGATCTCGCGCACCTGGCTGCGCAAGCGGATCACGCTGTTGGTCAGTTCCAGCAGGTTGGCCTTCAGCGTGCGCAATTCGCCTTCGACGCGGGCACGCGCAATCGCCACTTCGCCGGCCTCGTTGACGAGGCGATCGACGGTGTCGGCGCGCACGCGCAGCATTGCACGCGCGCCCGCCTCGGGCTCGAGCGCTTCGGCGCGCGGCGGCATCGGCGGCGCGCCGGCGGCCGCCTGCGCGGTGAGCGGTACCACGACCGCGTCTTCTGCGGAGCCGTGCTCGGCACCGTTTACGGCTCTCGCCGCGGCGTCCGATTCGTCCGCGTCGGTGGCGATCCACGGCAGCGATGTGTTGGATTCGCCGATGCGCAGCTTGTCGAGCACGTACGCGATGTGGTCGAGGTCGGTATCGAGCGCCTCGAACAGCGCCGGCGATGCCTTCACATCGTCGTCGCCTTCGACCAGGCGCGACTCCATCAGGTGCGCGAGCTCGCCAAGACGCATCGCGCCCGCCATGCGCGCGCTGCCCTTGAACGTGTGCAGCGTGCGGCGCAATTGCTGCGCGCCATCGGACGCCGGATTGCGCCGCCAGTTGCGCAACTCGTTGCCCGCTTGCGGAAACAGGTCGGCCGCCTCGTCGAGGAAGATCGGCAGCACGTCGGATTCGATCACGTCGCGCACGTCGGCGAGCGATTCGTCCGGCGAAGGCGAAGTGGGCGGCGTCGCGGCGGCGGTCGCGACGGTCGCGGCGGTCGCGGCGGTCATCGTGGCCGCAGCGGCGGCAGGTTGTACCGACGCTGCGGCCGCCGGCGGCGCGACAACGGCGTCGCGCGGGTCGAGCGGCGGCTGCACGATCGCCAGCGGTGCGATGTTCGCCACGGATTCCTCATCGCGCGCGGCGATGGCCGCCGCCTGCGATTCCGCGTCGGTGCCGTCGAACGCGCACTCCTGGCGCAGCGCCTCGAGCTCGGCGGTCGTCTCGCGCGCCTCGCGGCCGTCGGCGACGACAAACGCGGCGCGCGCGCCGATGCGTGCGCACAACTCGGCCAGGCACGCCACCGCGCGCGCGATCACCGGCTGCGCACCCGAAGGCATCGGGCCCTCGCGCTCGGACAGCGCGAGCAGTGCCTGCTCCAATGCCTTGGCTGTGGTCGCGACCACCGGAAACCCGCCGGTGCGATGGATTCCGCACAGCGTGTGGCTCGCGCGCACCATCGTTTGCGACGGCGTGCGCGCGGGGTCGGATTGCAGCAGTGAAAGCTCGTGCTGCAGCGTGTGGATGTGCTCGTCGGCCTCGTCGGCCAGGATGCGGAACAACGCCGTCGACAACTTGACGTCGCCGATCACCACGTCGTCATCTGCAAAGGGACCAGCGTCCGGGAGGCCCGGGGCGACGTCGGCACTCGACGCATCGTCGAAGAGAGTCGCGGAAGGACGCGCCGTACCCGAGAGGTGCGGCGCGATCGGAATCACGGCGGCGTCGTCGAATCCCGCATTGGCGGCGTCGATCTCAGCCAGCGTCAGCTCGGGCTTGTCGCGCGACAAGTGCTCATCGAGGTCGCGATCGAAGCTCGCGTCGATGTCGTGCTCGGCGGCGTCGAATTCGAGCGGCGGCGCGATGTCGATCGTGTCGACGCCGTGGTTGCCGACGGTGTTGTCGGCGACCAGTTTGAGGCTCGGCACCGCGTGCGCGGCGTCGCCGGGCAAGTCGATGTGCGGCGCCGCGTCGCGCACGACGACGTGCGGCGTCACTCCGGGCGGCACGCCCAGTTCAGGCAGTTCGATGAAATCGTCGGCCGGCGCGCGCGGCGCCATCGCGTCGACGATGTCGATTTCCTCGATCTTCGTCGGAACTTCGACCAGCGTCGGCCGGGAGGGTGACGACGGCGGTGACGGCGGCGGCGAAGGCGGTGGCGACGACGGCGGCGACGGTCCGTCTGTGGAAGGCAGCTCCGCCAGCACCGCCTGGATCGCCGCCTGCAACCCGGAAGGATCGAGCGTCACGCGCCGGGTCGCCTGCAGCGCCTCGACCCAATCGCGAAAACTCGATTCGGCGGTGCCGATCATCGCGATCACCGCCTGCGTCACCGGACGATCCTCGTCGAGCAACCGGTTGTGCACCTTCTCGATGTCCCACGCAAGGTCGCCCAGGTCGGTCAGGCCAACCATGCGGCCCGAGCCCTTTAGCGTATGGAATCCGCGCCGCGCGACCTGCAACGCTTCGCGGTCGCTGGTGTTGCCCTCGAGTGTGTTGCGGCTCGCGGCGATGTTGTCCAGCACTTCCGACGCTTCGGTCAGGAAGATTTCGAGCAGCTCGGCATCGAACTGGGTGGCGTCGGTTTCGAGCAGGCGCCGCGTTTCCGCGGAAATCGCCGGCGCCGCGGCGCTCGTGTCGGCGATGGCATCGACGACCTTGGCCAGCGCCGCGGAACCGCCGGCATCGAGCTCGGCGATCGCTGCATCCGCCTGCTGCGTCAGCGTTTCGTCGCCGATCAGCTCGGCGTCGTCGCGCAGCGTCTCGAGCTTGCCGCGCAATCCCTTGCGCGCGGCACTCTGCGAAGGCGCGTCGCGCACTTCGGCGAGCAGTCTCGGCAACTGTGCGCGCAATTCGTCGACCGCGGTTTCCACCGACTTCGTATCGTCGTCGTGCGGAACCACCGCCACTTCGCCAGAGCGCTGCGCGAGCAGCGGAGCGATCAGCCGGTCGCGGTCGGGCCGCTGCTGCTCGACGGCCTCGATGTAGAACCCCAGCCCGGACAGCGACTCGGCGAGCATCTCCAGGTCGTCGTTGTCGACGGCCGTTTCGCTGTTGATGTAAGACTCGATCTGCACCTGGCACGACGCGAGCAGCCGTTCGGCATCGGTCAATCCGAGCATCGACAGCGCGCCGCGAATCTGCTGGCTGTCGCGCGTCAGTCCTGCGAGCTCGGCACGCTTTGCGTTGTCGCGGAAGAACGCGTCGAGCACCTGCTCCATGTGCCGCAGGTTCGCCTGGATCTCGCGGCCGACCTGCGCGAGCAGCATCCGCTCCTGTGCCCGCTTCGACATCTCGTCGAGCGCCGGCGCGCCGACCGTCGCCGGTGCGCGTCCGGCACGTGCGGCGTCGAGCCTCGCGATCATCGCGTCGACCTGCTGCGGGAAGTCGGACGCTAGGTTGTTGTAGTTCTCGAATGCGCTTTCAGCGAGCAGGAGCGCCGTCGCATACTCCATCGCCACCGGTTCGGAGACGCCGGCAGACGGCATCTTGTCCAGGCGCTCGACCAGCGCGGAGGTGAGTTTCATCAGCGCGCCGTTGCGGATGTCGGCGGCCTTCGTATGCACCGACGTCAGCGTCTGCTTCAGCTTCGGCAGGTTTTCGGCGCGGCCCGAGGCGAACTTGAGCCATGCATCCTTCGCGCCCGCGAGCTGGTCCCGCGCCTCGCGCAGCAGCGGCTGGATGCGCACGAGGTCGGCGTTCAGCACGTCCGCCGACGGAATCAGCCCGGCCAGGCGGAACGCGCGCTGCACGGCCTGCACCTGCGGTCCCGTCGGCGCGCTGATCGCCACGAAGTACAGCGCCTCGCGGCGCAGGCGATCGGCAACCTTGGCGCTGCCGCCGACGACGCGGCGGATCTGCAGGTCGATGCGCGCGGCGAGCTGCTTGACGCCAAACGATGGATCCAGTCCTTGCGCAGTCAGCGATTCGAACAGCGCGCCGACCGTCCACCAGAACGCGCGCAGGTTGGCGTGCGTGGTGACATCCTCGATACCGCTGATCGCCTCGCGCATCTGCGCGACACCTTTCGTGTCGCCGCGCAGCCACGCAAGCAGGCCGCGCTGGTAGACGCGGCGCTGCTTGACGAGCTGCGATGCAAGCCGGCTCGCCGGCAGCGCTTCGCGCGGCGCGATCTTCGGCGCGCGCAGCGACAGGTCGGGATAGAACAGGTCGGTGGGCGCCGCGGCTTTGACGCCACGCAGCGCCTGCATCGCCTCGTACTCCGGAAACAGCTTGAGCGGCACCGGAGGCGCGCCGTTGGTGAGCTCGTCGAGGAAGATGCGCAGCTTGCGGCAAGCCCTGTCTACAACGTCCACCGAGGCCGCGACTTCCTGCGCCGGCAGCTCCTCGAGCCGAGTCAACTGCCGCTCGATCTCGTCGGTGAACGCGACCACGGCGTCGAGCCCGACCATCTGGATCGCCCCGGCCGCCTGGTGCACATGCGTGCGCGCATGCTTCAGCGCGATCGCATCCTTCGGTGATGCCTTGAACGCCGAGAGCGAATCGAGGCCACGCGTCAGCGCCTGGTCGATTTCTCCCTGCACCCATGACAGTGGGCCGAGATCGAATTCGGGTGCGGTATCGGTGGGCACTTCAACAACTCCTCGTCATCGCGGCATTGCGGCGCATTGGGAAAACTTCGTGAGCAAGAACCGCGCCTTGGTGTCGTCGGTGCGCTCGCATCAAACCTTGAAGCCGGCAACCGACGAGCGCAATTCCGCCGCCAGCCGCGTCAATTGTCCGATCGACACGTTCGTCTGCTTCGTGCCCTCGGTGGTTTCCTCGGTGATCTTCAGGATGCCCTGCATGCCACGCGTCACCTCGGTGACCGACGTCGATTGCATCTGCGTCTGCGACGAGATCCGCGAAATGAGGTCGGCGAGCTCGCGCGACACGCGCTGGATCTCGGTCAGCGCCTGGCCGGCGGCATCCGACAGCTTGGTGCCTTCGACCACGCCCACCGTCGACTTTTCCATGGCTGCCACCGCATCCTGGGTATCGGCCTGAATGGTCTTCACGATCGCCTCGATCTGCTTGGTCGCCTCGCCCGAGCGTTCGGCGAGGCGCTGCACTTCCTCGGCAACGACGGTGAATCCGCGGCCCGCTTCGCCGGCAGAGGCCGCCTGGATCGCGGCATTCAATGCGAGCACATTGGTCTGCTCGGTGATGTCCGAAATGAGCTCGACGATCTCGCCGATCTCGAGCGATGATTCGCCGAGGCGCTTGATGCGCTTCGACGTGTCCTGGATCTGCGAGCGGATTTCGTTCATGCCGGCGATCTGGTTCTGCACCGCCTGGCCGCCCTTCTCGGCGGCGGAAAGCTGCATCTGCGCGACCTTGGCCGATTGCGAGGCGTTCTGCGCGACTTCGCTGATCGACTGCGCCATCTGCAGCACCGACGCGGACGCCTGCTGGATCTCGCGATTCTGCCGCTGCGACGCTTCGTACAGCCGGTTCGAGATCGCCTGAGTTTCCTGCGTGGCCTTCGTCACCTGGTCGGTCGCCGAGTTGATGCCGCGCACCAGCGTGCGCAATTCCTCGATCGTGAAGTTGATCGAGTCGGCGATCGCGCCGGTCACGTCCTCGGTCACGGACGCCTGCACCGTGAGGTCGCCGTCGGCCAGGTTGCCCATTTCATTGAGCAGCCGCAGGATCGCTTCCTGGTTGCGCTTGTTCTCGCCTTCGCTTTCGCTCGCCCGCGACCGCGCGTCGTCGCGCTGCACGATGCCGAGCAGGATCAGCGCGAACAGCGCCATCAAGCCGAACACGATCGACGCCCACAGCGCGAAGAGGTGCGCGCGGCCGCCGCCTTCCCAGTGGTCGGACAGCGCGCTGGTCTTCTGCAACAGGTCCTCGGACTCGCTGTTGACGGTGCGCGCCGCCTGCTTGGCGAGCGTCAGCTTCTGCATGTTCGAGAGGATCGACGAGACCGACTGGTCGTAGGCGGTGAAGCGCTTGGCCAGCTCGTTCAACGTGATGCGCGTGTCGTCGCCGCGGATCGCCGCGAGCTTCATCGCGTCGTTCCCCTTCAGGAGGCCGTTGAGCACGTCGCGGAATGTCCCGGTGTCCTTGCCCAGCAGGAACGCGGTCTCGGGGTCGATTTCCTCGCCGGACGCGAGGGTGTTGGCATTCTTGGCGATGCGCTGCGACAGCACCGCGAGCTGGTTGGCGAAGTCGACCTCGCGCACCGTGCCGCCGCCCTGCGCGATCTGCAGTCCCGCCTGCTGCGAAAGTTCCAGCAGCGGCGTGTTGGCTTCGTTGACGCGTTCGAGGCCCGCCGCCAGCGACGTCAGCGCGTCGGCGTTCTGCACCAGCCGCGCGGCTGCCTTGTCGACGACGTCCCACTTGGTCTTGATGTCGTTGAGGATGTCGCCCGCGGCACCGCTGGTGGTCGCGTCGACGCTCGCGCCCTTGACCTCGCCACCTTCCATCAGCGCCTTCAGGTCCGCGCCGAACTTCTGGCGGCTGTCCTCGACCGTGGCGAACGACTGCTTCTGCCCCTGCGACGCCAGCGCCGATCCACGCGCGAGGCGCTGCGACAGCATCTGCATTTCGGTCGCGGTCGCGTTGGCCGCTGCCGCCTGCGACGTTGCACGCCCGTCGAGGTAGAGCATCAGCAGCGCGAGTACGGCGAACGCGACCAGCGCGGTCAACAGGATCTGGTACTGCTTCGACACCGGCAGGTTGCCGATCAGCCACAGCTTGCTGGTGGCGCTCGATTCCGAGGTCGCGTTGCGCAACTGGTCCATGATCGACACCGACGCCAGCGGGTCGTAGCCGGTCGGGGTGTTCTTGCCCATCCGGACCTGCGTGGTCGGCATTTCGAGTGCCGCGGCGCCTGCGCCCTTGGCCTTGTCGCCGAATATCTTGAGTGCCATGAAACCTCCGATGCTGCCAGTGACGTCAGTGTCCGACCTGCAGGAACGCAGGATCGCGCGCCAGTTTTGAAAGATCGATTTCCTGCCAAGCGCGCCCGTCGGCATCCATCCAGCGCTGCGCGTACCACAGCGGCGGTTCGTCGGGCAGCGCCGCGGGCGCGAGCTCGGCCAGGTTGCGCAGTCCGAGCACGCGCGTGACGATGATGCCCGCGTGCAGGTCGCCCGCACGCGGACCGAACAGCACCAGCCGGTTCTGCGCGGCGCCGGCCGCGGGGTTCGCGTCGCGCCCGAGGAATGTCGCGAAATCGATGACGCTGAAAAGATTGCCGCGGATGTTGGCGATGCCGGCGAACCAGGGCTTGGTGCGCGGCACGCTCACGATCAGCGGCACGGCGATCACCTCACCCGCGTCGGCGAGGCGGATCAGCCACTGCTCGTTGCCGCACGCGAGCCCGAGGCGCGACGATTCGACCTGTGCCGTGGTCTTGCTGGCGAGGCGCGTCGCCAGTTCCTGCTGGAACGTGCGAAGGTCGAGCTTTGCGGCGCGCGCCATGGTCTCGGCTCAGGCGAGTGCCGCGATCTTGGCCAGCAACTCGTCGCGGTTGACGGGCTTGATGACGTAGTCGCGCGCGCCCTGGCGCATGCCCCAGATCTTGTCGGTTTCCTGGCTCTTCGACGTGCACAGGATCACCGGGATCGTGCGCGTCTCCGGATCGCGGCTGATCGCGCGCGTCGCCTGGAAGCCGTTGAGTCCCGGCATCACCACATCCATCAGGATGAGGTCGGGCTTCAGCAGCTTGGCCTTGAGGATCGCGTCCTCGCCGTTGTCGCTCGCCACAACCTCGTAACCGGACTTGGTCAGCAGGTCGTTCAGCACATGCCGCTCGGTCGGGGAGTCGTCGACGATCAGGATTTTCTTGATGGCCATGCGTCATTCCTGCGACTGCCTGTCGCGTCGGAGTTGGGCGGTTGTGGACATGTTCACGGCAGCGCGCGTCAGGCCGCGGCCTTGACGTGCGCGGCGACGGCCTTCAGCAGGCTTTCCTTGGTGAAGGGCTTCGTCAGGTACTGGTCCGAGCCCACCATCCTGCCGCGCGCCCGGTCGAACAGGCCGTCCTTCGACGACAGCATCACGACCGGCGTGGTGTGGAACTTGCCGTTTTTCTTGATCAGCGCGCAGGTCTGGTAGCCGTCGAGGCGTGGCATCATGATGTCGACGAAGATCAGGTTCGGCTGGTGGTCGGCGATCTTCGCGAGCGCGTCGAACCCGTCTTCGGCGAGGATGACCGTGCATCCCGCCTGCAACAGGAAGATTTCCGCGCTGCGGCGAATGGTGTTCGAATCATCGATCACCATGACCTTGACGCCCGTCAACGGGTTCGCATCGGCCAAGCTGTGGTTCTCCTAAGTCGTTGCCATCGGCCGAAGGCTCCCCGATCCTCGCGGATCGTCAAGCCCCGGCAGTCGCCATTCGCGCAAGGGACGCGGTCCTGCTTGTCGCCCCTACCGCCTGTCGCCGGGAAGTTTGCCACGCCCGGAGCCCACTGCCTAGAGCATAAAGCTTGCCGGAATAAGGGCATGCAGCCGATTTCGCACAAAATGCAACACGATTGCAATCTTTCATGACGATGCGCTGACGTTGTGCGGCAGGGTATGACGCTCACAGTCCCTTCGCCGAACAGGAACGGCGATTGTGGCGCTTTTGGCGCCGATTCCGTCAGCCGCCGAGGAACATCCGGTAGGCCGGATTTTGCGTCTCGTCGGCATAGTCGTAGCCCAGAGCGTCAAGAAACGCCCGAAACTCACGTTTTGCCGAAGCCGGCACCTGCATTCCCACCAGCACGCGACCGGAATCGGCGCCGTGGTTGCGATAGTGAAACAGGCTGATGTTCCAGCCGGCGCTCATGCTGTCCAGGAACTTCATCAAAGCGCCCGGACGCTCGGGAAATTCGAAGCGGTAGACGATCTCGTCATCGGCGCCCGGCGCGTGGCCGCCCACCAGGTGGCGCACGTGCAGCTTGGCCATTTCGTTGTCGGTCAGGTCGAACGCCTCGATGCGCCGCCGCGCGAGCTCGGCGAGCAGCTTGTGCGTTTCCTGCCGGTTGGCGACTTCCAGGCCGACGAACAGGTGCGCGACCGTCGGCGACGCATAGCGGTAGTTGAACTCGGTGATCGAGCGCTTGCCGAGCAGCGAACAGAACTCGCGGAAGCTCCCGGGGCGTTCCGCAATGCTGACGGCGATCAGCGCCTCTCGCTGCTCGCCCACTTCGGCGCGCTCGGCGACGAACCGCAGCCGGTCGAAATTCATGTTGGCGCCGCAGGCCACCGCCACCAGCGCGCGGTCGCGAACGCGATGCTGCGCGACCCAGGCCTTGGCGCCGGCGATCGCCAGCGCGCCGGCCGGCTCCAGCACCGCCCGCGTATCCTCGAACACGTCCTTCAGCGCCGCGCAGATCGCGTCGGTGTCGACGCGGATGATGTCGTCGACGCTCTGGCGGACGATGCGGAAGGTTTCCTTGCCGACCTGGCGCACTGCGACGCCGTCGGCGAACAGGCCCACGTAGGGAAGCGTCACGCGCCGTCCCGCTTCGACCGAGCGCGCCATGGCGTCGGAGTCCTCGGGCTGCACGCCGATCACCTTGACTTCGGGCCGCACGCGCTTGACGTACGACGCAATGCCCGCGATGAGCCCGCCGCCGCCGATCGCGACGAAGATCGCGTCCAGCGGCTCGGTGGCCTGGCGCAGGATCTCCATGCCGATCGTGCCCTGGCCGGCGATGACGTCGGGATCGTCGTACGGATGCACGAACGTCGCGCGCGTCTTCTTCTGCAGCGCCAGCGCGTGCGCGTAGGCGTCGCTGAACGAATCGCCGAACAGCACGACGCTCGCGCCGCGCGCCTTCACCGCCGCGATCTTGATCTGCGGCGTGGTCACCGGCATCACGATCGTCGCCTCGCAGCCGAGCCGCTGCGCGGCCAGCGCGACGCCTTGCGCATGGTTGCCGGCCGACGCGGCGATCACGCCGCGGGACAGCTCCGCCGCGCTCAGGTGGGCCATCTTGTTGTACGCGCCGCGCAGCTTGAACGAGAACACCGGCTGCTCGTCCTCGCGCTTGAGGTACAGCCGGTTATGCAACCGTGCCGACAACGCCGGCGCGAGCTGCAACGGCGTCTCCACCGCGACGTCGTAGACCTTGGCGGTGAGAATCCTAGTGAGGTAGTCGATCGGCACGCGCGGAATCAGGCGGCGGCAGGCTCGGCCCGCTGCAATGCGAGCCAGACGCAGTGGCCGCGGCTTTCGCGATCGAGCTCCGCCAGGTATTCCTCGTGCCGCACGAGTTCGGCGGCGCCGACAACGACCGCACGCACGCCGACGGCAACGGGCGCCTGCACGCCGCCTTCGCGCGCGGACCGCGCCTGCGAATGCGCCGGCGTGCGCTGGTCGATCGCCAGCGTCTCCTGGCCGCGCGTCAGCGCCAGCCACACTTCGGACAACAGTTGAGCGTCGAGCAGCGCGCCATGCAGCGTGCGCCGCGCGTTGTCGACGCCGAAGCGCTCGCACAGCGCGTCGAGGTTATTGCGCTTGCCCGGAAAGGCGTCGCGCGCCAGCGCGAGCGTGTCGGTCACGCGTGCCGCCAGCTCGGCGCAGGCCGGCATCGCGAGGCGCGCGAATTCGGCGTCGAGAAAGCCCAGGTCGAACGGCGCGTTGTGGATGATCCATTCGGCGCCGCGCACGAATTCGACGAACTCGAGTGCGCGCTCGACGAAGCGCGGCTTGCCACGCAGGTCGTTCCAGGTCATGCCATGCACTTCGGCCGCGCCGGCATCGATGTCGCGCTCGGGATCGACGTGGAAATGCAGGTGGCGCCCCGTGTGCCGGCGGTCGACGAGCTCGAGCACCGCAACCTCGATGATCCGGTGACCCTGCTTGGGGTCGAGGCCGGTGGTCTCGGTGTCGATGATCAGGTGGCGCATCGGAGGCGGGATTTACGGAACAGGCAATCGGAAGGCAGTGAGCGTACGCGCAATTATACGGTGCGCAACGCCGCGAATCACCGGCGGTATTTCTGGATCGTCGACTGGATCTCGGCGATCGCGCGCTCGATCTCGTCGTCGGTCAGGTCGCGCTGCGTGCCGGTGCGATCGGTCAGCGTCACGGTCTTGTCGATCGCAGTGTGGAAATCGCCGAGGTTCAGCGAGTCGGTGGTGGTGGTCGTGTGCGTGTCGTCGGTGAGCGTTTCCGGACCCCACCGAACGATGATCGTCGACAGGTTGTCGCCGTCGGCGCCGCCGCGTTTTTCCGCCTCGCGCATCATCTGCGGCGCAGTCTTGAGGATCGGCGTCGAGGTGAGCCAGGTGGAAACCTCGTTCTGCGGCATCACGCTCCACAGTCCGTCGGTGCATAGCACCATCACGTCGCCGTTGCGCAGCGGCGTGCGCTTGGAAAGGTCGATGATCGGGTCGACCAAGCCGCCCAGGCAACTGAAGATCTTGTTGCGGTCGGGGTGCGTCACCACCTCGTGCGCGCCGATCAGCCCCTGGTCGACCAGGTACTGAACCTTGGAGTGATCCTTGGTCGCGGCCAGCAGCCCGCCCTGGCGGAACAGATAGAACCGCGAGTCCCCGACGTGCGCCCAGTAGGCATGGTTGGCCTGCACGATCACCGCGACGCAGGTGGTGCGCGGCGTCTCGAGCATCGAGAACTGGTTGGCATAAGAGCCGAGCGCCGCGTGCGCGCGCAGCATCGTGTCCTGCAGGAACTTCAGCGGATTCTTGAGGACCGGCTTGGCTTCCTGCTGGAATCGCTCGATGAACAGGCGCACGCAGATCTGCGCGGCGATCTCGCCGCCGGCGTGGCCGCCCATGCCGTCGGCAACCACCAGCAGCAGCGTATCGCGCCCGTAGGTGTACGCGATGCGATCCTGGTTGACCTTGCGCGATCCCCTGCGCGACTCCTGGAAGATGATGAAACGCATGACGTCAGCAAGGCTCCCCTGCCCCGATTGCCGTTAACGCCGGATATTCACTGGAATGCGCGATCCGCGCAACGTCATGCGCCGATTTCCGAGAACAGCAGCCGCTTCAAGTTGCCGAGGAACGACAGCTTGCGCTTGCGGGTGGGGATGTCGCGGATCGCCTTCTGCAGCGCGAACACCGATTGCGGCCGCTCGAGCGGATCGAGGCGCAGGCACCAGTCGATCACTTCGAGCACGTTGTCCGAATACTGTCCCGACCAGATCTTCTTCGCCGAGACGAGGTGATCCTCCTGCACGCGCGCATCCGCCGCCTGCGGCGCGAACGCGGCAAGGCAGGCGAACATGCTGGCGCCGGTGCCATAGACGTCTGTCCAGGGGCCGAGGCGCTCCGGGTCGCGGTACTGCTCGGGCGCGGCGAACCCCGGCGTGTACATCGGCGCGAGCTTCGGCCGCGTGTTGGTCAGCGTCTGCCGCGCCGCGCCGAAGTCGAGCAGCACCGGCGTGCCGTCGGTGCGCAGGTAGATGTTTGCCGGCTTGATGTCGAGGTGCAGCAGCTTGTGCGTGTGCACTTCACGGAGGCCGTTCAGAAGGTGCATGAACACGTGGCGGACGAAGCGCTCCGACATCTGGTCCTGGCGCATCTGGATCTGCTGCTGCAGCGTGCGCCCGCGCTCGTAGCGCATCACCATGTAGACGGTTTCGTTGGCGCGGAAGAAATTCAGCACCCGCACGACGTTCGGATGGTTGATCTTGGCGAGCGCCCGGCCTTCCTCGAAAAAGCACTTCATGCCGTAGCGGAACGAGGTCAGGTTCTCGGCCGAGCTCGCGCGCACGATGTCGCCTTCGGTGCGCAGCACCAGCGACGACGGCAGGTACTCCTTGATCGCCACCGGCGCGCCCGTCTCGTCGAAGGCCCGGTAGACGATCGAAAAGCCGCCGCGGCTGATCTGCCGGTCGATCCGGTAGTTCAGCAGCTGGTAGTTGGCGGGGAGCGCCTGGTTGGTGACGGCCATGAAGCCTCAAGTCTCGCATGAATGCCTTTGGGTGTCGCAATACGCATGCCAGCGTCGAGCGCACGCTTGCGGGCGGGCCGCCGATGCGCCACCATTCGCCGCCGCGGGTCGCCGGGGACCTGTTTTACAAGCGACAATACGTCCCCTTTGCGCGCCAACAACAACAAAATACCCATGATCCTCAGCATGACCGGATTTGCCGCGGTGTCGGCCGAACTTCCCGGCACCGCCCTCAGTGTCGAACTGCGCAGCGTCAACCATCGCTATCTCGACCTGTCGGTGCGCCTGCCCGACGAATTGCGCGCGCAGGAAGCGCCCCTGCGCGAACGCATCGCCGCCGAGCTGAAGCGCGGCAAGGTCGAATGCCGGGTGGGCCTCGCCCGGAGTCCCGCCGCCGCGGGTTCGCTGGCGATCGACGCACGTCGGGTCGCCGAGCTGGCCGCGGCCGCCGCCAGCGTCCAGCAGCTCGCCCCCGGCTCCGCACCCATCACCGTCGCCGAAATCCTGCGCTGGCCGGGCGTCATCGCCGATGCCTCGGTGCCGCCCGACGCGCTGGCCGCCAAGGTCCACGAGCTGACCGCGCAGGCGCTGGGCGAGCTTGCCGCGTCGCGCCAGCGCGAAGGTGACAAGCTCAAATCGCTCATGCTGGCCGCCTGCGACGACATCGAGCGCCAGGTCGCACGGGTCGCGCCACGGATCCCGGCGATCCACACCGCCTATATCGACAAGCTCGGCGCCCGCTTGAGGGACGCCGGTGTCGAAGGCACCGATGAGCGGATGAAGCAGGAGCTCGCACTGTTCGCGACCAAGGTCGACGTCGCCGAGGAGGTCGCACGACTGCTGACGCACGTCGCCGAAGTGCGGCGCGTGCTGAAGGCCGGCGGCAGCGCCGGCAAGCGGCTCGACTTCCTCGCCCAGGAACTGCATCGCGAGGCCAACACGCTGGGCTCGAAGTCGGTCGACGCCGAACTCTCACAGGTCGCGCTCGAGCTCAAGGTGTCGATCGAGCAGATGCGCGAGCAGGTGCAGAACATCGAGTAGGCGCGCCAGCCAGCCACGAGGCACCGTGGCGACGCTTCAGGTCACGACGTTGCGCGGCGCTCCGGCGACGAAGGCCTCGATGTTGCCAACCAGCTGGTCGGCGAGCGCCTGCTGTGCCCGCGCGCTCGCCCACGCGACGTGCGGCGTCAGGATGAAATTGGGCAGCCGCAGCGCGAGCAGCGAATTGTCCGACGCGGGCGGCTCCTGGCTCAACACGTCGATGCCGGCGCCGCCGATCGTGCCTTCGCGCAATGCGACGGCAAGTGCCGCCTCGTCGACAAGACCGCCGCGCGCAGTGTTGATCAGCAGCGCTTTGCGCTTCATTCGCGCGAGCTCCGCGGCGCCGATCATGTTGCGCGTGGCCGGCGTCAGCGGTACGTGCAGCGTGATGACATCGGCGCGCGCAAGGATGTCGTCGACGCTCGCCGCGGTCACGCCGTCAGGCATCGCCGCCTGCGGGTCGAAGCCAAGCACGTGCATGCCGAACGCGCCACCGAGGCGGGCCACCGACTGTCCGAGCGCCCCCAGCCCGATCACCCCGAGCGTGCTTCCGGCCAGGTCCCCGATCGGATGGGTGAGCAGGCAAAACGCCGTCGAGTGCTGCCACAGCCCGGCGTCGACATCGGCGCGGAAGGCGACGAGGTTTCGGCGCAGTGCGAGAACCAGCGCGAACACATGCTCGGGCAGCGACGACGTCGCGTAATTGCGGATGTTGCTGACGACGATCCCACGCGCCGCGCACGCGGCAACGTCGACGACGTCAGTGCCGGTTGCGGCGACGGCGATCATCCGCAGGTCGGGCAGCGCGGCGATGACCGGTTCGCGCAGCGCCACTTTGTTGGTGACCGCGATCGTCGCGCCGGCCAATCGCTCGACGACGTCTTCCGGCGAGGTCGCGCCGAAATCCTGCCACGCGTGCGCGAACGATGGCGGCGCCAAGGTAGCGTCGAGACTTGCGCGGTCGAGGAACACGATCTTGTGCATGCGCGGGATGCTGGGCAATACCGTCGGACGCGTCAAGCGACCGGCAGGTCGGCCTGGTGCCGGTCCCAGAAAGCGCGGTCCGGCATCGTTCCCGTCCCCGCCTGCGCGTTGTCGTGCATGTGCTGCGGGTCGCCGGTGCCCGGTATCGCGCAGGTGACGGACGGATGCGACAGCACGAACTTCAGCAGCAGCTGCGCCCAGCTCGCCGCGCCGATTTCGGCCGCCCACGCCGGCAACGGCGTGGCGGAGAGCCGCCGCAACAGGCCGCCGCCACCGAACGGCCGGTTGACCAGCACCGCGATACCGCGCTCGGCGGCAAGCGGCAGTATCCGCGCCTCGGCCTCGCGCTCGTCGAGCGCGTAGTTGACCTGCACGAAATCGAGCTTTTCCGCACGCATCACCGCCTCGAGCTCGCGATACGCGCTCGACGTGTAGTGCGTGACGCCGATGTAGCGCACGCGCCCCTGCGATTGCCATTGCCGCAGCGTCTGCAGATGGACACGCCAGTCGACCAGGTTGTGCACCTGCATCAGGTCGATCGTCGGCGTGCGCAACAGCGCGAACGACGATTCCATCTGCCGGATGCCGTCATCGCGGCCTTGCGTCCAGACCTTGGTCGCGACGAACATATCGCGCCGTGGCGGCAAACCCTCGAGCAGCTCGCCGAGCGCCGCTTCGGCGCTGCCGTACATCGGCGAGCTGTCGAGCACGCTGCCGCCAGCGGCACGCAGCGCCGCGAGCACGGCGGCGAGCCGTGGGCGCGACGCCGCGGTCAGTGCGGTGTCGAAGCCGACATACGTGCCGCAGCCGATCACCGGCAGCGCTTCTCCGGTCGAGGGAATGGGTCGGGTCAGCATCGTGCCTCCGGTTTTATCGGGTGCTGCGAGCGCGCATCCCGCCCGCCACGCGACCGGTGCGACCGCAGCCGCGGCAACCATCGTGGCGGACGCGCGCAGGAATCGCGCGCGGTTCATCGGTAGAATGTGCTGCTCCCATCCGCGCCGTTCATCTGCCATGACCATCACCACCCAGGCACCGCCCGCAGCCGGCGTGCTGTTCGTCGTCGCGGCACCGTCGGGCGGCGGCAAGAGCAGCATGGTGAACGCGCTGCTCGCGCGCGAATCCGGCATCCGCCTGTCGATCTCGTGGACGACACGCACCCCGCGCCCCGGCGAGTCGGAAGGCCAACATTATCACTTCGTCGACGAGCGGCGCTTCGCCGAACTGCGCGACGCCGGCGAATTCCTCGAATTCGCGAATGTCCACGGCAACTGGTACGCGACGTCGCAGCGTTGGCTGAAGGACCAGGTGGCGGCGGGCCAGGACGTACTGCTGGAAATCGACTGGCAGGGCGCGGCGCAGGTGCGCAAGCTGATCCCGGGATCGGTGCACATTTTCATCCTGCCCCCGTCGCTTGCCGCGCTCAACGACCGGCTGGTGCGCCGCGGGCAGGACTCGGTCGACGTGATCGCGCGCCGTCTGGCCGGCGCGTTCGAGGAGATCGGGCATTGGGCGGAATTCGACTATGTTATTATCAATCAAGACTTTGCAACTGCCGTCGACGATCTTGCAGCGATCGTCCGCGCCGCCCGCCTGACGCCTTCGCGACAGCGCGACCGGCACGCGAAGCTGCTCGCCGAATTGATGCAACCGCGTTCATAGGAGCTTCGCCATGGCCCGCATCACCATCGAGGATTGCCTCGACAAGATTCCCAACCGCTTCGAACTGACGCTCGCCGCCACCACGCGCGCGCGCCAGATCACGTCCGGGTCGACGCCGCTGCTCGACGCCGATCGCGACAAGCCCACTGTGATCGCGCTGCGCGAGATTGCCGCCGGCAAGGTCGGCATGGAGCTGTTGCACAAATCGGGGAGTTGACGCTTCACGCGTCCCGCGAGGAATGTGACCCTGTATGTCGGAAATCGCCGAATTCACCCGACACCTCGGTCATTACCTCCAGCCCCCTGACGTTGCGCTAGTCGAGCGCGCGTTCGGCTACTCCGAGGCCGCGCACCGCGGCCAGTTCCGCAAGTCCGGCGAGCCCTACATCACGCACCCGCTGGCGGTCGCCAGCATCCTGTCGCAGTGGCGCCTCGATGCGCAGGGCCTCGCCGCGGCGCTGCTGCACGATGTGATGGAAGACACGTCCGTCACCAAGTCCGAGATCGAGTCGACGTTCGGCAAGCCGGTGGCCGACATGGTCGACGGCGTGTCCAAGCTCGACCAGATCGCGTTCGACACGCGCGAGGAAGCCGAAGCCGAGTCGTTCCGCAAGATGCTGCTGGCGATGGCGCGCGACGTGCGCGTCATCCTGATCAAGCTCGCCGACCGGCTGCACAACATGCGGACGCTGGACGCGATGGCGCTGCAGCACCGCCGGCGCATCGCCCGCGAGACGCTCGACATCTATGCGCCGATCGCCAACCGCCTCGGCCTCAACACGCTCTACCTCGAGCTGCAGGACCTGTCGTTCAAGCATCTCTACCCGATGCGCTACCGGATCCTGGCGCACGCGATCAAGACCGCGCGCGGCAATCGCCGCGAAGTGATGAATCGCCTGCTGGAGTCGATCCGCGTCGCGTTCGCCGAGGCCGACATCATGGCGACGGTGACAGGCCGCGAAAAGACCGTGTACTCGGTCTATCGCAAGATGCGCGACAAGCATTATTCGTTCTCGCAGGTGTTCGACATCTACGGCGTGCGCGTGCTGGTCGCGCACAAGTCCACCTGCTATTCGGCGCTGGGCGTGCTGCACGAGAAGTACAAGCCCATTCCCGGCAAGTTCAAGGACTACATCGCCATTCCCAAGGCCAACGGCTACCAATCGCTGCACACGACGCTGTTCGGCCCGTTCGGCACGCCGCTGGAATCGCAGGTGCGCACGCACGACATGCACCGCGTGGCCGAGACCGGCGTCGCCGCGCACTGGCTGTATCGCACGGGCGGCGAGCTCGACCTCGAGGAAGCGCAGCGCGAGACGCATCGCTGGCTGCAGAGCCTGCTCGAGATCCAGTCCGAGTCGCGCGACTCACGCGAGTTTCTGGAGCATGTAAAAGGCGATTTGTTTCCTGAGGAAATCTACGTATTCACTCCCAAGGGCAAGATCACGGCGCTGCCGCGCGGCGCCACCGCCGTCGACTTCGCCTATAGCGTGCACACCGACATCGGCCACCATTGCGTCGCCGCGCGCATCAACTACGAACTGGTGCCGCTGCGCACGTTGCTGAAGAACGGCGATCACGTCGAGATCCTGACCGCGCCTTCGGCGCGGCCCAATCCGTCCTGGCTGACGTTCGTCGCCACAGGCAAGGCACGCTCGCGGATCCGCCATTTCCTCAAGGGCATGCAGCAGAAGGAATCCGCGGCGCTGGGCGAGCGTCTGTTGTCGCAGGCGCTGGCGACATTCAAGGTCGAACCCGACTCCATCCCATGGGATCGCTGGGAAGCGCTCGCCAAGGAATATGGTACGAAGACCCAGCTCGAGATCCTCGCCGATATCGGCATTGGCAAGCGCCTCGCGTTCGTGGTCGCGCAGGCGCTGACGCGTGGCCCGCGCAACGACGACGGCGGCGCCGCGGTCGGCACCAACCTGACGCCTTCGCCGGCCAACGGCGCGCTGACCTTGCGCGGCGTCGAAGGCCTGGCGATCCAGTACGCCAAGTGCTGCCGCCCGGTGCCCGGCGATGCGATCATCGCGCAATTCCGCAAAGGCCAGGGCCTGGTCGTACACCTGCGCGATTGCGCGGCGCTGAAGAAGCAGCGCGTGGATGCGAGCGAAATGGTCGACGTCGAATGGGCGCCGGATGTCAGTGGCGTGTTCGACGCCGGGATTCGCCTGATCGTCGGCGATCGCCGCGGCCTGCTGGCCGACATCGCCACGACGATCAATGACGCCGAGGCCAACATCGACAACGTGTCGGTGGAACGCCCCGAGGGCAGCGACGTGCTGGCGATGTTCTTCGGCCTGCAGGTGCGCGACCGGCGCCATCTCGCGCAGGTGATGCGCGGCCTGAAGCGGCTGCCCGAAGTCCGGCGAATCATCCGCGCGCGTACTTAGCGTTTTGGCCGGTCGACTCGCCGGTACGCCGAGCGAGCCACCGGTAGCGCCCTCTACGCTTCGTTCCTCTGTCGAGCGCCTCCTGCCGGCCGATTCGCCAACGCTATCGAGCGAGACGCCGGTAGCGCCCTCTACGCTTCGTTCCTCGGTCGAGCGCGTGCCGGCCGAATTCGCCGACGCTATCGAGCGAGCCACCGGCAGCGCCCTCTACGCTTCGTTCCTCGGTCGCCGATGGTCATCGGCGCCGTATCGTCAAGGCGCTCCGAGTGCGCTACCGACGTCTCGCTCGGCGAACAGTCGTGCGCGCGCCACGACCGGCGATCGGAAGGTTTGGATGATTCGAGGCGACGACGCCGCATGTCGCCCACGCATTGGACGATTCGACACGATGGGCCGCGCGACGTTGCCGACGCATTGGTCGACCCGAAACGCTCCCGCTACGCCGGGTGCTTATGGCAGCGCGGACGACGGCAGGAGCACGCTGCTCGGCCGTCTGGTACACGAGTTCGGCAACATTGCAGACGACCAGCGCACCGCCCTCGTTGCGGACTCGAGGCTGCTTGCCGACGTGACAGTCGCACGGCGAGCGCTATGCAGGCAAGACGCCGGTGTGGAACCTGTAGCGCCTTGACGATATGTCGCCGATGACTATCGGCAACCGAGGAACGAAGCGGAAGGGGCCACACCGGCGGCTTGCCTTGCCGGCATGCGCAAGCCTTGCAGTAACTTGCACCCAACCGGCACGCCTTGCAGCGACCTGCGTCCCGACCTGCACGCACCGGTCAGCAATCGCCGAAGCGGCGACTGCCACGGCCCAAAGACCGGCTACGCGGACTGCTTGTCGAGCAGCTGCTTCAACTCACCGCTCTGGTACATCTCGCGCATGATGTCGCAGCCGCCGACGAACTCGCCGTCGACGTAGAGCTGCGGAATCGTCGGCCAGTTGGCGAACTCCTTGATGCCCTGGCGGATCTCGGCGTTTTCCAGCACGTTGACCGAATGGAAATCGGGAACGCCGCAACGGTTGAGGATTTCGGTCGCGGTCGCAGAAAAACCGCATTGCGGCGCCTGCGGCGTGCCCTTCATGTAGAGCACGACGCGATGGCTGGTGACTTGCTGTTTGATGACTTCCTGGGTGCTCACGGGCAGGCTCCGGTCGATCGATATGTGGGGGATGCGCGGCTATTTTACGCTGCCATCCACATGGGGGCATCCGCCGGGTTCGCAACCGCCCGCTATTCCTTGACCGCGCCGGTCAGCCCCGAGACATAGTATTCGACGAAGAACGAATAGAGGATTGCCACCGGCAGCGATCCCAGCAGCGCGCCCGCCATCAGCGAGCCCCAGTGGTAGACGTCGCCTTCGACGAGCTCGGTCACCACGCCGATGGGCACCGTCTTGACCTCCGACGACGAGATGAAGGTCAGCGCGTAGATGAATTCGTTCCACGACAGCGTGAACGCGAAGATGCCGGCGGAAATGAGCCCGGGAACGGCCAGCGGTAGCACGATCCTGCGCAGGATCTGCAGGCGGGTCGCGCCGTCGATCGTCGCGCACTCCTCGAGCTCGTAGGGAATGCTCTTGAAGTAGCCCATCAGCAGCCACGTGCAGAACGGGATCAGGAAGGTCGGGTAGGTGAGGATCAGCGCGAGCCGCGTGTCGAACAGCCCGAGCTTGAACACCATCGCCGCGAGCGGGATGAACAGGATTGACGGCGGTACCAGGTAGGCGAGGAAGATGCCGGCGCCGATGTAGCGCGAGCCGCGGAAGCGCAGCCGTTCGATCGCGTACGCGGCCAGCACGCTGCAGAACAGCGAAATGACCGTCGCCGACACCGAGATGAGCACCGTATTCCACACCCAGTTCGGATACGCGGTCTCGAACAGCAGCTTGTGGATGTGATCCCAGGTCGGATGAATGACCCAGAACGGATTGCCTTTGCGCGACAGCAGCTCCTCGTTCGGCTTGAATGTCGTGATCACCATCCAGTAGAACGGGAACAGCAGCACGATCAGGAATGCGCCGAGCGGCAGCCACAGCGTGACGACGCGGTGCGGCACCGAGGCCAGGTAATTCATGCCCTGGCGGTCTTCGTTGTCCTTGTTCATGTCGTCCTCGCGCGGCCGGCTCGATCAGCGATCGGTTCCGCCCTGCTGCCACGCACGGCGCTGCAGGCCGAAGTAGCTGAGCAGGATGGTCGCGAGCAGGAACGGCACCATCGCAGTGGCGATCGCAGCACCTTCGCCCAGGTTGCCGCCCGGTATCGCGCGCTGGAAGGAAAGGGTCGCCATCAGGTGCGTCGCGTTCAGCGGGCCGCCGCGCGTCAGCACGTAGATCAACTGGAAGTCGGTGAACGTGAACAGCACCGAAAACGTCATCACCACGGCGATGATCGGCGTCAGCAACGGCAGCGTCACGTGGCGAAAACGCTGCCAGCCCGACGCGCCGTCCAGCGCCGCCGCTTCGTAGAGCGACGGCGATATCGTCTGCAGGCCGGCCAGCAACGTGATGGCGACGAACGGGATGCCGCGCCAGATGTTCGCGGCGATCACCGAGGCGCGGGCGAGCCACGGGTCGCCAAGGAAATCGATGTACTCGTGGATCAGCCCCATCCGCTGCAATCCCCACGAAATGATCGAGAACTGTGCGTCGTAGATCCACCAGAACGCGATGGCCGACAGCGCGGTGGGCACGATGAACGGCAACAGGATCACCGCCCGGAAGAATGCCTTGAACGGCAGGTGCTCGTTGAGCAGCACGGCGAGCCACAAGCCCAGCACGAACTTGATGATGCTGGCGACGATCGTATAGAAAAGCGTGTTGAACAGCGCGAGCCGGGTCAGGCTGTCGCCCCAGATGAACTCAAAATTGTTGAGCCCGATGAACGTGCCCGCGTGGCCTATCTTTGTGTTGGTGAAGCCGAGCCATGTGCCGAGCGCGAGCGGATAGGTCAGGAATATCGCCAGCAGCAGTCCCGCCGGCAACATGAACAGGAATCCGAGGAAATTGCGGTTGTCGAGCCAGCGGCTCGCCGCGCTCGACACCGACGGCGTGCGGGGAAGACGCGCGCCCGGTGAAGGGATTGCCGGGCGCGCCTGCAATTACTTCTTCTTCGCGGTGCGGCGGGCGCCGACCGCTTTCTTGACGGCGCGCTTGACGGCGCCGATGGCCTTGCCCGCGCGCTTGACCACTTTCTTCACCGCCCGCTTGGCGGCGGTCGTGCGCGTCACGGCCTTGCGCGTCGTTTTTTTCGCGGTCTTTTTGACTGTCTTCCTGGCGGTCTTCCTGACTGCCTTCTTAGCGGCCTTCCTGGCGACCTTCTTGGCCGCTTTCTTCGCGGGCCTGGCCGCGGCAGCCTGCAACTCGCTCTTGCTCTTGCGCTTCATGTCCATTGCGTGCGCCCGCGAATATTGCTGGATGTCCTTGAACTTGCCGGTCTTGTCGCGGACTGCATAGAGCTTCTTGCCTTTGGAGCTGTACAACACGGTGCGTCTTGCTTTTCCGGCCATGGCTTATCTCCTGTCTGGAAATGATCGACATCAACCACGCACTGCATCAACCCGACGCATCGGGTACTGCGACGACACAGACCAATGTGACGACACCAAGTCCGAATTGAGCGTCATCGGCAGATGACGCTCCAATCCGGACAGGTATGGCGTCGCGCGCAATGCCCTGCCACCAGCACAACGCGAACTGCGACGCTATACCTTGTAATAGCGCTCCGCCCGCACCTGCGCCCGCTCCGCCGCTTCCTTCGGCGTCTTGGCGCCCGACGCCGCTTCGGCCACCATGTTCGCGATGATGAAGTCTGCCGAGCACTGCGCCGATGCGTAGCCCATCTTGCCCGCGTAGCCGTTGTTGCGCATGTCCTTCATGCAGTCGCGATACGGCGTGACCTTGGGATCTGCGGTCCAGAACGCACTGGATTCGTACCCGGCGAGCGGATGGCAAACGTAACCGATCGATGCTTCCTGCCACGGCACGTATTGCTCGCGCTCCATCATGAAGCGCAGGTATTCCTTCGCGGCATTCGGGTACTTGGTGTACTTGAAGATCATCATCGGGAACACCAGGTTCAGCACCGCCGGCTTGCCGTCGACGCCGTTGGGGAACTTGCCGTGGATGATGTCGCCGGCGATCTCCAGCATCTTCGGGTCCTTCGACGTCTTGGCCGCGTAGTACACCGAGATGCCGTTGGCGGTGAGCCCCAGCTGGCTGTCGAGGAACGCCTTGTTGTTGTTCGGGTCGAGCCACGACAGCGTGCCCGGGATGAACGTCTGGTAGAGCTCCTTCGAATATTCGAGCGCCTGGATCGTCTGCGGGCTGTTGATCACCACGGTGCTGTGCTCGTCGACGAGCTTGCCGCCGAACGCCCATACCAGCCACGAGGTCCAGCTCGAATCGCCGGTAGCGTTGCCGAGCGCGAAACCCGCCGGTGTGTTCTTCGCCTTCAGCGCCTGGCACAGCTTGAGGAACCCGGGCATGTCGGTGGGGAACTGGTCATAGCCGGCGGCATTCATCATCGACTTGCGGATGACCATCGCGTTGCCGGCCGCGCCCATCATGATCGCGACCCAGCGATTGTTATCCATCCCGTAGTCCTTGGCCGCCTGGTACCAGCCGCCGTATTTCTTGCCGAGGTAGTTCGCGACGTCCGACACGTCGAGCAGCTTCTCCGGATACAGGTGCGCGTCCTCCATCGTGCTGACGATGATGTCCGGCCCGCTGCCGACGTTGGCCGCGACCGCCGCCTTTGGCCGCACGTCTTCCCAGCCCTCGGCGTCGATGCGCACTTCCACGCCCGTCATCTGCGTGAATTTCTTGGTGTTGGCCGCCCAGACGTCTTCGTCGCCCTGCACGAAGCGCTTCCAGCGCAATATCCGCAGCTTCGCGCCCTTCTCGGGCTTCAGCGCGAGTTGCGCCGACGCGTCGCCCGCGAACAGCGCCGAGCCCCCGCCCAGCGCCGTGGTGGCGGCGACTCCCGCCGTGGTCTTCAGAAAGTCCCGCCGTTTGAACTCGTCCATGCTCTCCTCCAGTCAGGTTGCCGTCGAACGCGTTGACTTGCGCTGATGTTGCTCCGTCACGCGGCGAGCCGCATTCCGCTCGTCGCATCGAACACGTGAACCCTTGCCGCATCGGGCGTCAAGCCGACGCGGTCACCCGGTCGGACCGCGACGCGGTCGCGCACCATTGCGACGATGTCGGTGGCACCCATCCGGCAAACCACCTGTGTGTCGGCGCCGGTAGGCTCGACCACGACCACTTCGCCGCTGACCGCACCACCGCTTTGCGCAAGTGCAAAGTGCTCGGGACGAATCCCGCACATCACGCGCTGGCCTTCCTGGCCGGCGATGACATCGAGCGAGCCGCCGTGGTCGAGCGCGACGCGCAGCTTGCTGTCGGCGCGCGAAATCGTCCCCGGCAGGAAATTCATCGCCGGCGAGCCGATGAAGCCCGCGACGAAGGTGTTGGCCGGAAGGTCGTAGAGATCGAGCGGCGCGCCGGTCTGCTCGACGTTGCCGTCGCGCATCACGACGATCTTGTCGGCCATCGTCATCGCCTCGATCTGGTCGTGCGTCACGTAGATCGACGTGGTCGCGAGGCGCTGGTGCAGCTCACGGATCTCGGTGCGCATCTGCACGCGCAGCTTGGCGTCGAGGTTGGACAGCGGCTCGTCGAACAGGAACACCTGCGGATCGCGCACGATCGCCCGCCCCATCGCCACGCGCTGCCGCTGTCCGCCGGAAAGCTGCCGCGGATAACGGTCGAGCAGTTCGCCGAGGCCCAGGATGCCCGCGGCGTTGCCGACCTTGGCCTCGATCTCCGGCTTCGGCGTCTTGGCGAGCATCAGCGCGAACGACATGTTGTCGCGCACCGTCATGTGCGGATACAGCGCGTAGTTCTGGAACACCATCGCGACGTCTCGTTCCTTGGGACGCACGTCGTTGACCACGCGCCCGCCGATGCTGATCGTCCCCCCGGTGATTTCCTCGAGGCCGGCGATCATCCGCAGCAGCGTCGACTTGCCGCAACCGGACGGGCCCACCAGCACGCAGAACTCGCCATCGGCGATGTCGACGTCGACGCCACGGATGATGTGCGTCGACCCGAAGTACTTCTGCACCGCAGAGATGCGGACCGCAGCCATCGGCAACCTCCTCGCCCTTATTATGGTTTGCGCGCACATCGGGCAGTGTGCGGCGCGAAAGCCCGATCTTACGCGGGCTTGCGTGTTCCTGCGGTGACTACGTAGTCGGGCCGCCCGGTCTGCGACCAGGTGACGAGGTTCTGCGCCGCCTTGCGACGCAGCTCCTGCTCGGCGGCGACCGAAAAAAACGCCGCGTGCGGCGTCAGGATCACGCGCGGATTGGCGAGCAGCCGCGAATCGCGCGCGACCGGTTCCACCGGCAGCACGTCGAGCGCGAGGCCGGCGAGCGTGCCACGATCGACGGCGGCCAGCGCGGCGTCGACGTCGACGACGGCGCCGCGCGAGGTATTGACGAGGAACGATCCCGGGCGCATCGAATCGATCAGCCGCGCGCCGATCATGCCGCGGGTTTCGTCGTTGAGCGGGATGTGCAGCGAAACCACGTCGGCATCGCGAAACAGCGTGTCGATGTCCGCGCGCTCGACGTAGGCCGGATAGTCGCCGTCGATCAGGTAGGGATCGGCGGCGATCACGCGGCGAAACACATTGCGCGACAGGTGCGCCATGCGCTTGCCGATGCGCCCGAGGCCGACGATGCCGATCGTCATGTCGGACGCGCGCCGCAACGGCCCCGACGACAGGTAGTGCCACTTGCCCGCCGCGATGTCGCGGCTATAGGCGACGACGTTGCGGATCGACGCGAGCGCGAGCGCCAGCGCATGCGTGGCGACTTCGCCCACGCCATAGTCCGGCGAGTTCGCGACCCACACGCCGTGCCGCTTGCACGCCTCGGTATCGATCGTGTCGAAACCCGCGCCTATCCGGCTGACGATGCCCAGGTCGGGCAATGCCTTGATTACGCGTTCGCTGACCGGTGCGTATTGCAGCAGCATGCCGAATGCGCCTTGCGCTTCGCGAATGACGTCGTCCTCGGTCCGGCATTGCGCGACGGCGAGGTCGATGCCGTGGCGCGCGAACAACTGCTTTTCCAGCTCGAGATCGGGAAACTCGTGATCGGAAAAGAGGACTCGCGGCATGGCTTCATTCCAATTGAACCCGCGAAGCCTAAAGAACGACCGCGCGCCGGTCAAGTGGCAAGACCACTCGAACCTCGCCTTGGCGGCCGCCGGACGGCAGCGGCAAAACCTCGCGCGCTACACTTGCCGCAACCCAACCTGCACGCCGATCTGACATGAACTCGCGCAAGCCCATCGACAAGCCGTTGTCCACGACGATCGCCGGCAGCCTGCCCAAGCCGTCGTGGCTGGCGGAGCCCAACGCATTGTGGGCGCCGTGGAAACAGGAAGGCGAGGCGCTCGCCGACGCCAAGCACGACGCCGTGCGGCTGGTCGTCGACGAGCAGGAGAAGGCCGGCATCGACATCCTCACCGACGGCGAGCAGACGCGCCGGCACTTCGTGACGTCGTTCATCGAGGCGCTCGACGGCGTCGACTTCGATCACAAGAAGGTGGTGCGCATCCGCGAACGCTACGACGCCGCGGTGCCGGTGGTCGTGGGCGCAGTCTCGCGCCGGCATCCGGTGTTCGTCGACGATGCCGCGTACTTGCGCGCGCAGACCACGCGGCGGGTCAAGTACACGCTGCCCGGACCGCTGACGATGGTCGACACATTGTTCGACGCGCATTACAAAAGTCGCGAAAAACTCGCATTCGCGTTTGCCGAGATCCTCAACGAGGAGGCGCTCGCGATCGCGGCCACGGGCATGGACGTGATCCAGTTCGACGAGCCGGCGTTCAACGTCTATTTCGACCAGGTGCGCGATTTCGGCGTCGCGGCGCTCGAGCGCGCGGCGCGCGGCCTCGCCTGCAAGACCGCCGTGCATATTTGCTATGGCTACGGCATCAAGGCCAATAACGACTGGAAAAAGACGCTGGGCGGGGAGTGGCGGCAATATGAGACGACTTTTCCGCTGCTTGCGGCATCGTCGATCGACCAGGTTTCACTCGAATGCGCCAATTCCCACGTGCCGATCGACCTGATTGGCCTGCTCGAAGGCAAGGATGTGCTGGTCGGCGCGATCGATGTCGCCAGCGATACGGTGGAAAGTCCCGAGCAGGTCGCGGCGGTGATCCGCCGGGCGCTCGACTTCGTGCCGGCCGACCGGCTTTTTCCCTGCACCAATTGCGGGATGGTGCCGCTGGCCCGCGAAACCGCCCGCGGCAAGCTCGCGGCGCTGGCCGCGGGAGCGGCGGTCGTGCGTGCCGAGCGGTTTCCTGGATTTGGCGCAAACCCTTGAAAACAGGTATAATGCCGGCTGTTTTGAAACCCCAAGTCCTAGAAGTCTGATGTCCGGTTGCGCCGCTCTTTCGGGTGCCGTGACCTCCCGACGTTCCTTCCCGTCCTTGAGATCGAGACATGGTGGCGAGCCAGAACTCGCCTTTTATCAGTAGATTTACTCAAGGAGTAGTTTCAGATGGCAACAGGTACAGTCAAATGGTTCAACGACGCCAAGGGCTTCGGCTTCATTACCCCGGACGGCGGCGGTGAAGATCTTTTCGCGCATTTCACGGCGATCAAGATGGACGGATTCAAGACCCTCAAGGAAGGCCAGAAAGTCGCTTTCGAAGTGACGACGGGCCCCAAGGGCAAGCAAGCGTCGAACATCACCAACGGTTGATCCGCGGGTAGTTGTTCGCTGAAAAAGCCGGGCTTCGCGCCCGGCTTTTTTTCGCCTGTACGTTTCGCCAGTGACCCGGTGGGCTTGATCGCTAGAATGCGACGATGATCAACTGCCCCAATTGCCGCAGCCCGATGACGCCGCAGACCGCGCAGATCTTTGGCGCGATGCCGCGTCCGGTCGAGATCGACAGCTGCCAGCATTGCAACCTGTTCTGGTTCGACAAGGACGAGAGCGCGGCGCTCACGCCCGATGCGGTGCTCGGGCTGTTCCAGCTGGTCGGCCAGGCGGGCGCGCCGGACGCGCCGCTGTCGTCATCGCCGGCATGCCCGCGCTGTCGCCATTCGTTGTCGTTCACCCACGATCTGCAGCGCAACACCCGCTTCACCTACTGGCGGTGCGCCAACGGCGATGGCCACCTGATCACGTTCGGGCAGTTCCTAGCCGCCAAGAACCTGATCCGCCCGCCGTCGGCGAGCGAGCTCGCCAAGCTCAAGGCGACGGTGCGCCAGGTCAGTTGCTCGCAATGCGGCGCGCCGATCGACTTGCAGACCGACAGCGCGTGCACGCACTGCGGCGCCGCGGTGATGCTGATCGATCCGGACAGTATCGCCAAGGCGCTGCACGAGCTCAAGAACGGAGTGGATGCGCGGCCCAGCGCCGACCAGGCCGCCGCCAAGGTCGTGCTGAGCGATGCCCAGATCAACGCGCTGTTCGATGCGCAACGCGTGCACGACGACGAGGGAAAGGGCGACCTGCTGGCAATCGGCGCGGCGGCGATTGGTGCCGTACTGGCGGGGCTGCTTACATCGCGCTGACGTGTGACGAGCGTGAGCTATGACGGCCTCATGGGAATTGCCGAAATTGCCGGGCGTCCGACACAGGATCGAGGTTTGCGCCTATGGAAGGCCCCCTGCGGTGCCGGTGATCATTCGCCGTGCGGCATCGGCTGCGCTTCCATAGGAGCATCAAATGAACAAGGATCAAGTCAAAGGCGCTGCCAAGGACGTGGCAGGCAAGGTGCAGCAGAAGGTCGGCGAAGTGACGGGCAGTCAAGCGCAGCAGGTGAAGGGCATCGGCAAGCAGGTCGAAGGCAAGGTTCAAAAGGGCGCGGGCGATGTCGAGCAGGCGCTCGACAAGCAAGAGAAGAAAACGCGCTGAACCGAACGACTTTCACGCGCGCTCGTCGGCGCGCCTCATCGTCAACCCAAAGGAAAGACCATGAACCGAATCATCTATATCGTCGGATTGGTCGTCGTTGTCATCGCAGTGCTGTCGTTCTTCGGGCTGCGTTAGGCGCCCATCGAGCACTGGAGAGGCGTAGGCAAGGCGGCCTGCATCTGCCGCGTGACCCCTCTCGGGGCTGGTTATCCGCTGCTCGCAACCGCGATGAGTCCGTCGCGCCCGATGACCTACGCGGAGATGCATTCATGTATCGCTGCGCTCGCCAACGCGAATCAGGAGGCGCGTACCGATGCAACCATTTCGTCCGGACATTCGAGTCCGGACATTCGAGTGAGGCGTGGCACCCGGATATGATTGAGCTACTGCCGGGCTGCGACGAAAACGGCTGTAATGGCTAACGAAATCGTGGTGGCCAAGGGCGGAATTGAACCACCGACACAAGGATTTTCAGTCCTCTGCTCTACCAACTGAGCTACTTGGCCGTAGCCCGCGATTATATCAGCTTCGACCCGTTTCGCGGCCACGGCCGGCCCGCGCGTGATTGCGCTGACCGCGCGCCGGCCGACGCTACAGCAAGCCGAATGCCTTCGGCAGCCACAGCGAGATTCCCGGGACATACGTGACGATGATGAGCACCAGCAGCAGTGCTCCGAAGAAAGGCAGCATCGCCTTGACCACGGCCTCGATCCTGCGATTGGACACCGCACTGGCGACGAACAGCACCGATCCGACCGGCGGCGTGATGAGGCCCATCCCGAGGTTGACCATCATGATCATTCCGAAGTGGACAGGGTCGACCCCCAGCGCCTTCACCACGGGCAGCAGCATCGGCGTCATGATCAGGATGAGCGGAGCCATGTCCATCAGCGTTCCGAGGATCAGCAGCAGGATATTGATCGACAGCAGGATGAGGTAGCGATTGTCGGACATCGTTGCGAAGAACTGGCTGATGTTCTGCGGAAGCTGCATGATCGTCATCATGTAGCCGAAACCCGCGGCGAAGCCGATCAGGATCATGACGATGGAAACGGTCTTCACCGTGCGGTGCATCAGCTTCGGCAGGTCCTTCCACTTATAGTCGCGGTAAATGAACATCGTGACGAAGAACGCCCAGATCACCGCGATGGCGGCGGATTCGGTCGCCGTAAAGACACCGGACAGGATGCCGCCCAGGATGATCACCATCGTCATCAGCCCCCACAGCGCGTCGAGCGTCACCTTTAGCGCCTGTCGAAGCGCAATCGGGTCGCCCTTGGGATAGCCGCGCTTGCGTGCGAAGTAGATGCAAAGGACCATCAGCGTGGCGCCTAGCAGCAGTCCCGGCAGGATGCCCGCGACGAACAGCGCGGCGATCGAGACCGAGCCGCCCGCCGCCAGCGAGTAGATCACCGCGTTGTGGCTGGGGGGAATCAGGATGGCCTGCACGGAGCCGCTGGCCGTCACTGCCGCGGAGTACTCGCGGGGATAGCCTTTCTTCTCCATCTGCGGAATCAGTACCGATCCGATCGACGCGGTATCCGCCACAGACGAGCCGGAAATGGCACCGAAGAACGTCGAGGCCAGGATATTGACGAGCGACAGACCACCGCGAATGAAGCCGACGAAAATCGCCGCGAAATTGACGAGGCGCGTGGCGATGCCGCCTTCCGCCATGATGGCGCCCGCGAGCACGAAGAACGGGATGGCGAGCAGAGAAAACTTGTTGACGCCACTGCCTATCTGGATCATGTCCGCGCTGAGCGGGAAATTCATCCATAGCGCGCCGATGACACTGGCGATGCCGAGCGAATAAGCGACCGGAACGCCGATCGCGATCAGCACCGCGAAGCTGCCGAGCAGAACCACGCCGTCCATCAGGCGGCACTCTTCAAGGGCACGTCGTCTATCGAACGCGGACGCTCTTCGCTGCCAATCCGCACGATCGGCCGCTCGTGCTGCGAACCGCAGCAGATGCGCTCGATGACGAAAAGCAGCGTGACGGCGCTGCCGACCGGCAATGTCAGGTAGGTAATCCCCACGCGCAAGCCGGGCAGCTCGGCGATGTACTGGTGCCAGGTCATCGCACTCAGGTCGTACCCATACACCACGATGAAGAGGCAAAGGGCGGCCATCAGCAGGTCGACAACCACCGCCAGCACCTTTTGCGCGCTCGGTGGAAGGCGGTCGGTCAGCATGCCGACCGCGATGTGGGCGCTGCACCGATACGCCACCGCGGCGCCCAGGAACGTGAATACCATCATCAGCATGATGGCCAACGGTTCGGCCCAGCCGGTCCCCGATCTAAGCACGTAACGCGTGAAGACGGCCCACGGAATGATCAGCGACATCGCCGTGAGCGAAAGCCCGGCGGTCCACATGCTCGCAAGGTACACCGTGTCCATCCACCGCGAATACGTTTCGCGCATTGCGATCCCCTTTGTTGCAGGAGCAGTTCGAGCACGGACGCCTCGAGGCGCGTCCGTGTTGCCGCGTCAGCTTACTTGGTTGCTTCGATGCGCTTCATCAATGCGGTATAGGGTGCGCCGTACTTAACGCGGATGGGTGCCGTGGCGTCGTAGAAAGGCTTCTTGTCCACCTCGACGAACTTCACGCCGGCCGCCTTCAGCTTCGTCGTCGCCTCGGCCACGCTCTGGTCCCACAGCGCGCGTTGCTCCAACTGGGCTTCGCGCGAGAACTTCTTGATCAGCGCCTGGTCGGACGCCGAGAGCTTGTCGAACTTGACTTTCGAGAAAACGAATATTTCCGGAATGATCAGGTGGCCGGTCAGGCTGTAGACCTTGGATACCTGGTAATGGTTGGTGGAAAGGAATGACGGTGGATTGTTCTCGGCGCCATCCACGACGTGTGTCTGCAACGCTGAATACACCTCGCCGAAGCCCATGCCGATGCCGGTGCCCCCCATCGCGTCCATCGTATCGATGAACAGCGGATTGCCCATCATGCGGAACTTCATTCCCTTCAGGTCACCGGGTTTGGTGATCGCCTTGTCGGCATAGAGATTGCGGGTGCCCCCGTCCATGAAGCCGAGGCCGACGAGGTTCACGGGACTCGCCGTGATCTTGTCGAGGATCTCCGTGCCGATCGGCCCGTCGATCACTGCGCGCATCTGTGCTTCATCGCGAAATACGAACGGCATGTTGAACACGTTCACGTCGGGCACGACTGCGCCGAGAGCTCCGAGCGAGATGCGCGCGATGTCGATTGCACCGGCCTCGGTCTGCTCGATCGTCGCCTTTTCGTCGCCCAGCACCGAGTTGGGAAACATCTTGATCGATATCCGGCCGTTGGTCGCCTTCTCGAGCTTCTTGCCCATGTTGACGATGGCCGCCACCGTCGGATAGCCATCGGGATGCACGTCGGCCGCGCGGAACTCGATCTTCGGTTGTGCGATCGCGATGTTGAAATAACCCGCCGCAAGCGATGCCACGGCGATCACTGCAAGGCTTCTCAGCGCGACGCCGGCCTGCAGTATTGCGCGCTTCGATGCTGGTTGATAAAGCATGGTTGCCTCCTTGTTGGACTTGCATTGGACTTCGCTCGATGGCGTCATCCGTTGTGCCACGGTTCACTCGTCAATGCGGACGTTGATTTTGGTCATACTCGGGTTCTTCGATTCCCTGCACACCTGCCGACAGCGCGAGCACGCAGCCGTCGAGCGCATCCGCCGCGGCGCCGGCCGGGCGGATCGAAGTCACGTACAGCGTATCCAGTCGCGGTCCGCCGAACGCGCACATCGACGGCTTCGCGACCGGCAGGTCGATCCTGCGATCGAGCCTGCCGTCCGGCGAAAATCGCAGCAGTGCCGCGCCGTCGTTGGCGCAGCTCCAGTAGCAGCCGTCGGTATCGATCGCGGCGCCATCCGGCCGGCCGACGTGCTGGCTGAGGTCGGCGAAAACGCGCCGGCGCGACGGCACGCCGCTCGCTGCGTCGTAGTCGAACGCCCAGACGAGCCGTCGGCTGGGATGAGAATCGGACAAATACATCGTCGCGCCGTCGGGGGAGAACGCGAGGCCGTTTTGTGTGACCAGGGCATCGACCCACGGCGGCGACAACGCGCCGTCGGCAAACGAATGCAGCGTGCCGACTGCGTGCGCGGCGGACATATCGTTGTGCATCGTTCCGAACCAGAAGCGACCTGCGCGATCGCATCGGCCATCATTGCAGCGCATGTCGCTCATCGGATGCGCCAGTGTCGCAACGCGAAGAACATCGGCGCGGCCGCCTTCGTGCAGCGCGATATTGAAGACGCCCGATTGCATGCCGGCGATGATGCGGCTCGGGCCCGCGAACGCGATGCAGGCGACCGGCTCGTCGAAGCTCCATGTGCGCAGGCCCGGCTCACCTTCCGCCCAGCGGACGACCAGGCGGCGCGCAATGTCCACCCAGTACAACGCTGATTCGCGCGCGCGCCAGACCGGCGACTCGCCGACGGTGAAGCGGTGCGCATCGACGACCTCGATCGCATGGCTCGTCACTCCTGCCCGCGCACGGGACCCGACAGCACCCATGGGCCCCCTTGATAGATCGCGGTCGGGTCGTCGCTCGCCGCGCGAGGCTCGGGCGGAAACAGATCCGAGAAACGTCGCGAACTGTCCTGTGCGCGAAAGCCGAGGTGGGTGGCTTTCGCGTTGTCCCACCATTTCACGTCGTTGTCCGAGACGCCGTAGATGATCGAATGGTCGACGCGCGGCGTGAACAACGCACATCGCACCAGCTCGATCAGGTCGCGAAAGGTCAGCAGGCTGACGAGCATCCGGGGATTCTGTGGTTCGGCGAACGATGAACCGATGCGCAGGCAAACGGTCTCGAGGCCGAAGCGATCGAAGTAGTAGCGCGACAGCGCTTCACCGAAGCACTTGGTAACTGCGTAGAGACAATCCGGCCGCAGCGGCGCATCGATGCCGACGACTTCGGTTTGCCGGTGGAAACCCATGACATGGCTCGAACTTGCGTAGACGACGCGGCGCACGCCATGGTCGTGCGCGGCTTCATAGAGATGGTTGAGGCCGATGATGTTGGGCCCGACCATGTCCTCGAACGGCGACTCCAGCGACACGCCGCCGAAGTGCAGCAGCGCATCGACTCCGCGCAACATGTCGTGGACCGCCGCACGGTCGGTAAGGTCGGCGATGATGACTTCCTCGCCCGGCTGCGCAGGGTCCGGGTCTAAGCGATCGGCAAGGCGCAGGACGTCGGTCCAGGCGCGCAACGGCTCGCGCAGAACCCGCCCGAGTCCGCCCGCGGCACCGGTCAGCAACAGTCGTTTAAACGGCTTCGGCATCGGTCGTGCGATCCGTCTGAAAATGTTTCTCTGCAAATGGTACGACAAGTTGCATGCGGCGTATCATAAGGGCGATCAACCGCGAATTGCAACCGGGTGCGCGAAAATAAGGGACCGCGATGAAGTCCGAACAGTCGGCCGCTGCCGCCGCGGCGGCCGAAGCCGCCGCGGCCAAACGCCGGCGGCCGCCGCGCGACAGCCTGACATCGCAACTGGTCCGCGACCTGGCCACGCGCATCGATTCGGGCGAGTTGGCGCCCGGCGTGCAATTGCCGCCTGAGCGCGAGCTGATGCAGCGCTACGGGGTGAGCCGCACCGTGGTGCGTGAAGCGACGTCCAGCCTCAAGGCATCGGGCCGGCTCGCCACGCACCAGGGCCGCGGCGCGTTCGTGCTTTCGGCGTCGCCGGCGTTCCGTTTCACGATCGATCCCGCGCAGCTGTCGACGCTGCGCGACGTGCTGCAGGTGATGGATATCCGCGTCGCGCTGGAAGCCGAGGCCGCGTCGCTGGCGGCGTCGCGGCGCACCACCGCGCAGCTGGCCGCCATCCGCCAGGCGCTGGCCGATCTCGAGGCGGGTCTGCGCAAGCCGGCCGCCAATTCCGCGAGCGACGTGGCATTCCACCTGGCGATCGCCCGCGCCACCGGCAACGGCTATTTTTACCAACTACTGGAAGAGCTGTCGCCGCGAATGTTGCCGCGCGAGCGCCTCGACCTTTTCGGCGGCGATCGGCGCCGCAAGCTCGACTACCTGAAGCGCCTGCAGCAGGAACACTCGGACATCTTCCGCGCGATCGAGCGCGGCGACACCGACGCCGCGCGCGCGGCGATGCGGCTGCACCTGTCCAACAGCCGCGAACGACTGCGCGAGGCCTTCGAGCAGCAGGGCTGACAGCGTGCGTCAACCGGAAGGTTTGATCAACAGCAATCGCGTGTTGTATGATGTCGTACAAGTTGCGTCACGGCGTGCGTGCGCGTGCAATGAGCCGCGTCGTCCACCGCACCGCGCCCCACTTCCCGCTCACCGCTCCCTACTGTCCGCGCATCGCTCCAAACCATCCCGCGCTCATTGCCCATGCCCTCGTTATCGCCGCAGGAACTCAAGCAGATCATTCCGTCGGGGCTGCTGTCGTTCCCGGTCACCGATTTCGATGCTTCCGGGGCGTTTGCGCCAACCGGTTATCGCGCGCGCCTCGAATGGCTGATGCCCTACGGCGCGTCGGCGCTATTCGCGGCCGGCGGTACCGGCGAGTTCTTTTCGCTGACGGCGCATGAATTCTCGGCGGTGATCGAGACCGCAGTGTCGACCTGCCGCGATCACACGCCGATCATCGCCGGCGCCGGTTACGGCACGGCTATGGCGATCGAGTTCGCGCGCGAGGCCGAGCGCCTGGGCGCAGCGGGCATACTGCTGTTGCCGCCCTACCTCACCGAGACCGGCCAGCAGGGCCTTCGCGCGCACGTCACCGCCGTGTGCAAGGCGACGCGGCTCGGCGTGATCGTGTACAACCGCGCCAACGCCCGCCTTGCCGCACCCACGCTCGCGCAGATCGCGCAGGATTGCCCGAACCTGATCGGCTTCAAGGATGGCGTCGGCGACATCGAGGCGATGGTGGCGATCCGGGCAGCGCTCGGCGATCGGCTTGCGTACCTCGGCGGCTTGCCGACCGCCGAAGTCTATGCGGCCGCATACAAGGCGATGGGCGTGCCGACCTACTCGTCGGCGGTGTTCAATTTCATTCCGCGCACGGCGCTCGAATTCCACCGGGCAATCGTCCGCGACGATCACGCCACGGTGGCGAAGCTGCTGTCGACGTTCTTCATGCCGTATCTCGACATCCGCAATCGCCAACCCGGCTATGCGGTGAGCATCGTCAAGGCGGGTGCTCGCATCGCCGGCCATGACGCCGGCGCGGTGCGCTCGCCTCTGACGGACCTCAACTCCCAGGAAACCGGCGCGCTCGCGACGCTGATCGCGGCAATGGGTCCGCAGTAGCGGTCGGTGAATCAGCGGTCAGTGAATCAGTTGCCCCGGAAAAACGCTGCGAGCGCCTGCAGTGTGGCTTCGGGCGCTTCCTCCGCGATGTAGTGCCCGGTGGGCATCACGTGGCCGCGCACGTCGTCGGCCACCGCGCGCCAATCGTCGAGCGGCCGGAACAGCGCGTTGACCACTCCGCGCTCGCCCCACAGCACCAGCAACGGGCACGTCACGCGCGCAGCGTCGCCACGGTCCTGCTCGAGGTCGATCGATGCCGCCGCGCGATAGTCCTCGCACGTCGCGTGGATTGTCGCCGGCATCGCGAAGCAGCGCTCGTACTCGGCCATCGCGCGCGGATCGAACAGCGAGAGTCCCTCCGACCCCCATCCGCCGAGCTTCTTGCGCAGGTAGTAGCTCGCGTCGGCGCCGATCAGCTTTTCCGGCAGGTCGAACGGCTGGATCAGGAAGAACCAGTGGTAGTACGCCGTCGCGAATGCCATGTCGGTCTTGCCGTACATCGTCGCCGTCGGCGAAATGTCCAGCACCGCCAGCCGTTCAACCGCTTGCGGATGATCGCGGGCCAGCCGATGCGCAACGCGACCCCCGCGATCATGGCCGACCAGCGCGAACCGGTCGAAGCCGAAATCGCGCATCAGCTCGACCATGTCCGCCGCCATCGCACGCTTGGAATACGGCGCGTGCTGCGCGTCGCTATCGGGCTTCGACGAGTCGCCGTATCCGCGCAGGTCGGCGCAGACGACGGTGTGCGACCTGGAGAGCGCTGGCGCAACGCGATGCCACATCGCATGCGTTTGCGGGTAGCCATGCAACATCAGCACCGGCGGTCCATTGCCACCGACGACGCAATGAATTTCCGCGCCGGAGGTCATCACGCGATGCGAGGCGAACCCCGGAAACAGCTCTGCGTCGTGGTGGGTCATCCGCGGCTCCGCGAAAGTACCGACCGCAGACCCGTCCGGTTACCGATCATTTTCCGCGAGATTGCCGGCCATCGTGTCGATGCGCGCGGCGTCGATTCCCACCGAGGCCGCCGCTTCGACCAGGTCGGCATACGACTTGTCGTCGACCGGAATGCCGTTGGCGAGCCTCGACGCGCGCGTGCGCCGCTCCATTTCGCCGGGTGCGAGCACCGGCTGGGACGGATCGGCAGGCGGCGACGCCTTGACAAAGTCGACGAAGCGCTGCGCCTCGCGCAACGCGCCGCCGTCGCCATCGTAGACCGCGGGATCGATGAAGATCGACAGCATGTTATTGCGCAGCACCTCGTCGTCGGGATCGGAGCTGCGGCCGGTGGTGATCGCCCCGGCGAGGATGTCGGTGATGATCGACAGGCCGGAGCCCTTGTGCGCGCCGATCGTCAGCATCGATCCGCCGTCGTAGAACTTCTCCGGATCGGTCGTCGGCTTGCCGTGCTTGTCGACGATCCAGCCTTCAGGCACCTGCTCGCCCTTGTTCTTGGCGACCATCAGCTTGCCTTCGGCCACCACGGACGTGGTGATGTCCAGAATCGTCGGCACGCCGCCCGATAGCGGGATGCCGACCGCGAGCGGGTTGGTCGACAGTCGCCGGTCGCTGCCGCCATACGGCGCGACGCGCATCGCGCCCGAGGTATTGAGGAAATGCAGCGACACCTGGCCGGCCGCGGCGGCCATTTCCGCCCAGTCGCCCAAGCGGCCCAAGTGCCCGCAGTTGCGCAAGCCGATCATTGCAATGCCCGACTTCGCGGCCTTGGCGATGCCGAGCGCGGTGGTGTATTCGCCCACCACCTGGCCGAATCCGCGATTGCCATCGATGATCGCCAGCGCGTCGCTGTCGAACGCGACCGACGGCTTCGCGTTCGGCACCAACCAGCCTTCGCGCACCCATTCCAGGTACTTCGACACGCGCAGCACGCCGTGCGAATCGTGGCCGACCAGGTTGGACTCGACGAGGCGGCGCGCGATCGTGCGCGCTTCTTCGGGGTGCGACCCCGCGGCCTGCATGACGGCGGTGACGGCGTTGATGAGGTTGTCGGCTCGGAGGGTTCGCATTGCGTGGATGTGGCGATCAGAGGTGGGCGTGACGATCAAGGGGAAGTGACGCGCGGAGCATCGTGCCGTCGTCACGCGGTCGCAGTCGATGGCGCGAGCAGGCGGTCGTGCGCGAGCAATGCCATCGCCGCGGCGCGCACGCGCGGATGCTCGGCCGCCGCCAGGTTCGACAGCATCGGCAGGATCGGTCCCATGTCGGCGATGCCCGCGAGTGTGACTGCCTCGTGCAGCACGCAGATCGGCGACAGCACGTCGCGCAAGTCCTCGAGCGGGATGTATGCGGTGCGCACGCGCTCGGCGGTCGCATCGTCGCGGGCACGCAGTGCCGCCAATATCGCCATCGAGCCGCGCGGCGCGACGCACACCGACCCGGACGTGAAGCCGGCGAGTCCGAACTCGCGAAGGTGCACGATCGCCGGACGCTCGCCGATGCCGCTGACGATGCGCGTTCGATCGACGCGCTGCACGAGCTCGGTGAGGAACGGGTCGTGCGCGGGATTGTCGCGCACGATCGCGTACTTGACCGCGGCGACCACACCGGCGCCGGCCAGCCGCTCGACGTGCATTGGCGTGAGGAAAGCTTCGCTCTTGATGTACACGATTACCGGGCGTCCGAACGCGTCCGCGAAGGCGCGGATCGCGCGCTCGGCGCCATCGGGTGTGCACGCCGACGAAGGCGGCAGCACCATCGCCGTCGGGAACGCGCGCTCGCGCAACACCTTGGCCTGGTCCATCAGCTTGCCGAAATCGGGACCCGCGGACGGAATCACCCAGGTGTCGGGTGCCACCGCCTCGGCCAGGAAGTCCAGCAGCGCCGCGTATTCGTACAGGCCGACGTTGTAGAAGTTGGCGTTGCCGCCGTACAGCAGCGTCGACACGCCGCCGCCCTGGAGATGCGCGATCAATGCGCGATTGGCTTGCGGCGCGAGGGAGAGGTCGGCGCGGCGCGCGATCGGCGGTACCGCCAGCACCGAGCGCGCAAGATCCTCTGTCGTCACGCTGCCCTGTTTCACGCCGCCTCTCCTCTCGTCGTTGAACCCGGCGATTATACGGAACACCGCAACACCGCGGACCACGGCAACACCACGGACTGCGCCAACACCACGATGGCCGCGAACGCTCCCGGCACCGGCCAATGCGCCGCCGCGGCCATGTCGCATTTCATCCGCGCCTGTCGCAATCCGTCGCATTCCGCTGTGCGAATCGCCCGGTTGGCGCGATCCTTGGGTCCGAGGAATAGTCGACGACGCATCGGGGTTGACTTGACGACCATGCACGCGTCGCGGATCGCGGCGCCTCGGTTGTTGTCGCAACCGAATCCCTCTACCCGCGAAGGACCCCGCATGAACAATGCAGTGCTGCTCAGGTGCGCCCTCGTGCTCGCCACCGGATGCATGGTGAGCATCGCGCTCGCCGCTGGCGACGATGCGGGCATTGCCCGCGGCCGTTACGTGGCTCGAATCGGCGGCTGCAACGACTGCCACACGCCGATGTATCGGCAGAGGGACGGCAACGTGCCTGAGTCCGAATGGCTGACCGGCGTGCCGTTCGGCTTCAAGGGCGAGTGGGGAACGACCTACCCGGCTAACCTGCGGCTGATCGCGCAGACGATGAACGAGGACGCGTGGCTTGCGTACGCGCGCAAGCCGCGCCGGCCGCCGATGCCGTGGTTCAACTTGCGCGACATGTCCGACGACGACCTGCGCGCCATGTACCGCTTCGTCCGCAGCCTGGGCGCCAAGGGTTCGCCCGCGCCGGCGTACGCACCGCCGGGCGTCGCCGTGGCCACCCCCTGGGTCCTGTTCGAGCTGCAGAATCTTCCGCCGCCATCGGCCAAGCCACGCTGACTGAACGGCAACACCCGCGAGGAATCATGGACCACGTTTTTTCAGCTTCGACCGGGTTCGATACCGCCGCCGACGTGACCGCGCCGCGCTTCGCCCACGTGCGCCGGCCGGCGCTGCGCACGGTTCCGCGCCACGACCTGTATCGCAATGTGCATGCCGGCCTGCGCGCATGCATGACCGACGCCCTCACCGCGGTGGCGCGCATGGATGTCAGCGATCCATCGGATGTCATGGCGATTACCGTGCGCATGCAGGAGCTGATCGCCATGTTCAGCGCGCATCTCGCCAACGAGGACGCGTTCGTCCATCCGGCGATGGAGACGCGCAGGCCCGGCTCGACTGCGCGCGTCGCGCACGATCACGCCGAGCATGTGGCAGGCTTCGAACGCCTCGCGCGCGACCTGGCCGCACTGCGCAATGCGCTGCCCGCCGACCGCACGTTCACCGCCGACGCGCTGCACCGCGATCTCGCCGCATTCGTCGCCGACAACCTGATCCACATGGCCGCCGAGGAGCGCGATTGCAACGCCGTATTGTGGGCGACGCACACCGACGCCGAGCTTGCCGCACTGCAGGCCGTGATCATCGGATCGATCCCGCCGCAGAAATCTCCCGCGTACCTGCGCTGGATCGTGCCCGCATTGCCCCCTGCCGATCGCCTGGCGCTGATGCGGGACTTGCGGCGGCTCGCGCCGCCGGGCGTTTTCGACGCGACGCTTACGCTGATCCAGCCGTACCTGTCCGACCGCGAGTGGATGAAGCTGATGGGCGGGTTGACGGTCTAGCGCGTATAGCTCGCCCCGGCGTTCCCGCCTGCGCCGGTGCAGGCAAAGCGCCGGGCGCGGGAAGTTCGCAGCAAGGCGCAGCATCCCGGGGAAGTTCATCGCTAGTCGCCCGCGCCGAAGCGTCACCGTGCCGTCTGCCACTGCGCTGCCGATCGTACAATGCGGGTCCTCCCCCGCACGGCCGTCCATGGCGCTCTACGCCTTCACGATTTTCCTGTCGGCATTCCTGCTGTTCCTTGTGCAGCCCATCGTTGCCAAGGAAATCCTGCCGTGGTTCGGTGGCTCGGCGGCCGTGTGGACCACGTGCCTCGTGTTTTTCCAGGTAACGCTGCTGGCCGGGTACGCCTACGCCGACTGGCTGGTGCGGCGCGTGCGGGCGACGCAGGCCATCCGCCTGCATGTGTTGCTGCTGATCGTCGCGGTGGCGTTGCTGCCGATCGTACCGGCCGCGCACTGGAAGCCCGCCGGCGGCGAGAATCCGTCGTGGCTGATCCTCGGGCTGCTGGCCGCGACGATCGGCCTGCCTTATTTCATCCTCTCGACGACGAGCCCGCTGTTGCAGGCGTGGTTCGCGCAACGCTTCCCCTCGCGCAGCCCCTATCGCCTTTTTGCGTTGTCGAACCTGGCGTCGATGCTCGCGCTGCTGGCCTATCCATTCGCGATCGAGCCGTGGGTTGCCACCCGTGCGCAGGCCAGCACGTGGTCACTGGCGTTCTGCGTATTCGCGCTCGTCTGCATCGCCACCGCGTGGCTGACGCTGCGGGCGGTGCCGCGGTCGTCGCGCGACGCGCCGCTGGTCGCCGCGTCGCCAGCCACGGATCGCGACGACCCGCCGCCCGCGCGAGCCCGGCAACTGCTGTGGATCGCGCTCGCGGCGACGAGCTCGCTGCTGCTGCTGGCCGTCACCAACCACATCACCGAAAACGTCGCCGCGGTGCCGTTGCTGTGGATCGTGCCGCTGACGATCTACCTCGTGAGCTTCATCCTGTGCTTCGACAGCACGCGCTGGTATCGCCGCGAGCTGTTCCTCGCGGCCGTCGCGGCGATGCTGGGCATCATGGCGTGGACGTTGGCCGATGACCGCGTGACCCATGAACTGCCGCTGCAATTCGGCGTGTTCTGCGCGGGGCTGTTCGTCGCCTGCATGTTCTGCCACGGGGAGCTCGCGCGGCAAAAGCCAACGCCGCGCCACCTGACCCGCTTCTACCTGATGATCGCGCTGGGCGGGGCGATCGGTGCCGCCTTGGTGGGCATCGTCGCGCCGCTGGTGCTACCCGCCAGTTTCGAGCTGGGATTCGGCCTCGTGCTGTGCGCACTCCTGCTGGCCACCCGCGTTCGCGGCATCGCACCCGTGTTCGGCGTGCTCGCCGCGGCCGCATTGGTGGTGACGATCGGCGCCGCGGGGTACGCGATCCACGATTTCTACGGCTCGACGATCTACGCGACGCGCAACTTCTATGGCGTGCTGCGGGTGCAGGAATGGGGCAGCGGCGAAAGCCTGCGCCGCTCGCTGGTGCACGGCACGATCCTGCACGGCAACCAATACCTGTCGCCGGGGATGACGACGCAGCCGACGACCTATTACACGCAGAGGTCCGGCATCGGCATCGTGCTGGAAACGCTCAATCCGAGCGCCGCGCCGCTCAAGGTCGGCATGATCGGCCTGGGCGCCGGGACCATCGCCGCCTACGGCGCCAAGGGCGACGTGTTCCGGATCTACGACATCAATCCGGCCGTGGTCCGCATCGCCCACGAGTACTTCACGTACCTGAAGGACAGCGACGCCACCATCGAGATCCCGCTGGGCGATGCGCGCCTCAGCCTCGAGCGCGAGCCGTCGCAGCAGTTCGACGTGCTGGCGATCGACGCGTTCTCGAGCGACGCGATCCCCGTACATCTCATCACGTCCGAGGCGATGGACATCTATCTTCGCCACATGAAGCCGGCCGGTATCATCGCGTTTCACGTCACCAATCGCTTCCTCGACCTCATTCCCGTGGTCGAGGCGCTGGCCACATCGCACGGCCTCAAATCGGTGCTGATCACCGACGACGGCGACGACGACGACACGGCGTCGCGCTCGGACTGGGTGCTGGTGTCGGCGAGCGGAGCCGTGCTCGAGCGCCCGCAGATCACCGAACATGCAACGCCCATCGTGCCGCGCCCGGACTGGCGGCTGTGGACCGACGATTTCAACAACATCCTGCAGGTGCTGAAGCGGTGAACATCGAGGTACCAGCCATTGATGCGGCGAGCTACCGTGCGCTGACTCGGTCCGCCGGCGAGCGCGCGATCGTCGTCATCGACCAGCGCGCGTTGCCGCACGCGCGGGTCGAGGTGCGCTTAGCGACCGCCGATGTTGCCGCGATCGCGATTCGCGACATGTGGGTGCGCGGCGCGCCGCTGATCGGCGCCGTCGGCGCCTACGGGCTGGCAATGGCACTGGCCGCCGATCCCACGGACGGCGCGCTGCGCGATGCGTTCGCGCTGCTCGACGCCACGCGGCCGACCGCCGTGAACCTGCGGTGGGCGCTGACCCGGGTGCGCGAGCACGTCGCGCCGCTCGCGCCCGCCGAACGTGCCGAGGCGGCATGGCGCGAAGCCGACGCGATCGCCGCCGAAGATGTCACGATCAATCGCGCGATCGGCGAGCATGGCGTTGCGCTGCTGCGCGCAATCGCCCGGCGCAAGCGCGGCCCGGTCAATGTGCTGACGCATTGCAATGCCGGTGCGCTTGCCACCTGCGGATTCGGCACCGCCACCGCACCCATCTTTCTCGCGCATGCCGAAGGCATCGCGCTCGACGTCTACGTCAGCGAGACGCGGCCGCGGCTGCAGGGCGCCAACCTGACCGCGTGGGAAATGCGCGAGCGCGGCATCGCGCACCAGCTCGTCGCCGACGGCGCCGGCGCACTGCTGATGCGCCGGGGCGACATCGATATCGTCCTGGTCGGCGCAGACCGTGTCACCCGCAACGGCGATGTGTGTAACAAAGTCGGCACCTATCCGCAGGCGCTCGCCGCGCAGGACAATGGCGTTGCGTTCTATGTCGCGCTGCCTTCGCCCACGCTCGACACCGCGCTCGCCGATGGCAGCGACGTGCCGATCGAGGCACGTGACGGCGACGAACTGCTCACCGTCGCCGGCCGCGACGGCAGCGGCGCGCTCGCCCGCGTGCGCATCGCGCCCGAGGGCACGCGCGCGCTCAACTACGCCTTCGACGTCACGCCGGCGCGGCTGGTGACCGGTCTCATCACCGAGCGTGGCGTGATCGCGGCATCCGAGCAGGCACTGCGCGCGGCGTTCGCCGAGCGCTTCGCGTCGATATGAACGAGCAGGCACTGCGCGAAAGCGTGATTGCCACCGCGCGGGCGATGAATGCCGCGGGAATCAATCGCGGAAAATCGGGCAACGTCAGCACGCGGTGGCGCAAGGACGCATTCGACGGCTACCTGGTGACGCCATCGGCCATTGCCTACGACGAGCTCCTGCCCGTCGACATCGTCGCCATGCCGCTCGCAGGCGACGCAGCCGATGCGCTCGGCACGCGCCCGCCGTCGACCGAATGGCGCTTTCATCGCGACATCTACCGTGCGCGCGACGACACCGGCGCGATCGTGCACGTGCATTCGCCGTTCGCGACGTCGCTTGCGTGCCTGCATCGGGGACTGCCTTCGTTTCACTACATGATCGCGATCGCCGGCGGAAGCGACATCCGCTGCGCACCATATGCAACTTTCGGCACGCAGGCCCTGTCGGACCGTGCGCTCGCGGCACTTGAAGGCCGCCGCGCATGCCTGCTCGCCAACCATGGCGTGATTGCCCTCGGAGGATCGCTGCGCGCGGCGCTGGCATTGGCAGTCGAAGTCGAAAACCTGGCCGAAATGTATTGCCGGGCGTTGCAGGTCGGGACGCCGGTACTGCTCGACGACGCCGAAATGGCGTCTGTGCTGGTCAAATTCCGCAGTTATGATCGTAGTTCATCAAGTAGTGACTGATTTGTCTAGCACAAACACGGTGAAATGCAAGTATTTTGGCGCGTGTTCGGTGCGTTTTCCGGCGCCGGCTACCGCTAGTCGGCCGGGCGTGCAAGAACCATGACGCCAGCATAAACTTCGCCCGTTTGGTGCATTTAATCAAAGGGACGATATGCAACACATCATTCGGCGCCTGGTCGCCTTTTCGCTCGTGGCAGTGCTTTCCATCGCCACGTCCGCCCAAGCCCATCACCGAGGTGATCGTGCCCTACAAACGCTCAAAACAAGCGTGGACTTCGAAGGCACGATCCGGACAATCACCGTCGAGGACCGCATAGACGGGTCGACCACCGTTTACGCGACGATCATCGGTGCGAACGGCGCCGGATACCTGTTGCAAGGATCGTGGGCAGAATCGCTGGCGGCCGGGTCCACCTACGTCGTGCATGGCGCCACGAAGGACCGCACGCTGGACGTCGACTCCGCGGATGTCGCGCAAGCGCCCGCGCAGGTCGCCACGCAGGTCGCCAAATCGGTCCAGGTTTCGCGCTGGGTCAGCGGCATCCTGCGCCTCGGTCACGCCGACAATTTCAACGGCGACAAGAGCTCGTTCTTCTACAGCATCAGCAGCGACGACGGGGGCCTGACGAACCTGGCGCTCGCCGACGGCATCGACCGGCTGGCCAATGGCATGAAGGTCACGGCCGAGGGCACGACGCAAGCCGACGGCGAGATTTTCACCGACCGCATCATCATCCTCGCCCATCCCGAGCCTTCGCAGGCCAAGGCCGACGTGCTGAAGGCGGCAGTCACCAATTCGGTGCTGGTGCTGCCGATCAAGTTTCCGAACAACGCGGTAGGAACGGCGACCACGTACGCCGCCGATCCGTATACGATCGCCGCGATCAACACCGCCGTGTTCGGCGCGTCGCCGACGCAAAGCGCCGCCGAGTACTACAAGGAAGTTTCGTATGGCCAGCACCTGCTCGCAGGCGTGGTCGCCAACAAATCGGGCGCATGGCTGACGACGGCAAGCCGCCCGCCGCTCGACGCCAACGGCAAGAAGCAGTGCGACATCAACCAGATCTCGACACTCGCCGAAGCGTCGGCCGTGGCGGCTGGCTACAACATCGCCAGCTACACCAACGTGGTCTACCTGTTCGAGAACCAGTCGTTCGTCTGCGGATGGTCGGGACTCGCCTACGTGGGCTGGGGGCGTGCGTACATCAACCAGACCACCAGCCTGCTGGTGATCGCGCACGAGCTCGGCCACAACTTCGGCCTGCTGCACGCGGCGAGCCTCGACTGCGGCACTGAAGTGATCACCCAGCCGTGCACGTCGGCCGAATACGGCGATCCATTCGACGTGATGGGCAACCAGCGCGCAATGCATTTCAACGCGTTCCAGAAGAACTACCTCGGCTGGATTCCCCCGACGTCGGTGTACAAGCACAAGTCCGGGACCGCGACGTACACGATTTCACCGCTCGAACAATCGGGTGCGGCGCACTACGGCATATCGGTCTCGGCCAACAGCGACCGCACGTACTGGATCGAATATCGCCAACCGCTCGGCTTCGACGCGTTGATGTCCGCGTATCCTGTGGCCGGCGCGCAATTGCACGTGGCCGTGCCGTTCGAGTCTATCTGCGGCGGCTGTTCGGACGACACCGAATACCTCGACCTGACACCGACCACGGCGGCGTTCACCGATGGGGCGCTGCTGGTGGGACAGTCGTACAACGATAAGTTCGGCGTGAAGATTTCCGTCGTGTCGGCGACGCCGACCGCGCTCACCGTGTCGGTCACCGCGCCGCCGCGGCCGACGTTCAACGACGTGCCCACCAGTCACTGGGCGTACTCGCCAATCGAAACGTTGTACTGGAACCAGGTCACCGCCGGCTGCTCGGGCAGTCCGCCGGTGTTCTGCCCCACCAGCATCGTCACGCGCGCCGAAATGGCGGTGTTCATGGAACGCGAGAAATTGGGGTTCACTCACGTCTATCACCCCACTGGCAAGGTGTTCTCCGATGTCCCGCTGACCCACTGGGCAGCCGGGCCAATCGAGCAGTTCTATGCCGACGGCATCGACGCCGGCTGCTCGACGGCTCCGCTGAAATTCTGTCCCGACAGCGCGATCAGCCGCGCGCAAATGGCGGTCATGCTGATCAAGGGGCTGTACGGCAAGACATACGTGCCGCCGGCAGCGACCGGCACCGTATTCACCGACGTGCCAAAGACACTGCCCCTGGCCGCGTGGATCGAACAACTGTCGAGAACGCAAGTGACGCTTGGCTGCACGGCGACGACGTATTGCCCGAACGGCACGATCACGCGCGCCGAAATGGCGGTGTTCTTTTCGCGCCAGTTCAACCTGCAGTCCGCGCCCTGATGTACAAGAGCGCGGGCACGTGCCCGCGCTCGTGACGGCGCCCGGCGAGGGCTGCGAGGCAGCGATCTGCGCTCACTTGGGGGCGGTGATTTCCTTGCTCCCGGCCCGGGGCAGCGATCTGCGCTCACTTCGGGGCGGTGATTTCCTTGCTCGCGCGCTTGGGCGCAGTCATTTCCTTGCCACCGGCCGGCGCAACCGGCGCCGCTGCCATTGCCGGTTTCCAATCGCGCGCCAGGGCTTGCGCCCGCGCGATCTCGTCGGGCGACATCTGCTTTGCCACCATGTCGCGGTTGCGCGACGCATTCTGCTGGGTGTCCGGATCTTCGGCCGAGCTCGCCGCCAGGTTGAACCACTTGTGGGCTTCAACCGTGCTCTTCGCCACCCCCCGGCCCTCCGCATAGGAGACACCCAGGTTCAGCTGCGCGGCGGCGAATCCGGCATTCGCCGATTCGGTGTAGAGCGTGATCGCCCGTGTCGCATCCTTGTCGACGCCGCGGCCGCGCTCGACCATGCGCGCGAGGTTGAATTGCGCCGCAGCGTCGCCCTGCGCGGCAGCCTTGGCGTACCAGCGCGCCGCCTCCTTGTCGTCCTGGCCGGTCAGCTTGCCTTCGAAGTACACGTTGGCGAGGTTGGTCTGCGCCACCGCGTTGCCGGCTTCGGCGGCCTTCCTGTACAGGTCGACCGCGGCCTTGTAATCCTGCGGCACGCCCTTGCCCTGTTCGTACAGGAATCCGAGGTTGGTCATCGCGTCGGGCTCGCCCGCGTCGGCGGCGAGCTTGTACCAGCGGGTGGCTTCGCGATAGTTCTGCGCGACCCCTGCACCTTGCTCGGCCATTTGCCCGAGCACGAATTGCGCATACGCGTCGCCCTTTTCGGCGAGCGGCCGGAACACCGTCTGCGCGGTGGCATAGTCACCGTTCTGCAACGCGGTGACCGCCCTCGCGCGGTCCGCTTTTTCGTCGGCACGCGCCGGCTGCATCAGCAGCAGCAGCGAGATGGTCACGGCGGTGATCGCGAATCGAAGGTGGAATCTGCGCATGATCGTCGGCTCTTCGGTGAGTGTTGTGGACCACCGAACGCGCAACGCGTCGATGGCGGCGCTGAATTCTAGCGCGTTGCCGGCGATTGCCGCCCCCCCGCACGCGTTGCCGGGGCCACGGAAACTTCGAGAAATCTTGCACAACTGACTTGCCCGCGGCCGATGCATCGGCAATGATCGTCCGGTACGGCTCTTGAGCCATCACCAGGGGAATCGCCATGTACCGCTTGTTTCCAGCCGCAGCCACCATCCTGTTTGTTGCAAGTGCAGCGTTCACGAATCCGGCGCTTGCAGATGCCTGCGCGGGCGGAACGTCGAGCTTCACCGACGTCCCCGATGGCGTCAACTACTGCACCAATGCGCAGTGGATGAAAAATCGCGCCATAACGTTGGGCTGCGGCAACGGAACGATTTATTGTCCGAACGACGCGGTGACCCGAGCGTCGATGGCGTTGTTCATGAACCGGCTCGGCACCGCGTTGACGCCGACGATTATTCATACGTTCGACCATGTCGTATCGCCGGCGCCCTTGTTCGTGCCCGGTGATTCGGGCCATGGCTCGGCGATCTGCCTGACTAGCGTCCTCGCGGCGGCCAATTATCCACGAACGGCGACGATCTCAGGATTCGTTTCGGGCGCGAATGCCAGCGCAGCGATGCGTTTGCACGCTGGAGGCATCCTGTCGCTCAACGCTGCGGCCTATAACGTTAGCGGCGAATACGCGCTGGCGAGCGTGGGCACGGCGAGCGCCGCCAGCGCTCCCGTCACAGGCGCGTTTGCAATACCCGCGGGCCAGACGGCGGCCCTCGGCGTGTTCGTCTACCAGGACGGGGCCGCCAACGGCGCCACGCTGGGCGAAATGGATTGCGACCTGATCATTCGCATCGAGAACAAGAACGGCACGTCGCCGCCGTTTTGACCGGCGACTGATCGAAGACCTGCAGGCGGCGCGCCGCGGCGTGCCGCCGTTTTTCTGCAGCGGAAGACCTCATGGCTCTCCCACGCGCCGCCTTCCGTTTCCCCGGGTGCGCCGCCCCACCGCTATGCGGCATCGAACTTGCTTAATGTCATGACCGGCCCCTCGGGCCGATCGGAGTTCGCATGCGCTGCTCGGGTCTCTTGGTCATTGCAGGCTTCATCGCGACGCTGACCGCGGGTGTTTGCGGGGCCGAATCCCCGCTGCTGGCGCTGCCGGCGGCAAGCCTGCCCGTATCGACGCTGGCGCCCACGACCAAGGCAGCCACCGAGGCACGGCGCATCCTGCCGAACGTCCCCCTTTTCCGCACGGTCGCCGACCAGTCCGCCGCAATTGGCGACGAGGCTGGCACCCGCGCCTACCCGAACTCGCTGCGGCTCGAGCTTGCGCCGGGCGTCGCGTTCGACGGCCAGGTCTATCGCGTGGAGCGCAGCGACAACGGTGCGATCAGCCTGTCGATGAAGCTCGCCGGGCAGCCGCTGGGCTTCGCCGTGCTGACGGAGCTCGACGGGCGCGTGCATGGCATGGTGATGATGCCGGGCGGGCGCTGGCAGGTGAAATCAGTGGACGACGGTTCGCAGGTCGTCGAAAAGCTCGACGACGCCGCCTTTCCGCCGGACGGCCAGCCGCTCGGCGTGCACGGCGCGCCTCCCCATGCGGGATCAGCCGGCGACGGCCCGCTGGCGAGCGCCGGCAGCACCAACCAATGGCTGATCGACGTGATGATCGTCTGGGATGCCGCGGCGCAGGCGGCGGCAGGCGCTGACGCAGCCGGGATGCAGACAATGGCGGCCAACGCCGTGGCGATTGCCAACACGACGTACGCGAACAGCGGCATCGCGCAGCGGCTGCGCCTCGTGTACTCGGGCGCCGTCACCTATACCGAGCGCACGACCTGTCCCGGCGGTGGAGACCACTTCGATTGCGCGTTGGACGACATTACCAACGACTTCATCACCGCGCCCGCGACGCTCAGCTCGCTGCGCGCGACGCATGGCGCCGACCTGGTGACACTGCTGATTGCCGACCATAGCTTCTGCGGCATCGCGTGGCTGCCGGACACGATCTCGAGCGCCAACAACGGATACGGATTTTCGGTGGTGTCGCAGTCCTGCGCGGTGAGCAATCTTTCCTACCCCCATGAGCTCGGGCACAACATGGGCGCCAACCATGACGTCGCGAACGCGCCGGTCCACCAGGGTCCCAAGCCGTACAACTACGGCAGCTATAACGCCGTTAACAAGTGGCGAACCGTAATGGCATACCCGTCCCCATGCTCAAACGACTTCTCGTGCGCACGGTTGCCGTTCTTCTCCAACCCGGACTACGCGGTCGACTATGACGGCGCCGGCGGCGAGCCCGCGATCACGCTCGGCACCGCCTCGACGCAGAACAACGCGATGGTGCTCAACCTGACGGCCAAGGCGATCGCCGCCTATAGCGACACGTCGGCGCTGCATCCGGTGCCGGCATCGTTCACCGACGTTCCCGTGGGCGACTCGCAGTTCGGTGCAGTCGAATTCCTCAAGCAATCGCAGATCACCAGCGGTTGCACCGCCAGCACTTATTGCGTCGGCAATCCCATCACCCGCCGGCAGATGGCGGTGTTTCTCGAGCGCGCGCGCAAAAGCTCGGTGTACACGCCGCCTGCGGCCACCGGCATTTTCATCGACGTGCCCGCGGCCTCGCAGTTCGCCGACTACATCGAGGCGCTGAAAGCCGACGGGATCACGCAGGGTTGCACGGCCAACCAGTTCTGTCCGGACGATTCGGTGTCCCGTGCGCAGATGGCGCTCTTCGTGCTGCGCGCATCCTGCGGTCCGGCGTATGTGCCGGCGGCCGCCACCGGAACGATCTTCGCCGACGTCACGACAGCGACGTCCGGCGCGGCGTTCATCGAAAAACTCTACCGCTCGGGCGTCACCCAAGGCTGCGGGCTCAGTCCGCTGTCGTATTGTCCCAACGACTCGCTGACCCGGGGCCAGATGGCCGTTTTCATGGAGCGCACGTTCCCGCTGCTGACGCCATCCGAGGCTTGCACGCCGTGATATTCGCGTAGTGCGGGCATCGGTTGCGGCGCCGGCGCCTGGTTGACGGTCAAACGCCGCGCCGGTACATGGGCTTCCAAGGGGAACGCCTCGCCGGCGATGGCGCCGGCGCCGGCGACGGCGACGTCGCAACGCGGCGCGCCGTGCGAAAATGGCGCGTATGCAGCCATCGCCGCAACGGACTCCGCAGTCGCCACGGCGAGTGGCTTGCGTGCTGGGAACGCGCCCGGAAGTCATCAAGATGGCCCCGGTGATCGCGCGCCTGCGCGACACCCCGGCATTCGAGCCCATCGTCGTCAACACCGGCCAGCACCGCGAACTGCTTGCAGAAACGCTCACGCTGTTCGACATCGTTCCCGACGTATCGCTCGACCTGATGCTCGATGCGCAGAGTCTCGCGGGATTTTCGTCGCGGTGCCTGGCCGCGCTGGATGAAACCTTCGGCCGGCTCTTGCCCGATGCCGTCGTCGCGCAGGGCGATACCTCGACGGTGCTGATGGCGGCTCTCGCCGCATTCTATCGGCGCGTGCCCTTCTTCCACGTGGAGGCTGGATTGCGCACCGGCGATCTCGCCAATCCGTTTCCCGAAGAGCTCAATCGCATCGTCGCGTCGAGGATCGCCGCGCTACACTTCGCGCCCACCGCCGGCGCGCGCGAGCAATTGCTGCGCGAGGGCGTCGACGATGCGGACATCGCGGTGACCGGCAACACGGTCATCGATGCACTCATGTGGACGCGAGCGCGCGGTCTTTCGCACGGCGTGGCGCTGCCACCCGGCCGTCGCCTGATCGTCGTGACCTCGCACCGGCGCGAGAGTTTCGGCGCGCCCATCCGCAACATGCTGCGCGCGCTCAAGGCGATCGTGGCGACGCATCCGGACGTGCACGTGGTCTACCCGGCGCACCCCAATCCCGAAGTGCGATACGCGATCGCCGACGAGCTCGGCAATTCTGCGGCGATCGCAGTCATCGAGCCGCTGTCTTACGGGCCGTTCGTCGCGTTGCTCGACGCATCGACGCTGATCCTGACCGACTCGGGCGGCGTGCAGGAAGAGGCGCCCGCACTGCATAAACCCGTGCTCGTATTGCGCGACGAGACCGAGCGGCCGGAGGCGATTGCCGCCGGCGTCGCGCGTATCGTCGGCACCGATACTGCACGGATCGTCGCCGAGACCACGCGCCTGCTCGACGATCCCGCGCATTACGAGCGCATGGCGCGCGGCGGCTCGCCCTACGGCGATGGACACGCGGCCTCACGGATCGTGGAGCGAATGCTTGGGTACTTCCAGACCCGCGCTGCTCATCGTCACGCACATTGACTGGGATCACGCGTGGCAGCGCCCGCAGGCGATTGCCACCGCGTTGTCCCGGGACTTCGACGTCACCGTGGTGTCGCCGGTTGGTCGACAGCGGTCGCAACTTGCCGCGAACCCGCGCGACGGCGTTTCGGTCAGGCGTGTATGGAGGGTGCCGGGATCGCTGCGTTCGGCCTCCGTGTTCCGCCTCAACAACCGGCTCGTGGCGGCGCAAGTCGGGCACCTGGCGCGGCGTCACGCGATCAGCGCGCTGATCGCCACAGCACCCGAATGCGATGCGTGGATCCAGACGTTGGCAGGCACGGCGGTTTTCTACGACTGCATGGACGACGCATTGGCTTTCCCGCAGGACACCCGCGTTCGCGACCTTAAGTCGGCGCTGGAGCGCAGGCTGCTGGCGCGCGCGCGGCATGTGTTCTGCAGCAGTGACGAGCTAGCGCTGCGTTGCGTCGCGCGAGGTGCTGCGCGCGAACGCCTCAGCGTGGTGGCGAATGGATACGACCCGCTTGCGTTCCCGATCGACCCGTCGTCGAATCCGCCTCGCAGCGGCGAGTTGATCCTCGGCTATTTCGGCACGATCGCAGACTGGCTCGACGTCGATCTGCTGCACCGATTGGTGACGGCCGACGCTCGGCTGACTATCAATCTGATCGGTCCCGGCGCGCTACCCGCGCGCTTTGCACATCCCCGCTTGCGCGTGCATGCGCCAATGCCCCATCGCGACTTGCGCGGTGCGGTGTCCGCTTGTCAAGCGATGATCCTGCCATTTCGCGACACGCCGTTGACCCGTGCCGTCGACCCGGTCAAGATGTACGAGTACCTGGCACTCGGCAAGCCTGTGCTATGCCCGGCGTTGCCGGTGCTTGCCCGATTCAGCCCGTTTGCGACGCTGTATCGGGACGCCGCCGAATGCGTCGGATTGGTTGCAAGCCGCGCCATCCCTTCGCCGGCAACTCGCGAGGCGCGCGCGCAATTCCTCGCGGACGCGACGTGGCAGCGGAGGGCGGACTCGATCGCACAAACGATTCGCGCCGCCGATCCCCTCGCCGAACTGCCGCGCGATTCGATTGCGCAGCAGGCTCGTCGCTAGGCCGCGACTGCCTGCCGCGTGGCTGCCGAGCCGGGTTTCGCGGTTGCCACGCATACAACGAAGTCGCTTGGCACGTCGCCGCCGAGCATGAGCGCGTCCTCGAACCGCATCAGCGTGTCGAGATAGGCCATCGCGGCCGGATCCTCTTCCCTGAAGTGACCGGCGATTCCTGACAGCAGGAACTGCAGGATCGCGCCTCCGCAAGGGTTGAGCGTGACGATGTCGAACGCGCTGCGGACAATCGGCAGGATCTCGCTGGCACGCACGGCCTCCGAAGGATCGGTTCGCTTCACTTCGCGCCAATCCGGCAGCGGCGCCTTCGTCAACTCGATGCCCTGTGCGCCCGGAGCGAAACTGCGCCGATATCGGGGCGGCAGCATGGAGAAAGCGGCCGTGATCGCGTTGCGCTGGACGAGCGGGAAGTCGAAGTGACGCGCTCCGACGTACTCGTTGAAAACCAGCAGTCCTCGGGGGACCAGGCTGCGGCGAACGTCGAGGAGCACCTTCTCCAACGCCTCGATGTGATGCAGCGAACCGTTGAAAAACGCGGCGTCGTACGCGGCCTCGGGCAACGATCCTTGCTGGACGTCGCGTACCGCGTAGTGGATTGCCGCCATTGCGGATGCGTCGGCTTCGCGCCGGGCAACACCGATCGCGTCTGCGGCGACGTCGAAGGCGTCGCACGCCGCAAACGCATTGAGTCGGGCGAGATCGCGCTCGAGGGCACCCGATCCGCAGCCGAGGCTCAGCACGCGACCCTTGCATAAGCCGCGCGGCAACATGAACTCGTTGACCACGTAATCGACCCAAGAGGCGTACGGCGCCCCCGCACACGCCAGCCGCTGATAGCGCGCCTGCACGCTGGGAACAGCCAGCCAGTACATCTGCGGGCTGAAGGCGTTCGTGCCGGCCATGTTCTGCGACCAATATTCGGCCACCGCATCCCGCGTTTCGCCGGCGCTCATCGCCGGCGCCCCGCGTTCATGGCTCGCTTTCCGGCGTGACCGTGATCCGGCCCGCCGGGTGCTGTGTCCACTTGCCCCATTTGCTCTCGTAGATCGCCTTGTTGCGCTTCCACAGTGCGTCATATTCGCCGGACTCGATCAGCTTCCTGAACGACGCCTGGCCAAAATGATGGACAAATGACGCCGGGGTGCAAACGGTACGCAATCCGGCAGCCTGGATGCGTCGGCTGTAGTCGTCGTCCTCGAACATGCCGGTGCCGAAACGCTCGTCGAGATCGCCGATCATGGCGTGGACATCCTTGCGCAGGGCCACGCAAAACATCGCGAGCATCGAGATGTCGAATTCCTTCCCCAGGTGGGCCGCCATCCAGCGCTGCGCAAACGCCTCCATGTCTTCGACGCTGCGGTAGTCCACGTCGACCTTGGCTTCGTTGCCCACGAAATTGGTGACCGGGCCCACCAGTCCGACGTCCGGCTGCCGCAACTGCGCCAGCAATGGCTCCAGCCAACCGCGCGGCACGATGGTGTCGTTGTTGAGCAGGACGAGGAAGTCCCCACTCGCCACGGCAAGACCCTGGTTGTTCGCGGCGGCAAAACCGCGATTTTCGGCATTGAGCACGACCTTGACGTTGCTGCGTTCACGCGCGATGAAACGCAACCATGCACGCGTCTCGTCCGTCGAAGCGTTGTCGACGACGATCACTTCGAAATTGGGCCAGACGGTGTTGCGGAAAATCGATTCGACGCACCCCCGGGTCATGCCCAGGTTGTTGAACGAAATGACGACGATGGAGACCTTGGGATGCAGCTCGCGGATTGCCTCGCGCGTCACGTCATGGCGCTGCGTCCAGTCGTTGTCCTTGGCGAGCGCGATCCTCGCCTGCCACATCGCGGAGTCGTTCTCCTGCAGCGCAGCGTCGATGCACGATACGAACGACTTCACGCCTTCGGCAAAATACGCGTAGTCGCCGTAGATTCGCATTTCGCGCAGTGGCACGCTGACCACGGGCTTGCCGACGCTGACATATTCGTAGAACTTGACGGGGTCCACTGCATGGGTCATTTCGTTGACCTTGAAGGGCACCAGGCAGACGTCGAAGTGATAGAGGAACTTGGGCATTTCCTCGTAGGGCCTTCGCCCGGTCATGTGCACGTTCGGCAACTCCTTGAGCCCCGCCAGGTCCTCGACGAAGACATCGCCGACCAGCAGAATGCTCCAGTCGGGTCGTGCGCGCGCGATGCCGGCAATCAACTTGAAGTCCACCCACTCGGCCAGCGCACCGTAGTAGCCGACGATCGGCCGTTGCAGCGGTCCGACGATGCCATTGGGCACGCAGTTCCGCGAGAAATACTCGAAGTCGACGGCATTGCGCACCAGCAGGCACCGGGCGGTCCGCGCACGGAACTTGTCTTCCAGCAATGCCGCGGTGACGGTGACCAGGTCCGCCTCTTCGACCAGCTGCTGCTCCGCGAGCAGCAATGGCACGCCGATGTTGGGAAAATCGGTCCATTCGTCCATGCAATCGTAGACAATCCTGAACCCACGCTCGCTACGCAGCGCGAGCGCAAGGGGCGTCCAATAGGTGAGGTGAACGATTGCGACTGCCGTGGTGATGCCGAATTCCAGCATCAGAGCGTCGAGCGCCGCGCGCATCGTCGACAGGTTGGCCTCTTCCATCGCGTCTGCGTAGAAGTTCTGCATCTTCGAAACGGCGAGACTCACCTCCCAGATGCCATCGCCCACCGGCTGTGCGGAGAACGGAGCACCGTCGTCCGGTACCCGGGAAGCCACCACGTAGAAAACGCGATGGCCGTCGTCGGCGAATTTGCGCATCAGGTGATGCGGCCGCTGGTAACGCGTCGACCATGCCACATTGGCGAAGCAGAAGACGTCGTACCGAGCGTCCGCTCGAGTGGTCATGGAAACGGGCTCACCGGCCCGGGCCTGCCGGACCGTCCCGCCGTCGCTTGCTGCGAACGCAGCGATCGGTGACTGGGCGGCGGGCGCCGGGATCGCTGGAAGATCGCGCAATCGCGAGATCTGTTCGCGTATGCGCCGCGGAGCGATCGACCTGAAGAGGCCGCGCAGATGGGGAAAACGACCGGCGATCGCATAGGCGGCATCCGACGCGATGGCTTTCAGCGACGACTGGCGAATGCGATGCTTGGAATGCACGAGGCTCATCTCGTCGCGCAGCCACCGAATGCCCGCCTCATGCGAGGCGATCGTCTGCTGTTGGCGTTCGTGCAACTGTTGCAGACCGTCCGTATGCACCAACAGGGCGCGAACATGTTGCTGCACAGCGTCGCGTTCATGGATCGCGAAGTCACGGTCGACCATCACGCGCTGCAGCACCGCCTCGATTTCGCTCGTTGCCGCTGCCACATCGTTGTGAGCCTGCTGTTGCTGGCGGCTTGCGGCCGCATCGTCATGCGCTTGCCGAAGCTGGCTCCGCAACGCAGCGACCTCATCGACATGTTCGGCCAACGTCGCGCGCGCACCGGCGAGCTCCGCCTCGGTCGTATCCAAGCTGCGTTGCAGTCCCACGGTCACCGAATGGGCGCTTTCGACCTTGCGGATGGCCGTCACTGCATCGTCCATCGCGCGTTGAAGCGCATCTTTCAGGGCTGCGACTTCGGCACCCAACCCGGCCGCGTTGGCGCGCGCGCCGGCGATCTCGGCATTGAGCGTGTCGACCACGGCGTCGATGTCACTAGGAAGTGCGGGTCGCGACGGCGCCGGTACGGCGATACGTCCATCCATCACAGACGCGATGATCTTCTGCCAACTCGACTGCCAGCGCGCAATCGAAAACGCGTGGCTCACCTGCCTGGCATTGTCGCCAAGGCGACGCGCCAGTGTGCGATCGCCGGCGAGGCGCCTGATCGCGACGACCAATGCGTCGACATCCGGTGATATCAGCAAACCGTTGAATTCACCGACGATGAGATCGCTGAGTCCTCCGACGTGCGTCGCGATGACGGCGTTCCCGCTGGCCATCGCTTCGAGGCACGACAACGAGGTGCCTTCCGCATAAACCGTGGGAATCAGCGCCACGTGGCTGTCGCGGTAGGCAGCCGGCATCTCATTCATTTGCAACGACGACCAGCGCACACGCGGCGTATTCTGGTCGACGAACCGGCGCGCCTTTTTTTCCTGCCGTTCGTCACCGCCTCCACACAGGTGCAGCTTCAAATCGGGCTGTTTTTTCCAGACACGGCTGAACGCCTGCATGACCAATTCGAATCCGCGCTCGGGGCAAAGCCTGCGAGGGAAGAGAAACTCGAGTTGTCCATCGAACGCTTTGGCCGGGCCCGCGAACTTGTCGAGGTCCACGAAATTGGGAACGACCTCGATCCGGCCGATATGGGCGGCGCCCACCGCACGCGTCCAGTTGTAGAAGTTGGTATCGACGCAGACGGTGATCGCGGCCCGCGCAAGTGCGTAGAACAGCGCATCCCGGCCGCGCGAATCGGATATGGCCGGCTGGGCAGGATCGTCCCACCAGATTCCGTGATTGATGCCGATGATCGGTGCATCGGTGGTCAACTCGCAGGCGAGCTCCACGGGTGATGCGATCACCAGCGCAGCGTCGCCCACGTAGGCCGACATCGCGCGCGAGATCACCGGAAAATCGATCGATGAAGCGCCGGCGACACCGATCACTTCGATGCCGTCGACATGCCGTTCGAACGCGCCATGGGCGTTTTGCAACAGGCGCGGCGTCAGTCCCTTGGCGCGGCAGATCGCGGCGAGATTCATCACGTAGCGTTCCGCGCCGCCCGCGAACTGCCGCTTCCCGTCCCAGTCGAAGAAGTTGACATTGAGGATATCTACGCGCGAACAGTCGGTCATGGAATTCAGAGGATTCGTCTAACGGGGTGGCGTTGCGCACGACATTGGACGGGCCGGCTGATGCACGATGATTCAGGCGCCGCCGACGCGACCGGCCCACGACGGCGTTGCATCCTGGCCGCGATTTGCAAATGCGCGAGCGATCCGCGGCGCGTCGAGCGGGCGATCCGCCAGCCAGCTCGATATCAGCTTCCGGTCGCGATCGGTGGCTGTCCGGTCATAGGCGGGAGCGGTTCGCGCGCCCAGCGCGCGGGTCAGCACCTCGCGATGCGATTGCGCGCCGGAAGCGAGGCGGTCACGCTGCGCGGCGGAAAGCGTGAACGGCGGCGGGGCGTTGCCGGTCAGACGCCGCAGCGCATTGGGCAATTGCGAGGGCAGCTTGTCCAGTTGCACGCGCTGCGCGGCCGGCACGCCGAGGGCTTCGTCGAGTGTTCGCACCTTGGCATCGTATTCGAGCGACGCCACAGGCAACAGTGACTGGTGTGCAACCAGCCCGGCATGCATGCGCATCGCAAGCACCGCGTCGCAGGATATCAGCGCGGCCACGGCATCCTGCGGCGAGCGCGCGTGGAAGTGCGCGTGGACGCCCTCGGCGATCTGCGGGACAAGGCGCGGCGAATTGTCGATCGAAACCAGCCGCGCACCATCTTCGGCGAGGGCGTAATTGAAATCCACCCACAGGCAACCCCACCCCGGCAATGCGACGCTGCGCATAACCGCCACGAAAGCCGGTTCCCAATCCCCGTCGAATGGCCAATTCCGGACGTTAATTCCAAGCACGCGCAGGCCCGACAGGTGCGGCGCGCGTTCGACGAGGTCGATTCTTGCAGGCAGCGGCAACGACCAGACCGGATCGGGGGCCACGCTCAGCGTCCGCTCGACGCCCAGCGAGCGCAGCAGATCGGCCGAGTCCTGGTCACGCACCGATGCAAATGTCGCGGTGGCGAATATCTCCGCGACGATGCCCCGGGCATCGTCCGCGCGCAATGGCCCCACGCCTTGCGCAAGGACCGCGGTTGCCACGCCCAGCGCGCGCGCAGCGAAGAAGTATTGCGCAAACTGCGAAGCGTCGAGCGAGGGATAGGACGCCATCGATTGCCGATTGAACGTGTCGTAGTCCTGGAACAGGCCCCCTCCTCCCAGCACGAAGAGCGCTGCACCGGCGAGCGATTCGATGACATCCGCAAGATTGCGCCGATCGATGGCGTGTACACCCAGCATCTTGGAGGTGTAGGCCGGGTCGGCGCTGATGACGACCGGAATGGCGCCACACTCGTGAATCCATCGCACGAACTGCTCGAGCAGCAACTCGTCGCCGACGTTGATTCCACCGTACCAGCCACCCACGACCACGCGCCTATCCAAACCCGCCCTCGCGTTGCAGGGTTGGCGAGGCGACGGAACCCGGGTCGAGGAATTCCACCATCGGATGCAGCCATCCATCGCCTTGGCGACGCGGCGCGAGGACATCGATCTGCCCCGCAAAATGTACGCGCGAATGACGAACGTATCCCTGGCTCGCGATCGTGCCGGCGCCCAGCGCAAGCACATAGCTGCCTGCGCCGAAGGTGATCCGCAACTTCCACCGGTATTCACGGACTTGTCCGGCGGTCGCGGGAGCTATAGGCAGATCCATCATGTCCGTGGTCACGCTCCACAGGACGATATCGTCGGTACTCTTGAGCTGCAGGCCGAAACAGGGCCTCGGGTTGTCGGCGGCGAACCGCACCGCGACGACGATCTCCACCTGCTCGTCGATTTGGAAAGGTCCGGCACTTCCATCGCGCGTGCCGCGGATGTCGACGGACATGATCTGCGTAGCGGAGGCCGGCGCCGGTTGCGCCGACGCCATGTTCAAGGCGCCCCCCCGGTTGAAGCGAAGCGGCGAGCCTCCTTCGTCGCTGACGACGTCGTCGGCATATTGTTCCAGCACTTCGCGACAAGTCCCTTGCATCTTCAGTTCACCGCCGCGGACATACAGCGCCCGCGAGCAGAATTCGCTGACGACGTTGGATGCGTGGCTGACGATCAGCATCGACACGCCTTCCGCTTGCATCCTGCGGATGCGCTCCAGGCAGCGGCTTTGAAATGCGGCATCGCCGACGGACAGCACTTCGTCGACGATCAGCAGGTCTGGCGTCGAGTGCACGGCGACCGCGAATGCCAGTCGAACGGCCATTCCACTCGAATACGTGTTGATCGGCTGGTCGATGAAGTCGCCGATTCCGGAGAAATCGAGCACCTCGTCGAAGCGGCGCGTCATCTCCTGCTTGGTGATACCCAGCATCGCGGCGTTAATGTACACATTGTCGCGGCCGGAGAACTCGGGGTTGAAGCCGCTGCCGAGCTCGAGCAGTGCGCACACGCGACCGTTGGCCGTCACCGATCCTTCGGTAGGATTCAACGTTCCGGCGATAAGGTGCAGCAACGTGCTCTTGCCGGCGCCGTTGCTTCCCACGATTCCGACGGATTCGCCGCGCTGGACGTCGAATCCGACATGGCGTAGTGCCCAAAATTCTCGAAAATAACTGAGCCGGCCGCGGCTCAGTGTCTGCAGCAGGCGTTGATGGGGGCGCTCGTATATTTCGTAGCGCTTTCCCAGGTCGCGGACACGGATGGCGACATCGCCCGATGCAGATTCAAAGGACATCGGCAAAACCCTTCTTCGTCCCCAGGAACCATGCATAGGACAGCCATGCGAAGACCAGCGCGCATCCGAAAAATCCGAAATAGGAGTCCCACCGCGGCTGGTGTCCGGCGATCAGCACGTCACGTGCGAACTCGATCGGCTGCGTGAGCGGGCTCAGCAATACGAGCCTGTCGTAGGGCGGACGCAACGCCGACGCCGGATAGAACACGGGACTCACGAACATCAGAACCATCGATATCATCGGCATCACGTAGCTCATGTCGCGCAGGTAAACGCCGAGCGACGCCAGCAACCAGCCTGCGCCGAGTGCGAAGACGAACAGCGGCAAGATGCCCAGCGGAAGCAACCACGCGGTCATCGGCGGGGCTCCCCGGACAATCCAGTGGAACGCCAGCCAGATTCCCAAGCTGATCAAGAGATGGACGAGCGCCGTGCACACGGCCATCACCGGCAACGTATCGAGCGGGAACACCACGCGCTTGACCAGATTGACGTTGGAAACGATGAGTGTCGGAGCGCGATTGAGTACTTCTGCGAGAAAGCCATGCAGCACCAGGCCGATGAAAAGGATCAGCGCGAACTCCGACGGATCGCTGGACGTCGACGACCACTTGGGCTCGAAAACCTGGCCGAAGAAAAAAGCGTACACGGCGAGCATGATCAGCGGCTGCAACACCGACCAGAACAGTCCGATCGCCGTGCCACGATATCGGCTGCGCGTATCGCGGACCGTCATTTGGCGGAGCAGGTCGCGACGCTCCCACATTCGCGCGAAGGCGCGAATCGGGTTCAGTATCCCGTTCATCATGCCGGGTCGCGCCCGTGGAGCTTCATCATTGACCGGTGCCGTCGCGCTCGACGTCGCAAACGTCGATCGGCGACGTCGCCATGTTGCTGGTGATCTGGAGACAGGAAGCGCTCGTGCGCCGCAGATGGAAATAGGCCAGCACGCTCATGTCGCTGCCTGCCGGATAGGCGATTGCCACGATGGGTCCGCGATGTCCTCCGACGACGCGCGAGATCTCGTCCTGCATCCGGTCGCGGCGGCCCGGATTGTTCAGGTTGTTGTTGATGCCGACGAAGCGCCCGTCCTCCGGAAAATACGGAAGCACATAGGCAATCGGCTCTGCGTTCGTCAACAGCACGAGGGTCTTGGGCGCTATCGTTGGCATCTTCACCTGGATGAACGGTCCGTCGAATGTCAGGTGACCCCATCCCGGATAGATTACGTTGAAAATGACGAGTACCGAAGTTGCCAATGCAGCGACCGCCAGGCTGCCACGCGCAACCAGCGTGCTGACCAGGTAGAGCATAACTGCGCCGGATAGAAGGTCCAGCGCGACGATATAGCGATACGCCGAGAATTCGGCCGCCCACAGAAGGCATGCAACCGCAAAGAACACGAGGACGAAATTCGCGGTGTCCGGTCGACTCGCGGGAACCGGCGCGACGAGCTTGAATCTCCTGCGCACGAACCAGGCGACCACCGAGGCGATGGCCAGCACATAGATCATCGGAAGCCGCCAGTCGCGGATCGCAGGCTCCGAAACATACATCGTAGTCCGACCGAACAACGGCAGCGGGAACGTGATCCATTGCCACAATGTCTTGGGGCCGAACACGCGACCTGCGGCGGACTGCAGCTCGAACCACGGAGAACCGATCCACTGGTTGAAAAATGGAAATAACGGGCTGTCGAACAGGACGTAGAGCTTCCATAGCCAGAAACCGTCGACGGCCAGGAAACTGACCAGAGCGATGACTGTGTACAGACCCGCATCCTTCCACGCGCGCCGCGCGCTTCCCGAAGCGGCAATGGCAGCGGCGATGCCGACGACGAACGGCACGCATGTCAGCTTCAACGCGCATGCGACGCCTGCCAGCACGCCGGCAGCGGCGGCGCGGCGCGGCGTGAAGGGCGACGTTTGCGAAGGAAGCGCGCACCATATCGCCGCGATGATCAGCATCGCGCCGGGCCATTCGTTCATCGTGCTGCCCAACATGGCCACAGGACTCGTCGCGGTGATTCCGATCGCGAAGGCCAGCAGCACGAGCATTGCGCGCATCGCCGGCCCTTCGGTTTCGAAGAATCGCGCGAGCACCCTTGCGAGAAAATATGCACCGATTCCCGCGGGAACGGCCATGACGAACGCGATGGCTCTGCCCGGCCAGCCCCACGTGACCATATAGTAGAAAGGCAGGTCGAGCAGCGGGCTGAGATAGCTTTGAAGCTGTGCCGGAGCGATATCCCAGCTTATCCGGCCATGCAGCAACGCCCATGGATTGTAGAAATGGTAGTTGACCAGATCCCAGTTGGTGTCGCGTCCGACGACGGTGGCCGATAGCAGGCCAGCCACCACCACCGATGCGCACAGCAGCGCGAATTGCATCGACACCCCGTCGAGTTTCGGTAGGACGTGGGTTTCGAGGAATTTATCCGCTGCGTGCATGCCGGGAATATTAACAGCGCCAACGGCGACATCGGATCGCAACGGATCGGGAGCTGCGTCAACCTGGGCCGATGCGCACGCGCGTGTCCCCAAAAGCAAAACGCCCGGTCGTGTGACGGGGCGTTTGCTGGTGAGGGGTGCCTGACGATGACCTACTTTCGCGCGCGTAGTACGCACTATCATCGGCGTGCTGCCGTTTCACGGTCCTGTTCGAGATGGGAAGGCGTGGTTCCAGCAGGCTATGGTCGTCAGGCATTGAGGGGTGACTGCGGTGGGGCAGTCAAACGGAAGGCAAGGTATGTCGATAGCCGCTGTGTGAAGAGCAGCCATGGAATAGCAATAGGGGGTTGAGTTGCACCGGGCATCGCGATTCCTTGTGAATCGGTGGATGCCTCGTTGGGCGCAAAGTTATGGGATCAAGCCGCACGGGCAATTAGTACCGGTTAGCTCAA
>JBEPUI010000009.1:0-83996 GCA_041691615.1 Pseudomonadota bacterium
ATCCCGACAACAAGCTGAAGCGCTACGGCCTCTACAACAACAACATCGCCAAGACCGAAGTCGTCGACGACTACACGGCACGGATCACGCTGAAGACGCCGTTCTCGCCGTTCATCGCGCAGCTCGCGCATCCGTCGACGGTGATGATCAGCCCGGCGGCGCTGAAGCAGTGGGGCAACAAGGACATCGCGTTCCACCCGGTCGGCACCGGACCGTTCAAGTTCGTCGAATGGAAGGCGACCGACTTCCTGAAGGTGGCGAAGTTCGACGGCTATTGGCGCAAGGGCTACCCGAAGATCGACACGATCACCTGGAAGCCCGTCGTCGACAACAACACGCGTGCCGCGCTGATACAGACCGGCGAGGCGCAATTCACATTCCCGGTCTCGTATGAAGTCGCCGACGTGTTGAAGGCGAAGCAGAACCTCGACGTCGTCGCGGCGCCTTCGATCGTGCTGCGCTACCTGTCGATGAACACGCAGCAAAAGCCGTTCGACAACGTCAAGGTGCGCCAGGCGATCGCGTATGCGATCAACAAGGAGGCGCTCGCCAAGGTGGCGTTCAACGGCTACGCGTCGCCCGCCGAAGGCGTGGCGCCCCAGGGCGTCGAGTACGCGGTGAAGATGGGTGCGTGGCCTTACGACGTGGCCAAGGCCAAGCAGTTGCTGAAAGAAGCGGGCTATCCGGACGGCTTCGAAACCGAGCTGTGGTCGGCCTACAACCACACGACGGCGCAGAAGGTCACGCAGTTCCTGCAGCAGCAGCTCCAGCAGGTCGGCATCCGCACCAAGATCACGCTGCTCGAAGCGGGACAGCGCGTGGAGAAGGTCGAGAGCTGGCAGGATCCCAAGACCGCGCCGGTGCGTCTCTATTACGTCGGCTGGTCGACGTCGACCGGCGAAGCCGACTGGGCGTTGCGTCCGCTGCTCGACGGCAATTCGTGGCCGCCGAAGCTGTTCAACACCGCGTACTACAAGAACGACAAGGTCGACGCCGACATCAAGGGCGCACAGCTCGCAACGACCGGCGCCGACAAGGCGAAGTTCTACAAGGACGCGCAGGAAACGATCTGGAAGGATGCGCCGTGGGCGCCGCTGGTGGTCGAGAAACTGTTGTCGGCGCACACCAAGAGCCTGACGGGCGTCTACGTGATCCCGGATGCGTCGTTCGACTTCTGGCAGGCGGACCTGAAGCAATAGCCCGCTGACAAGGCAGGCGCGCGACAATGCTCCAGTACATCGTCAAGCGCCTGCTCGGTCTCGCACCGACGCTATTGCTGGTCGGCGTGATGGTGTTCCTGTTCGTGCACCTGCTGCCGGGCGATCCGGCGCGCCTCGCAGCCGGCCCAGAGGCCACGCCCGAGACCGTGCAGCTCGTTCGCCAGGACCTGGGGCTCGACCGCCCGTTGCCGCAGCAATTCCTGCGCTTCGTCAACGGTGTGCTGCACTGGGACTTCGGCCGGTCGCTGCGCACCAAGCGCCCGGTCGCCACCGAGATCGGCGAGCGCTTCATGCCCACGTTCTGGCTCACCGTGTGGAGCATGGGATGGTCGGTGCTGTTCGGCATGACGATCGGCATCGTGTCCGCCGTGTGGCGCAATCGCTGGCCCGACCGCGTCGGCATGACGCTGGCCGTGTCGGGCATTTCGTTCCCCGCCTTCGCGCTGGGCATGGTGCTGATGCAGGTGTTCTCGGTGCAGCTCGGCTGGCTGCCGACCGTCGGCGACGACACGTGGAAACACTACGTGCTGCCATCGCTGACGCTCGGCGCCGCCGTCGCCGCAATCATGGCGCGCTTCACCCGCTCGTCGTTCGTCGACATCCTCGGCGAAGACTACATCCGCACGGCGCGCTCCAAGGGACTGGACGAGCGCCAGGTGATCGTGCGCCACGGCCTGCGCAATGCGCTGATCCCGGTGGTGACGATGATGGGGCTGCAATTCGGCTTCCTGCTCGGCGGTTCGATCGTGGTCGAGAAAGTGTTCAACTGGCCGGGCCTCGGGCGACTGCTGGTCGACTCGGTGGACATGCGCGACTACACGGTCATCCAGGCGCTGGTGCTGCTGTTCTCGCTCGAGTTCATCGTCATCAACCTCGTCGTCGACGTGCTGTACGGCTTCATCAATCCGACGATCCGCTATCGATGAACCAAGACCGGAACCCTGCCATCGTGGTTGGCGACGGCGCTGCCGCGCTCGCCAGCGGCGCGATCGACCCGGTCGGCGCGGAACCGGGCGTGGTCGACACCGCCACGGGAACGAGCATCTCGGCGGACGCCGTGCGCACGCCGGCGAGCGAATTCTGGCGCAAGTTCCGGCGCCAGAAAATCGGGCTGGTCGCGGGCGCGTTCGTCGTCCTGCTGGTCGTGATCGCGATCGCCGCGCCGTGGATCGTGCCGTACGACGCGGAGAACTACTTCGACTACGACCTGCTCAACGCGCGCCCGTCGCTCGCGCACTGGCTCGGCGTCGACGCGCTGGGTCGCGACATTTTCAGCCGCATCCTGATGGGCGCACGCATCTCGCTGGCCGCGGGCTTCGTGTCGGTGGCGGCCGGTGCGATCGTCGGCACGGTGCTGGGCCTCGTCGCCGGCTACTACGAGGGCTGGGCCGATCGCATCATCATGCGAATCTGCGACGTGTTGTTCGCATTTCCCGGCATCCTGCTTGCCATCGGCATCGTCGCGATCCTCGGTGGCGGCATGGCCAACGTGATCGTCGCCGTCGCCGTGTTCAGCGTGCCCACGTTCGCGCGGCTGGTGCGCGGCAACACGCTGGCGCTCAAGAACCTGACATTCATCGAAGCGGTGCGCAGCGTCGGCGCGAGCGACTGGACGATCATCGCGCGGCACATCTTTCCGGGGACGATTTCCGCGGTGATCGTTTATTTTTCGCTGCGCATCGGCACGTCGATCATCACCGCCGCGAGCTTGTCGTTCCTGGGCATGGGTGCGCAGCCGCCGACACCCGAGTGGGGCGCGATGCTCGACGCCGCGCGCGCCGACATGCTGACGGCGCCTCACGAGGCGATCTTTCCCGCGCTCGCGATCTTCGCCACGGTCCTGGCGTTCAACCTGCTCGGCGACGCGCTGCGCGACGCCCTCGACCCGAAGCTCGAGCGACAATGATCATCGTCGCCCAATGCCGCGCGGATTTCGAAGCGGAGGCCGCGATCGACATCACGCGAACCGCCGCGGCAGCGGGTATCGACGTGACGTGCACGCCGACGAAAAACCTGGGCTACGTGGTCGCGCAGGCCGAAAGGCTCGACTTGCGGCGCTGGCGCAAGGCGCTGGTCGACGTGCCGCCTGTCTTCGTGCGCTCGATCTTCGTCGGCAGCGGGCCGCACCAGTTGACGGACGTCGCGCATGCCGCCGGCCAGCGAACGGCAATCGACCGCGTCACGCCGCTGCTCGCCGCCATCGAAGCGCTGGACACCGATGCCAGCGACCTGTGGATGGAATATCCGGACACCAACGACGGCAAGGCCATTTCGACACTTGCCCGCGCGCTCGGGCCGCGGATCGAAAGCGAGCTTCGCCGGCGTGGCCGATTGCTCGAGGATGCGACCACCACCCGCGGCCTGCCCACGATCGCGCCGCGCAATCGCAAGCGCCTGCACGTATTCATGCCGGACGGCGCGACGGCCTATGTCGGAATCAGCATCGGCGAAAGCGGCTCGCCGTGGCCGATGGGCATCGCGCGGCTGCGGATGCCGAACGCCGCGCCGTCGCGATCGGTGCTGAAGCTCGCCGAAGCGCTGATCACATTCCTCGGCGAAGCCGAACACGAAAGGTTGCGCGCCGGCATGCGCGCGGTGGACCTGGGCGCGGCGCCCGGCGGCTGGTCGTGGCTACTCGCGTCGCGCGGGCTGCGCGTCACCGCCGTCGACAACGGCGCGCTCAAGGGCGAGGTCGCGCAGGACGCACTGGTTACGCATGTGCGCGACGACGGCCTTAAATTCCGGCCGAAGCGAATTGTCGACTGGGTGACTTGCGACATTGTCGAGCAGCCGATCCGCATCGCCACGCTGATGGCCGAATGGGTCGGCGAAGGCCTGGCGCGGCAGGCGCTGTTCAACCTGAAGTTGCCGATGAAAAAGCGCTACGACGAAGTGCTGCGTTGCGTCGATGCGATCGACACGCGCCTCGCGCGATCCGGCATCGACGCGAGCCTGCGGCTGCGACAGCTCTATCACGATCGCGCCGAGGTCACCTGCTATCTCGCCTGCGTCGACCGATGACGTAGCGACGGCACCCGCATGCCGGCGGCGCAAATGCGCGTGCGCCGATGCGTTGGCGGCTGCGAAGCAAAACGACTCTGACCCCAATTCTCTGACCCCAATTCTCTGACCCCAATTCTCTGACCCCAATTCTCTGACCCCAATTCTCGCGGACACCGCGGTGCAAGCTCTCGGCTGCGCGTGTCAGCGCTTGCGGATCGCCACGGCCGCAGTCGCCATCGCGGCCAGCACCAGGCTCAGCAGCGCGAGCGCCCATCGCGACAGCGTGTCGACATCCTGCGCCGCGAGTGGCGCCGCAATGGCGACGCTGGTTTGCCCCGCGTCGTTGCAGGCCCCGGTGATCGCGCCGTTGTTGGCATCGCCCGCATATGCCGCGATCCAGCGATAAGTCCCCGCGGTCAGCGGCGTAAACGACGGCGCCACGTAGACGCCATTGCCGGTGACGCTGACCGATGCCGAGAATATCGGCGCCCTGCTGCACGCCGCGTCGTTCGGCCCGTAGAGGCTGAACGTGATCGTGCCGGTGGGATTGGTACCACCTGCGAGCGTCGCCTCGTCGTGGATCGAACCGCCTAGCACGATCCTCGCGACGGCCGTCGCCGCGACGGTCGGCGTCGACGCGGTGATCGTCGCGCGCTCGTTGGGATCGTTGCAGGCGCCGGCGACAGCCGCGTTGCCGGCGTCGCCGCTGTACGACGCGCGCCAGCGGAACGTCCCGGCGCGGTCGGGGACCAACGGCGCGGAGTCGTAGTTGCCATTGCCGTTGACACTCACCGGCGCCGACGTGAACGTCGGTACATTCGTGCACGTCGCGTCATCGGGCCCATACGCGGTGAAGGTCAGCGTGCCCGTCGGGTTCATACCTCCGGCCAGCGTCGCCACATCGTGCAGCGCGACACCGATGGCGCCGCCTGCCGACGCATTGGTCGCGATCGTCGGCGCCGCCTGGCTCACCCCGACACTTTCGCCGGCATCGCCGCAATTGCCCGCGACCGGCGCGTTGCTTGCGTCGCCGCCATAACTCGCGATCCAGCGGTACGTGCCGACGGCGGTTGGCGTGAACGGCATCGATGGGTACGTGCCATTTGCCGCGACCGTGATCACCGACGTGAACATGGGCGCGCCGGCGCACGACACATCGGCCGGGCCATACAGGTTGAACGTGATCGATCCGCCGGGGTTGATGCCCGCAGCCAGGGTCGCGCTGTCGCTGACCTGCGTGCCGAGCTTGACCGCCGCCGACGCCGCCGTGACGAGCGTCGGTGTCGCCAGGTTGATCGTCGACAGTTCGCCGGCGTCGTTGCAGGCGCCAGTCACGGGCGCGTTGTTGGCATCGCCGCCGTAGTTTGCAATCCAGCGATAGGTACCGATGCCGGGCGGCGTGAACGGCGACGATGAATATGCGCCGTTGCCGGCAACGGCCGTCGACGCAGTGAACACCGGCGGACCAGCGCACGTCGAGTCGTTCGGACCGTAAAGCGTGAACGTCATCGTGCCGGAGGGCGCAGCGCCGCTTGCGAGGACGGCGTTGTCGGTGATCGCGCTCCCCAGCTTGGTCGCAATCGACGCGGTCGTGACCAACGTCGGCGTGATCCGGCTGATTGCCGCCGATTCGTTCGCCGCGTTGCACGCGCCGGCGACCGCGACATTTCCGCCGTCGCCGCTGTAGATCGCGCGCCACCGATAGGTGCCGGCGAGCGTCGGCGTGAAAGGCGCGGAGGCGTACGTGCCGTTGCCGTTGACGACCGCCGCGGCGGCGACGAACACCGGCGCGCCGGTGCATATCGCGTCGTCGGGACCATACAGATTGAACGTGATCGTGCCACCGGGATTGAATCCGCCCGACAGCATCGCCTGGTCGCTCAGCGCCGTGCCAAGCGTGCCGCCGGCCGATGCCGTCGTGGCGATCGAGGGCGTGTCCCGGCTCACGGCGACGCTCTCGCCGACGACGCCGCAGACGCCCGCGACGCCCGCGTTGTTGACGTCGCCGCCGTACGCCACAACCCAGCGATACGCGCCTGCGGCAGTGGGTGTGAATGGCGGCGCGGACGCATAGACACCGTTGCCGTTGACGCTGACCGCACCGGACGTGAACGCGAGCGTCGTGCAGGACGCGTCGTCGGGACCGTAGAGGCGGAACACCAGCGCGCCGGTGGGTGCGACACCGCCGCTCAGCGTCGCGCTGTCCATCACCGATCCGCCGAGAAAGATGTCCGCCGACGCGCTCGTTGCCAGCGACGGCGTTGCGACACTGACCGCCGCCGTTTCGCCGGCGTCGTTGCAGGCGCCCGCGGCCGGCGCGTTGTTGAAGTCGCCGCTGTAAACCGCCCGCCAGCGATAGACTCCCGCGAACGGTGGCGCGAATGGCACGGACGTGTAGACGCCGTTGCCGTTGACGACGATTCCTGCCGATGTGAACGCCGGCGCGCCGGCGCAGGTCGCGTCGTTCGGGCCGTAGAGGAAGAAGTCGATCGTTCCCGTGGGACCCAGGCCGCCGCCGAGCGTTGCCTGGTCGAGCAATGGCGTGCCGATCGGCCCGCCGGGCGAAGCCGTCGTGACGAGCGCCGGCGTCATCGGCACGATCAGCGCCGCTTCGTTCGCCGCATTGCACGCGCCGGACACCGCGGCGTTGTTGACGTCGCCGCTGTAGAACGCGCGCCACCGGTAAGTCCCCGCCGCACCCGTTGCGAACGCCGGCGCCGACGTGTAGTCGCCGTTGCCGTTGACGGTGATCGCATTGGACGTGAACGCCGCGGTCGCGCACACGGCGTCATTCGGGCCGTAGAGCGCGAACGTGAGCGTGCCCTTGGGGTTCGTGCCGCCGCCGAGCGACGCCTGGTCGGTCAATGTCGTGCCGATTGCACCGCCGGCGGACGCGCTGGTCGCCAGCGCCGGCGTCGCCTGGTTGATGACCGAGGTTTCGCCGGCGGCATTGCAGGCGCCGGTCGCCGCCGCATTGTTCACATCGCCGCTGTACGTCGCGCGCCAGCGGTACGTCCCGGCCGTTGCCGGCGTGAAATTGGGCGACGACGCATAGGTGCCGTTACCGTTGACGGTGATCACGGCAGACGTGTACACGGCGGCGTTGGCGCACGCCGGATCGTTGGGGCCGTACGCGCGAAAGCGGAAATTGCCGGTCGGGTTGAGGCCACCCGACAACGTCGCCGAATCGCTCAAGATGGTGCCGATCGCCCCGCCGGCGGCAGCGATCGTGTCGACGACCGTCGTGACCTTCGCGATGACGACGCTTTCACGCGCGGCGCCGCACGCGCCGCTGACGGCGACGTTGTTGGCATCGCCGCTGTAGAACGCGCGCCAGCGATAGGTGGCAACGGCCGCGGGCGTGTATGCCGGAGTCGACGCGTACGTGCCATTGCCGTTGATGGCGATGGGATCGGACGTGAACAGCACGCTCGCGCACGTCGTGTCGTTCGCCGCGTACAGCACGAACGTCAGCGTGCCGGTGGGCGCGAATCCCGCGGCGAGCGTCGCGGTGTCGGTCACCGCAGTGCCGAGCGCTCCGGTCGCCGACGCCGTCGTCGCCAGCGTCGGCGTGACCTTCGTGATCACGACGCTTTCGCCCGCGTCGTTGCATGCGCCCGACACCGGATTGTTGGCGGCGTTACCGCCGTACGCGGCGATCCAGCGATAGGTGCCCGGCTGCGTCGGCGTGAACGCGGCCGACGTGTACTTGGCGTTGCCGTTGACAACCTTCGTCGTCGTGAACACGGGGGCCGTCGCACAGGTGGCGTCGTCCGGCCCATACAGCGTGTAAGTGATCGTTCCCGTCGGCTTGGTGCCGAGCGCGAGCGTCGCGCTGTCGGAGATTGCGGTGCCGACCTTGACCGATGCCGACGCGACCGTCGTCAGCGTGGGACTGGCGGCGGTGACGACGACCGACTCACCGGCGTTGCTGCAGGCGCCGGCGACCGCCACGTTGCTGGCGTCGCCGCCGTAGGTGGCGATCCAGCGGTGAGTTCCCGCCACCGTTGTCACGAATGCCGTCGACACGTAAGTGCCGTTCCCCGCGACGGTGACCGCCTTGGTGAAGATGGCCGCGCTGGTGCACGTCGTGTCGGCCGGGCCGTAGAGTCTGAACGTCAGCGTCCCCGTTGGATTTGCGCCACCCGACATCAACGCGGAATCGGTGACGCTGCCGCCCGCGATCACGCCTGCGGACGCGGTCGTCACCACCGATGGCGTCACCTGCTGCACAGTGACGAACGTGTTGACGAACACCACCGCTGCCGACGCATCGCTTGCCGTGCCGTTGACGATCGCGCCGGGAGAGGTCTGCCGCCCGGGGTTTGCGGCCTGCGCATCCTTCGCCGGCACTTTCGCCACGGCGAACGTGAAGTCGACGATGCATCGGTCGCCGCCGTTGGGCGTACCCGGAGTTCCCAGCACGACCGCCGATCCCGGCAGCACGTCGAGCGAGCCGTCGGTGGCGCCCGCGTGCGGGACGAACGAGAACGCGACGCCCGCGCACGCGGTGTTGGCGCGACCGATGCCGGAGGCGCCGATCGCAAAGACGCCGTTGTCGACGCTCGTGCACGTCGACGCCACGTAGGTCGCGCAGGACGGCGTCAGCTTGATCGAGCCGACGCTGATCGTCAGCGTATTGGGCGTCGAGATGTTGCGAAAGTCGAGGTTGGCCGCAACGCCGGTGTCACCCGCCGTCACGGCCGCGGGAAAGGTCACCGCGAGGCTGATTCCGGCGCTGGCCGATGCAAGTTGGCTGCCGGAGGCGCAAATGACGGCGATGGCGAAGACGACGAAAAATCTTCGCGTGCGCACGTCGATCTACTACAGCAAACGGACAGCGTTCAAGGCGATCTCCCCGACAGGGTGATGTGGATCGCGCGAGACAGGGTCGCGGAGTGATCGCAGCGAAACTTATCACGGTGCGACCGTCAATCGCAACGGTTGAAACGTCCATTGATGGCAGGGAACTGCTGTCCTGCACAGCTGGGGCGCGGATGAGGGGCGACCTGAGCGCGGGGCCGCCCCACACTTGTGAAAATTCACTCGAATCTAAATGCGCGTGCGAATGCGCGGATTTGTACCGCGCAACCTGTTGTATTGTTTACACAACCCCGCCGCAGAAATCATCCGGCGGGGTCGGTCGCCTGCGTCGAATCCCGCCCGGTCAGCCGCTCGATCTGTACCTGGATCTGGTCGCGCGTGGCGATGAACGACGACAGTCGCGCACGTTCCTGCTCGATCACCGCGCTCGGCGCGCGCGCGACGAAACCCTCGTTGGCGAGCTTCGCCTCGGCCTTGCCGATTTCGCCATCGAGGCGCAGCCGTTCCTTCGCCAGCCGCTCGCGCTCGGCGGCGGGATCGATCTCGATGTGCAGCATCAGCCGGAAATCGCCGACGACCTGGACCGGCGCGTCGGTTGCCGGCAGCTCGGCGACGATGCGGATGTCGCCGATGCGCGCCATTGCCGCGACGTACGGCGCGAACTCGGCGAGCAGCGCAGGGTCGCCGGCGGCGATCAGCGGCACTTTCAACGCTGGCGACAGGTTCATTTCCCCGCGCAGTGCGCGACAGGCGTTGACGACGTCCTTCAGCAACGCCATCTGCGCATTAGCGGCCGCGTCGACCCGGTCGAAATTGGCGCGCGGATAGGGCTGCAGCTGGATCGTCTCGCCGGACTTGCCCGCGAGCGGCGCCACCGTTTGCCACAGCTCCTCGGTGATGAACGGAATGAACGGATGCGCGAGCCGCAGGGTCGCCTCGAGCTCGCGCACCAGCACCGACCGCGTGCCGCGTGCCGCGGCCGCATCGCCCGTGGCGTCGGCGCGCGCGAGCTGGACCTTGGCGAGCTCGAGATACCAGTCGCAGTACTCGTCCCAGACGAATTCGTACAACGCCTTGGCCGCGAGGTCGAAACGGTACGCGTCGATGTTGGCGGCGATGTCGTGCTTGGCCTGCTGCAGCCGGCCGAGCAGCCAGCGATCGACGAAGGTGAGCGTCGTCGGCGCGCCCGCGTCGAGGCCGGTGTCCTTGCCTTCGACGTTCATCAGCACGAAGCGCGTCGCATTCCACAGCTTGTTGCAGAAATTGCGATAGCCGTCGCACCGGTTGAGGTCGAAGTTGAGCGTGCGGTTGAAGGTCGCAAGCGAGGCGAACGTGAAGCGCACGGCGTCCGCGCCGAACGCCGGGATGCCCGTCGGGAATTGCTTGCGCGTTCGCTTGGCGACCACCTCCTGGCGGCGCGGGTCCATCATGTTCGACGTGCTCTTGGCGACCAGCGGCTCGAGCTCGATGCCGTCCACGAGGTCGATCGGGTCGAGCACGTTGCCTTTTGACTTCGACATCTTCTGGCCTTCGGCATCGCGCACGATCGCGTTGATGTACACATCGCGAAACGGCACCTTGCCGGTGAACCAGGTCGTCGCCATGATCATCCGCGCGACCCAGAAGAAGATGATGTCGAAACCGGTGACCAGCGCCGACGTCGGCAGGAACGTCGACAGTTCGCGCGTCGGCTGCGGCCAGCCGAGCGTCGAATGCGCCCACAGCGCGGACGAGAACCACGTGTCGAGCACATCCGGATCGCGCACGAAGGTCTCGGGTTCGCGTCCGAGGCTTGCTCGCGCCTTCGCGCGCGCCGCGGCTTCGTCGCGCGCGACGTACGGATTGCCGAGCTCGTCGTACCACGCGGGAATCTGGTGTCCCCACCACAGCTGGCGCGAAATGCACCAGTCCTGAAGGTTGTCGATCCAGTGATGGTAGGTCGTCAGCCATTCGTCCGGCACGAATCGCGTGCTGCCGCGCTCGCCGGTCTGCGGATGCGCGAGCCCCGCTTCGCTGACCGCTGCCAGGCAAAGGTCCTGCAGCGACTTGCCCGGCCACATCGGATGTGTCGCCGCCGCCGGCTTCGTGGTCGCGACGAACCACTGGTCGGTGAGCATCGGCTCGACGATCTCGCCCGAGCGTCCGCAGCGCGGCACCGTCATCTTGTGCGGCTTCTCCGCGACCAGCATGCCCGCGGCGGCGAGGTCGGCGAGCACCGCCTTGCGCGCGACGAAGCGATCCATGCCGCGGTATTTCTCGGGCGCGTTGTCGTTGACGCGCGCGCTCAAGTCGAGCACCGCCAGCGACGGCAGGCCGTGCCGCTGCGCCACCTGCCAGTCGTTGAAGTCGTGCGCCGGCGTGATCTTGACCGCGCCGGTGCCGAACTCGCGGTCGACGTAGTCGTCGCCTACCAGCGGAATGCGCCGTCCGGTCAGCGGCAGCACCACGTCCTTGCCGATCATCGCGCGGTAGCGATCGTCCTGCGGATTGACCGCCACCGCAGTGTCGCCGAGCATCGTCTCGGGCCGCGTGGTCGCCACGACCACGCTGCCGCTGCCATCGGCGAACGGGTAGCGAATTTCCCACAGCTTGCCATCGATTTCGTCGTTCTCGACTTCGAGATCGGACACCGCCGTGCCGAGTTTCGGGTCCCAGTTGACCAGGCGCTTGCCGCGATAGATAAGACCGTCCTCGTGCAGCCGGACAAAGGTCTCGATCACCGCCGCCGACAATCCGGCGTCCATCGTGAAGCGCTCGCGCGACCAATCGGCCGACGCGCCGAGGCGGCGCATCTGGCGGGTGATCGTCGAACCCGATTCTTCCTTCCACGCCCACACGCGTTCGACGAATTTTTCGCGGCCGAGGTCGTGACGCGTTTTTCCGTCGGCCTTCAGCTGCTGCTCGACGACGATCTGCGTGGCGATGCCCGCATGATCGGTGCCCACCTGCCACAGCGTGTTGTCGCCGCGCATCCGGTGATAGCGGATCAGCAGGTCCATCAGCGTGTGCTGGAACGCGTGCCCCATGTGCAGCGTGCCGGTGACATTGGGCGGCGGCAACGCGATGCAATACGCCGGCGCACCTTCGCGCCACGACGGCTTGAAATAGCCTCGTGCCTCCCAAAGCGGGTACCACTTGTCCTCGATGGCGTGCGGTTCGAAGCTCTTGGCCAGTTCCATGCGTCGCGGTAATTGATGTAATTGCTTGAAATTATAGCGGAATCAATTCACGCCTCGGGCCGCGCTCACGCCGCCTGCGGACTTGCCGATCGTGTAGTCGCGCGCGGCGCGAGACTACGACCCACCGCCTGTGCCACCAGGCTCAACCTCGCCATCAGCGTCGCGAACTCGGCGGGCGTCAGCGCCTGGTCGGCATCGCACCACGCTTCGGTCGGGCAGGGGTGAACTTCGATCAGCGGGCCGTCCGCGCCCGCGGCCACCGCCGCGCAGGACAGCGCCGGCACCATCCATGCCTTGCCGCCGGCGTGCGAGGGATCGACGATCACGGGCAGGTGCGTTTCGCGCTTGAGCACGGCAACGGCGGTCACGTCGAGGACGTTGCGATAGGCGGTCTCGAACGTGCGGATGCCGCGCTCGCACAGGATGATCCGGTGATTGCCACCGGCCGCGATGTATTCCGCCGCCATCAGCCACTCGGCGATCGTCGCGCTCATGCCGCGCTTCAGGATCACCGGCACGTCGACCTTGCCGACCTCCTTCAACAGGTCGAAATTCTGCATGTTGCGCGTGCCGATCTGGATCACGTCGACCTTCTCGCGCAGGAACGTGTCGAGCATCCGCACATCCATCAGCTCGGTCACCACCGGCAGGTCGTGGCGCCTCGCGGCATCGCGCAGCATGGCGAGACCGTCCACGCCCTTGCCCTGGAATGCATACGGCGAAGTGCGCGGCTTGAACGCGCCGCCGCGCATCAGGCGCGCACCGCCGGCCGCCACGGCGTCGGCCGCCGCCGCCATCTGCGGCGGCGTCTCGACCGAGCACGGTCCGGCGATCACCTGCACGTCGTCACCGCCGAAACGCGCGCCGCGCACGTCGACGACGCTGTTGGCCTTGTGCCACTCGCGCGCGACCAGCTTGTACGGCTTGAGGATGTGCAGCGACCGCTCGACGCCCGGCAGCGGATCGAACATCTCGGGGTCGAGCTTGCGCTCGTCGCCGATGGCGCCGATCAGCGTGCGCTCGGCGCCGCGCGAGATGTGCACGTCGAGCCCGTGGCTTCGAATGCGCGCGGCGACCGCGTCGATTTCCGCGCCGCCGGCATCGGGTTGCATCACTACGATCATGTCGCCCTCCTTCATCAGGAACTCCGTGCACAAAACAAAACGGGCGGCCTTTTTGGGGCCGCCCGATCGATGAAACTAATTCTGAAGATTTACGCGCGCGCGGTCCCCGGGAGTTGGCCCTTATAAAAATACGCGACGACTTGCCAGCGCGTGCTGCGCTGGGTCGAGATGCCGGATCGGGAGGCGCGCAACGGCGCCGAACGCGAGTTCATGGAGTCAGTGTCGCATCAAAGCGCGGAGCGCGTCAACGCACCTCGTTGCGCAGCCGGTCGAGCTCGCGCTCGATCGCTTCGGCGACGTAGGTCCGCAGCAGCTCGCCGACATGCTGGTTGATCGTGGCCACCAGTTCGGCGCTGGCGCGATCGACGATGGGCTTGAGGCGCTCGCCCAGCTGCTCGCGCAGTCCGGTATCGGTGAACATGTCGATGCGCTGCAGGACCTGCATGCGCACTTCGTCGATCAGCTCCGCCGTCGATGCTGCGACAGCGCTCGATGCGGCGGCGCTGGACGCGGCTGCCGCCTCGGCGGCCGCGGCGGCGGCTCCCTGCGTGTCGTGCGCGCGCGCCCGGTCGATTTCGCGGCTGTCGGCAATCACCGCGATCGACTTCGGCGCGGGGCCCAGCACGCTGTCGTCGCCTTGCATCGCCTCGTCATTCCAGATCGACGGCACGCCTTCGTCGGCGGCGGCAATCAAGGCGGCATCGATTTCCTCGATGGCGTCGGTCAGCACCGGCACGTCGGCGAACGCCCTGGCGGCCGGTCGCGACGCATCGATCGCCACGAGCGGCGGCACATCGGCTACCGCGGGCGATTGCCACGACTGCGCGGGTTGCGGCAGCGAGGCCGACTCGACGCGAGCGGGCGCGTTGACGACCGGCGGCACGATGCGCGCTGCTTCGTAAGCCGGCCGGGAAACGCGCTCAGCCGGCGCGCGTGGCGACGGATCGTCAAGCACGTGCGGTTGCGGATCGTTCAATGCGCGCGCTGTCGATTGTGCACTCCCGTGCGCCGCAGTTTCGGGCGGCGCGCGAAGCGTGGGCTCGGTAGGCCCGTCGTTACCGTGCAAACGCGAATCGAGCGACGGTGAAGATGGGCTGGGGGTGTGGGCGGGGGCGGCCGGCGGCGATTGCATCGACTCGGTCAGCACCGGAAAATCGCCGGGCGCGGCCTTGCGCGTGGTGGTCATCGGCGCCATCGTCCGGGGCCCCATCGCCGGCGACATCGTGTCGCGCGCGCGGTTTCGCCGCATCAATGCATCGGCCTGTTCCAGCAGTTCTCGCGCAGAGGGCATCGTCATTCTCCCCGCTCGGAAAGGTTGTGCGTGCGCAACGCATAGCCGCGCTCGCGATAGAACCGGTAACGCGTCCGGCCGGCCTCGGCCGCCTCGTCATCGACGCCGACGATCTCGGCCACGCGTTCGAAGCGGCTGAAAAAAGGCGGTGTCTGCGGATGCAGGTTGATCAATACGGCAGCAGGACCGTCATGTTCCAGCGCGTCGTCGACGATCACCGGCGTTTCCGAGGCATTGGCGCCCGCCAGCCTGCAGTGCGGGATGAACGACAGTGCCGACTGCGTCCACAGCAGCCTGTCCAGCGCCGCCGTTGCGGCGGCATCCGCAGTGAGCACGCGCACCGACCCGTGCTGCGCCCACGCCTTGGCGACGATCCGGGCCGCTACGTCGAGCGGCGATGCCACATGTGTGTAGAAATCGATCGCGGTCATGTCCGAGTCCTGCCGGGTGCCTTAAGCCATAAGGGCCGCGGTCGTGGCGCGGCGCTACTGCGCCACCGGTTCGCCGTGCGTCAGCAGCCATCGCGTCAACAGCGGCACCGGACGCCCGGTGGCGCCCTTTTCCTTGCCTTCCTTGTATGCGATGCCGGCGATGTCCAGGTGGGCCCAGTCGTACTTCTTGGCGAAGCGTGACAAAAAGCAGGCGGCGGTGATGCTGCCCCCTGCCCGGCCCGCGACGTTGGCCACGTCGGCGAAGTTGCTCGCCAGCCCTTCCTGGTAGTCGTCCCATAGCGGCAGCTGCCAGGCGCGGTCGTAGGCATCATCCCCTGCTTGCAGCAATGCGCGTGCCAGCGTGTCGTTGTTGCTGAACACCCCGCAGGCAACGTGTCCCAGCGCGATCACCATGGCCCCCGTCAGCGTGGCGACGTCAACCACCGCCTCGGGCTCATAGCGCTCGGCGTAGGTCAGCGCGTCGGCGAGGATCAGCCGGCCTTCGGCGTCGGTGTTGAGCACCTCGATCGTCTGTCCCGACATGCTCGTGATCACGTCGCCGGGCTTGGTCGCTCGCCCGGACGGCATGTTTTCGCAGGCCGGCACCAGCACCACGAGGTTGATCGGCGCGTTGATCTCGGCGATCGCGCGCATCGTGCCGAGCACTGCCGCAGCGCCGCACATGTCGTACTTCATGTGATCCATGTCGGTCGGCGGCTTCAGCGAAATGCCGCCGGTGTCGAAGGTGACGCCCTTGCCCACCAGCACGAACGGCTTGGCCTTGCGCGCCGATTTCATGTATTCGAGGATCAGGAACCGCGGCGGCTCGTCGCTGCCGCGCGTGACCGACAGGAACGAACCCATGCCCAGCGCCTCGATCTCCTTGCGTTCGAGCGCCTGCACCTTGATGTCGGGAAACTCCGCGGCCAGCTTGTGCGCCTGTTCGGCGAGATAATCGGGGGTGCAGACGTTGGCGGGGGTGTTGCCGAGATCGCGCGCGAATTCCATGCCGTGCGCAATGGCGAGGCCATCGGCCGCGGCGCGTTCGCCATCGGTCAGGTCGGAACGCTGCGGCACCGACAAGGTCAACTTGCGCAGTGGCCGGCGCACCTCGGTGGGTTCGCTCTTCAGGCGTTCGTAGCGGTAGACGGCGTCCATCGCGACCACGACCGCATGCTCGATGCGCCACGCGACTTCGCGCCGCTTGACCTTTTCCTCGGTAAGGTAGATGACTGCTTCGTACGACCCGGTTTCGTTGAGCAGCTTGACCGCGGCGCGGATGCCCGCGCGAAACTCCTTGTCGCGGAAATCGCGTTCCTTGCCGAGACCGACCAGCAGCACGCGGTCGGCCAGCGTGCCGCGAACGTTGTGCAGCAGCAACGTCGCACCGAGCTTACCCTCCATGTCGCCGCGACGGATGATTTCGCTCACGTACCCGTTGGACGCACGATCGACGAGTTCGGCCGACAGCGACAACTTGCGGTTGTCGAACACCCCCACCACGACGCAGGCGCTGCGCTGTTTCTCGGGACTGCCGCTTTTTATGGTAAATTCCATCGCGATCCCTTCTCTCCGATCCGTCTGTTTCCTTGCGGTTAAGCGGATTGCCGCGAATTATCGGCAAATTCGCTCCAAAAAGTCAAAATATTTCCCAGCGTCATGATCTACCGGCGCACGCTCATCCGTGAACTGACCGCGACCGCTTTCGGTCTGTTCTTGATTTTGCTGGGTATTTTGTTCACCAACCTGGTGTTGCGGCTGCTGGCGCGCGCGGCCGGCGGGACGGTGGCGCCCGAAGGAATCCTCGCGCTTCTTGGCTTCAACGCCGTCTTTTACCTCAATATCCTGCTGTCGGTTGCGTTGTTCCTGACGGTTTTGCTGACGTTGTCGCGCTGGTACCGCGACAGCGAGATGATCGTGTGGTTTACGTCGGGTCAGGCGCTGACCGCGTCGTTGAAGCCCATTCTGTGGTTTTCGGTGCCTTTCCTGCTGGCGATCATCGCGCTGTCGCTGTTCGTTTCGCCGTGGGCCGAAAAGCGCAAGCTCGAATACGAGCAGCAGCTCGAAAATCGCGACGAAGTGACGCTGCTGGCGCCGGGGTTGTTCAAGGAATTCAAGCGCGTCAAGCTGGTCGTCTACGTGGAAAGCATCGATACCTTCAACGGCACGATCCGCAACGTATTCCTGCACTCGATCGGCGAAAAACAGGATGAAACCACGGTCGCGCGCACCGCGCACCTCGAGGAAGCCAAGAACGGCGATCGCTTCATCGTGCTCGGCGAAGGCCGGCGCTATGAAGGCAAGCCGGGCTCGCCGGATTACCGGGTCGTGGAGTTCGACAAGCTGGCGCGGCGCATCGAGCCGGCCGAGGCGCGCGCGATCACGCTGTCGCGCAAGGCGATGTCCTCCGAGCAGCTGGTGGCGGTGGCCGATCCTTCCGAGCGCTCGGAGCTCTTCTGGCGGCTATCGGTGCCCATCGAAGCGCTGGTGCTCGTGCTGCTGGCGATCCCGCTGTCGTATGTCAATCCGCGAATGGGCCGCTCGTTCAACCTCATTTCCGCGGCGTTCCTGTACATGCTGTACTCGAACTGTCTCAATATCGTGCAAAGCATGATCGCGCAGGGCAAGCTCAACTTCTGGGTGGGGCTCGCATTGCCGCACCTGATCGCGCTGGCGCTGGTGTTCGTGCTGTTCCGCCAGCAACTCTCGGTCACCGGGCTGCTGCGCGGGCGACGCAAGTCGCCGCCGGCCGCCGAGCCCATGGAGCCCTCGTAGCCCATGCGCCTGCTGCGCCGCTACCTCGGCCGCGAGGTGTTGCTCGCGACGCTGCTGATCTTCGTCGCGCTGGTCATGCTGTTCGGATTCTTCGACCTGATCCAGGAATTGTCGGACGTCGGCCGCGGTGGCTACACGCTGTCTACGGCGCTGTTGTACGTGGCGCTGCACCTGCCGTCGCGCATGTATGAATTGTTTCCCGTCGCGGCGCTGATCGGCACGCTGTTCGCCATTTCCCAACTCGTTGCCAACTCCGAGTACACGGTGATGCGCGCGTCCGGCGCGTCGCTCGCGCAGGTGACGTGGTCGGTGGTCCGCGTGGGCATCCCGCTGGCGCTGGCCACGTTCCTCGCCGGTGAATTCGTCGCACCGCCGGCCGAGCGGCTCGCGCAGACACTGCGCGCCTCGCAGGGCGATTCGTCGCAGGTCGTGGCGCAGCAGTTCGAGAGCGGGTTCTGGTTCAAGCAGGACAGCACGTTCGTCAACATCCGGTCGGTGCTGTCGGACATGACGCTGGTGGGGGTGCACATCTACGAGTTCGATCGCGATGCGCGACTGACGCGCGTGCGCAGCGCGGAGTCCGGACGCTTCGACGCCAGTCACAACCAGTGGCAGCTGTCCAACATCAGCACCACCGACATCAGCGGCGACCGCACCCGCGTGAGCACTGCGCCAACGTGGATGTGGGAGACGGTGTTGCGCCCATCGATCCTCACCGTCTACACGGTCGCGCCGGAGCGCCTCGAGCTCGACACCCTCTACGACAACATCAAGGTGCTGAGCGGCAATTCGCAGAAGACCTCGCGCTTCGAGATCGCCTTCTGGACCAAGATCTTCTACCCGCTCTCGGTGATCACGATGATGATCCTGGCTCTGCCGTTCGCGCATTTCCAGCGCCGTGCGAGCGGCGTCGGATTCCGCATCTTCATCGGCACGATGCTGGGGCTCGCGTTCTTCCTGATCGGGCGCCTGTTCTCGAACCTGGGCGTGCTGAACGACTGGCCGCCGCTGTTCAGCGCGGTGACGCCGGTCGTGTTCTTTATCGTGGTGGCGTCATCGATGATGTACTGGATGGAGCGACGCTGACCGCGCGGTGGTGAACCGCCAAGCAAAACCGGCGCCCCTGATGATGGGTGCGCCGGCCGTTTGCTTCGAGATGTGCCGGGTGTTGCCCGGAATGCGAACTGCCTTTGGCGAACTGCCCGCGGCGAACTGACTACGCCGACTTGGCTTGGGCCTCGAGCACGTTGGCGAACTTGTCCTGCTTCGCGCCCTTGGTGGTGAAATTCACCGTGCCGTCGACCAGCGCGAACAACGTGAAATCCTTGCCCATGCCAACGTTGACGCCCGGGTGGATCGGCGTGCCACGCTGGCGGACGATGATGCCGCCTGCGCGAATGACTTCGCCGCCGTAGACCTTGGTGCCAAGCCGCTTCGACTGGGAGTCGCGGCCGTTGCGCGAACTGCCGCCTGCTTTTTTATGTGCCATGAATGAATATCCTTGCGTTGCGATTGAAAGCGCGTCTAGCCGACGATCGCCTCGATCCGGAGTTCGGTGAAATTCTGCCGATGGCCCTGGTGCCGCTGGTAATGCTTGCGCCGGCGCATCTTGAAAATCTTCACCTTGTCGCCGCGCCCATGCGCGACAACCGTCGCCGTCACCGTCGCGCCTGCGACGGTCGGCTGGCCCAGACGGACGCTCTCGCCTTCACCGACCATCAACACCTGGTCGATGACCACACTCGCGCCCACATCCGCCGGTATCTGTTCTACTTTGAGTTTTTCGCCGGGGGCAACCTTGTATTGCTTGCCGCCGGTTTTTATGACCGCGTACATGAGTGAAACTCCTTGTTCGTATCTTCGACGCGCCCACTGCGCCAGGGGGCTTCCCCAGGGGCGTCCCGAGCCGCGACGCTTTGCATAGGCGCGCGCCGTGAAAAGTCTTGAAGTATAACGGGATTTAGCGGGTTTGGTCAATCCGGCCGGCCCCGCCGTGCGCGCGGGCTGCAAGGGTAGAATCACGCTCCGCCCTAACGCTCCCGCCGCGCCCGATGGGCCGCAGCCAAGGGCACGCCACCGGCGTCTTTCTCGTATTTTTGGCATTTTCCCGCCTTTGAGCATCCCTTTCCTGTCCTCCGTCGTCGCCGCAGACATGGCCGAAGTCGATGCCGTGCTGCGCCGGAGCCTGGCCTCGGACGTGGCACTGGTCCGGCAAATCGCCGAGTACATCGTCGGCGGCGGCGGCAAGCGGCTGCGCCCGGCGGTGGTGCTGCTCGCCGCAGGGGCGTTGGGCTACCAAGGCCGCGACCACCAGCAGCTGGCCGCGGTGATCGAGATGATCCACACCGCGACGTTGCTGCACGATGACGTGGTCGACGAGTCGTCGCAGCGCCGCGGACGCGCCACGGCCAATGCCGCGTTCGGCAACGCCGCTTCGGTGCTGGTCGGGGACTTCCTCTATTCGCGCGCGTTCCAGCTGATGGTCGCCACCGGCCGGATGCGCGTGCTGTCGATCCTCGCCGACGCCACCAACGAGATCGCCGAAGGCGAAGTCCTGCAATTGATGAACGTCGGCAACGCCGACATCGACGAGGACGCCTACGTGGGCGTGATTCGGCGCAAGACGGCGAAACTGTTCGAGGCGGCGGCGCGGCTGGGTGCCGTGCTCGGTGATGCCCGCCCCGAGCAGGAAGACGCGCTTGCCCGTTACGGCATGCATCTCGGCATCGCGTTCCAGATCCAGGACGACGTGCTCGACTACGAAGGCGACGCCGTCACGCTGGGCAAGAATCTCGGCGACGACCTGGCCGAGGGCAAGATGACGCTGCCGCTGATCCGCGCACTCGCCACCGCCTCCGCCGCCGATGCCGCGTTCGTGCGCGCCACGCTCGCCAACGGCGAGTCCGCCGACTTCGCGCGCGTGCACGCGCTGCTCGAATCGACCGGCGCGATCGCCTATGCGCGTGGACGGGCCGCACAGGAAGCTCAATCCGCGGCCGACTGTCTCGCACATCTGGCGCCGTCGCCGCAGGCGACGACTCTGCTACAATTATCGACTTTCGCGGCGGACCGGGACTACTAGAACATCGGGGTCCCAAATCCCGAAATCCCGCGCCGGCGACAGCACTGTTGCCGGCATCAGCGAGTCGGATTGCACGCGATTCGCGAATGGGCTGCCTCGCCGCGAAGCGCAAGCAAACTGCAAAAGCAAAGCGAGCAACGCAACAACGCCGTCATTCGGGGTGTAGCTTAGCCTGGTAGAGCGCTACGTTCGGGACGTAGAGGCCGGAGGTTCGAATCCTCTCACCCCGACCATTCCCGCATCCTCCGTTTGCGCCCGGACAATGCGCCGGACGGGGCCGCACGCTTTGCCCGTCGCCGCCACACGCCCTTTCGTTTGAACCCTATAATTGCCAGACCGATGGCTGACGGCACGCGACCGTGGCCCGCGTATTCGAGGAGAAATTGACATGCAAGCACGCTGGATAGGACTCGCCGCTGCGCTGTGCGCGGGCGCCGCACTCGCACAGGCCGTTCCCGCCGGATACCCGGCCGATTACGCGCAGACGATCGCGGCCGCGAAAAAGGAAGGCAAGGTCGTCATTTACAGCGCGCTCGACACCAAGGCCGCGCAGCCGTTGATCAAGGACTTCAACGCGCTCTACCCCGACATCAAGGTCGAGTACAACGACATGAACTCGACCGAGTTGTACAACCGCTACATCGCCGAATTCGCGTCGGGCCAGGGCGGCGCCGACGTGATGTGGAGCTCGGCGATGGACCTCCAGGTCAAGCTCGTCGATGAAGGCAAGGCGATGCCCTATGCGTCGCCGGAAGCGTCGAAGCTTCCGAGCTGGGCGGTGTACAAGGGCGAGGCGTGGGGCACGACGTATGAACCGGCGGTGTTCATCTACAACAAGCGCCTCGTCACCGGCGACGAGATTCCGCAGGACCATGCGGCGTTCGCCAAGCTGATCGACAGCAAGGCCGACAAGTACAAGGGCAAGGTCACGACCTACGACATCGAGAAAAGCGGTGTCGGCTTCATGTTCGTCGTGCAGGACACCAAGTACTACCCGGGGATCAAGGACCTGGAAAAGGGCTTCGGCAAGTCGAGCTATCGCGTCTACGCCAGTACCGGCAACATGCTCGAAAAGGTCTCGTCGGGCGAGCACCTGCTCGGCTACAACGTGCTCGGCTCGTACGCGCTGGTGCGTGCCAAGAAGGACCCGTCGCTCGGCGTGGTGCTGCCCAAGGACTTCACGCTGGTGCTGTCGCGCGTGATGTTCATCGGCAAGCAGGCGAAGAATCCCAATGCCGCGAAGGTGTGGACTGACTACATCCTGTCGGTGCGCGGCCAGAAGATGATCGGCGGACCGGTCGAGCTGTTCGCCGTGCGCACCGACGTCGACGCCGAGTACACGGCGGCAACGCTCAACAAGGAGCTCGGTTCGAATGTCAAGCCGATCCCGGTCAGCTCGGAGATCGTCACCTATCTCGATCCGAAAAAGCGGCTCGACTTCCTGAATGCCTGGAAAGCCGAAGTGACGGCGGGCGCCGCCGGCAAGTAACCCTGTTCGACGCTCGCGGCGCGCTCGCTTCATCCCGTCCGCCGCGAGCCTCCCGCCCATGGCCGCCGACACGACCTCGATCGCCCCGGTTGCCCGGCTGCAATGGCTGTCGCGTTTTCCGCGCGGGCTGACGATCCTCGTCACTGCGATGGCGGTGCTGTCGCCACTGTCGCTGATCCTGTACCAGAGCTTCCTCACCGCGCCATTTTTCGAGGCCAACAAGTCGGCCGGCCTCGACGCGTATCGCTTCGTCTTCGACGACTCCGATTTCTGGCACGCATTCCTCAACTCGGGCGTGCTCGCCATCGGCATGACGCTGATCGCCGTGCCGCTGGGCGCGATGCTGGCGTTCGTGATGGAGCGCACCGACCTGCCGGGCAAGCGCTTTCTCGAGCCGATCATCCTGGTCCCGAGCTTCGTGTCGCCGATGGTGCTGTCGTTCGGCTACGTCGTCGCGGCCGGACCCGTGGGGTTCTACTCCGTATGGTCGCAGGACCTGTTCGGCGCGGCGCCGTGGGGCATCTACTCGATTCCGGCGATGGCGGTGATCGCCGGACTGACGCACGTGCCCAACGTCTACGTCTACGCATCGGCGGCGCTGAAAAGCCTGGGATCCGACGTCGAGGAGGCCGCGCGCATCGCCGGCGCTAGCCCGTTTCGCGTCGCGGTCACGGTGAGCCTGCCGCTGATCGCACCCGCGTTGCTGTTCGCGGCGGTGCTCGTATTCTTCCTCGGTTTCGAGCTGTTCGGATTGCCACTGGTGCTGGGCGACCCCGAAGGCCACCTGGTGCTGTCGACTTATCTCTACAAGCTGACCAACAAGCTCGGCACGCCGTCATATCACCTGATGGCCGCGGTGGCGATCTGCATCGTGGCGGTGACGTTTCCGCTGGTATTGCTGCAACGCCACCTGCTGCAGAACGCGCGGCGCTACGCGACGATCAAGGGCAAGGCCGGGCGCATGAAGGAGCTGCCGCTCGGCCGCTGGAAGTGGGCCGCGATGGCGCTGCTGCTGGCCTGGATGTTCCTGGCCGTCGTGGTGCCGGTCTCCGGCATCACGCTGCGTGCGTTCGTCACCAACTGGGGCATCGGCGTGACGCTGGTCGACGCCTTCACGCTCGACAATTTCCGCGCCGTGTTCGAGGAGCCGACGCACACGCGAGCCATCATCAACACCATCCTGATCGGCACGATCGGCGGCGCGCTGGCCGTGGCCTGCTACACGGCGATCGGGTTCGCCACGCATCGGCGCAACGACGGCTGGTCGCGCTTCATCGATTACCTGGTGCTGATCCCGCGCGCGATCCCCGGCTTGCTCGCGGGCCTCGCGTTCCTGTGGCTGTTCCTGTTCCTGCCGCCGCTGCAACCGTTGCGCGCGACGTTGTTCAGCATGTGGCTCGCGTACACCGTCGTGTGGCTCGCCTACGGCATGCGCCTGATCTCGACGTCGATGTTCCAGGTGAGCACCGAGCTCGAGGAAGCGGCGCGCACGATCGGCGCGACACGGGGCCGGATTTCGCGCGAGATCACGCTGCCGCTGATCCGCCACGGCCTGCTCGGCTCGTGGCTGCTGGTGTTCCTGATCTTCGAGCGCGAGTATTCGACCGGCGTTTACCTGCTCGCGCCGGGCAACGAAGTGATCGGCGCGCAACTGGTGTCGCTGTGGCAGGGTGGCGCGATCGACTTGGTTGCCGCGCTGTCGCTGATCAACATCGTGCTGGTTGGCATCGGCCTCGCGCTGGCGCTGCGCTTCGGCGTGCGCCTGCGCGACTGACGCTTGCGCCCCCAGGAACCGGGAAATTGCCATGACCGAACTGACTGTCGACGACCTTCACCTGCGCTACGGCGACACGCCGATCCTCAATGGCGTCGCGCTCACGCTCGAACGCGGCCAGGTCGTGTCGCTGCTGGGCCCGTCGGGCAGCGGCAAGACGACGTTGCTGCGCGCGGTGGCGGGCCTCGAATCGCCTTACCAGGGGACGATACGCATCGGCAACGCCGCGGTTTTTGACGGCGCGCGCGGCCTCGACGTTCCCGCCGAGCGTCGCAACCTCGGCCTGGTGTTCCAGTCGTACGCGCTGTGGCCGCACAAGACCATCTTCGACAACGTCGGCTATGGGCTGCGCCTGCGCAAGGTTTCCGCCGCGGACATCAAGACGCAAGTGACGCGCGTCCTCGAGCAATTGTCGCTCGGCCACCTGGGCGAGCGCTATCCGCACCAGCTGTCCGGTGGCCAGCAGCAGCGGGTCGCACTCGCGCGCGCGCTGGTCTACAACCCCCCGGTGATCCTGCTCGACGAGCCGCTGTCCAACCTCGACGCCAAGCTGCGCGAGGAAGCGCGCGCGTGGCTGCGCGAGCTGATCGTGCGCCTGCAGCTCTCGGCGCTGTGCGTCACGCACGACCAGGGCGAGGCGATGGCGATGTCGGACCGCATCCTGCTGCTCAACAACGGCCGCATCGAGCAGCAGGGCACGCCGCTCGAGATGTACAGCGACCCCAAGACGCTTTTCGCCGCAGACTTCATGGGCAGCAACAACCAGCTGAAGGGCGAAGTCGCCGAAGTCCGCGACGGCGTGGCAATGCTCGGTGGCGACGGCTGGAAGCTCGCAGGCGTCACGCGGCCCGGCACCACGGCCGGCAAGCCGGGTGTCGCGATGATCCGCGTCGAGCGTGTCCGCGTCGCCGCGTCCGCCGGCGACAATCGCATTGCCGCCAAGCTGATCACGTCGATGTACATCGGCGATCGATTCGAGCACCTGTTCGAGCTCGCGAACTCGCGGATTCGCGCGTACGGCGAATCCGCGCTCAACGCGGGGGCGGCGTATTTCGTCGAATTGCCGCGCGACGCGATCTGGGTCTTCCCCACGGCCTGAACGGCGCGGGCTGGCGTTCCGGTGCGAAGGCCGCGCTTAAGTCCGCCATTGCGCGGCTGCATCAACTTTCGATGAGCGAATCTCAAACTCCCCCCTACCGGATCGTCGTCGTCGGCGGTGGCGCCGGCGGTCTCGAGCTCGCAACGCGACTCGGCAATTCGCTTGGCGCGAGTGGCCGGGCGCAAGTCACGCTGGTCGATCGCAACGAAACTCACATGTGGAAGCCATTGCTGCACGAAGCGGCGGCGGGCAGCCTCGACGTAAATGCGCACCAGATCGACTTCATGGCGCAGGCGCATTGGCACCACTTTGCGTTCCGGCTGGGCGCAATCGAGGCGCTGGACCGCGCCAACCGCACGATCACCATCGGCGCAGTGGTCGACGCCGAAGGATTGGCGATGCTGCCACGACGGCAGGTCGGCTACGACACGCTGATCCTCGCGATCGGCGGCGTGTCCAACGATTTCGGCATTCCCGGCGTGCGTGAAAACGCTTCCATGCTCGATTCGACCGCGGATGCGGAGCGCTTCCATCGCCGGCTGGTCGCGGCCTGCGCGCGCGCCAATGCTGCCGGCGAATCCGGTGCACGGCCCGACGTCAGTGTCGTCATCATCGGTGGTGGCGCGACGGGAGTGGAGCTCGCGGCGCAACTGCGCGACACCACGCGCGTGCTCGCAAGTTACGGCCTCGCGTCGTTCGATGCGCGCCGCCAGTTCAAGATCAAGCTGCTGGAAGCCGCCGATCGCATCCTTCCGCAAATGCCCAAGCGCGTCGCCGACGCGACCGCCAAGATCCTCGCCAAGCTCGATGTAGACGTGCTGGTCAACGACCGCGTCGTGCGCATGGACGGCAGCAAAATCGTCACCGTCGCTGGACAATTGCTGGGCTACGACCTCGCGGTGTGGGCGGCAGGCGTCAAGGCGCCTGACTGGCTCGCCGGCTTCGGCGGACTGTCGACCAATCGCAATCACCAGGTGATCGTCCGCGATACGCTGCAAAGCGTGGACGACGACGACGTGTTCGCGATCGGCGACTGCGCGCAGTGTCCGTGGCCGGAGAAAGACATTGCGCTGCCGCCGCTTGCGCAGGCGGCGCATCAGCAGTCGTCGCACCTCGCGCGGATGATGAAACGGCGCATTGCCGGGCGGCCATTACGGCCGTTCCGCTACCACAACTACGGTTCGCTGGTGTCGCTCGGCGAGACTTCCGCGGTGGGCAATCTCATGGGCGGCCTGATCGGCGGCGCGATGTTCGTCGAAGGCGTGATCGCGCGCATCATGTACATTTCCAATTACACGCTGCACCTGGCGGCGCTGCACGGCTGGACGCGCGTTGCGCTCGGCAGCGTCGGCCGATTCCTGCGCGAGCGCACCGAACCTCGCGTCAAGCTGCACTGACGGGTACGCCATGCAAGGTACCGACGACGCAACCGGGGACAGTCAACGCGTGCTGGCGATGCACACGCCGATGATGCGCCAGTATCTCGGAGTGAAGAACGAGCATCCGGACAAGCTGGTGTTCTACCGGATGGGCGACTTCTACGAGCTCTTCTATTCCGACGCCGAGCGGGCTGCGCGGCTGCTCGACATCACGCTGACCTCACGTGGGCAATCGGCGGGTGCGCCGATTCCGATGGCGGGCGTGCCCTACCACGCGATCGAGCACCACCTGGCGCGCCTGATGAAAACCGGCGAATCGGTGGTAATCGTCGAGCAGGTCGGCGACCCGGCCACCAGCAAGGGACCGGTCGAGCGGCGCGTATCGCGGATCGTCACGCCCGGCACGCTGGTCGACGCCAATCTGCTGGACGCCCATCGCGACAGCCTGCTCGCCGCAGTGTCCGTGGCCGGCAAGCGCTGCGGCGTCGCGTGGCTCAGCCTCGCGTCGGGAAAATTCGCATTGACCGAAGTGCCGCAGGGCGAGTTCGCCGCGCAGCTCGCGCGCCTCGACATCGCCGAATTGCTGGTGGCTGAAGCCGCGGTGGCGCTGCCGCCGACCCCCGGCCGCAATATCGCCACGCGTCCATTGCCCGATTGGCACTTCGATGCGGCCGCGGCCGAGCGCGCGCTCGCACGCCACTTCGGCATCCACGATCTCGCGGCGTTCGGCGTCGCCGACATGCCGGTTGCACTGGGCGCAGCAGGCGCGTTGCTGGCCTATGCGGCTTCGACGCAGCGCGCAGCATTGGCGCACGTGCGGTCGCTGGACGTCGTCACCGCGAGCGAGTTCATCGATCTCGACCCCGCCACGCGGCGCAACCTCGAAGTATTGGCGCCATTGTCCGGCGAAGGCAATGCAACATTGCATGGGCTTCTCGACAGCTGCGTCACGGCTGCCGGCAGCCGCGGCCTGCGGCGCTGGCTTACCGAACCACGGCGCGAACCGCGCTGCGCCATCGCGCGCCACGATGCGATCGATGCGATGCTCGGCAATGCGCGGCTGCGCAAGGAAACCATCACGCAATTGCGCCGCACCTCGGATGTCGAGCGCATCGCCGCCCGCATCGCGCTAAATTCGGTGCGCCCGCGCGAGCTTGCGGCCTTGCGCGACACACTGCTCGCAGCACCATCGCTCGCAGCGATGCTCGGTGGATTCGCGGCACCGTTGCTGGCCGACGCGTCGCGCGCGCTGGCGATCGATCCGGCGTGGCCGGCGCTGCTGTCCCGGGCACTGGCCGCGGAACCGGCGGCCAATGTCCGCGACGGAGGCGTGATCGGCGAAGGCTACGATGCGGACCTCGACGAGTTGCGCGGCATCGATGCGCAATGCGGCGAATTCCTGGTCGATCTCGAGCGCCGCGAGCGCGAGCGCTCGGGAATCGCCAACCTCAAGGTCGAGTACAACCGTGTGCACGGCTTCTACATCGAGGTCACGCAGTCGAATATCGCGCGCGTCCCGGACGACTACCGGCGGCGACAGACGCTCAAGAACGCCGAGCGCTACATCACGCCGGAGCTGAAGGCGTTCGAGGACAAGGCGTTGTCGGCACAGGAGCGAGCGCTGTCGCGCGAAAAGCTGTTGTTCGACGCGCTGGTCGAAAGCCTGATGCCGGCGATCGCCACGCTGCAGGCGGTCGGCGACGCGCTGGCCTCGATCGACATCGTCGCAGCGCTTGCGCAGACGGCCGAAGTACTGCACTGGGTGCGCCCGGAGTTCGGTGCGGAAACTGGCCTCGAAATCGTCGCCGGCAGGCACCCGGTGGTCGAGCGCCAGGTCGAATCGTTCGTGCCCAACGACCTGGCACTCACGCGTGAGCGCCGCCTGCTGGTGGTGACCGGCCCGAACATGGGCGGCAAGTCGACATACATGCGGCAAACCGCCGTGATCGTGCTGCTCGCGTACTGCGGTTCATTCGTCCCGGCGCGACAAGCGCTGATCGGACCCATCGACGCGATCTTCACGCGCATCGGCGCCGCCGACGATCTTGCGGGGGGCCGGTCGACGTTCATGGTCGAGATGACCGAAGCAGCCTACATCGTCAATCGCGCGACGCCGCAAAGCCTGGTGCTGATCGACGAGATCGGCCGAGGTACGTCGACGTTCGACGGCCTGGCGCTTGCGTGGGCGATCGCGCACCGGCTCGCCGAGACCAATCGCAGCCTGACGCTGTTCGCGACGCACTACTTCGAATTGACCGCACTCGCCGCAGAGATCGAGGGTTGTGCCAACGTTCACTTCGATGCAGTCGAAACCCACGGCAAGGATGGCGACGGTATCGTGTTCCTGCACGCGGTGGCGGACGGCGCCGCCAATCGCAGCTATGGGCTGCAGGTCGCGAAGCTCGCCGGCGTGCCTGCCGAAACCGTCCGCCAGGCGCGCAATTATCTCGCACGCCTCGACCAGTTTTCGACACAGCGCCAAGGCCAATCGGATCTGTTCGCGGCCGCGCAAGAGGCGCCGGCGCCGGTGCTGCGCGAGTCCGCCCTCGCCGCACGCGTTGCGGCGATCGATCCCGATGCGCTGTCGCCGCGCGAAGCGCTGCAAATACTCTACGAATTGAAGCGCATCGCCGACGAAGCGCCGGACTGACGCCCCCAACAACGCGCGCAGCGGCGACGCATGCAGTGGTGCAACGCCGCTTCAGCGCGGCGGTGGCGTGCGCACGATATAACTGCGCAACTCGCGCAGTCTAGCCTTGACGATCGTCGCGTTGGGCGTGCCCATCCGCAGCAGGATTTTCTGTCCCGCCGGTAACGCCTGCAGCGCCGGATCGGCGAACACGTAGACGACTTTGGGTTGCTCGAGCGCGACCGGCGCTTGGACGTCGGGCGTCGCCAGCAGCAGGTCGATCACGCTCACCAGCCGGTCGTTGAAGTAGCCATTGGGATAACCGAGCTCGCGGTACGCCTGCTGGAACAGCGGGTAATCCTGCAGGTAGACGCCGGCGACACGCTTCAGGTCCATCGCCTGCAAGGCCCTCACGTACAACGCGTAGCGCAGCGCGTTGCCGGCGCCGATCGTCGTGGCCCCTGCGGTCGAGTCCACGATCAGGCTGCCGGAAGCAGGATCGATGGGAATGATTGTCGGCGAGACGCTTTCACGCGGCAACGCGTCGACGGTGGCCACGAAATTGCGGACGATGCGATCGGCGTGAAAGAACGCCGGCAGCGTGCCGCCGCTGAACAGTGCGCCCAGCGCATCGCGCATCGCCACGTCGCTGTGATCGAGCGGCACCGGTTGCGCCGTGGTGGCATCAGTCGCCAGCGGCGCGTCCTCGACCGGATGCTGGATCAACGGTGGCGGTGTTGCTTCGGTGGCCACCGGCGCCGGTGCCTGCACGACCGCCGGCGGCTGGGGCGGCGTTTGCTGGTGCCACCAGAACCATGCGGCGGCCCCGGCGGCGGCGAGAATCAGGGCTGCGGCGACCAGGGTTCGGTTCATGGCTGGGTTGAAAAATAGGAAGGCTTGGTCATGTAGATACGGGGAGCGCGCGTTGGTTCCGTGCCCACGCGCTTCAGGACATCTGCAACGCGATGGCGAATGCGGCCCGGTATCCCTCGCCGGCCGGCTTCGCCGCCAGCATCAAGTCCTTGCCGCCCTGCCGGTAGAGGAAGTCATCGGCGTTGTGCATGAAGCCCCGGCCGCGGCGCGCGTAGGCGGGTGCCGCGAATACGCGCTCGCTCAGCACGTCGTCGAAATAGAGTTGCGACGTGAATTCCTGTTGCCGGCCGGTCGCGTCCTTTGCACGTATCTTGAAATGAATGTGCACCGCACGGCCGTCGTACCAGCCGGGATAGATCGTCGCGAATTGCACGCTGCCGTCGGCGTCTGTCATCTGCCCTCCGCGCAGGAAGTCCATGCCTGCGGTCGTGCGCCGGCCGTCGACGCCCGAATAGCGGCCGTCGGCATCGCTGTGCCACACATCCACCTGCGCATCGCGCATCGGTGCACAACCGTTGCCGGCAACGCGCGACACCTGGAATTCGAGCTGCAGCGGCACGCCCGATGCGCCGCCGCGGATGTCGCGGCGCTGCAGTGCCTGGTCGACAAAAAACGGGCCTTCGGTTTGGGCAGGGCGCACCACGCAAGCAGGCGCGGCGCCGCTGCCGCCCATGCCACTCGTGCCGCCCGCCGCGCGAACGGCCTGCGCGGCCAACAGTCCCGCCCCGCCGATCAGCGCGAGCGCTCGCCGCCGGGGCAACACCGTTCCCGTGGGTCGATCATCGTCGTGCATGAGTCGCGATCGCGTTCGACTGCATCAGTGATGGTGCCCGTGCGCGCCATGCACGTGCCCGTGGGTCATTTCCTCGGCAGTGGCCGGACGCACGTCGACGATCGTCGCGTCGAACCGCAGCCGCTGGCCCGCAAGTTCGTGGTTGCCATCCAGCACGGCCTTGCCGTCGGCGATGCTGGTAACGCGAAACACGATTTCCTCGCCGTCCTTTTCCGCGACCAGGTAACCGCCGGTGGACAGGTCGGGTGGAAGCGATGCGACAGGCTCGATGCGGATCAGCGCGGCGTCGTATTCCCCGAACGCGTCGATCGGCTCGAGTGTGACCGAGACCTTGTCGCCGGCCTGCTTGTTGTCGATCGCCGCCTCGACCTTGGGAAAGATCCCGGAGTGTCCGCCGTGCAGGTACGCGATCGGCTGGTCGCCGGTCTCCTCGACAAGCGAGTTCTGGGCATCGAACAACTTGAAATTCAGGGTGACGACGGTGTTGGCGAACGCATTCATGGGATTTTCTCGTGTAGGACGGCGTGCTGCCCACGCGCGCACGGGATCGAAAAGCGATTGTAGCGCGCCGCTATAATCGTCCCCGCGCGTTTCTTGATGCACGCAAACCGCCCGATGCGCGGGCGTGGCCCGTTGCGCGCGAGTCGATCTCGCGCGATCCGGATCGCGTGCAAGCCACGGCGAACCGCAACGACACGTGCAACCAATGCGATGACCACAGCACCGCCCACGCCCCCGTCCCCGATGCCCGCGCGCCTGTCGCCCCAGGCGTTCGTCGCCCGCTACTGGCACAAGCGGCCGCTGCTGATGCGCGGGGCGTTGCCTGGTTTCGACGAGATTTTCACATGGCCGCAATTGCGACGCCTCGCCGAGCGCGATGACGTCGAGTCGCGGCTCGTCGCGCGCGAAGGCTCGCGCTGGACGATGACGCGCGGGCCGTTTCCCCGATCCACGTGGCGCGAGCTGCCGCCACGGCAGTGGACGCTGCTGGTGCAGGGCATCAACCTTCACGACCGGCGCGCCGATCGGCTGATGCGCCGATTCGCGTTCCTGCCGTTCGCGCGCCTCGATGACCTGATGGTGAGCCACGCGGCGCCAGGCGGCGGCGTGGGTCCGCACGTCGATTCGTACGACGTGTTCCTGCTGCAGGGCGCCGGCCAGCGACGCTGGCGCTACGGACAACAGCGGGATCTGGCGTTCAAGCCACGGCTGCCGCTCAAGATCCTGGCGCGCTTCGCGCCCAGCCACGATCATGTGCTCGAGCGTGGCGACATCCTTTACCTGCCGCCGCACGTCGCGCACGACGGCGTGGCGCTGACCACCTGCACGACGTACTCGATCGGCTTTCGCGCGGCCGGCGCCACCGAGCTCGCGCAGGCGTTCCTCGACTATTTGCGCGACCGCGTCGACCTGCCCGGCCGCTATGCGGACCCCGACCTGCGCGCGACGTCCACACCGGCGCGCATCGACCCGCGGATGCAGGCGCGTCTCGCATCGATGCTCCGCAAGGTCCGAGTCAACCGGCGGATGATCGACGATTTCGCCGGCACGTGGCTGTCCGAACCGAAGCCCGACGTGTTCTTCGTGCCGCCGGCCGTGCCGCTATCACGTGCCGCGTTCGCGCGCGCGGCCGCGATGCACGGCGTGGTGCTGGATGTGCGCACACAGCTTCTCTACGACGATGCCGCTTTCTACATCAATGGGGTAGCATTGGCGCCGTTGCGCGCCGCGCGGGCCGCGCTCGCGTCGCTGGCGAACCAGCGCGCGTTGCGGGCAGCGCAATGCAGCGTCCTGCCCGCCTCCACGATCACGCTTTTTTACGATTGGTACCGCGATGGCTACCTCGACGTCGACCGATGAGACCCAGCCCGCGCCGCGCGAGGCGACGCTTGCAAGCGTTTCCGAGCAGGTCGCGGCGATCGACGAGCTTGTCGGCTACGCGCGCTTGCGCCTGCAGGTGTTCGACATCGACATGGCGTGGGGCGGCTGGGCGGGCACCGCGCGCGTCGATGCGGTGCGCGCGTTCCTTCGCGCAGCCCCTGGCGCGCGGCTGGAGATCATCGTTCACGACACGCGCTGGCTGGAAACATCCTCGGGGCGCTTCGTGATGCTGCTGCGCCAGTTTCCGCAGGCGGTGACCGTCTATCGCACCGGCAGCGAGGCCGCCAGCGCGATGGACCCGCTGGTGATCGTCGATCGCGCGCACTGCCTGCATCGCTTCCATATCGACCAGCCGCGCGCATCGCTGATGATTTCGCAGCCGGCAGCGGTGCAATCGCTGGCGACGCGCTTCGACGAGATCTGGGCGACCGGCGAGCCCGGGCTGACGGGAACGGTCCTCGGGCTCTGACCCGCGCCGAGCGCTCGCCCGCCGCGCCAGGCATCAGGACAGCGGCACGCCGATCCGCGTGGCGACCTCGCGGTACTTGCCGATCACGTTGCCCAAGTCGCGGCGGAAGCGATCCTTGTCCATCTTTTCGCCGGTTTGCGCGTCCCACAGCCGACATCCGTCGGGCGTGAACTCGTCGCCCAGCACGATCGGTCCCTGCAGCGCATCCAGCGGATGTCCGAACTCCAGCTTGTAGTCGACGAGGTCGATACCGGCATCCGCGAACATCGGCTTCAGCACGGCGTTGACGCGGTGCGTCAGCGCCTTCATCTGTGCAATCTCGTCGGCGCTCGCCCAGCCGAGGATGCGGATGTGGTCGTCGTTCACCAGCGGATCGTGAAGCGCGTCGCTCTTGAGGAAGAATTCGAAAATCGGTTCGGCGAGTTTCGTGCCTTCGTCGATGCCATAGCGCTTGGCCATCGACCCGGCACAGACGTTTCGCACCACGCACTCGACCGGCAGCATCTTCATCGCCTTCACCAGCGATTCCCGCTCATTCAGCATGCGCACGAAATGCGTCTTCACGCCCGATCCGGCGAGGCGGCCCATCACGTAGGCATTGAAGCGATTGTTGGTCTCGCCCTTCTGGTCGAGCTTGGCGAGCTTGGCGCCGTCGAATGCGGAGACGTCGTCGCGGTAATGCATGATCACCAAGTTCGCATCGTCGGTCGCAAACACGGTCTTGGCCTTGCCGCGGTAGAGTTCCTGGCGTTTTTCCATCGTGGGTCCCGGTCGGTGTTGCGGTCAATTAGGAGTGAAAGCAGACGCAGCGAGCCGGCGGCCGCGGCCGGCCCGGCCCTGCGTTTTTGCGCGATTCAGGCAAACGAACGCCACGCGAATCCGCTGTCCTGCTCGGCGATGCCGATCCAGTCGGACGCGCAATTGAGCGCCGACGCGAGCGCGTTGCGTGCGAGATCGGGGCGGTTATTTTCGCGCGACAGATGCGCGGCGATGATGTGCTGAAGGCGAGAGCAGTCGAGCGATGCGAGCAGCGCCGCGGAATCGTCGTTGCAAAGATGGCCGAAGCGCCCCGCAATGCGCTGCTTCAGCGCCGCCGGGTAGCTGCCCGCGTGCAGCATCTCGCGGTCGTGGTTGCATTCGAGCACCAGCGCGTCGCAACCCGACAGGCTCGCGCGCACATGCGGCGTCGACATGCCGAGATCGGTGAGCACTCCCAGCCGGTGCTCGCCGTCGCCGACGACGAATTGCACCGGCTCGCGGGCGTCGTGCGGCACCGGGAATGGCCGTACCTCGAGATCGCCGATCACCAGCGCGTCGTGGCTGTCGAAGCCATAGACCCTGGCAAGGCCGTCGAAGCGGCCCGCCACGGCGCTCAGCGTTCCGAACGTCAACCAGACACCGATGCCGTAGCGTGCGGCGAGCGCCGCCACGCCGCCGACGTGATCGGAATGCTCGTGCGTGACGAAGATCGCGGTGATCGAGGACGGCTCGATGCCCAGCCGCGCGAGGCGCGCGGCACAATCGCGCACGCCGAAGCCGCAGTCGATCAGGATGCGCGTGTCGCCCGCTTCGACGATCAGGCCGTTGCCTTCGCTGCCTGACCCGAGCGATGCGAAGCGCATCAGCGATCGACTTTCGCGTGAATGACTATTTGAGCTGGTCCTTCAACAGGCCCAGGATCTTGTCGCCGACCGGCGTGTTGTCGTGGGTGCCGTTCGCATCCTGCACGCTGACGAGACTGCGCGGCGACGCGTCGGCGACCAGCACACGGTACTGCTCGGGCTTGTCCTTGTCGTCGGACTTCCAGAACATGAGCTTCGACAGGAATCCTTTTTCGCGATCCTTCTTCGACATGTCGGCTTCGGGGTCGGCGTAGCGCACGTAGTAGAGCCCCTTCGAGCGGTCGCGATCTACGACGGTGAAGCCGCTGCGGTCGAGCGCCAGGCCCACGCGCCGCCACGCGCGGTCGAACGAATCGTCGACGATCAGCTGTGACGCGCCATCGTTGGCCTTTTCGATATGGGCGCGGTCGGGCTGCGCGGTCGACTGCGCGATCGCCGCTTCGGCCTGCGGCGCGGGCGTGCCGAAGCGCACCATCAGTCGCGAGAGCATGTCCGCCTCGAGCTCGGGATTCTCGGGCGTCGGCGCCCACGCGAAGGCGGCCGGTGACGAATTGTCGATCTTGCCCGTCGGCAATTGCTCCATGCCGCGATGCGAGATATAGATTTCGACGGTACCCTGCTCGGTGCCCACCTCGATGCGCGAGCGGAACTTGTCGCGCTTGTAAGTCGAGTAGAACACGTCCAGGTACTTTCCCACGTACTTGCGCAAGAGGTCGTCGGGCACCTGCGCGCGGTTTTCCGCCCAGTCCGTCTCCATCACCCCCAGCGTCGGCTGCTCGCTGGCGATGACGAACCCCTGCTCGGTCCAGAACTGGCGAGTTTGTGCCCACGCCTGGTCGGCGGTGGCCTTGACCACCAGCCAGCGCTCGTTGCCGGCGCGTGCGATGCGTGCGTCCGGATTCTTAGGCAGCAACTCGACGTTGCGTGGCCGCGTCGCATCCTGTTGCGCGAGGCCGCTCGCGGTGTTGACCGTATAGCGATCGTCGAAGCGCGGCGTCGACAGGTCGGGCGGGATTTCCAGCGGCGGCGCGTTGGACACCGATTTGTAGTCGATGCGCTTGCCGGGAGAGGTCTCGCAGCCAGAAAGCGCCGCCGCCGCGACCAGCAGCGAGAGGAGCGCGGCGTGCCGCGCGAGCGAATTCATTGCAACCATTGGAGTTGAACTTCCTGCGTCAGGCGACAGCGCCCGCTTCACGCATTGCGGCGCGGACGACGTCGTGGAATTGCGGGGAAAGCGGCACCATCGGCAGCCGCAACGCGTTGCGAATCTTGCCCAGCTGGGCAAGGCCCCATTTGACGGCGATGGGGTTGGCCTCGACAAAGAGCTTGGTATGCAGCGACATCAGGCGATCGTTCTGCGCACGCGCCGCGGCGACGTCGCCTGCGAGCGCGCTCGCGCACATCGCTGCCATCGCGCGCGGGGCCAGGTTGGCCGAGACCGAAATCACGCCATGTCCGCCCAGCAGCATGTACGGCAACGCGGTGTCGTCATTGCCCGAGTAAAACGCGAACTGCGGCTTCGACTTGAGCCGTTTCACGAGCTCGACGTGGCGCACGAGGTCACCGGTCGCGTCCTTGATGCCCGCGATGTTGGGCAGGTCCGCGAGCCGCACGACCGTGTCGTTGCCCAGATCGCAGCCGGTGCGCCCCGGCACGTTGTACAGGATCAGCGGCAATTCGGCGCGCTCGGCGATCGCGCGAAAATGCTGGTAGAGACCTTCCTGCGTCGGCTTGTTGTAATACGGGACGACCGACAGGCCGCAGGTGGCGCCGACTTTCCTGGCATAGTCGGTGAGGGCAATCGCCTCGGCGGTGCTGTTGGCGCCCGTTCCTGCGATCACCGGCACGCGGCCGCCCGCGTGCTCGACGGCCGTGCGGATCAGCAACTGATGCTCGTCGACGCTGACCGTCGGCGATTCGCCGGTGGTGCCGACGATGACGATCGCCGCCGTGCCTTCTGCGATTTGCCAGTCGATCAGCTTGCGCAGCGCCGGCAGGTCGAGCGCGCCGTCGTCCTGCATCGGCGTGACGATTGCAACGAGGCTTCCGGCGACGGGACGAGATTGCGGCATAACTCGCGATTTTACCTGATTCGACTGCTCCCCCAAGAGGCTGGGGCGGGTCACGCCGCCAGCGGTGGCGGCCATGCGCTGCGTCCGACGGCGGCGATGCGCTGCACGACGGCGTTTGTACCGTACTGCGGCGTCACGCCTTGCTCGAACGCGACCACGGTCATCCGGTCGCGCACCAATGCCAGCAACTCGCCGTCGCGCAACAGGTACGCGGGATTGGAGGGACGCCCGAACGCTTCGTTCCCTTCGGCGAACGTTTCATAGATCAGCACGCCGCCCTCCCCCAGTACCTCGAGCAGGTTGGACAGCCGGGGCCGGTAGAGATAGTGCACGCAGACCACTGCGTCGAAGCGTTCGCCTTGCAGCGGCCAGACGTCGCCTTCGAGATCGGCGACGCGCGTGACGATTCCCGTGCGGTCGGCGAACGACGCGAGCGCCGCGGCATCGCGGTCGACGGCGAGCACACGCGCACCGCGTGCTGCCAGGAAGATCGACTGCCGGCCGTGGCCCGCCGCGACATCCAGCACGCGTGCGCCGGGCGCGATCATCGTCGCGTGGCGCTCGACCCACGCGGAGGGGGACAATCCGAAAAGCGGGTTGGAAACCTGGGTCATTGTCTGCGCGAAGCGTTACGGTTCGTGGAATCGCGGCTGTGCGGTTGCGCCTTGCGGGATCTCGCGACGGCCGCCGCCGCGACCGGAAGGTCGGCGCGCGTCGCCGCGGCCTCGTCGGCGAGCCACGCGACGAATGCCTGCACATCGGCGCGCGATTCGGCGTGCGGCGCGACCAGCGCGTAGTAACCGCGGTTCGAATCGTAGCGCTTGGCAAACGGCGCGACCAGCCTTCCGTCGCGCAGCGGCTCGGCAAGCAGCGGCAGCCGCCCGAGCGCGATGCCCTGGCCCGCCACCGCAGCCTGGATCACCTGGTCGTACATGCGAAACCGGAGCGATCCCGCAGGCTTGAGGTTCGGCTCGCCATTGGCCGCCAGCCACGCGGGCCAATTGAGCCACGGCAGCATGCCGTCGGAATCGTCGAGGTGCAGCAGCACGTGCTTGGCGAGGTCGGCGGGCCGCGCCAGCGGCGTCCGGGGGTCGCGCAGCACCGCGGGGCTCGCCACCGGCAGCAGGCGTTCCCCGAACATTCGCGCCGCGCCCTCCGGAACGTTGCGCTCCGACAGGTAGCGGACGGCGACATCGACCTCGCCACGTGCGAGGTCGATCGTGCGATCGTCCGCCGAAACGAACACTTCGATGTCCGGATGGCGCACGCGAAATGACGCGAGCCGCGGGATGATCCACAAAGACGCGAACGACACCGTCGTGGTGAGAATCACGCCCGGTTCGCGCGTGCGTCCACGTGCGACTTCCGCGGCGTCGGCTACCGCGCGCAGGTTGGCGGTGATCGAGCGGTGGAATCCCTCGCCGGCGGCCGTGAGCACGAGCGCGCGATGGCGCCGTTCGAACAACGCGACGCCCAGCGCATCCTCGAGCGCCTTGACCTGACGCGACAGCGCCGACTGGGTGACGAACAGCTCCGCGGCCGCGCGGGTGAACGACAGCGTTCGCCCCGCCGCCTCAAACCCCCGCAGGAAGTCCAGTGACGGCAGCTCGCGCAACGTTTTATGCATGATCTCTGCGCATGCGAGACGTTCCCATTGGTCGTTTGAAGGAATACGCGGCGGGCCTTACTGTTCGTTTCATGCGGCATCCATCAAACGGTGCCGGGCGGGCACCGGATCCATGAATTCTACGCATCAATCCGGTGCCCGCAAACTCAAGGAGAACTCCATGCTTTGCGAAGGCTATACCAAGACACTCGACCTGACCCACGGCGACCTCGTCAAGCTTGACGACGCGCGCGGCACGACGCTTCGCGTTACGCGCGGCACGTTATGGGTGACGCAGGAACACGACCACCGCGACGTGATGCTCAACGCCGGCGACGTGTGGACTGTCGAACGCGACGGGCTCACGCTGGTCGAGGCACAGACCCGCGCCGGTTTGTGCCTGGTCGGCCCGGGTGCCGAACCCGCTCATGTCCGCGAGCGCAGCATCAGCGGCGCCGATCGCTTGCGCTCGCTCTTTGCGCGGTGGGTCGCGGTCTGATCTGCCGCGGCGCACGGCGCCCGGCGCTCGCGCGGGCGACGCGTGTTCGCCATGCAACGCGATGCGCGTGACCACGTATAGGCACAGGGTGCCGGCGAGCGCGGCGCCGCCGCGGTTCGCGCCGCCGCGGTTCGCAACGTCGCTGCGATTCGGCTCGACCATGGCTCGTTCTTTGACGAACCCGATCGCGAATGCAAACGGCGCGATTGCTCGCGCCGTTTGCATTTCCAGAACCGCATGGGTCAATCCTTCCGGAACGTAATCTCCCCACCCGTCGATCCGACATGGATCGTGTCGCCGGCGGCGTAGTTTCCCGACAGGATTTCGCGCGCCAGCGGATTCTCTATCTGCTGCTGGATCGCGCGTTTCAACGGCCGCGCGCCGTAGACGGGGTCGAATCCCGCCGCGGCGACGGTCTTCAGCGCATCTTCGCCGACATCCAGCCTGATTTCGAGCTTGGCGAGCCGCGCTTCGAGCGAACGTAGCTGGATGCGCGCGATGTGCGCGATCTGCGGCTCCGACAACGGATGGAACACCACGATTTCGTCGATGCGATTGACGAACTCGGGACGGAATGACGCCTTGACCTCGGCGAGCACCGCGATCTTGATCAGCGCGTGGCCGTCGCCGTTGTCCGTCATCTCCTGGATTCGGTGCGAGCCGAGGTTGGACGTCATCACGATGACCGTGTTGCGAAAGTCGACGGTGCGGCCTTGTCCATCGGTCAAGCGCCCGTCATCCAGCACCTGCAGCAGCACGTTGAACACATCCGGGTGCGCCTTCTCGATCTCGTCGAACAGGATCACGCAATACGGCTTGCGCCGCACCGCCTCGGTCAGGTAGCCGCCTTCCTCGTAGCCGACATAGCCGGGGGGCGCGCCGATCAACCGCGCCACCGAATGCTTTTCCATGAACTCGGACATGTCGATTCGCACCAGCGCCTGGTCGCTGTCGAACAGGAATTCGGCGAGCGCCTTGGTGAGCTCGGTCTTGCCGACGCCCGTCGGCCCGAGGAACAGGAAGGAACCGTAGGGCCGGCCGGGATCGGACAATCCCGAACGCGATCGCCGAATGGCGTCGGACACCAGACGCACCGCCTCGTCCTGGCCGACGACGCGCGAATGCAACCGCTCTTCCATCTTGAGCAGCTTGTCGCGCTCGCCCTGCATCATCTTCGACACGGGAATGCCGGTGGCCCGCGACACGACTTCGGCGATCTCCTCGGCGCCCACGCGCGTGCGCAACAGCGTCGGCTTCTTCTGCTGCGTCGCGTCGAGGTCCTTGTCGACCTTTTTCAACTGCGCATCGAGTTGCGGCAGCTTGCCGTACTGCAGCTCCGACATCTTCTGCCAGTCGCCCTTGCGGCGCGCGTCTTCCATCGCCAGCTTGACCTTGTCGATTTCCTCCTTGATGTGCTGCGTGCCGGCGACGTCGGCCTTTTCCGCGCGCCAGACCTCGTCCAGGTCGGCGTATTCGCGCCCGAGGCGCGTGATCTCCTCCTCGATCGCGGCGAGGCGCTTCTTCGACGCGTCGTCCTTTTCCTTCTTCACCGCCTCGCGCTCGATCTTCAGCTGGATCAGGCGCCGGTCGAGCCGGTCCATCGACTCGGGCTTGGAATCGATTTCCATCTTTATCCGCGCCGCCGCCTCGTCGATCAGGTCGATCGCCTTGTCCGGCAGGAAGCGGTCGGTGATGTAGCGGTGCGAAAGCTCCGCCGCGGAGACAATCGCCGGGTCGGTGATCTCCACGCCGTGGTGGATTTCGTAGCGCTCCTGCAATCCGCGCAGGATCGCGATCGTCGACTCGACCGACGGCTCGCCTACCAGCACTTTCTGGAAGCGACGCTCGAGCGCGGCATCCTTCTCGATGTACTTGCGGTATTCGTCGAGCGTCGTGGCGCCCACACAGTGCAACTCGCCGCGCGCGAGCGCCGGCTTCAGCATGTTGCCGGCGTCGATCGCGCCTTCGGCCTTGCCCGCGCCGACCATCGTATGCAACTCGTCGATGAACACGATCGTGCGACCCTCGTCGGCAGCGATGTCCTTGAGCACCGCTTTCAGGCGCTCCTCGAACTCGCCCCGGTATTTGGCACCTGCCAGCAGCGACGCCATGTCGAGCGAAAGCACCCGCTTGTTCTTGAGCGTCTCCGGAACTTCGCCGTTGACGATGCGCTGCGCGAGGCCCTCGACGATCGCCGTCTTGCCCACGCCCGGCTCGCCGATCAGCACCGGATTGTTCTTGGTGCGACGCTGCAGGATCTGGATCGTGCGGCGGATCTCGTCGTCGCGGCCGATCACAGGGTCGAGCTTGCCGGCGCGCGCGCGCTCGGTGAGGTCGATCGTGTATTTGGCGAGCGACTCGCGCTGGCCCTCGGCCTCCTGCGAGTCGACGCCGGCGCCTCCGCGGACATGTTCGATCGCGTCTTCCAGTGACTTGCGGGTCAATCCCGCATCCTTCAGCAGGCGACCGGCCTCCCCTTTGTCACCCGTCGCCGCGAGGAGGAACATCTCGGAAGCGATGAACTGGTCGTTGCGCTTTTGCGCTTCCTTGTCGGCGACATTCAGCAGGTTGTTCAAGTCACGCGAAATGGTGATCTCGCCGCCGGTTCCCTCGACCTTCGGCAGGCGCGCGATCGACTGCTTCAGCGCCGATTGCAGGCGCGGCACCGCCACGCCGGCACGCGCCAGCAGCGATGACGTGCCGGCATCGTCCTGGGCGAGAAGCGCGGCAAGCAGGTGCTGCGGCTCTATGAAGCCGCTGTCGCCGCCGAGGGCGAGGCTCTGGGCGTCGGACAACGCCTGCTGGAACTTGGTCGTTAGTTTGTCGAAGCGCATGGGCGGAATCGTCGGCAAAAAGGGATTATCGACCGCAGATGGGGCGATGGCCTCAATATTCAACCGTTTTTGGCTGTTTCCGGGCGATCCGCGCCCCGCGTGCGACGACCATTCGATCCCCCAAAGCCGACTCGGCGCTTTGGCGCCCGCGCTGGTGACAGCAGCCGACCGCGAGTCGCACGCCGTGATAAGGTTGGTGACGCCCGGGCGGATCGCATTCCGGCGCTCGAATGACGCGCGACCCCCAATGTCCGAACTGCCTCCACCCGACTGCGCTGCACCGTTGCCGACACCCTCCGGCGACGCGCCGCCGCGCGCGTCGTTCGGTCAAGTGGTGGTCGCGGTGTTGTGGAGTTTCTTCGGCGTGCGCAAGGGCCTCGATCTGCATCGCGATGCCGCGTCCATCCGGCCGCTGCAGCTCATCGTCATCGGCGTCGGCATGGCCGCGCTGCTGGTCATCGGCTTGTTGGTGCTCGTGCATTTCATCGTGCACTGAACCCGTCCGCCGCATTCGCGCCACGCCACGGTTCTCGCCTGCGCTTAGCGCGGCCGCGCGACCACCTGCGAAACGATGACTGCGGCGCGGGCGAGCTCGTCGGCCGTGGTGAGGATGTCCGGGCACAGGCGCAGCGATTGGTCGCGAACGTCGGCCACCAGCCCCAGCCGTTCCAGCGCCACATCGATGCCGGCGCCTTCGGCGACGCGCACCACGACGAATGCCCCGCGATCATCGCTGCCACCAATCGCCTCGATGCCTGCATCGGCGAGTGCCTCGACCAATTGCCGCTGCAATCGCAGCGAATGCTCGCGGATGCGGTCGACGCCGATCGCCAGCACCAACGCCTGTCCGGCGCGCGACTGGAAATAAGTGAGGACCGGCGGAGTCGATTCGAGCCAACCGTCGCCTCCTTCCGCGAATCGCGGCGGATCCGTGCGCGCGAACGCGAGCGCCTGCGACTTGGCGAACCATCCGATGTCGAGAGTCGCCGTATGCGAGACCAACACATCCGGCGCCACAAAGAGGAAACATGCGCCAGGTCCGCCACGCAGGTACTTGTAGCTGCCGCCCACCGCATAGTCGACGCCCAAGGCGGCAACGTCGACGTCGAACACGCCGAGCGAATGGTAGACATCGAGGACAATCCTTGCGCTCGACGCATGTGCCGCCGCCACGATTGCCGGCAGGTCGATGATCCGCTGGCCCGTAACGAACATAACCTGGCTCAGCACCACCAGGTCGCAGCCGCGGCGGATGGCGGCAAGGATGTCATCCGTGCGATAGCGATAGTCGGCGCGCGGCTCTGCCCAGTCGATCGATATCCGGCCGCGGCGCGCGTACTCCCGCAAGATCACGTCCAGCGAATCGAATTCGCCGGCGGTGCTGACCACGCGCGCGACGGCGTCGAACGTGTTCAGTACCGCCCGCAATCCCTGTCCCGCGCTGGACTTGGGAACGATGCAGTCGGCACGCGGCGCGTGCATCAGCCGCGCGAGTCGCGCGCGAAACGCATCGTGCTCGGCCATCCATGCATCCCACGCGCCGCCCATCCCCGCGTACCAGGGGTCGAGGCCTTCGCGGACATCGTCGGCCATGGCGTCGAGCGGGCGGCCCAGCGAATGATTCGCGAGGTAGATGCGCCCGGCGTACGCGTCGCGGTGCCGCGCGAAGAGGGGTGCGACGTGGCGTTGCAACGATTGCTCGTCGAGCGCGCCCGCGGGCATCGCCGCGACCGCCCTGCCAATCGGCGAAGCGTCGCGGGCGACGGGAATCGCAGGTGTGGTCACGCCGCCGGCGACGCGGGCGCGCCGATCACGGAACGTACGTCGATGAGCTCCGGGAAAAAACTCGCGGACAGCGCATTGCGCAGGAACTCGACGCCGGACGATCCACCGGTGCCGCGCTTGTGGCCGATGATGCGCTCGACGGTCTTCATGTGGCGGAAGCGCCAAAGTTGGAAGCTCTCCTCGACGTCCACCAGTTTTTCGCACATGTCGTACGCGTCCCACCATTTCGCGGGATCCTCGTAAACGATCCTGAGAACCTGCACCAGCGCGGCACTGCGCACCCATGGCTGCGTGACGTCTCGCGCGATGCATTCCGCCGGCACCGGCAGGCCGCGGCGCGCCAGGTGGCGGACGAACTCGTCATACAGGGAAGGGGCGTGCAACAGTTCGGAAAGTTCGGCATGCGCGACGGCATCGTGGCGAAACACGTCGAGCATCGCCGCGTTCTTGTTGCCCAGCAGGAACTCGATCGCGCGATATTGCGCCGACTGGAATCCCGACGAGCTCGCAAGCGCCGGACGCAATGCATCGTATTCGGACGGCGTCAGCGTTTCGAGCACCGCCCACTGCTCGAACAGTTGCCGCTGGATCAGCTTGACCCGCGCCAGGATCTTGAAATTCGGTTGCAGGCGATCGGACTTGACATGGCGGATCGCTGCCTTCAATTCGTGGATCAGGAGCTTCATCCACAGTTCCGACGTCTGGTGCTGGATGATGAACAGCATCTCGTCGTGCAGCGGTGTGCCATGAGCATCGGACGATCGTGCTTGCTGCGCGGCGAGCAACCGATCGAGCCGCAGGTAAGCGGCATAAGTCAGGCGCCCTTCGAGATCGGTGACGATGCCCGGTTCGAGCGGTGGATGTGCCATGGCTTGAATTAAGCGTCCTGACGATGGCCGAGTATAGACCGCACCCATCGCGGTTCGTCACCGCAATCCGTCGATTGGTCGAACACCCGGTACACGGCCGCCCGCGTTTGCTATGATCCGCGCCGCGATGAATTTTAGAGTCCCCCTCGTCGGCGTGCTGCCTGCAATGCTGGTCCTGGTACTGGCAGGGTGCGAGAACACCGATATTCCCAAGCGCACGCTGGCGCTCGCCGATTGCCACCTGCCGAAGCTGTCGCAGACGTTGCAGTGCGGCTCGCTCGAAGTGCCGGAGAATCGCGCCAAGCCGCAGGGACGCAAGCTCTCGATTTCGGTGGTGATACTGCCGGCCAACACGCTGTCGCCGAAACCCGATCCGTTGTTCGTGCTTGCGGGCGGCCCGGGCCAGGCCGCATCGTCGATCGCCGATTTCGCAGCGCTGTTGACCGATGTCCGCACCACACGCGACATCGTGCTGGTGGACCAGCGCGGTACCGGTCGATCGTCGCCGCTCGAGTGCGAAGCGCTCAAGCCGGAGCGCGACTTGGCGGCGGCGCTCGAAATCGATCCGATTCCGAAGGCCCGCGCCTGTGCCGCCGAGCTCGCCGGCAAGGGCATCGATCTCGCGCAATATACGACGGACGCGTTCATCGACGACCTCGAGGATGTGCGCGCCGCGCTCGCCTACCCGCGCATCAACCTGTGGGGCGGCAGCTACGGCACGCGCGCCGCACAACAATACCTGCGGCGCCATGCGGACGTGATCCGCAGCGTGGTGCTGGACGGGGTCGCGCCGCCATCGCTGATCGTCAGCCTCGACGTGTGGCCCAGCCGCGAGCACGCGGTCGACGCGGTGATCGCCGCCTGCCGGCAGTCGACACCCTGCAATGCCGCTCATCCCGACATCCAGGGGTCGCTGGACGCAATCTCGGCCGCGCTCGGGCCCACCGGCAAGGACATCACGCTTGCGCTGCCGCGCACCGGAAAGACTGCAACGGTTCACGTGACCTTCATGGCGGTGCTGGGCGCATTGCAGCCCGTCGTCTACCAGCCGGAAATGGGCTCGATGCTGCCGCAGATCCTCGCGCGCGCGAAAGTCGGCGACTTCGCGCCGCTGGCGGCGACTTTGTCGCTGCTCGACCAAAGCACCGAAAACGAGCTCAACGCCGCGTTGCACTACTCGGTAACCTGCGCCGAGGACGTCCCGCGGATCACGCCGGAATCGCGCGTTCGTGCACTCGCCGGCTTGCGCTCGGCTGGGCTTGTCGAGAGCGTGATCGAAGTCTGCGGCGTCTGGCCGCGTGGCGCGATGGCTGCCGACTTCGCAACGCCGGTCGCAAGCGAGGTACCCGTGCTGTTGCTGTCGGGCGGCCTCGATCCGGTCACGCCGCCGGCCTACGCCGACGAGGTGGCGCGCGGCCTCAAGCACGCCAAGTCCATCGTCGCGCCTGGCTACGGCCACATCGTGTCATCGCACGGTTGTGCGCCACGTCTCGTCGCCCGCTTCATCGATACCGCCGGGTTCGCCACGCTGCCGCAATCGTGCATCGATCGCCTGCAGCAGAGTACGCGGCCCTATGTCTGGCCCGACGGACTGGATGCCAAGCCATGATCGACATCAGGGCCCTCGCCAAGAGCTTTGGCGCGAAGCATGAAGTGCGTGCGGTCGATTCGGTGACGATGACGGCTGCGGACGGCGCAATTACAGGCGTGCTGGGACCCAATGGCGCCGGCAAGACCACGCTGCTGCGCATGCTCGCAACGCTGATCGTCCCGGACAGCGGCAGCGCGAGCGTCAACGGTCGCGACATCGTGCGCGACCCCGAGGCCGTGCGCCGCAGCATCGGCGTGCTTTCGGATGCGCGCGGCCTCTACCCGCGGCTGACGGCCCGCGAGAACATCACCTACTTCGGCGCGCTGCACGGCGTGGCGCCATCGTTGATGCGATCGCGCACCGACGCCTTGCTGCAGACACTCAACCTGAGCGCACTCGCCGACCGCCGCGTGCAGGGATTCTCGCAAGGCGAGAAGATGAAGGTCGCGATCGCCCGCGCGCTGATCCACGACCCGCCGGTGATCATGCTCGACGAGCCGACCAATGGCCTGGATATCATGAGCGTGCGCGCATTGCGCGAGCAACTGCGCGCGTTGCGCACGGAGGGGAAGTGCCTGCTCTTCAGCTCGCATGTGATGCAGGAGGTGGTCGCGCTGTGCGACCGCATCGTCATCCTCGGCAATGGTCGCGTGATCGCGCAAGGAACGTCCGCCGAGCTGCTCGCGCAATCGGGTGCCGCCACGCTCGAAGACGCATTCGTCGCCTTGCTCGGCAGCGGCGAAGGCCTGGCCGCCTGACGATGAGTACCCGGCCATGCTGAATCGAATCATCGCCGTCGCGCGCAAGGAACTGACCGACGCGTCGCGCGACCGTCGCACGCTGATGATGACGACGATCTCTGCTGCACTGGCGGGCCCGATCTTCCTGATGTTGATCTTCAACCTGATCGCCAGCCAGGCTGAAAAGACTCGCGAGATCACGCTGGCGGTGGCCACCGCCGAACGCGCGCCGGCGCTGGTCGACTACCTGAAGCGCCAGCAGGTGACGATCACCGTCGCGCCGGCCGACTACGAAGCGCGCATTCGCGCCGGCGACCTCGACGCCGCGCTGCTGATCGACGAGAACTACGCGCGTGACGTTGCCGAAGGCCGCGCGGGCATCGTGCGCCTGGTGTTCGACCGCTCGCGTGATCGTGCACAGGCGGCGATCGCCGAGACCGAGTCGTTGTTGCGCGGCTATGGCCGGTTTTGGGGTACGCAGCGCCTGCTGTTGCGCGGCCTCGCGCCCACGGTTGTCAACCCCCTCGAGCTGCGCGAAGTGAATCTCGCCACGCCGCGGCAATCGGGCGCGCTGGTGCTATTCCTCGTCGCGTTCTATGGATTGATGTCGGCAATCATCGGCGGCATGGCCTTCGCGCTCGAAGCCACGGCCGGCGAGCGCGAGCGAGCATCGCTCGAGCCACTGCTGATGACGCCCGCGTCAACGCTGGAAATCGCCGTCGGCAAGTGGGTGTCGCTGGCGCTGTTCGTGCTGCTGATCGTGTTCATCACGATCGGAGGGTTCTACATGACGCTCGCCTACGCGCCATTGCCTGCCGTCGGGGTTCCCTTCCTGTTCAGCGCGCGCGACATGTTCCGATTCATGGCCGTACTGCTGCCGTTGATCGCATTGATGCCCGCCGTCCTGCTGTGGCTCGGCAGCCGCGGCCGGTCGATCCGCGAAGCGCAGGCGAACACGCAGTTGCTGCTGTTCGTGATGTCGCTGGTCCCCGTCGCGCAAATGTTCCTGCAACGCAAGGAACCCGACTGGCTGATCTACGTGCCGGTGTCTGCCCAGTACGTGCTGCTCAACCACGTGCTGCGTGGCGACACGCTGGCCGTTGCCGATATCGCGAAAGCGGCGATCGTGCCGGCGATCCTCGCGGCGTTAGCGCTGTGGGCGTTCTCGCGAACGTGGTCGCGCGAAGCGGTGCTTGCGGGCAAATAGGCGATTCGCTGTTCGGATACGCGACGCGAACGCGGCGCGCGACGGCTGCGACGGGTGGTCGGCGGCACTGGTCCCCCGCGTGCTCACGTCAGTTGCCGCAATACCTCGATCGGCGGACGGTCGAGCGTGTCGCGCGTGCCGAGCCACCCCGCTGCTGCGACGCAAGCCGCGCCACCGACGAGTGCGTAAAGCCACAGCAATGCGTTGAACGAGAACGGGATATCGAACACCTGCCGCGCAAGCAGGAAACCGACCACGGACGCCCCCGAGGCAGCGAGCAAGCCTGCCAGGGCGCCAAGCAATAAAAATTCGGCCACCTGCGCGGCATTCAACTGCCGCCGCGACGCGCCCAACGTGCGCAGCACGGCAGCGTCGAACCGCCGCTCGTCCTGAGTTGAGGCAATCGCCGCCTGCAGCACGAGCAGGCCTCCGGCCAGCGTGAACAGGAACACGAATTCGATTGCCCGCGACACCTGGTCCATGATGGCCTGGACTTGGCGGATGACATCACCGATGTCGATCACGAGCACGTTGGGATAACGCGCCACCAGCTCGCTCACCCAACTCGTACCAGCGGGCGTCGCCGGAACACGCACCGCGCCGAGGTAGGAAGTGGGCAGGTTGTCGAGCGCATGCGGCGCGAACAGCGTGAAGAAATTCGGTTGGAAACTGTCCCAGTCGACTTTGCGCAGGCTGGTGACGCGCCCCTTCAACGGCGTGCCCGCGATGTCGAACGTCAGCTCGTCGCCGAGCTTCAGCTTCAGCGACCGGGCGATCCCCTCCTCCATCGAGATTCCGGAGTCGGCACCGGCGTCCGGCTTCCAGAACGCGCCAGCGACGATGCGATTGGTCGCAGGCAGCGTCGCCAATGCAGAGAGATTGAATTCGCGCTCGGCGAGCCTTCGCGAACGCGATTCGCCGAACTGGGCGGTATCGAACGACTTGCCGTTGACCTGCGTCAGCCGCCCACGCACCATCGGATAGAGCGTCGCGTTACGCTGCGACACGGTGGCCATTTGCGCGCGCACGCCGTCGACCTGGTCCGGCAGCACGTTGACGACGAACTGGTTGGGCGCGTCCGGCGGCAAGCTCGCGCGCCATGTTCGCAGCAAGTCGCCGCGCACGACGGTCAGCAGCAACAGCGCCATCAAGCCGAGCGACAGCGCGCCGATCTGCAAGCTTGACGCCAACGGCCGGCGCGACAGGTTGGCGAGGCCGAATCGCCACGTGACGCCGCGCTGCGGCAAGCGCTTCAGCGCGGCGATCGCCAGCGCCGCAACCAATGCCGAGGTGACCAGCAATCCCGCAATGCCACCGATGGTCAGCATCGCTGTGGTCAGGTCCTGCGCCTGCCACGCGATCAATCCTGCGAACACCGCCGCGCCCAGCACATAAGCGACGATTCCCCACGCCTTGGGCCTTGGCAGATCGCGGCGCAACACGCGCAGCGGCGCGGCGCTCGCCAGTGTGAAGAGCGGTGGCAGCGCGAATCCGAACAACATCAGGAGTCCGATGGCGAATGCGCTGATGCCGGGGAGCACGCCCGGCAGCGGCAGCTCCGTCCGGGTGATCGATTGCAACACCGCGACCAGCAATTGCTGCCCAACGAGCGCGACGACGATGCCGATCGCGCTCGCCAGCAGTCCGGCCAGCAGGAACTGGATGGCGAATAGCGAGAGGGTGCGCGCACGCGACGCGCCGTGGCATTTCAGGATTGCTGCAGTATCCAGGTGCCGGCGCAGGTAACGCGATGCCGCGAGCGCGATCGCAACCGCCGCCAGCATCACGGCCACCAGCGACGAGAGCGACAGGAACTTTTCGGCACGCTCGAGCGTTTGCTTTACTTCGGGCTGCACGTCGCGGACGTTTTCCATGCGCTGCCCCACCTTGAGCTCGGTGCGGGCCCATGCGATGTAGCTGTCGAGGCGGGATGCCGCGCCGTTGTCGGCAACGAGCAGGCGGTAGGTCGCGCGGTTGCCCGGCTGCAACAGGTTAGTCGCCGCGAGATCGGCGGCATTGATCAGCACACGCGGACCGCCAGTCAGCAAGCCCGCCGCGACTTCGGGCTCTTGCAGGACGATTGCACCCACGGCGAATGTCGAGTCACCCAGCGCGATGCGATCGCCGACGTGCAGCTTCAGCCGGTCGGCGAGGCGCGTGTCCGGCCACGCGACACCCTGCGCCGGCACGCTGGAAGCCGTCGTGCCGGCACTGTCCGCGCCTGCGCCGCCGGCTGCATCCTTCGCAGTCGAACCGGCGTTGCCGGCGAGCATGATTGCGCCACGCAGCGGATAACCGGAAGTGACTGCCTTGACCGTCGACAGCACCGGAGCAGCGTCTGCGCCGGTCCTCGCCACCATGCTGTTGAATCGCACGACCGGCGAAGTCGAGAACCCCCGTGCGCTCGCCTGCGCGATGAACTTGTCGGGCAGCGGTCGGTCGGCGGAAATCATCACGTCGCCGCCCAGCAACAGGTTCGCTTCGCGGGTCAGCGCCGACTTGACGCGGTCGGCGAAGAATCCGACGGTGCCGACGCTTGCCACCGCCAGCACGATCGCGGCGACCAGCACGTCGAGTTCGTGCGCGCGCCAGTCGCGCGCCAACATCCGCCATGCGAGGCGAATGGTCGCCATCGCATCAGCCCGTGCGTTCGTCGCCGACGAGGCGGCCGCCGGCGAGCGACAGGCGCCGCGCGCAGCGCGACGCGAGCGCCGTCTCGTGCGTCACCAGCACCAGCGTGGTGCCGTGCTCGCGGTTCAAGCGGAACATGAGGTCGGCCACTTCGCCGCCGGTCGCATGGTCGAGGTTGCCGCTGGGTTCGTCGGCCAGTAAAAGCATCGGATCGCTCGCGAACGCGCGCGCGATCGCGACGCGCTGCTGCTCGCCCCCCGAAAGCTGGCGCGGATAGTGGGTGACCCGATGCGCGAGGCCGACGCGCTTCAACCAGTCGACGGCGATCGCACGCGCATCCTTGTTGCTGGCAAGCTCGAGTGGAAGCATCACGTTCTCGAGCGCGGTCATCGCCGGCAACAGCTGGAACGACTGAAACACGAAGCCCAGCGCGCGCTGCCGCAAAGCCGCGCGCGAATCCTCGTCGAGCGTCGACAACTGCGAGTCGTCGAGCCACACGTCGCCACTGGTCGGCAGGTCGAGGCCCGCCATCAGGCCAAGCAGCGTGGTCTTGCCTGATCCCGATGCACCGACGATCGCGACCGTCTCACCCCGCTCGACGTCGAAACTCACGTCGTCGAGGATCGTCAGTGGCGCGTCACCGCTGGTCACGGTCTTGGTCAGCGATCGGGTTCGCAGCAGCGGCATTTGTCGTTGTTCGCGTTGGTTGTCGGCAGTGGCCCGCGCCCGCGTAGCTCCGGCCGCACGCATGGCGGATTCTACAAAGCCGTTCGAGCGATTGGTTGCGGGCCTTACAATTGCGCTCATGAGTATCGATAGATTGCGTCGCATCGTCGTCTTTTCAATCGCCGTGGCCACAGCGGTGGTGCTCGCGCAACCGCTCGCTGCCGCCGCGGCTCCCCGTAATGTCCTGCTGATCCTCGGCGATTCAATTTCGGCCGGCTACGGACTGCCGCCCGCAACTGGCTGGGCCACGCTGCTCGCCGCTCGCCTGCGCGACCAGCACTATGCCTACGATGTGGTCAACGCGAGCATCAGTGGCGACACCACCGCCGGCGGCAAGGCCCGGTTGCCCGCACTGCTCGCGACCCACCATCCGGCGATCGTGGTGATCGAACTGGGCGGCAACGACGGCCTGCGTGGTGGCGACCTCACCGTCACCGCCGCCAATCTCGATGCGATGATCGTCGCCGCACAAAAGTCCGGTGCCAAGGTGTTGCTGGTCGGCATGCAATTGCCGCCCAACTATGGCGCCCAATACACGTCGCGCTTCGAGGCGCTTTACGGCGCCGCGAGCCGGCGCCACAAGACAGCGCTGGTGCCGTTCTTCTTCGAAGGCTTCGCCGATCGCAACGAGTTGTTCCAGGCCGATCGCATCCATCCCACCGAGGCCGCGCAGGCACGGCTGCTCGAAAACGTGTGGGCCGTCCTGCAGCGCCTGCTCGCCAAGCCGCGTTGATGCAGTTCGCGCAACGCAAGGTCGGCGTCGACGACATCGCGCGCTTCACCGACCGGCTCGATGTGCGCAGTCCGGCGGAATTCGCGCTCGATCACCTCCCGCGCGCGCAAAGCGCGCCCGTGCTGAACGACGCCGAGCGTTCCGCGATCGGCACACTTCACGCGCAGGTGTCGGGATTTGCCGCCCGCAAGGCGGGTGCCGCCATCGTTTCGCGCAACATCGCCACGATCATCGACACCCTAGCAACGGACAAGCCGATCGGCTGGGCGCCGCTGATCTATTGCTGGCGCGGCGGCCAGCGCTCGCGTTCGCTTGCGCATGTGCTGGGCGAGATCGGCTTCGGCGCAATGCAGCTCGACGGCGGCTATCGCGCCTGGCGGCGACACGTCGTGGCGCAACTCGACGTGCTGCCCGCACGGCTGCGCCTGGTCGTGGTGTGCGGCCTGACCGGTTCGGGCAAGACCCGGCTCGTCCAGGCACTCGCGGCCGCGGGCGCGCAAGTGCTCGACCTCGAGGCGCTGGCCCGCCATCGCGGATCGTTGCTGGGCGACGATCCGCGCAACCCGCAACCTTCGCAGCGCCATTTCGAGACCGGCATTTTCGACGTATTGTCGGGATTCGCGCCCGAAAGCCCGATCTTCGTCGAGTCGGAGAGCAAGCGCATCGGCAAGCTGCAGGTGCCGGAAACGCTGCTGGCGGCGATGCGCGGCGCGCCATGCATTCGAGTCGACACCGCACTGCCGCTGCGCGTGCGCCTGTTGGTCGACGATTACCCGCACTGGTGCCAGGACATCGATGCGCTCAACGCACGGCTCGCGCCGCTGACCGTGCTGCACGGCAAGGCGACGATCGCGCGCTGGCAGGAGGCCGCGACGCGCGGCGAGTTCGGCGAGCTCGTGGCCGAGCTGCTGGCAATGCACTACGATCCGAGCTACTCGCGCTCGATCGAGCGCAATTTCGCCAACATGGCGCACGCGCCGACGATCTCACCGCGCAGCGTCGACCGGGAATGTTTTGCAACGCTGGCGCGAGAGGCCATGACCATCGCCGAGACCTTCACCACTTCGGGACACTGAAAACCATGCAACTCGCCTATCGGCTGGTCAACGTCTTCGCCGAGTCACCGCTCGCCGGCAATCCGTTGTGCGTCTTCGAGGATGGCACCGCGCTCGACGACCCGACGATGCAAGCGCTGGCGCTGCAGTTCAACCTGTCGGAGACGACATTCATCCTGCCGTCGACGCAAGCGAGCGCGCGTGTGCGGATCTTCACGCCGACGTTCGAAATGCCCTTCGCCGGACACCCCACTCTCGGCAGCGCACACGTGGTTCGCGAACTGCTGCGCACGGGCGACGCCATCACGCTCGAAATGCGCGCGGGCATCATCGACGTCGCGGCCACCGGCGATCGCTGGACGCTTTCGGCCAACGCGCCAACCTCGCGCCCGCCAGAATCGACACCCGCCCAACTCGCCACGATGCTGCACTTGCGCGTGGAGGACATCGCGGGCTCGCCGCTGTGGGACGACACCGGGTCCGAGCAGCTCATCATCCCGCTCGCGTCATTCGATGCGGTGCGGCGCGCAGCGCCGGACGCCGCGGCGATGCAGCAATACGCCCGCAACGAAAACCGCGCGATGGCCTACATTTTTGCGCGCGAAGGCGACCGGGTGCTCGCGCGCTTTTTCTTTCCCAAGCACGGCTCCGTGATCGAGGACCCCGGCACGGGATCGGCCACCGCCAACCTGGGCGGCTGGCTGCTCGCCTCGGGCGCCGCGCTGCCGCAGCGCGTGACGATAGACCAGGGTGAAGCGGTCGGAAGACCTTGCCGACTGGGCCTCGAGGTCGGCGTCGACAAGCGTATCCGCGTCAGCGGGCGCGTGATCGAAATCGGCCGCGGCACGATTTCGCTCTGACGGGTCGCCGCCCGGCGGCGCGCGCCACGTGCCCCGGTCACCTTCCGCTTCTCGCGACGCAACACCCGGTTACATGCGCAAGTTCCCGGCGCGTCAACAGTGTGCAAACCTCGTGCGTTGCTATCGGGAGCGTCTTCAATACAAGGCGGGTTGGATGATGGCGTCATCGTTGCGGATCGTTGCATACGGGTTGAGGGCGGGCGCCATCTTCGCCGGCGCCGCGCTGGGCGTCGCCAACTTCGCCAACGCTGCAGAAACCGCGCGCGTGGCCGATGCGGCCGAACCCGTGCGCGTAATGTCAGCGGCATCCCTTGGCTTCGATGACGCGCGGCTGCTGCTGACACGCACCGGTTTCGGTGCGACGCCCGCCGAAATCGCAGCGTACGCCTCGCTGACACGAGAGAAGGCGGTCGCGCGCCTGCTGGACGCGACGGTGACGACGGCAGTGACGCCGCCACCGTCGGAGATCACCGAGGCGGCATCGATGCGCCGCCCGGACCGCGAAGCGTCGGCCGACGAGCGAAAAACGTTTCGCCAGCAACAAAATCGCGCGGGCCTCGCGTTGCGCGCCTGGTGGGTCCATGAAATGCTGGTGACGCCGTCGCCACTGACCGAGCGGATGACGCTGTTCTGGCACGGCCACTTCGTGTCTAGCCAGCAGAAAGTGCGCCTCACCCCGCTGATGTACCGGCAGAACGTCACGCTGCGCGCCAACGCGGTGGGCAATTTCGCGACGCTGCTGCACGCGGCGGGCAAGGACCCGGCGATGATGGTCTACCTCGATACGGTGCAGAACCGCACCGGCAAGCCCAACGAGAATTTTGCGCGTGAGGTGATGGAGCTGTTCACGCTCGGCGAAGGTCGTTACAGCGAGCAGGACATCAAGGAGGCGGCGCGCGCATTTACCGGATGGAGCATCGATCGCGACAGCGGCGCATACGTGTTTCGGCCACGGCTGCACGACGAAGGCATGAAGACCGTGTTCGGGCACACCGGCCGTTTCGATGGTGACGCGGTGCTCGACCTTATCCTCGCGCGCCCCGAGACGTCGCAGTTCATCACCTCCGAGTTGTGGCGCGAATTCGTCTCGCCCGATCCCGATCCGCGCGAAGTAACGCGCATCGCCGCCGTTTTCCGCGCGTCGAACTATGCGATCAAGCCGCTGTTGCGCGAGCTGTTCCTGAGCGACTCTTTTTACGCGAGCGCCAACCGCGCAACGCTGGTCAAATCCCCGGCCGACCTGGTGGTGGGCACGCTGCACTCGCTGGATATCCTGCCGGCCAATGCATTGCCATACGCCGTCGCCTGCGCGAGCATGGGCCAAAACCTCTTTTCGCCGCCCAACGTCAAGGGCTGGCCCGGCGGCGAAGCGTGGATCAATACCAACACGCTGCTGGCCCGCAAGCAATTCCTGGAGCGCATCGCGCGAGCCGACAATTTCGGCGCCGAGGGCAATGGTGTCGCTCCGGCGACGACCACGACCGCGGATCGCGCGACGCACGACATCCGTTTCGACGCCGGCCGCTGGTTCGCGCAGATTCCCGCCGACTCGGGCGGCGATGCACCAAGCCGCGCGACGCGCGTGTTGCTGCCCCTGCCGGCCGTCGACCCCATCGCCAGCGACATCGACGCGCCGAACGCCGTCCGCCGCACGCTGCAGGATGCCGCCTACCAACTCGAGTGATGCGTGCCGCCTGCCAGCTCGAATGATGCGCAAAGGATCGACATGCAATCCAGCCTGACGTCGTTGTCTCGCCGCCGCTTCCTGCAATCGACGTCGGCATTGGCCGTCGTCGCGTCGGCGGGTGCGAAGCTCACGTTCGCCGCCGCGCCGCGCGGCGCCGGCTACGAGAAATTGCTGGTGCTGATCGAGCTGAAGGGCGGCAACGACGGATTCAATACGCTGGTGCCCTACACCGATTCCGCGTACTACGCGTTGCGGCCCAAGCTCGCCATCGCGCCCGACGCGGTCGTGCAGCTCACCGATCGCGCGGGCCTGCATCCGGCGCTCGCGCCACTGAAGGCGTTGTGGGACGACAAATCTCTGGCAGTGCTGCAAGGCGTCGGCTATCCCGATCCCAACCTGTCGCATTTCCGTTCGATCGAGATCTGGGACACGGCGTCGAAGAGCGCCGAATATCTGCAGGACGGGTGGTTGACCCGTACGTTCGCCGCATCGCCCACGCCGGCGGGATTCGCCGCCGACGGCGTGATCATCGGCTCGAACGACATGGGTCCGCTCGCCGGCGGTGGCACGCGGGCGATCGCCCTCGCCGACACTGCGCAGTTCCTGCGCCGCGCGCGGCTCGTGCACGTCGAAGAGGCGCGCGGCAACAAGGCGTTGCTGCACGTCCTCAAGACCGAGGGCGACATCGTCAAGGCCGCCGCACGCCTCGATGGCGACCACGAGTTCGCCACGGTGTTTCCGGCGACGCCGTTCGGCAACGCCGTCAAGACGGCCTCGCGCGTGATCGCCAACCGCGCGGGCATCGCCGCGGTGCGCATCACGCTGAATGGATTCGATACGCACGTCGCGCAAGTGGCGACGCAAGCGCGCCTGCTCACCGATTTGGGGCAGGGGCTGGTCGCATTGCGCTCGGCGCTGCTTGAAATCGATCGCTGGGACTCGACGCTCGCGTTGACCTACGCCGAATTCGGCCGGCGCCCGCAGGAAAACCGGTCGGCTGGGACCGATCACGGCACCGCCAGTGTGCACTTCGCGACCGGCGGCCGCGTGCGCGGAGGTCTGTATGGCGAGGCGCCCAACCTCGCCGCGTTGACGGCCAACACCAACGTCGCGCACGCGATCGACTTTCGCCGCGTCTACGCGACCGCGCTCGACAACTGGTGGAACGTCGACGCGCAGGCAACGCTGGGCGGCCGCTTCGCGCCGTTGCCTTACATCAGGACTTGATCCGCTCCAGGCCGCCGTTAGATCGCGCCAGTCCTGATCAGCTCCACGCCGCCAGGAAATCACGCCAGTGCGGCTGGTCCATCGTGATGATGCGAGTGCGCGCCAGCGAGATTTCGGCCGCGTACTCGCCGGCGGTCAACTCGCCGCGCATCAGCCGGAAGCGCTGGAACAGCAGATACGTGTTCATCACGTCGCATTCGCAGTAGTTGCGCACTTCTTCCTGCCTTCCCTGCGCGATCGCGTTTGCCACTTCGGCGCCGCCGACGCCGATCTTGCCGGCGAAGCCGCACAGCTTGGACATCGCGTCGAGTCCCGCCGAAGCGCGCGGCTGGTACGCCGCCAGGACGTCCATCAGGTCGAGATGGCGCGTGTGATACCGCGACAGGTAGTTGTTGTAGCGGAAGTCGCGATCGTCGTCGCCCCAGTCCCAGTAGCGCGGCGCGGCGACGCTGTGGATCAGCGCGCGGTGATGCAGCACCGGCAGGTCGAAACCACCGCCATTCCACGAGACGAGCTGCGGCGTGAATTTCTCCACGCCTTCGAAGAACCGCCGGATCAGCTCGGGCTCGGGGTCGCCCACGTCACCCACCGACCACACGCGCAAGTCGTCTTCGCGACGCAGCGCACAGGCGATCGCGACCACTTTCTGCAGGTGGATGGGTGCGAAGTCGCTGCCCGTCGCGGCGCGCCGCTGCTGCGAAAACCACGCCTGCACCTCGGCATCGGGCAGCGACGGATCGACATTGTTGAGCTTGCGAATGCCCTCGACGTCCGGCACGGTCTCGATGTCGAATACCAGGATCGGTGTCATTCGTACACTCCCGACGATGCATAGCGGTCGCCGCGGTCGCAGACGATGAACGCTATTGTCGCACCGGTGCACTCTGCGGCGACACGCAACGCGATCGCGCACGCGCCGCCGGACGAGATGCCGCCGAAAATGCCTTCCTCGCGCGCGAGCCGCCGCACGGTCGCCTCGGCATCGGCCTGCGTGACGGGCTCGATGCGATCGATGCGTGCGCGATCGTAGATGCGCGGCAGGTACGCATCGGGCCACTTGCGAATGCCGGGGATATGCGCACCGTCAGCGGGCTGCGCACCGACGATGACAATCGCGGGATTCTGTTCCTTTAGAAAGCGCGAGGTGCCCATGATCGTCCCGGTGGTTCCCATCGCCGACACGAAGTGGGTGATCTGTCCGTTGGTGTCGCGCCACAGCTCAGGCCCCGTGCCGCGATAGTGCGCGAGCGGATTGGCCGGATTGGCAAATTGATCGAGGATCGTGCCGCGGCCCTCGTCGCGCATCTGGTTGGCGAGGTCGCGCGCGCCTTCCATTCCCTGTTCCTTGGTCACCAGAACGACTTCGGCGCCATAGGCGGTCATCGCCTGGCGCCGCTCGCGCGTCTGGTTGTCCGGCATCACGAGCACCATGCGGTAACCCTTGATCGCTGCCGCCATTGCCAGCGCGATGCCGGTATTTCCCGATGTCGCCTCGACCAGCGTGTCGCCGGGCCGGATGTCGCCGCGGCGTTCGGCCTCGTTGATCATCGACATCGCCGGCCGGTCCTTGACCGATCCCGCGGGATTGTTGCCCTCGAGCTTGGCGAGCATCAGGTTGTCGCGACCGGCATTCATGCGTTGCAGGCGGACAAGCGGCGTATTGCCGATGGTGTCGGCGAGCGTGCGGTAATCGGGACGTGAAGTCATCGGCGTTGATGGCGCTGGAGTCGCCACCGCCGCGAGAGGACGATGCGCGGCAGCGCCAATGATCCGGCCATTTTAGCGTCCCGCCAAAAACAAAACCCCGGCAGACTGCGCCGGGGTTTGAACAAAACAGAATCGAGTGCTTACTTGGCTGCCTTGGCGGCGTCCTTGTCGGCCTTGGCCTTTGCAGCCTTGTCGGCTTTTGCCTTGGCCTTTTCGTCCTTGTCGGCTTGGGCTTTCGCAGCCTTCGCTTCCTTGTCGGCCTTGGCCATCGCGGCCTTGTCGGCCTTCGCCTTGGCTTTTGCATCCTTGTCGGCCTTGGCCTGGTCCGCCTTGCTCATCGCAGGCGCTGCGGCTGCCGGCGCTGCGGCCTTGGCCGCATTCGCGGCCGGCTTGCCCGCCTTGGCATCCTTGGCAGCCTTGGCGCTGGCGGCTTTTTCTTCCTTGGCCTTCGCCTTGGCTTCCTTGTCGGCCTTGGCTTTTTCCGCCTTGGTCATCGTCGCAGGAGCAGCCATGGCGCCCGTTGCAGCGGCGGCAGGTGCGCCCTTGCCCATCGACGACGGCGCGGCCGGGGCTGTGGGTGCAGCAGGCACGGCCTTGGTTGCGGGCGCCATGGGTGCTGCAGGCGCAGCCTTGGTTGCCGGCGCCATGGGTGCTGCCGGTGCAGCAGGCGCGGCCTTGGCTGCGGGTGCCGCCGGCGCTGCCTTGACGGGAGTAGTCGCGCCACTGACGGCGATGTCGCCCTTGACCTTGCCGAAGATGCCTTCCTTGATGCCGTTGACCTTCATGATGTCGTCGGTCGAACGGAACGGCCCATTGGCTTGACGATAATCAATGATCGCCTGAGCCTTGACCGGGCCGATATCCGGCAGTGCTTCCAGTTCTTCCTTGGACGCCGTATTGATGTTGACCGCTGCCAGTGCGATGCAAGACCAGATCATCGCGACCAGCGCGAACAAAAAACGATTCATGCAACCTCCGAACCCGAATTAGGCGGAATGCCGCCCCAGCGCGGCGAAAGCCGCCAGCACGGCCCCCTTAACGGGGAAGTGGGGTCGCGGGTTGACCGATGGGAACTTTTGCCGTGATTTCGAGGTCCGGAGGCGCCGTCCGCTATTTTCCGGTCTTGACGTCGCCGCTCGCCACGCGTGCCGGACGGGCGTCGGCATGCGCGGATTTGGCGGCTGCCGGATGTATCGCCATCGGCGTGACGACGAGGTCGGCCTTCAACTTCTCGAAGCGCTTGGCGCCGATGCCCTTTACGTCCTTCAGCTCATCGACTTTGCGGAAACCCCCGTGCTGGGTGCGATAGTCGATGATCGCCTGCGCCTTGGCTGGGCCGATTCCGGGCAGTGCGATGAGCTCGTCGGACGTGGCCGTATTGAGATTGACCGCGGCGCCTGCCGATTGCATGAACAACGCCAGCGCGAGCGCCGGCAGCAACTTGTGCATCGTATCCTCCGTTTGACGTGATGTAGGGTTGCCGCGCGGCCGGGTCGCCGGCGCGCGGACAACGGTCACGCTACGCGGACGGACCCCTCCTTCGATATCAGCCATTCGACGTAGCGGCGCACGCCTTCGCCGACGTCCTGCATCGGTGCGGTGTACCCAGCCTCGCGCAAGCGCGCGATGTCGGCCTGCGTGAAGCTCTGGTACTTGTCCGCCAGCCCGTCGGGGAACGGCACGTACTGGATCGCGCCTTCGCGCACCAGATCGTCGAGCGCGGCCGGCGGCTTGCCGTCCGCCGCGCGACACGCGTTGATCGTCGCCATCGCGACGCTGTTGAACGTCGACGCGCCACCGCTGCCGAGGTTGAAGATGCCGCTCTTCTGCGGCGCGTCGTGGAAAGCCAGGTTGACCTTCACGACGTCGTCGACCGCGACGAAATCGCGCCGCTGCTCGCCCGCGGCATAGCCGCCGGACGCCTCGAACAGCGTGACGCGCCCATCGCGACGATATTGCTCGTAGGCGTTGAACGCCACCGACGAGCCGCGGCCGCGCTTGTGCGCCTCGCGCGGACCGTACACGTTGAAATAACGGAACCCCGCGATCTGCGCCGTTCGATCGGCCAGCAGGCCACGCACGTACTGGTCGAACAGGAATTTCGAATAGGCGTAGATGTTGAGCGGCGCCTCGTGCTCGCGGCCCTCGCGAAATGTCGTGCCGGCGCCGTACACCGACGCGCTCGACGCATACAGGAACGGAATGTCGTTGTCCTGGCAGTAGTTGACGAGCGCCACCGAGTACCGGTAGTTGTTCTGCATCATGTAGCGGCCGTCGGTCTGCATCGTGTCCGAGCATGCGCCCTCATGGAACATCGCGGCGATGTCGTCGTCGAAGTCGCCTTCGCCGAGCCGCGCCAGGAATTCCGCCTTGTCGAAATACTCGGCGATCTCGCAGTCGACGAGATTGGCGAACTTGGCGGCGTTGGTGAAATTATCGACGGCGATGATCTGCCGCTCGCCGCGCGCGTTCAGCCCCTTGACCAGGTTGGAGCCGATGAATCCCGCGGCGCCGGTGACGACTATGTACATGTTGTTCGCACCTCAAAGCTCCAGGTCGACGCGGCCGACTTCGGTGGCGACACAACGCACCCGCGGCGCGACGTTGCACATCAGTTGGTAGCCGACGGTCGATGCCGCAGCGGCGACATCGTCGATCGGCAAGCCTTCCCCCCACAGCACGACCGGACTGCCGACGTGCGCCTCGGGCACTTCGGTCAGGTCGACGGTCATCATGTCCATCGAAACGCGCCCCGCCATGCGTACGCGCTTGCCGCACACCAGCACCGGCGTGCCGTTGGGCGCGTGGCGCGGATAGCCATCGGCGTAACCGCCGGCGATCACGCCGATGCGATGCGGCCGCGACGCCGTGTAGTTCGCGCCGTAGCCGACGATGTCCTGCGCACGCAGCTCCTGCACGCCGATGATTTCGGAGCGCAGCGTCATCACCGGTCGCAAGCCGAGCATTTCGGCGGCGTCGAACGGGAACGGCGATGCGCCATACAGCATGATGCCGGGACGCACGATGTCGCCGCCGACCTCGTCGTAGCGAATCACGCCGGCGGAATTGGCGATCGAGCGGGGATACGGAAGGCCGCTGCACGCGGCATCGAACACCGCCAGCGGTTCCTTGATGCCGTCGTCATCTTCGGCGCGGGCGAGATGCGTCATCACGCGCAACGCCGCCACCGAGGGCGCGTGCGCCAGCCGGTCGCACACCGCGCGTGCATCCTGCGGCGCGAAGCCCAGCCGATTCATGCCGGTGTTGATCTTGACGAAGACCTCGAGCGGCCGTGGCAGCACGGCCTTTTCGAGCATGCGCAATTGCTCGGCGTCGTGCACGACGGTGGCGAGCCGATGCGCCGCGATCTGCGCGAGCTCGCGCTCCTCGAAGAAGCCCTCGAGCAGCAGCACTCGCCGCGTGTAGTGCATTTCGCGAAGGCGCAGTGCGCTGTCGAGCTCGAGCAGCGCGAGCCCGTCCGCGTCCTCGAGGGCCGGCAGCACGCGGGTCAGACCGTGTCCGTAGGCGTTGGCCTTGACGACCGCGAGCACCTGCGCCTTGGGTGCCTTGGCGCGCACCAGCGCCAGATTGGCGCGCAGTGCACCAAGATTGATCTGGGCAAAGAGCGGTCGAGCCATCGGTCACGCGTGTCGTGGCATACAAGACCGCAGCCCGGTCGGCTTCACGATTGGTGCGCCACGCTCCATTCTAGAGCGGGACGCCCAACAAAACATGGTATAAAACCGCGGGCTTGCAGCGAATGCATTTGATTATACCCAAAGGCACGACCTTGCCGTCCCTGTCCTCACGAAACCGCAGACGCCTACGCATTCGCATCGTCCCGATTCCGCCGTCATGAAGCGAGGCTTCTACACGATCCTGGCGGCGCAGTTCTTCAGCTCGCTCGCCGACAACGCGCTGGTCTACGCCTCGATCGCCCTGCTGGTCGAGATGGCCGAGCCGTCGTGGATGCAACCGGCATTGAAGCAGTGCCTCGCGCTGCCCTATGTGCTGCTGGCGCCAATCGTCGGCGCATTCGCCGACTCGATGCCGAAAGGCCGCGTGATGCTGCTGACCAACTCGCTCAAGTTCGTCGGCTGCGTGATGATCCTGTTCAAGCTGCATCCGCTGTTCGCGACGGCGATCGTCGGCATCGGCGCCGCAGCTTATTCGCCTGCGAAGTACGGAATCCTCACCGAGCTGCTGCCGCCCAGCCACCTCGTCATCGCCAACGGCTGGATGGAAGGTGCGACGGTCGGCTCGATCCTGCTTGGAAACCTGCTGGGCGGAATCCTGTTGAGCCCGAGGATTTCCACCGCGCTTCTGGGCTTCGACTTTCCCGGCATCGACACCGGCATTGATACGCCCTCGACCGCCGCGGTGAGCGTCATCCTGTTGTTCTATGCAATCGCGGCGTTCGTCAACTGCTTCATACCCGACACCGGCGTCGACCGCCGCGTGCCGAGCAAGAACCCGCTGTTCCTGGCCCGCGAGTTCGGCCACTGCGTATCGCTGTTGTGGCGCGACCGGCTTGGCCAGATCTCGCTGGCGACGACGACGCTGTTCTGGGGTGCCGGCGCCACGCTGCAATACATCGTGATCGACTGGACCCGCGCCGCGTTCGGCTATTCGCTGACCCAGGCGTCGTACCTGATGGGCGTGGTGTCGGTAGGCATCGCGCTCGGCGCCATCGCCGCGGCGCGCCTGGTGCGGTTGCAGAGCGCCGCGCGCGTTCTTCCGCTGGGCATTGCGATGGGCGTCGCGGTGATGCTCGTCACGTTCGTCACGAGCATTCCATTGGCGCTGGTGTTCATGGTGTTGATCGGCGCGATCGGTGGATTCTTCGTCGTGCCGATGAACGCGCTGCTGCAGCACCGCGGCCACGTGCTGATGGGCGCCGGCCACTCGATCGCCGTGCAGAACTTCAATGAGAACATCGGCATTTTCGTGATGGTGGGCCTGTACGGAATGATGGCGCACATGGGGCTGTCGGTGTACGTGGCCATCGTGATGTTCGGCCTGTTCGTGGCCGCATGCATGCTGCTGGTGATCTGGCGGTACCGGCACAACTGCTCTCACTCCGACCTGTCGCACCTAATCGCGATCGAGCGCGCGAACCACTGATTTTTGCGTGGGTCGTTGCGAAACGACCGTGAGGTCGTTGAGAAACGACCGTCCGTCGCGTGTTCAGGCGAGCCACAAGTGCGGCCCTTCCGCTTCGTTCCTCGATCGACGATGGTGATCGTCGACACTCCTCGTCAAGGCGCTACAGGTTCTTCAATTGTGTCGCGCGTGCATATCGGATCGCCGGGTGCATTGTTACATCGACAGACGCCAGGTTCGTGGCTGCCCCCGCACTCTTTGTGCGCTGCGGGCTCCGAACTGGCGTCTCGCTCGACGGAAGCTGCGCGAGCGTTGACAGGCGCTACAGGATGACCGGCTGATCGGGTAGTTCGTTGCGCGCGGCGTCGGGATCGTGCGCGAATCGCTTCGCGATCACCGCGGCGCTGGCGCGAATGCCGTCGATCACGCCGTCGACATGCCTGCCGGCCGCGCATGCGCGCTCGATGTCGGCGCAGATCGCCTGCCATTGCGCGTCGAAATCACCGCCCGCAATTGCGCGGTCGGCAACGATCTCGACATCACGGTCGGCGAGCAGCAGGTATATCAGCACGCCGTTGTTGCGCGCGGTGTCCCACACCTTGAGCAGCCCGAACACCTCGAGCGCGCGCTGGCGCGGCGTCACATTGCGGTGCACGCGGGCCAGCGGCAGCGCCGATTCGACGGCGAACACGATTTGCCCGCCATGCGCCTTCTCGGTGTCGGCGATCGCGCGTTCGACGCGCTGCAGCGCATCCGCCGAAAATATCCGCCGCACGGAATGATGATCGGTGACCACATGCTTCAGGAAGCGGGCCGCGTGCGCCATCACCAGCCTCCCGACGCGCCGCCGCCGCCGAAGCTGCCACCACCGCCGCTGAATCCACCGCCGCCACTGCCACCAAATCCACCGCCGCCGAATCCGCCGCCGCCACCACCGAATCCGCCAGGGAAGATGCCGCCGCGCCCGCCGCGCGTGAGTCCGCCGCCGCCGCCGAAGAACAACATCACCAGCAGCGACACCACGCCCGCGATGCCCGCGAGCGCCAGCGAGCCGACCAGGAACCAAGCGACCGCGCCGACAATGCCGCCGCCGATGGTCGAGCCGAACAGCTTGCCGAAGATCGCCTTGAGGATCCCGCCGAAGACCGGAATGACGACAAACAGCAATATGAAGATCAGGCCGGGATCGAAGTTCGATGCCTTGCCGCGCTTGCCGCGCTGGGTCAACGGCGGAGGCGCCGACACCTCGCCGCTCTTCGTGAGTATGTCGGTCACGCGATCGATGCCGGCATCGATGCCGGCCGCGAACTTGTTCTGCCCGAACAGCGGCGCGACGGTGTCACCGATCACGCCGCGCGCCAACGCATCGGGCAGCACGCCTTCGTACCCGTAGCCGACTTCGAATCGCATCTTGCGATCGTTCTTGGCGATCAGGAACAGGATGCCGTTGTCCTGCCCCTTGCGGCCGATCTTCCACGCTTCGGCGACGCGGATCGAATACGACTCGATCGGCTCGGGTTGCGTCGAAGGCACCATCAGCACGACCAGCTGGCCACCGGTTTTCTGCTCGAACGTGCCGATGCGACCCTCGATCTCGCTGCGCTCGTCGGGTGTCAGCGTGCCGGTGGCGTCGGTGACCCGAGCAGTCAGTGCCGGAATGGGTGCGAGGCCGCCCGTGGCGGGCTCCCAAGCGGCGAGCGAAGGCATCGCGGCGAGCGCGAATGCGGCCAGCGCAAGACTACGCAAGCTGCATGCTTTCATCGGAATGGGCGATTCGATCGAGATTGCGGCCGCCACGCCACCTGTTTCAAAGGTGGCGGGCGGTGCGCATCGGCGACGACGATCGCTATTTCTGCGGGGCCGGGGCCGGTACGGCGGGCGCCGAAGGTGCCTGCGCCGGTGTCGCAGGAGCCGGCTGGCCGGTCGAGCGGTTGAAGTCGACGGTGGGCGGACGGCTGACCGCCGCTTCGTCGGCGACGGTGAAGTTGGGCTTCAACTCCATCTTGAACAGCATGGCCGTCAGGTTGGTCGGGAACGAGCGCACGGTCGAGTTGAACGCCTGCACCGAATCGATATACCGCTTTCTCGCCACGGTGATGCGATTCTCGGTGCCTTCGAGCTGCGCCTGCAAGTCGCGGAACAATTGGTCGGACTTGAGGTTCGGATAGTTTTCGGCGACCAGCATCAGCCGCGACAACGAGCCCTGCAACTGGTTTTGCGCGGCGATGAACTTCTGGAAGGCGACCGGATCGTTGATCAGCTCGGGGGTGGCCTTGATCGCGCCCACGCTCGCGCGCGCATTGGTCACTTCGGTCAGCACGCGTTCTTCCTGAGCCGCATAGCCTTTGACCGTGTTGACGAGGTTCGGCACCAGATCGGCCCGGCGCTGGTACTGGTTCAGCACTTCGGACCAGGCGGCCTTGATCTGCTCGTCCTGCTGCTGAAGCTGGTTGTAGCCGCAGCCGGACAGCGACAACAGCACCAGCACACCGACCAACGCAGCAAGCTTGTTCAACATGAATCCTCCCCACGATTTAAGCGGTACGGGCAACGCTTTCGCCCGCGATGCGAACTATGGGGGCGGCTTGTGCGGAGCGCAAGCCTCGCACGCCACCCCTTCCCCATGTTTTCCATCGGCGCACGTCACGACAACGACGCTTCAGGCCGCCGCTGCGCGCCTCGCCAGCAGCAGATCCTCCCACGCCTTCGCCTTTTCGGGCAGGCTGCGCAAGAGATAGGCAGGATGATAAGTCACGACCAGTGGCACATCACCGTAGCGATGCACGCGACCGCGCAGGCTGGCGATCGACGCGTCCTGCCCCAGGAGCAGCGTCGCGGCACTCTTGCCGAGCGCGACGATGACACGCGGTGCGATCAGCTCGATTTGCCGCAGCAGATAGGGTTGGCAGGCGTTGGTTTCCGCGGGCTCGGGCGTGCGATTGTTCGGCGGCCGGCATTTGAGGACGTTGGCGATGTAGACCTTGTGGGTGCGCGACAATCCCAAGGCGGCCAGCATGTTGTCGAGCAGGCGTCCGGCCTGGCCGACGAAGGGTTCGCCGCGCGCATCCTCTTCGGCGCCCGGCGCCTCGCCGATGAAAAGCCAGTCGGCGGTGGGATCGCCAACGCCGGGAACGGCGAGCTTGCGCGACTTGCACAAGCCGCAGGCCGTGCATGCACGTGCGTCGGCCGCCAGTTCGTCGAGCGACATCGAAGCGATGCGCGCCAGACGCGCAGGATCGGTCGCGTCCTGCGTCGGCGGGGATAGTGCTTGCGCGTGAAATCCGACGCCCGCGGGCTCGCGCAGCATGGGCACGGGCGGCGATGAATCGCGTACGTGATTCGACGGCGGGCGTTGGGGCGCGTCCGTTTGATGCGGCGCTTCAACCGCGATCGAAGGACTGGCTGGACCGGTGCGCACTCCCATTGGACCGCTGCGCATCCCGACGGGACCGCTGCGCACCCCATTAGGACCGGTGCGCACCCAAAGCGGTGCGAGCTTGAGCTCGCGCAGGACGTCGTCGCGACTGGCCATTGTCACGCGTCGTTGGCCGCGCCGAGCGAGCGCCGCATCACCAGCGCGTCTTCGCACGGCGTCGTCGCGGTCGCGGGATAGTAGCCATCGCGCCGGCCCACCATGTTGAAACCCTCGCTCGTGTAAAGCGCCAGCGCCGGAGCGTTGGACGCGCGCACTTCGAGGAAGCATTGCTCGGCGCCGCGATCACGCGCCGCGCCCAGGAAGCGCTTCAGCATGATGCGGCCAAGACCGCTGCGCCGATGATCGGGCACCACCGACAGGTTGAGGATCTGCGCCTCGCCGGGCGCGAGCATCAGCACGCCGAACGCGATAATGCGATGCTCGCGTTCGCCCACCAGCGTCTGGTAGCCGGCGAACAGGGCGTCGCGAAAATTGCCGAGGCTCCACGGTGCGGCGTGGATCTGCGACTCGAGCGCGGCGACGTAGGCGAGATCCTCGTTCGCCAGCGGCCGCCATACGATGGAGGCGAGCGGCGGATCGAATCGCGGCAGCGATGCCATGGCACCTACAGCCGCAATCCGGCGTCGCGCTCGATGCTGGTCAGCGCGACTCGGTGGCGCACGTACACGGGCAGCGCGTCGCGCGCCGCGACCGCCTCACCGGCGGCCACTCGCGGCAGCGCCAGCATGCCCACCGCGCGCGCGGTCGGTCGCGCTTCGGTCGACACGCTCAACAATCCAAGTCGCGTGGCAACCTCGGGATATTGCGCGAATCCGTCGCCCGCGCCGGCCCACGCGCCCGGCGGCGCGCAGACATCGGCAGGCCTGATCACGTCGGGCGCCAGCACGGCGCTCCAGCCCTGACTCCCACGCTGGTAGGCCGCGACATAGACCTCGCGCATCCGCGCATCCAGCATCGCGAAGACGCGCTCGGTGCCATCGGCCAGCCACGACGCTTCGGCCAGCGCCTCCAGCGTGCAGACCGGAACCACCGGCAGCGACGCACCCAGCGCCAGGCCCTGCGCGACGCCGCAGGCGATGCGCACACCGGTGAATGCACCCGGACCGGCACCGAACGCGATCGCATCGAGATCGCGCAATCGCCAGCCGGCGTCGGCGAGCGCCTCGCGGATCAGCGGCATCACGCGCTCCGAATGTGCGTTGCTGGCGAGCTCGTCGCGCAGGTGCCACGAGCCGCCATCGCCGACGGCGACGGAGATCCACGCGGTGGATGAATCGAGTGCCAGCAGCTTCATGGCGTGCATTTTACGCCAGCCCGCGTAGCGCTCGCACGGTAAAATGGCAGGCTTTCTGCAAACCCACGCCACGCATGACCACCACCGTCGACATCGAATCGCTGGACCAGGAAGGACGCGGCATCGCCCGAGTCAACGGCAAAGCGGTGTTCGTCGAAGGCGCGCTTACCGGCGAACGCGCGACGATGGAAGTCTTCAACAAGCGTCCGACGTACGAGCTCGCACACGCGATGTCGATCGTCAGCGCCAACCCATCGCGCGTGTCGCCGCGCTGCCCACACTTCGGCGTGTGCGGCGGATGTACGCTGCAGCATGCCGACGGCGCGCTGCAAATGGCGGCCAAGCAGCGAGTGCTGGAGGAAGCGCTGTCGCGCATCGGCCGCGTTCGTCCGAAGACGCTTTTGCCTCCAGTGCACGGGCCGCAATGGCGATATCGCTACCGTGCGCGGCTATCGGTGCGCGACGTGCCGAAGAAAGGTGGCGTGCTAGTCGGCTTCCACGAGCGCAAGTCGAGCTTCGTCGCCGACATGCGCGAATGTCATGTGGTGCCGCTGAAGATTTCAGCGCTACTGGTGCCGCTGCGCGAAGTGATCGGCGCGTTGTCGCTGCGCAACCGGCTGCCGCAAATCGAGGTGGCGGTGGGTGAACGCGGCGGCGCACCGGTCCATGTATTGGTGCTGCGCATCCTGGACGCGCTCGAGCCCGCCGACGAAGTGCTGTTGCGCGCGTTTGCCGACACGCACGGCGTCGAACTGTGGCTGCAGACCGGCGGCCCGCAAACCGTCGTGCCTTTCCATCCCGTCAATTCGACGATCAGCTACACGCTTCCCGAGTTCGACATCGACATGCCGTTCGGCCCCGCCGAATTCACCCAAGTCAATCCGTCCATCAACGCGGTGCTGGTGCGTCGCGCGATGGCGATGCTGAAGCCACAGCCCGGGGATCGCATTGCCGACTTTTTTTGCGGACTCGGCAATTTTTCGCTGCCGATGGCGCGACGGGGCGCGCGGGTGATCGGCATCGAGGGCAGCGCAGCAATGGTCACGCGTGCCGCGGAGAACGCCGCGCACAACGGGCTTTCCGATCTCACTCAATTCCAACTTGCGAACCTGTTCGCGGCCACGCCCGAGAGCCTGCAGGCATTGCTGCCGTTGAGCAAGGCGCTGATCGACCCGCCGCGTGAAGGCGCGATCTCGCTCGTCAAATCGTTGCCGGGCGTCGACGATGCCAACGCGCCGACGCGCATCGTCTATGTGTCATGCAATCCTGCCACGCTGGCGCGTGACGCGGCGGTGCTGGTCAACGAGCGCGGCTATTCGCTGGAGGCCGCCGGCGTGGTCAACATGTTTCCGCACACGGCGCACGTCGAGTCGATCGCGCTGTTCGCCACGCCCGATGTCGTCGAATGACGACAGAATCGATGAAGGACGAACTCAGGGCGAAAAAAAACGGGGCAAGTTGCCTTGCCCCGTAATGCTGTTGATTCCAAATCAGTCACGCTGCCCTGAAAATGCCATGAGCAGATTCAGTAAGCTGACGAAAATATTGTACAGGTCCAAAAAGATTTTCAACGTCGCCATCACGTAATTTGTCTCGCCGCCGTTGACGATGTTGCTCAAGTCATACAGTACGAAGCCCGAGAACAGCAGCACCGCGACGCCCGACAGCGCAAGGCTGGCAGCCGGCACCTGGAAGAACAGGTTGGCCAGCATCGCGACGATCAGCAGCAGTAACCCCACCGACAGGAAGTTGCGCATGAAGGAAAAATCCTTCTTGCTGATCGTGGCGATCGCGGCCATGCCGAAGAAGATAACGGCCGTCAGGCCACCGGCGATGCCGACCAGCTGGCCGCCGTTGCGCAGGCCCGCCGCGTGCGTGAGAATCGGCGTCAGGAAAACGCCGGCGATGAAGGTGAATACAAACAGCGCGGCCACGCCCCAGCTGCTGTTGCGCAGGCGCGTGACCACGAACATCGTGCCCATCATCGCGGCGAACATCATGAGCGGCGTGGCGATCGGATGCGCGACGAACGCGGCGAAGAAGTTGAGCTGCATGCCGAGCCACGCGCCGGCGATCGTCGGCAGCAATGACAGCGCCAGCAGCATGTACGTGTTGCGCATCACGCGGTTGCGATCGGCGGCCGCGGACGGCTGCGCGATCTGGCCGGGCAGCGTGGCCGAGGAACTCATCACGGGCTCGAACTTGGTTGGCATGCTTTCTCCACTGCGGGCAGGAAAGGGACAAATCGATTGCCCGCGAACCCTTAGAGTACCAAATAATCAGGGGGTTCCGGCGACGTGATCCTGCGGCACGACCGCTTGCCGCCATGTGGGGGGCATGCAGGGTTGTTCAAGGTCTCGCTCAGCCACGGCGCGTTCGCGGATAATGCCGTGCACCGGAGGCGTGGCCGAGCGGTCTAAGGCACGGGTCTTGAAAACCCGCGAGGGGGCAACCCCTCCGTGAGTTCGAATCTCACCGCCTCCGCCACGTAAATCTCAGTAACTATTTGTTTCTGCAATGTAATGTAGTTACATTCTTGCGGCAGTTCGGAAATTTACCCGTCTATTTACCCACTTTGTATGGCGTGAGCGCGATCACGGCGTCTGGGGCGGAGGTTTATCCACGAGTGTCCTGCGCGCGCAAGTCAGCGTCTAATGGTGTCGCTCATTGCTAGGCGTTGCCGGCACGTCGTGCGCGTATCGTCTATTCCACTTGTAGATCGCATATTCCGGCGACGGGTCGGACGGCCCGCGTGCACCGCATTCGGGGCACTGCACGGTATATGGCCCCTCGGAGTGCTCGCTGCCCTCCATAATTTCGCACCTCTCGTGAGTGCAATGGGGGCAGGGGCGAATGGGTTCCATCGGCAAAGGATAGCGCGGCAGGAATGGGGTGGGGTGAGCGTGTACTCGCCTGTGGCATCCGCCAAGATACTGGCGAGCTGCCATTGGCAACGTGAGACGCGTGTGCCAGAAAGCACCAAAGAAAACGGCCCCGCGAGGAGGCCGTCATTAGTAGGTTTGGTGGAGGTGGGCGGAATCGAACCATGGCCTTCCAGCCCTTCGCTATGGTGTTTCTAGTCGACGCACCTGCCCTTACCACCATTCTTACCACTCCAGAGTGTCACTAGAGGGAAAGTCTGACTGATTCAGACACTTTCCCTAAAAATCAATTGCGATCAGGCCCACCATCGACGCCGGCGCCACAGCATTACGGCAATCGTCAGCATCGCGACGCCTATCGCCATGACCGACCCCGTTTGAAGCCACCAATGAATACCCGAATCGATGTCGCATGAATAGGTACCTTCGTTCAAATCGTCACAAATGAGTTCCACTGCTGCGCCTTGGCTCCACGGGCCGCGGCCCGGACGCTCGATATGTGCAGTGATCGGCGGAGAAACGATATTTTCGATCGCGACATCGAGGATTGGCGAATGAAAGGCGGTAACGTGGCCCCCCACGCGCGTGGCGCGAAGCTCGCCTAAGATTCCAAACGACGCAGCCACCGTGATTAGCACTCCAAACATCACCAATATCCGCAACAACCATTTCCATCGCTGCGAACGAGGCTGATCGTATCCGGCAAACGGCCCCGAGGTGCCGCGCTTCGTGGCCGCCGTCGCGACGCTGCCCACGTTGTCATGGGCGCGGCCCTTCACGGGCAACGAGAACTCGGCGTAATAGTCGAGGCCGCGCAACGGCGCTCTGACTTCAAGGGACCAGCGGGCGCGGGCGCTCGAATTGGATTGGTTTGTGCCCGCGCCGGTCGCGAGTCCGTTTTCGGGGATCACGAGCTCGATCGGAATACCTGCGCTGGAGTGCGTTGAAGCGGGTATGGTCTCGAACCCCTCCCACAGGCAGGACATTCCCGACGTCGATTTACCTCCCGTCGAGTCCGTCGTGTGCAGGTCGCAGCGCAGGCGCACTTTGAAGTCCCCGAGCGGCGACAGATCTTGACTGGTGCGAACGAGGCCCTTGAGTTTCTCGCCCAGCCGAGGTGGGCTGACCACTAGCGCCGAGCTGCCGAACTTGCGGAAGCGCAATGAGTGCACCGTTGCGCTGGCAAGCTGAACCGTGCCGAACAGTCCGGTGCATAGAACGCCGAATAGCGGCAGCGGGTTGAAGTCGCGAGCGTTGATCGCGAAGGCGGCCGGGTAGCCGACCCATAACAGATCGCCCACCACGATGGCGATCGCCAGCGCCCAAAAGAAGAACGCGCCCTTGAACGCCTCGGGTCCAGCATCCGGCGCTTCGGCAATGATCGTGAGGGCCGACTCATTCGTCGCTGAGGTCATGTCGCAACTCGCGTTGAGAGAATGGGATGGAACATCGCCCCTGGTCGGAAGCGACACCTACGCGCGGCTAACGAAGGCGGGCAAGTCAGTTAGCGACCGATAAGTGTAATCGCGAACACGACCAGCCGACACAATGAAATCGCTATAGTCGATAACAATGCAACTGATCGTGGTTCGGGACTATAGCTGCGGCTAAGAACCAGCGCCGACACTGCTGGCGTTCTAGCCGGTCCTTCGCTTTCCCTGCCATCGCGGCGGGATGGGTGTGGAGTTCGTAGCGGCCGCACATTCGGAAACACCGCGCATCCACGCCAACTCGACGCGGACACAGCTTTAATGAATTGTCACTTTGCAGGCGAAGTGCGGCGTAGCCAAAAGATGAGCCAGCCGACGGCGGCTCCAACGACGCCGCCACAAATACCGCCAAAGAAGATGCGCTGGCCTATGAAGTAGGCCACTAGGGCACCTATGCCGTAGCCGCCAAGAATAAACCAAGCCACTTGACGATTCCGCGCCGTCTTGAGGGATTGCGCATCGAGTTTTCGGCGATTTTCCCTTTGCGCGACGATGCCAGGCTCAAGAATAGCGTCGCCGATCTTCTCTGCTTGTGCCTTATCCATATGAGCACCCTGTTAAACAATATGACGAATCAGGTATTCGACGTACCGCCCAGCGAATTGCAAGGTGACATACAACTTGGACGACATACGCAGATCGACGGGATAAGGTGCATACCTCATCGCAAATGCTGCACCAATGGCAACAGTTCATTGCGACAGGGCATCCATTCGTGCCTGCATCTTCGCCACGGTAGCCTCAAGCGCCGCGATGCGCGCGTCCTTATCTTGAGTCTCGCTTTCCAGCTTGGCATTCAATCCCTGGATCGCCGCGAGGGCGACACCTTCGGCGTCGATCAGCGTGATGGACTTGTCGTCGCTACCAAGACCAAAGGCCGCACGGAAGTCCTGCGAGAACGTGCCCATGTGCCGGATCTCGGGCGACTCGTTCATGTAGCGCCAGCGCATCACGGGAAGCGCAATAGCCTTGGCTAGCACGTCTTGCGGATCGATGGCGGAAAAGTCGCGTTTAACATCGCGTGAGCTGCTGCAGGCCCAGCTACCGCCGCCGCCCGCAAGCGAACAGCCGACCGTGCCCGACTTGTCGGACAGCATGCGAATGCCGCCGCTGGCGGCAACGATGAATTCATTGGCGGTGCCGCTAGTAACGTCCAACTGCGTGGAGTCAGCGAAAACGAACGAGCCCGTGGCCGCCGCCGCGGTCCTCGCGCGAAACCCGAGCGCGTACGAATAGGCGCCAGCGGCGAAGTTTTCCTCACCGCCGAGTGCCACCGACCCAAACCCGCTCGCTGTATTTACGTCTCCGCCGATCACCACCGATTTGTCGCCGCTAGCGACGTTCGAGTCGCCGCCATCGACTGCAGACGCAGTGCCGCTCGCGGTGTTGAATTGCCCACCCGTGACGCTCGAAAGATAAGCTGCGCTGTTACCGCTACCGCCGCCGACAAAGGCATAGCCGCCGCTCGCCATGTTACCCAAACCACCGACGATCGCATTGTGGTCGAAGGCCCCGACGCCGGTTGTGTTGTTCTCGCCGCTGCCAATGAAATTGGTAAACGTCCCAAGCGAATTGGAGCCGTTTCCGCGTCCCATGCGTTGCAGAAACAGTGCCATCTGCAGGCGTGTCACGTAGTCGTTGGGGCAATAGGTCGTTCCAGTGCACCCCAACGTGATCCCTTTATCCTTCAGATAGGTAACAGCAGAGCAATAGGTCGTATTGGCATTGTCGACATCGGTGAACCCGTCGCAGGACGCAGCGTGAGCGCCATAGGTCAACACGCTGGCGCAGATTCCGACTAAGGTGGACACGATTCGCATGGGTGTTCTCCAGTTGGGCATTAAGTGTGGCGGCAGTTAGCGCGGCAGCGCGGATTCGAGCTTGGCCAGCCGCTGCTCCAAGGCATCGATCCGTGAATCCTTTGCGCGGTTTTCGCTCTCTAACTTAGCGTTGAGACCTTGGATCGCCGCCAGGGCGACACCGGTTTCATCGATGCTGGTGATGGACTTGTCGTCGCTGCCCAGCAGAAACGCAGAATGAAAGTCCTGCGACACCGGGCCGAGATGGCGGCTTTGCGCGCCTTCGGTGATGTAGTTCCAAGTCGTGATCGGCATAGCGCTCACCTTGGCGAGTACGTCGCGCGGATCGATGGCACGGAAGTTCTCTTTAACGGCGCGATCGCTGGTTGCTGACCAGGCCCCGCTGCCCGCAACGACATAGGGTCCCGTCGCCGGTTGGCCGGATGCCACGCCGGTGACGAACCAAACACCGCCGGTCGCGCGCACGTTGAAGGTATTCCTGGCGTCGGCCCATCCGGGCGTGGACCCGGCAGCGGAAGGTTCGAACACCTCCCCGATGTCATCGGCCCACACGAACTCGCCATCCGCAACGGCGTTCGCATCATGGCCTGCCGCGAAGCTGAAGAAACCACTGGCGGCGTTGCTGGTGCCCCCGCTGACCGTGCTTCCGTAGCCATCGGCGATGTTGCTGCTGCCCCCGCTGACCGTGCTTCCGATGCCACCGGCGATGTTGTAAGCTCCCCCGCCGACGGTGCTATAGCCCCCCGTGCTGGTATTGTGGTCACCGCCGCCGATTGTCGTGGTGGAGTCCCCCAGCACGTTGTTCGGACCTCCGCGACCCGCGCGCTGCAGGAACAACGCCATCTGTAGCCGTGTCACATAGTCGTTGGGGCAGTAGTTGCTGCCGTCACCGCATCCCAGCGTGATCCCCTTGTCCTTCAGATAGGTCACTGCAGAGCAGTAAGTAGTGTTGGCACTGTCGACATCGGTGAACCCGGCACAGGCTGCTGCATATGCAGGCGCGCTGGAGACCGTTGCAATCGCAACTGCGAGAATGAATAGGAGGCGCATGAGTATTTCCCTGTAGGACGCCCGAACGGGCTGGGAAACAGTCTGCGCGCGGCTGGCGAACCGGCGCAAGCCTCCGGTGCAGGGGCAGCCGTACCCTAGCGGGCTTGGCCATTCATGATGGGCATCATCGCTTTCCACCGCATAGTCCCGCTCCCGAATCGGAGCTGCAGGTTGTCGTCCGACCGAAAAATTGATGCGCTGTTGCCGACTTCCGCCGCCTTGCCATCCGGCTGCAGCGTTTCCTCGAGCCGGCGCCAGTCGAGAGCGGACGACTGGCCGCTACTGCGACCGCGCGACGTTGTAGCGCGGCGTCACGTCGGCGGGAGTCGGAATACCGCGGGCGAGCGCCATCGCGGCTGGATGGGTGTGGAGTTCGTAGCGGCCGCACATGTCTGTGCCGTTAGCGTGTCAACATAGCAATTTGCTTTTGCATTTGAGCCATCGCCTCCTCCAGCGCGGCTATGCGCGCATCCTTTTTCTGCAACTGGCCGTCCAGCTTGGCGTTCAGGCCCTGGATCGCGGCCAGCGCCACACCTTCGGCGTCGATCAGCGTGATGGACTTGTCGTCGCTACCAAGACCAAAGGCCGCACGGAATTCCTGCGAGAACGTTCCCATGTGTCGGATCTCCGGCGATTCGTGCATGTAGCGCCAGCGCATCACGGGCAGCGCCAGCGCGCGGGCGAGCACATCCTCGGTATCAATCGGGGAGAAATCGCGCTTCACATCACGCGAGCTGGTGCAGGCCCAGCTGCCGCCGCCGGCCACGATGGAACAACCGGTCGAGCCGTCCTTGTTGGACAGCATGCGGATCCCGCCGCTCGCCCCCACCAGGAATTCGTTGGGGATAGCGGTACTGATGTCGATCTCCGTGTTGTCGCCGAATACAAATGAACCGAATGCCGTCGCTTCCGTTTTTGCTCGGTAGCCAAGCGCAACCGAACGCCCACCTGCCGCGGTGTTGTTCGCGCCGCCAGGTACCGTTGAATTGTCGCCGCTGGCGGAATTGAAAAAACCTCCGCCAACCGACGCATACATGCCCGTAGCCCTGTTGTCCGCGCCGCCGCACACGGTCGAAGCCTCGCTGTTGGAATTGTTCAATATTCCCCCTACCACCACGCTAAACGTGCCGTCTGCGGAGTTGCTTTCACCCCCACCGATGAAGCTTTCCATGCCCCAGACGACATTCTGGTAGCCGCCAGCAACGGTCGAATATTGAGCCAGCGCCTGGTTGCCGGTTCCGCCACCGACCGAGGCATAGACGTCGTTGGCGACATTGGAGGTGCCCCCACTTACGACCGCGTAGTCGGCCTCAGCGGTCGTGGTGTTGAGGTAGCCACCCGCGATCGTGCCGTACTGCGCGGTCACCGTGTTGTAATCCCCGCCACCAACAGAGGTCGTGTAGTCGCCCAGCGTATTGTGCGTTCCACCCTTGCCCGCTCGCTGCAGAAATGCCGCCATCTGCAATCGCGTGACGAAATCATTCGGACAGTAGGTGCTCCCGGTGCAGCCCAGAGTGATCCCCTTGTCCTTGATATATCTGACTGCGCTACAAAAGGTGCTGTTGCTGTCGACATCGGCAAAGCCGTCACAGGGCGCAGCAAATACGGGAACGGACAGAAGCACGCTGGAAATGCAGGCCGCAGCGAGAATCGTGCGCATGGTGATCCCCTATGGATAGGCCCGAACGGGCGAAGGAGATTCTGCGCGCCAGTATGGCGAAACGGCAAGCCGGCCGCCAACCAGCCGGCTGAACTCGTCAATGCTTCCCCGCCGCTCGCGTCCACGCGAACCCGAAAACCCGTACCGGATGCATGCTGTCGTCTGGACAGTCGCAAGGCTAAACCTCGCCCAGCCAATTTCTGCGACTACAGCGCTCGCAGCAAGCAAGCGATTGCGCGGGTTATTCCCCGATTTCCGCCTCGGTAGCCGTTCATGCTGACGCGTACCTTGCCTTCATCACTGCGCGGTCCCGTTGATTGCTCCCACGGCTTCCAGCGTCTGATTGCCTCGGCCTGCCTTGCTCGTCGCTCTGGCGTCCATCCATTCATTGCGTGTTGTCTCCAAAAGTTTGGTAGGCGAGCTTTCGAGTTCTCGCGCGCTCGCGTTATTGATTTGCTGATGTCCATTGGCGATGTTGGCTTGCTTCACGAACACGGAGCGTGGATTCTTGATCTCCGAGATTGACTCCCATGACGTTCGGCATTGCGACTGCGCCTTGAGCGCGAGCCGCATATATGTGTCGTACTGTTGCAAATGCCCTTGTGCAAGGGCCTTGCGGGTGAGGAAGTGAAACATTGCGTCCAAGGTCTGCGCTTGAGCCGCAAGCATCGATTCACCGCGCACCAATCTTCCGTCATTCACGGCCTCTGACTGGCTTTGCAGTTCGCCCACCAGCGTAGTCAGGTCTAACTCCGGCCCACTAAAGCCTGGCGCACTTAACACGCTGATGGTCGTCGCCGCGTTTACTTCGGGCAGAACGGCGTGGCGCGCAAAAGCCTGTTTGTCGGTCTCACCATCTGTCTTTGTCAGGTAAAGGCGAGTTGCCTCCGGCGGGCGCTCTTTTGGCTCGGCTGGCGGACGCTCACTTGCCGTCGCAGAACCCTCGCGCGTCGAGTGTTTTTCCTTTGCCGATGTTTTCTTCGTGCAACGGCGAGTGGTCTTGCTAGCGTCGCTCATTGTTTACTCCCCGTCAGCGCCCGCAGGCAGTTGAGCCCTGCCGGATAGTCGCGGCAGGCGTTGTGCCGTGTTTCCGTCACATCCGCGTCAGTCCACTTGTTCGGAGCGCTAACCCGCAGCCGGGCAATCAGCGCATCGACTTCAGCGCCGACCGACATCAGCAAAGCCACAAGCTCTGAGCGATTGCCTCGGATCGCATCGCGCAGGCGGTCGGTGAGCCGTTCCGCCGGCCACACGACAATCCGACCGTCATCCAGCGCCACGCTGAACCCCGCTTCGGCGAGGGTTTGGAGGGTCTTGGAGGCACCCATCAGAACATCTCCTTCACGTCGTCAAAATGGGTCTCGACACCATCCGCCGTGACCGTGAACCCATCGCCGCCACCATTCCCGCCATTCCCGCCACCGTTTGTGGCTGGCGCGTATGGCGCGATTGGTGGCGCGGATGTGATTCCGCCAAGCTGCCAGTTGCTGCACTTGTCCCGACCGAAGCCCGAAGTCTTGAAGGAAACGCCGGCCTTGATGCGGGCCCGCTCCAGAGTGCGCTCCTTGTACCCAGCACGTTCACCGAGGCGAATCACTTCCCGTTTCGACATTTGGCCGCCTGCCTCGATCAGGGTCTCGCTTAGCCAGTCCGCCGCTTCTTCGCGCTCGGTGCGCTCATCGTCGGATTGGTCATTCTCAGCGGTAGCCAGTAGCGCCTTGGCTGTTCCATCGAGCGGCGAACCCCAGACGATGCGCGAGCCTTGGATGTCAGGGTAGTCGGGAAGTGACACCTGCTCAACGTCGTAGCAGAAGCCACCCGTATCGGGGCCAAGGTTGTTCTTAGCGCGAACTAGAATCCGGCCGCCGCCTTCGTCTTCTGTGCGCTTGGCTGCACCGATGACGATGCGCGCCGCCGCACCGAAGGCAATGCTTCCGGTGACTCGCTCCACAGGGTCCCGCCCGCCAGTGCCCTTGCTGAAGTGGCTGATGCCAAGAATTGCGCAGCCTGTTGCTTCGGCGAGATCAGCCAGCGGTTGTAGCGAGCGGCGCACGTCGTTGCTTTTGTGTGCATCCCCAGCAACTGCGCTGACAATCGGATCGATGATGAGCAGGCCGAGGTCTTGTGTACCCGCTAGCGCTCGTCGAAGCAGCGGCACATCGGTCGCCGGATCAAACGCTCGTTGCTCGCCGTCTTCCGTAACTGAGCCGACGATGCGAGCTTTGCTGCAATCGGCACCATTGGCCATCAACCTAGGCACCAACACATCTGGGCCCGAGTCTTCACCGGACCACAGCGCAATCCGCTTGGATGGCGCGCGGGTACCGTCTGGCCAGCGTCCGCCAATCGTCAGCGTCGCACCCAATGCCAGAGCCGCCGTGGTCTTCCCGGTTCCCGGGGGTCCGGCGAGAATGTGGAGCTTTCCTGCGGCGAGCCAGCCATCCCAGAACCAAGTAACGGCCTCCGGAACAATTAGGCTGGCGTCGAGCATTTCGACACGTGCCAGAACGTCCTCTGCTGCGGTGTACGGCAGAGGTTGCGGCACACATACCGGCAGAGACTCAAAATCGCTTGTAGAGGCTTCTGAGTGCGTTTCCAGCCACTTGTCTAACCAATCCGCCGCGTCGCCTTTCGGAGGTAGTTCCAGCGCCGCCACATCGAGGGTTGAGACAACACAACCTAGCGGTTCCAGGCATGTTGCGACCTTAGTCATGTACTTCGCCCCGGCCCCATCGTTGTCCGCCCACAGGCGACACGTGCGTCCACCTAGCGGCGACCAATCGGCATCGGCAGCAGAGTCCGCGGAGCCGCTAGTGGTCGCCACCAATCCGGCCTTCGTCAATGCGTCCGCCGCTTTCTCGCCTTCGACAATCCATACTAGTGCGCCAACTTCGGAGGCGATCTTGTCGAGTCGATAGAGTGGCTTCTTACTTTGGGGAAAGTCCGGCTCTTTGAGTTCGTATCCGTGCCCGCTCAGGCGCATGGGGCGGACCCACTTTTCCCCGTTCGGATGCTTCGCGCGGACGCGCCAGTAGATAGGTGCGCCGGTAGCGTCCCTGTAAACATGCAGCGCTTCGGGCACGAATCCCTCGGCGATCTTGTGCTTGGCGAGCCGGTGCGCGGCGTCCTTCGGTGTCTCGGTCATTCGAAGCGCCCTCCGAGATCCCGGACGGCATCGACAAAGCTCTTGCCGGTGATCGTGCGGTGGAGTGCGACTACGTCACCGCCTTTCTCGCCGCAGACATGACAGCGGTAGTGTCCATCCACAAGCGACACGTTCATTGATGCGTGCGTTTCGTTCCCGCCCTTGTGCGTCGGGCATTTGATCGGCACCCATTCGCCGCGAGGCTTGCCGGTGAATAGTCCTTGATCTCGCAGGTACCGGACGGCGGAGGGCAGCGAGGAGCGATCGAGCTTGCGCGAGCGTCCATAGGCGCGATCGTAGTGCTGCGTGCCGAGATTCATGCCGCCACCTTTAGCGGCTCGTCGTGATCGCCGGCCTCGTATGCCAGAGCCCACTCGACGGATTCAAGCTGCTCCCGCGCCTTGGTGACAATGCGGTGGATATGCCGATTGTCGCCGTGCTGGGCGCGCAGTCTCGCCACCACTTGGAGGTCGCGGCGCACTTCGGTGACGTAGTTATCGATTGCGGGCTGACAGCGGCCTTGCCGGGTCCGGGTTGCTGCTTTACAATTGCCGCACACACCGCTGTTGTAGTCGCTCCTGGAGCCCTCTCCGTCCGCACGGCTGAGGGCTTCGCACTTTCGGAGACTCATGCTGCCTCCGAGTGCGACTGGTCTTCCATGCGGCCACGCCATTCGGCGGCAGCTTCCTTGCTTACAAGCGTTCGCCGTCCGACACGCATGAGCTTCGGACCCTTGCCACGCCGTATTAAGTTGTAGACGGTTGCCGGGCAGATGCCGTGAATCTTGGCAAATGTCGGGATGCTGTCTGCCGCCGTTTCATGTTTCCCTGTATCCATGCCGCCTCCAATTCAGCCGGTGCTTCACGACATGTGAAGCTACCTGCCTCCATTGCAGATTAGCGACGGAAAAGGGCTATTGCTATCGACAAACGGGGGTCGTTAGCACGTTTCTGTGCAGAGCTATTCGGGTTGCCGTACGTCTCTACGCAGTGACCGAAGCGCCAATGCCTTTTGGCCTTCGATCATCTTGGTAATCGTGTGCACGGAGAGCCCCTGACAACCATCGACGCCCGACTTGATCTTCTGGGCGACATACAAAACCGCGTCGCCCGGCTGTCCACGAAACCAGTCGAATGCGTACCTGTCCATCGCCTGCTTTCTTGCCGCGATTCTGATTGCCGTGTCTGAGCGTTTCTTCGCTCTGGCAAGGGCTAGATGGTCGTCAAGCCTTTTCTTTTTCTCCTGAATCTTTTCCACGGTCGCTTGCGCACTTATCTTTTCGCTCAGAACAATGAGCCAGATGTAACGCATGCAATTGGCGAGCGAGTCGACCGGCATCGACTCTGCCTCTCGGGCGACTAGACAAGCCAACAAGACATCCACGCCGACGGAGTCGGCCATGATCGCGATCTCCGCATGTCTTTGCAGCCACAGTTTCCAGACCAGCTCGGCCTTCGAGCCAATATCCGCGCCCGCACACTGTTCTGGAGATAATTTGCTCACAGCGATCCGGAGCTTTTTCGGACCCCTTGTGCCCGAAAGTAACGACAGAGACGCACCTCCCAATGAGGCGGGCGTCAGGAGTCCCATTGACCGCGCCCCTTCGGTGATCTCGACGCACCCATCGTCTCCCGCTTGAGAAGCTTTCCAATCCTCTAGCGAGGCATCAACGGATTCCAGCATGGACGTTTGCATGCTGGTGGAGTGCCCAGCCAATCGGTCTGCGGCAAATCCTGCTGCCTGGAATCGAATGGCTATATCGGTGCGAAACATAGTGTCCTCGATAAAACTACGCATTGCCGCGCCAGCCGGGTAGTGATGTTTCGCTCTGTCGAGCTAGGCGCACAGTTGACTAGCGCGAGCCCTGCCGGCGATTTACCTACGCCACTTGGCGCAGGGGTACTACATTGGATGGCAACTCGGGTACCGCCGTTTTCTTCCGCTGTGCGTCCGCCCAATCGGCAAGCCACTGCATCATCGTGCGGCGATAGTCGATGAACTCGCTGCGCAGGTACGCGGCCCTGACCTTGTTGCGCTCAACGTGATCCAGTTGGCGCTCGATTGCATCGGCGTTGAAGCCTTGCTCATTGAGCAGATCCGTCATCAGGCTGCGGAAGCCATGGGCTGTCACCTTGAATCCAAGCGCATGCAAACGGACGCGCAGCGTGTTCTCGGCGAGGAAGCCCGCCTTGCCCCGGCTGGCGAACACGTAGGCGTCCGGCTTCCTGCGCGTTTGCGCAGCCAGCACCGTGAGCATTTCCACCGCCTGCGTGGGCAGCGGGATGGTATGGACACGGCCCGACTTCATACGCTCTGCCGGAACAGTCCAAGTCGCGGTTTCCAAGTTGATCTCGTCCCACTTCGCGGCGCGTAGGGCGAAGTCTCGCAGCCCCGTATAGAGCATCAGCACCAGCGCCACGCGGGTTACATCTTCAGTTTCCGACTTCACCATCGCGCGCAGGAAGGGGCCGACTTGATCCTTCTGCATGGCGGCGAAGTGGCGAACATCGGGCTTCTTGAGCAGGCTGGACGAGGCAAGCTCGCGGGCGGGGTTTGAGTCGGCGCGATGCGTGTCCTTGGCGTATTGGAAGACGGAGGCGGCCACCGCCCTCGCCCGCCGCGCGGACTCCTTCTGCCCTGCGTCGTAGGTCTTGCGCAGCGCCTTGAGTAGCACGGGCTCGGAGATCTCAACGATAGGCAACCGGCCCAAGTCGTCCCAAAGAACGCGCCGCAGCAAGCCCTCGTTGCGCTCGTAGTAGTGCGGCGACCAGTCGGCCCTACACCGCTCCAACCATTCCACGGAAAGCGACTTGAAGGTGGCGTCCCGGCTCTCGGCCTGCTGGGCACGCTCGACCCGCCTCGCGGCAGTCGGGTGATGCCCCGCCGCGATCAATGCCCGGGCCTTCCTGGCCTCTACGCGAGCGTCGGTCAGCGACACATCGGGATAGCGGCCCAAGCCATTGGTCGATTCCTTGCGGGTGCCATCGGCCGTGGTGACGAGGTACCGAAGCATCCAATACTTAACGCCGTCCGGCCGTACCTGAAGCCTCAGCCCTTTGCCGTCGTTGCGGTAGTAGACCTTGGTCTTGCCTTTCGCGCCGCTACACTGACGGTCGGACAGGAGATCGGTTGCCATGGGTAGCTCCGGGTAAATGGCGGAATATTTACCCGTATTTTTACCCGTTCTGTGCGTGGACTGCAATAGCTACCGGTAGACAATCATGCTTTTCTGTAGAGGGTTTTGCGCTGTGTTGGCGTTTGGTGCGGGGAAGATTGCAGAAGAGATTATGGCGGACACCGCCTCCGCCAATTCAAGATGTTGTAACGTCCAGCAAAGTCCGGTCTTCCTC
>JBEPUI010000010.1:0-80276 GCA_041691615.1 Pseudomonadota bacterium
GATCGTGTCGTTGAACAGCACCGTGTCCTGCGGCACGATGCCGATCGCCGCGCGCACGCTCGCCTGCGTCACGTCGCGGATATCCTGGCCGTCGATCGTGATGCGCCCGCGCGTCGTGTCGTAGAAGCGAAAAAGCAGGCGCGCGAGCGTCGACTTGCCCGATCCCGACGGACCGACGACCGCGACCGTGTGGCCCGCCGGGATGACGAACGACACGTCGAACAGGATCTGGCGCTTCGGCTCGTACGAAAAGTCGACGTGCTCGAACGCCACGGTGGCGCCATGCGCTTCGAGCGGCGGCGCGCCGTCGCGGTCGCTGACCTCGGCATTGACCTCGATCAGTGCGAACAGGCGCTCCATGTCGGCCAGCGCCTGCTTCATCTCGCGATAGATGACGCCGAGGAAATTGAGCGGAATGTAGAGCTGGATCATGAAGGCGTTGACCAGCACCAGGTCGCCTACCGTCATCGACCCGTTGACCACGCCGACCGTTGCGCGCCACATGATCAGCGACACCGCAACCGCGATGATCGCGCTCTGCCCGATATTCAACACCGACAGCGACGTCTGGCTCTTGACGGCGGCATGCTCCCAGCGCTCGAGGCTGTCGTCGTAGCGATGCGCCTCGAAGGATTCGTTGCCGAAGTACTTGACGGTCTCGTAGTTGAGCAGGCTGTCGATCGCGCGGGTGTTGGCCTTGCTGTCGAGCTCGTTCATCTGCCGGCGGAAGTGCGTGCGCCAGTTGGTGATCGTGATCGTGAATCCGATGTAGAGCGCCAGCGCACAGGCGGTGATGGCGATGAACGTCCAGTCGTACCGGGTCGCCAGGATCACCGCCACCAGCGTAATTTCGACCAGCGTCGGCAGGATCGAGAACAGCGTGTAGCTGATCAGCGTCGAAATGCCGCGCTGCCCGCGCTCGACGTCGCGCGTCAGCCCGCCGGTCTGGCGATTGAGGTGGAAGCGCAGCGACAGCGCGTGCAGGTGGCGGAACACCGTGAGCGCGATCGTGCGCACCGCGCGCTGAGTGACCCGCACGAACAGGATCTCGCGCAGCTCGGTGAACGTCGTCGTCGACAGGCGCAGCGCTCCGTAGGCGACCAGCAGCGCCAGCGGAACGACCAGCATCGCGTTGCCGCGATCCAGGTCGTCGACGATGTGCTTCATGATGATCGGCACGCCGACGTTCGCCACCTTGGCGGCGACCAAGCACACCACGGCGGCGATTACCCGCGCCTTGTACCGCCAGAGATAAGGCAGCAGCGTGGCGATCGCCTGCCAGTCGCCGCGGCGCGCGCCGTTTTTTCCCGGCATTGCGGGCTGCGGCGCGGGTTGTGGCGCAGGATCGGCGAGGTGTCGCATGCGCCAAGTCTAGCAGCGCGCATTCGGGGCCTTCAGCGGCGCGTACCCCTCCACCACTCGTTGCCGCCATAGCCCATGGTGCCCATCGCCACGCGCACCACGCCATAGGCGATCCAGCACATCGCCTTGGCCAGCGCGCCGCGCTCGGCCCAGGCCTGCGGCGCGACGCGGGTCGCGCCCTGCGCGATCATCGCCATCAGCTCGATGCGCAGGCGGTCGGCGAAATGCGCGTCGCGCACGACCACGTTGGCCTCGCGCGCCATCAGCAGCGAATACGGGTCGATATTGGACGATCCGACGGTCGCCCACCGGTCGTCGATGACCGCGACCTTGGCGTGCAGGAACGACTGCGAATACGATTCGATGACGATGCCGGCGTCGATCAACTGGCCGTAGAGGGCACGCGACGCGTAATGCAGCAGCCGGAACTCGATGCGCGCCTGCAGCAGCAGCGTCACCACGACGCCGCGCCGCGCGGCGGCGATCAGCGCGCGCCGAAAGCGAATGCCCGGGAAGAAGTAGGCGCTGGCGATGATGATCTCGTGGCGGGCGGTGCGGATCGCCGCGAGGTACGCGTGCTCGATGTCGCGGCGGTGGCGCAGGTTGTCGCGCACGACGAACTTGGCGGTGGTGGCGCCCGCGCGCTCGACCTCGATGCTTTCCTCGTCGCTGTCGTCGCGGTCGACGTCGAGCTGCAGCATCTGCACGATTTCCCACAGCCGCTGCATCGTCGGCACCACCGTCCCCAGCAACGGGCCGCGGATGCGCACGGCGAAGTCGACGCGCGGCGGCTTCTGCCCCGGCGTGTTCATGTCGTCGATCAGGTTGATGCCGCCGACGAACGCCACCGTGCCGTCGACCTGCGCGAGCTTGCGGTGCAGCCGGCGCAGCCGGTAGGTGCGGAACTGCCATGGCGCGATTTCCGGCCGGTACTTGAGCAGGCGCACGCCGCCGTCGCGCAACCGCTGTTGCAGGCCGTCGGTCAGGTAGTGCCGCGCACCCCAGCCATCGACCATCACGCGCACCGCCACGCCGCGCTGCGCGGCCGCGACCAGCGCGTCGGCGATGCGGTTGCCGGCCGGATCGTCGGCGAAGATATAGGTCTCGATCCACACCTCGCGCTCGGCGGCGCCGATCGCCTCGATCAGCGCGGGAAAATACTCGCTGCCGCTGCGCAGCAGCTCGACCGCGTTGCCCGGCAGGAATCGGCGCATCGCGCGGCGGCTAGCGTTGCCGCGCGGAAATTTCGAAAGTCGCGGCGAGCGCCGCGTGGTCGGACATGCGATTGCCCGGGTACGCGTAGTGCACGCGCGCATCGACCACGCCGAGCCCGCGCGCATAGATGCGATCGAGCCTGAACACCGGCATCATCGCCGGGAACGTTCGCGCCGGCCGGCCCTTGACCTGCTCGAACACCTCGACCACGCCCAAGTCCTCGATCAGCGCGCGATTGGCCTTGTGGCGCCAGTCGTTGAAATCGCCGGCGATGATCAGCGGCGCATCGCGCGGCACTGTCGCGCGGATGCGCTCGACCAGCGTGTGGATCTGCCACGTGCGGCCACGCTCGAACAAGCCCAGGTGGACGTTCAGGCAATGCAGCTCGGGCATGCGCGGGCCGGGCTTCAGCACGCAATGCAGCATCCCCCGGTTTTCGAACACATGCGCCGAGATGTTCTCGTTGTCCTGGCGCAGGATCGGAAAGCGCGACAGCAACGCGTTGCCGTGGTGGCCGTCCTTGTAGCTCGCGTTCTTGCCGTACGCCACTTCCTTCCAGACGGTGTCGGCGATGAATTCGTGCTGCGACTTGAGCGGCCAATCGCGATAGCGGTCGGCGTTGCCCTTGTGCGAGCCCTGCACTTCCTGCAGGAACAGCACGTCGGCGGACAAGCCGTGCAGGCGCTCGCGCAGGTCGTGGATGACCATCCTCCGCGTCAGCTGCGTGAAGCCCTTGTGGATGTTGTAGGTGGCTACCGTGAAGCGCATCGGAACGGCTTTCGGACTTCGCGTCGATCTTGCATCTTAACCAACGCCGCCGGATCGCGAGGTCGGCGCGTCACCGACACGGTGCAGGCGTCCACCGACGCGCCCCGCGCCCGTGCACTCTGCACGGCGCCTCACGCCGAGGCGTCAAGCGCGGCGAGCTGCGCCGATCCGACGCTCACCTCGACGCGATGGTCGAGGCGGTCGTCGGCGAGCAGGACGAAATCGCCGTCGTGGCGGACACCGTCGACGACGAGGCGCGGCATTGCCTCGTCGCCGTCGACGCCAGCGCTCCGCCGCACCACGATGTCATACCAAGTCTCGCGGTAGCGGTAGCGCAGCGAGAATTCGTTCCACGACGGCGGCATGCACGGGCGGATGCGCAGGCGGTCCGCCTCCAGCGAAAGGCCGAGCACGGACTCGACGACCAGGCGGTACATCCATCCGGCCGAACCGGTGTACCACGTCCAGCCGCCGCGCCCGGTATGCGGTGCGAACGCGTACACGTCGGCCGCCACGACGTACGGCTCTGCGCGATAGATCGCCACGGCGCCCGGCGTGCGCGCATGGTTGACCGGATTGATCATCGTCGTCAGCTCGTAGGCGCGCGCGCTGTCGCCGAGTGCTGCGAACGCCATCGCCGTCCAGATCGCGCCGTGCGTGTACTGGCCGCCGTTCTCGCGCACGCCCGGCACGTAGCCGCGGATGTAGCCTGGCTCCATGTCGGACTTGTCGAAAGGCGGGTCGAGCAGCTGGATCAGCGCATGGTCGCGGCGCACCAGGCGCCGGTACACCGCATCCATGGCCTTGCGCGAACGCACGGGATCGCCCGCGCCGGACAGGATCGACCAGCTCTGCGACACCGAATCGATCTGGCATTCGGGATTGGTGTGCGAGCCGAGCGGCGAGCCGTCGTCGAAGTAGGCGCGTCGGTACCAGTCGCCGTCCCAGGCCGTCGCGTCGATCCGCTCGCGCAATTGCGCGGCCTCGGTCTCGCAGCGCTGCGCGAACGCCGGATCGTCGCGCAGCCGAGCGACCTGCGCGAACTCGCGCAACACGTGGCAGAGGAAGAACGCGAGCCAGACGCTTTCGCCCTTGCCATGCTTGCCGACGAGGTTCATGCCGTCGTTCCAGTCGCCCGAGCCGATCAGCGGCAGGCCGTGCGCGCCAAACCGCAGGCCATGCTCGATCGCCCGCACGCAATGCCGGTATACGTTCGCGCTTTCCTCGGCGCGGCTCGGCAGGCCGTAGTACGAATCGTCCTCCGCGTTGACTGCGCGCCCTTCGAGGAACTGCGCCGACTGATCGAGGATCGACAGGTCGCCGGTCGCCGCCACGTAGCGGCAGGCGGCAAGCGGCAGCCACAGGTAGTCGTCGGAGCAATGCGTCCGCACGCCCCGCCCCGACGGCGGATGCCACCAGTGCTGGACGTCGCCCTCGACGAATTGGCGGCTCGCGCAAAGCGCGATTTGCGCGCGCAACAGTCCCGGCTCGGTATGCGTCAACGCCATCACGTCCTGCAGCTGGTCGCGGAACCCGAATGCGCCGCCCGACTGGTAATAGCCGCTGCGCGCCCACAGCCTGCAGGCGAGCACCTGGTACACCAGCCAGCCGTTGGTCATCACGTTGAGCGCGACGTCCGGCGTCTGCACCTGCACGGCGCTGAGCGTGTGCTGCCAGTAGCGCGATACCGACTCGAGGACCTCGTGAGCCGCCGCAGGCCCGCGAAAGCGATGCACGATCTGGTCGGCCAGTTCGGCATTGGCCGCGGCCCCCAGGCGAAACACCGTTTCTCGCTGCTGGTCTTCGGCAAGTTCGAACGAGACCTGGATGGCGGCGCAAGGATCGAGTCCGGCGCCCGCCTTGCCGGACAGGCGCGTGCGGTGCATTGCCGCGGGATCGCGCAGCGTACCGTTGCGGCCCAGGAATTCGGCGCGATCGGCGCTTACCGTCCGGCTCGATTCATCGACGGCGAAGAACGCCACCCATTCCGAGAATTCGCTGTTGTACGGGTTGCGCGCGTACAGCGCACCGTTGCGGCCGTGGATCTCGGTCGTGACATGCATCGCCGACTTCGCGCGCACGTCGCCCAGCACCCACTCGACATAGCCGGTGACCGACAGCCGCCGCGCGCGCCCGGACTCGTTGGTGAGTTGCAGCGAAAAGAACTTGACCGCCGCGTCGAGTGCCACGAACACCGTGAGCTCGGAACGGATGCCGTCCTCGACATGCTCGAACACGGTATAGCCGAAGCCGTGGCGGGTGACGTAGGCACCGGCACCAGGGGCAGGCGACGATGTCGGCGACCAGAAGAATCCGGTTTCCTCGTCGCGAATGTAGATCACTTCGCCGCTCGGCTCGCCGACCGGATCGTTGTGCCAGGGCGTGAGGCGGAACAGGTGCGCGTTGTCGCTCCATGTATAGCCGAGCCCGCTTTCGGAGACGACCGAGCCGAACAGCGGATTGGCGAGCACGTTCACCCAGGGTGCCGGTGTCGGCACGCCGGGGGCCGGCGAGATGACGTATTCGCGGCCGTCCGCCGAGAAACCGCCGAGGCCGTTCCACAGCGTCAGCGCATCGGCGCGCGTGCGATCGACATCGACGGGCTGCGGACGGTGCGCGCGCGTCGGCGCAAGACGCGCGACGCGAACGTCGGCGGGCATGCGATGGCTGATCTGCTCGGCGAGCGTGCCGCGACCGTCGCTGATGATCGCGCGCGCGACCGACTGGAACAGCACCCGGTCCTCGTTGGAAATCTGCTCGGCGTGACGAACGAAAATGCCGCCGGGCCGATCGACGATGTGGCCTTCCACGCCCGCGGCGATCAGACCGAAGATCTGCTCCTGCAGGCGCTGGCGGTAACCGTCGTGGTCCTCGTTCCAGATCACGAGATCCACGGCGAGGCCTTTCAGCCGCCAGTAGGCGTGCGCCTGTACCAGCTGCCGCACCAGCTCGATGTTGGCCGCGTCGGCGATCTGCAGCAACACGATCGGCAGGTCGCCCGACACCGAATAACCCCACAGTCCCGACTGCCCGCGGCGGTTGCGCGCGAGCACGCTGGGCGCCGCGCGCAATGCCGGGTTGGCGAAGATCACCGAGCAGGCGAGCCTGCCGTAGAGCTGCGCATCGGCTTCGGTGGCGTTGATCTGGCGCAGCACGACCTGGCTGTGCGTCCACGTCAGCTCGAACACGCGATCGGCGAGGCGCCGGTCCTGGTACTTGTCGGCGAGGTGCATCACGCCCTCGCGCGTCTCGGCGGCGCCGGTCACCATGTCGACCGTCGCGGTCGCGCCGGCGTCGATCGTGATGCGCTGGCGAATCGCCGCGACCGGGTCCAGCACCGAGCCATCGGTGTTGGACAAGGCGTCGGCTCCTGTCAGCGCGTGCGGCGCGGCCACCGATCCGCCGCGGCCGATGAAGCGCATGCGGTCGGTCTCGAAAGACGACTCGGCGGCGCGCGCGCCATGCACGCGCATCAGGTGGAACATCCACGGCACCTGCTCGTCGAGCGAGCGCGGCCTGCGCGTGCACACGATCGCATGACGCGCGCGGATGATCTCGGTCTGCACGAACAGGTTGCTGAACGCCGGATGCAGCGCGTCCGCGTCGGCCGGCGCCAGCACGACTTCGGCGTAGGTCGTGACCTCGATCGTGCGTGCACTGCGCGAGCGGTTGGTGACGTGCAGGCGCCGCAGCTCGATGTCGTCCTCGGGCGAGACCACGATCTCGGTGTGGGTCTCGAAATCGAAGTCGCTGCGACGAAACTCGGCGCGGCCTTCGGAGAAAATCGCCTCGTAATGATCCGCCGGCTTGCAGGTCGGCTGGTAGGCGGTCGACCAGAATTCACCGCTCGCCGTGTCGCGCAGGTAGCAGAAGCTTCCCCAGTTGTCCGCGGTGGCGTCTTCGCGCCAGCGGGTCACCGCGAGTTCCTTCCAGCGGCTGCTGCCGCCGCCCGCGTTCGTCACCATCACGTGGTAGCGCCCGTTGGACAGCAGCTGCACCTGCGGGATCGTCGTGTTGGGACTGTCCAGCACGCGCACCGGCGACTCGACGCCGGCGCTCGCGGCGCGGAAATCCGACAGCTCGCTGGTGTGCGACTGGAACAGTGTCGCGCGCGGTATGCGCTCCTGCAGCAGCAGCAGCGTCGCCTGCAGCAGCGGGTCCGCCTCGAAGCGCCGCTGCATCGGCCGCGCCAGCAGCACGTAGGCGAACGAAAGCAGCGACATCCCCTGGTGATGCGCCATGTAGGAGCGCACGACCGAGCTGGTTTCGCCGCGGCGCTGGCGCGACGGCGTGAAGTCGATTGCCTCGAACAATCCCAGCAGCCCCGTCAACCCGCCTTGCGCGAGGCGTTGCAGGTTTACGCACGCGGCCTCGGGCGCGACCATCAACGCGAGCGCCGAGGCGTAGGGCGCCACCACCAGGTCGTCGCCGAGTCCGCGTTTGAGTCCCAATCCCGGCACGCCGAAGGCGCGGTACTGGTAGTTGAGGTTCACGTCGACGCTGTTGTAGCCGCTTTCGGACATTCCCCACGGCACGCCGCGCTGCCGTCCATATTCGATCTGCCGCTCGACGGCCGCGACACACGTCTGGTCGAGCAGCGTGTTTTCCCAGGTCGGCATCACCAGCAGCGGCATCAGGTACTCGAACATCGAGCCGCTCCATGCGAGCAGTGCCGGCTCGCCGCCCACCGATGTCAGCAGTCGCCCGAGCGCGAACCAGCTCTCCTGCGGCAACTGGCCCTGCGCGATGGCGACGAAGTTGCACAGCCGCGCTTCCGACGCGAGCAGGTCGTAATAGCTCTCGTCGCGCCGGCGCTGCGCGACGTTGTAGCCGATCACGAGCTGGCGACGCACCTTGTCGAACAGGAAGCCGTAGTCCATTTCGGCCAGCGCGGCGGCCTGTTGCGCGAGCGCGTCGATCGCCAGCATCCGCTCGACGGCGCGCCGCGCGCCCTGCGCGACCCGCGTTTCCAGTGTGTCGGCTAGTCCTTCCGCGTGGCCCTCCGCCGAGGGTGGCGCCGCCGCGGCCAATGCCGCCAGTTCGCGCAACGTCGGTATCGTGTTGCCGACGACCGCCGCGAATTCGCCGGCGGGCGTTCCGCGCAGCTCGAGCCAGGGCGCGAGCAGCAGCAGGTCGTCGCGCAGGTCCGCGCATTGCCGCGCGAGCGCCGTGGCCCAGAACGCCGCCTCTCCCTGCGCCGGCGCAGGCTCGACGGCCGTGAAATGCTCCGCCAGCTCGGCGGCGCGCCGCGCGAGGCGATCGACCTCGACCCACGCGCCGGCGAGCGTGGCCGGCATCGTCGACGCGGTGCCCTCGAGCATGCCTTCGAATTGCACGATCGGCGCCGCCAGACGCGCGCCGGCAGCCTCGACCAGGACCTGGAACGTGTCGGTGATGCCGTCGAACCAACGCGGGTTGAGGATCGGCACGTCGCACAGTTCGTCCAGCCCCGAGCGCAGCGTCAGCAGGTGGCCGGCCAGGTTGCCGCTGTCGACGGTGGAAACGTACAGCGGCAGCAGCGGCGCGTTGCTCAGCGTGTCGTACCAGTTGTAGAAGTGTCCGCGGTAGCGATCCAGTGCCTGCATGCTTGCGAGCGCATCCGTCGTGCGCGCGACGAGGTGTCCCGTCGACAGGTATCCGAAATCGTGCGCGGCGAGATTGGCGAGCAGCGCGAGACCCATGTTGGTGGGCGACGTGCGATGCGCGATCTTGACCTGCGGATGTTCCTGCACGTTGTCGGGCGGCAACCAATGGTCCTCGGCGCCGACATAGGTCTCGAACCAGCCCCAGGTCTTGCGCGCCAGCGCGCGCAGGAACGACGATTGTTCGGCGGTGAGCTTGGCACTGCGGCGCGGCAGCGGCCGGCTGATCCACCATGCGATCGCCGGCGACGCGACCCACAGCAGCAGGATCGGGCCGGCGGTCTCGAGCGTGACGGGATGCACCAGCAGCATCGCGATCCATGCGCCGATCGCCACGACCGGCGCGATCGCCATCGCGCGATACGAGGCGACGAGGTCCGTGCGATTGCGCTGGTCGAGCGCGCGGTCCACCTCGCTCGAGGCATTCCACTCCAGCAAACGGCGGCCAGTGACGAGCATCCGCGCGATCGTGCGCAGGATGGCATCGAGGCAGAAATACGCTTCGTACGGCAGGAAAGCGAGCGCGAGGATTGCTTGCACCAAATGGCGGCGCGCGGCGCGCCCGACCGCCACCAGGTGCAGGCGCATCGGCAGCTCCGCGGGCTTGCCCGTGAGATCGGACGTCGACGCGATGACAAGCGGCGTAAACAGTATTGTGATCGCGACCGCGGTCCACAATCCGGCCGGCGCCACCACGCTCCAGCCGAGCAGCATCAGCAATGCCAGCGCTACCGGCACCAGGCTGCGACGCAGGTTGTCGAACAGCTTCCACTGCGAGAGCATCGACAGCGGGTTTCGCTCGCGATGCCCATCGGGACCCGGCACGCGCCGGCGCAGCCAGCCGGCGAGCTGCCAGTCGCCGCGGATCCAGCGCCGACGCCGCGCGACATCGGATGCGTAGCGGAACGGAAAATCCTCGAACAGCTCGGCATCGCTCAACAAACCCGAGCGCGCGTAGCAGCCTTCGAGCAAGTCATGGCTCAGCACCCGATTGGCGGGAAAGCGCCCCGCGAGCGCGCGTTCGAACGCATCGACGTCGTAGATGCCCTTGCCGATGAACGAGCCCTCGCCGAACACGTCCTGGTACACGTCGGAGACCGTGCGCGTGTATTGGTCGATGCCCGGTTCCCCGGCATAGAGCCGCGCATAGCGCGACCGATTGGTCCCGGGCAGGCTCACCGACACTCGCGGCTGCAGGATGCCGTGGCCCGAAGTCACGATGCCTTTGCCGGTGCGTGCGTGAGGCTCGTCGAAGCGCACCGTGTTGAGCGGATGCGCCATCGCACCGACGAATTGCCGCGCCGCGTCGCGCGGCAACTGTGTATCGGTGTCCAGCGTGATCACAAACTTGACCTGCGCCAGGATGCCCGTCGCGCCGACGATTCGCGCAAAGCGCCGGCGATCGCCGCCGCGCAGGAACGCGTTCAGGTCGCCCAGCTTGCCGCGCTTGCGCTCCTCACCCATCCACACCCGCGCCTCGGGATTCCAGCGCCGGGGCCGGTGAAACAGGTAGAAAACGCTCGCATCGAACGACGCGTCGGCCTTGCGCTCCCCGGCGTTCGCGGCGTTCGCGGCTTGCGCCGGAGGGTATTCGTCCTGGCGGTATTTGCGATTGAGCTCGGCGATGCGCGTCTCGGCGAGGTCGAGCAGCGCGTCGTCTTCCGGTTGCGTGGCTTTCGGCGCGTCCGCGAAGTCGGTCAGCAATGCGAAGTGCAGGTGATCGTCGCGATTGGCGAGGAAGCGCACTTCGAGTGCTTCGACGAGATCCTCGACGCCCTGCGTGCTGGTCAGCAGCGTGGGAACGACAACGAGCGTGCGCGCGTCCCTCGCGATGCCGCGCGAAAAGTCCATTCGCGGCAATGGATGCGGCGCGACCAGCAACGTGGCGATCCAGTTGACCAATGTCACCGCGAGCTGGCTGGTGGCGAGCAGGCACAGCACCGTGAGCAGTGCCAGCATCGGGCCATGCGCGCCGTGGGCACGGCCGTACACGGCCAGCCACAGCGTCGCGCCGATCGCAATCGCCGCGATCGCGCCAAGATAGATGGCGAGCGGGAATCGCCGGCCGAAGCGTTGCAGGCGGGCGTACAGCGATGCCTCGACCGCCGCGGCGCGCTCCAGATCGCCGACACCTTCGCCCACTAGCCAGTAGCCGACGTGGGCGCCGCGGTCGTCGATGCCGTGCGCGGCCACGCGCGCGACGCTCAATTCGATCGCCTTGGCGGCGACTTCCGATTCGGTAAGCCGGCCCTTCTTGGCGATGCGCTCGGTCACGTGGCGGTAGCGGTCGCGCGTTGCGAATTCCATCGCGGCGTACGCGCCGCGAGGATCGTTGCGCAACGTCTTCTCGACATCGCTGATGTGCTCGACGAATTCGCGCCAGTCGATCGCGCTCAGCACGCGCAGGCTGCCGATGCTGTTGCTGATCGACACCTGGTCCGACGCCTGTTGCTGGTTCTCGAGCTGCACCAGTTGCTCGATCGTCTGGTGCGATTCGGCGAGCCGCTGCTCGATCCAGGTGAGCGCGAGCGCCAGCGCGGCGCTCTGGCCCTGCAGCCGCCGCGCGAGCTCGGCGACGAACGCGCTGCCCATCGGCGGCGACGAGCGTGCCATGTCGGCGATGACGAGGATCAGGCTCTTCGGATCGTGCTCGGCCGTTTCCATCATCCGGTCCGCCCACGCATTGGCGAGATCGCGCTCCGCGCGGCCGGTGGCGATACGCACGCCGACGCGGCGCAGGTTCTCGATCAGCGCGAGCCGCAACATGATCGGGATCGCCCACAGTTCGCCGAGCTTCAGCGTGGCGAGCGTCTGGTACGCGGACACGAAGCGGCTCAAGCTGTCGGCGTCGACGCGGCCGTCGCCGTGCGAAATGGTCTCGAGCGCGATGTCGTACACGCGCGGCAATCCTGCCGACAGCCCGACCGCGAGCCGCGGCAGTCCGCGGCTGTATCCGCGCGGCAAGTGCCGCTTGGCGGTGCCGATCTGCTCTTCGATCAGGTGGAAATTGTCGAGCAGCCACTCGGCCGCCGGGCTGATGCGGTCATTGGCCGACACTGCGACCGTCAACGCCTTGCACACGCTGATCAGGACGGCTTCGTTGGCGGCGAGCCGCGGCAGCAACAGGTCGCGCGCCTGCGCCGTGGTCAGGCGGTGCGACGCAGCAAGGACCTTGCCGTGGCGCTCGAGCTGTTCGGCGCTGTACAACTCCGAGCGCAGCGGCAGTTCCTCGCCACGCGGCCGATGCAGCAGGCTGCTATGGCGCAACCGCGCCTTGAACTGCGTCAGATGCCCGAATATCGACCTGCTGTTGGTTACCAAGTGCGGTCCCATTGCGTGCTGCTTCACGGCCTCTCGCCGCGCAAAGCGTACGGCGGCCGCGACCGAGGTGCGCGGTGCGCGGTGGACAGCGATTCACCCGCCGCTGGCGGTCGCACTCACGATCGAGGAAATGTCGGCGAGCATGACTTCAAGTCGGCGGCGCAGGAATCGCCGGTCGCCACGATGCCGGAAATTCAAGCCCAGGTTTCGGCGCTCGAACAGGCAAATCCGCACGGCCAGTATAGTCGCATGCACACCGCAGGCGCCAATGCAGCGGCGTACAAATGAGGCGCAGCGAGCGGATTCAAGCGAACGGCCGGAGAACGGCGCTGCGCGGGAACGTTTCACCTCGCCAGATGTCTTCATCCAGCATGATGCCCGGTGTAAGAAAAGGCGCCGGGAGTGCGACCACAGGGCAGGAGGGCGAAACATCCGCCCGCTGGGGTTGACGAAAGCCGCTGAGGCGAAAACTGCCGCCGAGGCGATGCCTCCGGACTGGCCGCCAACGCCAACGCAAATGACAACGCAAACGACCTGAGGCATACGACATGAACTGGATATTCGATCGACATTCCGGCGGCGCCCATGCATCGCCCGCTCGTTCCGCCGCACGCGCAGCGCTGACTGCGCTCGCACTGATCGCCGGCGCATTCGCATGGCAGGCGACGTCGAGCGCTTCGGAATCGGCGGTGATGGTGCCCAAGCCGGCGGTGGACGCCACCGAGGCGCCTGGTGTGGCCACTGATTCGATCGTGCTGGCCGGCGGCTGCTTCTGGGGCGTGCAAGGGGTGTTCCAGCACGTCAACGGCGTCACCAGCGCGGTCTCGGGCTATGCGGGCGGCAACGCGACAACGGCGCACTACGAGTTGGTCGGTTCGGGCAGCACCGGACACGCCGAGTCGGTCAAGGTCTCGTACGACCCGCGCAAGATCAGCCTCGGGCGCATCCTGCAGATCTACTTTTCGGTGGCGCACGATCCGACGCAATTGAACCGGCAAGGTCCGGACCGCGGGACGCAATACCGGTCGACGATCTTTGCCGCCAATGACGAGCAGGTTCGCGTCGCGCGCGCCTACATCGCGCAACTCGACGGTGCCAAGGTGTTCGGGCAGCCGATCGCGACGACGATCGAGACCGGCAAGTCGTTCTATGCGGCGGAGGGCTATCACCAGGACTACCTGACGCTCAATCCGCACAATCCGTACATTGTCTTCAACGACATGCCGAAGATCGACAACCTGAAACAGTTGTTCCCTGAGGCGTTTCGTCCGTCGCCGGTGCTGGTGGCGGCCAAAGGGTCTATCAGAGGTTGATGACGACTGGGTGAAGTGCCCAGCGTCGTGGAAGACTGGCGCGCCCGACAGGACTCGAACCTGTTACCGCCGGCTTAGAAGGCCGGTGCTCTATCCAAATGAGCTACGGGCGCGAGATCAGGACGGGTAATGGGGTGGCTGATGGGACTCGAACCCACGACAACCGGAATCACAATCCGGGACTCTACCAACTGAGCTACAGCCACCATTGATCGCGGCGAGCGGCAAGACGCCACCGGACAGGCCGCCATTTTAGCCGACTTTGGCCACCGCCCGGCACCGGCCGCTCCGGGGCCTCGCGTTTATGGTTCGGTCGGGATTCAGTGACGCGGACTCCTGCCGCGCGTTAGTCAAGCCTCGAAGCCACCGGCCGCGCGCAGCGTCCCGGACACCGCGCCGGACAACAACGCCACCAGTTGTATCGCACGTTCCGGATCAGCCGCGTTGCGTGCCACCGCCGCCGCATACACCGTTGCCAATTCGAACTCCAACGGCAACGAGCCCACCAGCGCCACTCCCTGGGTGTAAAGGATTTCGGTGAGCTGGGTGCAGCCGATCGCATGGGCTTCTCGCGCCTGCGCGAGCTGCTGCATCGCGGTGGCGCCATCGGCAAATGGCCTGAGGTATGGCGCGACATCGCCTTCGACTCCCAGCCTGCGCAACACACTGACGAAATGAATGCCCGCGGTCGCGCGTTGCGGGTCAGGAAAATAGATTGCCCGGGCGCTGCGCATCGCCCGGGCAAGCGACGCGCGATCGGCAATGTCCGGCAGTGCGTCCGCCGTGCGCACGGCGATTCCCGTGCGAACGCGTCCGAGCGGCGCGCTGCTGCCGGGCACCAGGTGGCCGGAAGCCGTCAGCTCGTCGACCAGCGCCGCGGTGAGGATCGCCACGTCGCAGGCCTCGCCCGCCAGCAGCTTCTCCTTCATCGCGCCGACCGCGCCGAACGTGCCCTCGATTCCGGCGCTGCAGCACTCGGCAAACGCCGGCCGCAGCACCGCCATCAATCCCTTGGCCGCACCGCCGCTCAGCACCCGCACGCTGGCGGGCCGCGGGGTCACTCGTCGACTTTCGCGCCGGAGATCTTGACGATCTTCGCCCACTTCGCGATGTCGTCGTTCAGGTACTGGGTGAACTCGGGGATCGTCATCGACATCGGCGTCGCGCCCTGCTTGGCCCACGCCTGGCGCACCGCCGGATCGTTGACGATCCGGGTGATTTCGGCGTTGAGCTTTCCCGTGATCGCGGGCGGCGTGTTGTGAGGCGCCATCAGCCCAAGCCAGATCACCGCTTCATAGCCGGGCACCCCCGCTTCGGCCATCGTGGGCCGGTCGGGCAGCACGTCCGAGCGCTTCTGGCCGGTGGTCGCGAGCGCGCGAACCTTGCCGGTTTCCGCGAAGCCGGCCATCGTCGGCACCGCATCGAACATCATGTCGACCTGTCCGCCCAGCAAGTCGTTGCGCGCGCCCGAGCTTCCCTTGTACGGAATGTGCTGGATGTCGACCCCCGCCATCGCCTTGAACAGCTCGCCGGCCATGTGATATGGCGTGCCCGGACCCGACGACGCGTAGTTGAGTGTCCCCGGCTTCGATTTTGCGAGCTTTATCAGGTCGGCGACGGTCTGCACCGGCAGCGACGGCTTCACCACCAGCACCAGGTCCGAGTAGTTGATCGGTGCGACCGGGGTGAAATCGCGCATCAGCACGAACGGTTTTTTTGTGAACAGCGATTCGTTGACCGTATGCGTGTTCGACATCAGCAGCAGCGTGTAACCGTCGGGCTCGCTCTTCGCGACCGCTTCGGTGCCGATGATCGACCCCGCGCCCGGCTGGTCCTCGACGACGAACGGCTGCTTCAGCGATTGCTGCAATCGCTGCGCGAGAAAGCGCGCGAAGATGTCCGCCGGCCCGCCCGCGGCAAACGGCACGATGATCTTCACCGGGCGGCTTGGATAGTCGTCGGCTGAGGCAATGGGGGCGACGAGTACCAGCGCGGCGGCCGCAACCGGCAACGCCATCCGTCGCAGCAACGTGAATGCGGTGCAGGTTCCGTTCATCGACACTCCCTTCGTCGGTCAGTGCGCGACGCCCACGTACGCGGGCGCCGGCTGGGTAAAATAGGCATGCAGGATGTGATAGACCATCAGGTAGTTCTTCTGCTGGAAACTGGCGTGCGAAATGCCTGCCATGACCGAGAATTGCTTGTCCGGACTGGGAAGCCGCTCGAAGAATTCGATCAGGTCGTCCATCGCCGCGATGCCGTCGAACTGCCCACGCATGACGATCGTCGGTACGAATATCAGCGCCGGATCGACGACCGGCAGGTTTGCGCACATGTCGATGTAGGTGCCGTTGGGCATCGAGTCGTCGAGGGCCAGGATCGCATCGGCAAACGCCTCGACGACGCGCGGCTCGACGCAGTCCGGATGATCGCGCTGGAAGATCGACTGCACGAACGCGCGATCGATCGGTCGCCGCTTCGACTTCAGGAATTCGGGCAGTTTCTTGCGCCGTTGCTCGAGCGTCGGCGCGCCTTCGCCGGTCCACACGAATGCATCGAGCGCGAGACGCCCTACGCGATCGGGGTGGCGCTGTGCGAACAGCGCCGCGCGCAACGCGCCGGACGAGATCCCATAGGTCAGGAAGCCCTTCATTCCCCGCAGAGACTGCATGTATTGCGTCGCGGCGGCCAGGTCGTCGGCACCGTTGGCGATGTCGCAGGTGATATCGCGATGCTTGTCGGAGCGCCCGTAGCCCTCCATGTCGACACACCAGCAATCGAAACCGCGCCGCGCAAACCAGTCCATCACCGACGAATCGGCGCGCCCCGGCACGACGAGGTCGAACGTCGGTTGCGAAGCCATCGACGAGCCATGCACGAACAGCACTGCCGGCTTGCCCGCCGGCGAGCCCGTGTATTTTTCCCACATGAATAGGCGCACGTCGCCCTTGCGCGTCCAGTGTTCGACGCCGGTGACGACGCCATCGGCGTTGCCGGTTGCTGCACTCATTGGCTATCCGTGTTTCGCATTGCGCGTATTGATGTTTGGCACTCGGAATACGCGCTAGCCGCCGCCGCGAATCGCGTCGCCGCGCTCAATCGATCTGCGCGCCGGTGGCTTTCACCACCGCCGCCCAGCGCTGTTTCTCCTCGTGGAAGAACCGGTCGAACTCGGCCGGCGTGCTGCCGACGACTTCGATCGACGCGTGATTCATGTACTCCTTGACCTGCGGCTCCTGCAATGCGGCGGCTACCGCGCGATACAACGTGTCGATCGCCGCCGCGGGCGTTCCCTTTGGCGCGAGCAGCCCCATCCACACATACGCGGCATAGTCGGGAAAGCCCGACTCGGCCAGCGTCGGCAGATCGGGCATCTGCGGCGAGCGCCTGGTGCCGGTGACCGCCAGCGCGCGCAGCTTGCCGCCCTGGATCAGTCCGGTGACGCTCGCAAGGCCGGGCACGATCATCGGCACGCGACCGCCGACAACGTCGCTGATCGCGGGCGCGCTGCCTTTGTATGGGACGTGCGCCATCTTGAGGCCCGCCATCGATGTGAACATCGCGGCGAACAGGTGCTGGCCGCTGCCATTCCCGGACGACGCGAAGTCGACCTGGCCCGGCCGCGCCTTCACATACGCGACCAGCTCCTGCACGGTCCTGACGGGCAACGCGGGATTGACGGCGATCACCCCCTGCTCGCGTCCGATCAACGAGATCGTCGCGAAGTCCTCGACCGGATCGTACGGCAGCTTTGCGTACATCGTCGCGCTGATCGCGTTGGTTTGCGATGCAAGCAGCAACGTGTAGCCATCGGGCGCAGCCTTGGCGACCACATCGCTGCCGATCGTCGCACCGGCGCCGGGCTTGTTCTCGATGTACACCGCCTGGCCGAGGCGCTTGCCCATCGCATCGGCGACCACGCGCATCGGTCCGTCGACCGCACCGCCCGCGGAGAACGGCACGATGATCTTGATCGGCCGGCTCGGATACGCGTCGGCGGCGGCGGCGGGCAGCGTGCTGGACGCTGCCAGTCCGACGGCAAATACGGCGAAAAGGTGTCGCAACATCGGAATTCTCCTGGATGCCTGTTCTACACCGGCACTTCACCGAGCACCGTGCAGCGCCGGATCACGCGCCCTTGCGTAGCGGGATCGTAGGGCGTCGCGCGGTGCATCAGGCAGCGATTGTCCCAGACGATGAGCTCTCGCAACTTCCAGCGATGCTCGTACGTGAGATCCGCGTGCGGCGCCATCGCGTTCAGCTCCTCGATCAGAGCCCGACCTTCCGCGTACTGCATGCCGACGATGGACTCCGCGTGATCGCCCAGGTACAGGCACTTGCGACCGGTCTCCGGATGCGTGCGCACGACCGGATGGTCGACCGGCGGCGTCGCCCGCCGTTGCGCCTCCGTCATCGGATCCTCGCCATGCCGACGCGTGCGCGAGAAGTCGAGGTTGTGCACGGCGCGCATCCCGGCGATCCGCGATTTCCACGCATCTGTCAAGCGCTCGTACGCGCCATACATGTCGCAGAAGTGGGTTTCGCCGCCGGCCGTCGGCATCACCTCGCCGTAGATGATCGTGACGTGACCGGTGACGCGCTGCCACGACCCGTCGGTGTGCCATGCCAGCGTGCCGCGGTCCGGATGCCGGCCGTTCGGCTTGCCGTTGGCGTCGAGATTCGACAACCGATAGAGCTCGGGGTAGCCGTCGGCGTGGTACTGGTTCATCACGTGTATCTGCACTTCACCGAAATGCCGCGCGAGCGCGACCTGCCGGCCGGGCGGCACGTCCTGCGGTGGAAAAACCAGCACCTGGTAGCGCAGCAACGCGCGACGGATCGCGCGATAGACTTCGACGGAAACCTCGCCTGCGAAATCCACGCCCGAGATTTCGGCGCCGAGCTGGGCGGCAAGCGGTCGCACCGCGAACGGCCACTGCAGGTCGGGGGCGTTCATCGGCGTTCCTTCGCGCATCCTCGTCAGGGACAAATATACGCCCCCGTTCCCGGCGCCTTGAAGCATCCGACCGATTCCGGCAACAGGTGCTTGGGCAGCCACAGCGCGACGTCCGGGAACACGACGATGAACGCGATCGTCGCGAAAAACACCACGTACAGCGGCAGCGACCGCACCACCGCCTTGCCGAAGCCCACGCCGACGTATTTGGACGATACCAGCAGGGACAGCCCATACGGCGGCGTGATCAGGCCGAACACCAGCGTCGTGATGATCACCACGCCCATGTGCAGCGGGTTGATGTTGCCCACCTCGGTCAGCTTGATGATGATCGGCATGAAGATGATGATCGCGGGGACGGCGTCGATGAAGTCGCCGACGATGACGAACATCGCCACCAGCAGGAACATGATGATCATCGGATCGTTGCCCGCGAACGCGGTGATGTGCGCCGCGACGATATCGGGTCCGCGCAGGTACGCGACCATCCAGCCGAACGCCGACGCGCCGGCGACCGCGGCGAGCGGCAGCGAATAGAGCAACCCTGCGTACATGAAGTCGCGCGGCAATTCGGTGAGGTGCTTGCGGTTGAGCAGCGGGATCAGCACGGCGAAGATGTAGACCGCCGCCACCATCCCGGCCTCGGTCGGCGTGAACCAGCCGCTCAGGATGCCGCCCATGATGATCACCGGGATCACCAGCGGCAGCGCAGCACCGCGCGCCGCGATGATGACCTCGGTCAGCGGCGCCCGCTTTTTCATCACGCCGACCGGGCCCCAGAAATAGCTGTAGATCATCAGGCCGACGCCGATCAGCACGCCCGGAACGACACCGGCGAGGAACAGGCCGCCGATCGACACGTTGCCTGTCGCGCCATAGACCACGGCCATGATGCTCGGCGGGATCAGGTTCGCCATCGTCGACGCGGACGCGATCAGGGCCGCGGTGAACGCCCGGTCGTAGCCCTCCTTGTCCATCTCGCGCGCGACCGTGCGGCTCAGCACCGCGACGTCGGCGGTCGACGAACCGCTGATGCCAGCGAAGAACATGCTGAACAGCGTCACCACCTGCGCAAGCCCGCCGCGCAGGTGGCCGACGAGCGTCTGCGACAGCCGGATCATCCTGTGCGCGACGTCGGACGACGCCATCAGCTCGCCGACCAGCAGGAAGAATGGCACCGCGAGCAGCGTCTCCGTGTCGATGCCATGGAAGAGCTGCCCCACCATCGACTGCATGCTGATCTGAGTAAAAGCGGTCGCGGCGAGGACGCCGGCGATCAGCGCGAACGCCACCGGCACGCCCATGTAGCCGAAGACCAGGAACAGCACCGACATCATGATCAGGACGGTGGTCGGGCTCACAGGATCGCCTCGCGCGAGTCGTCGCGGTCCTCGGGACCTTCGAAGCCATGCTTCCAGCCGTTGACGAGCTGCTCGATCGTGAACAGCAGCACCAGCACGCCCATGATCGGCACGATCGCCGTGTAGACGGTCAGCGGGATCAGCGACGGCATCCGGTAGCTGCCGAGATCGAGGATCGCGTTCTGCGTGCCACACCAGATCAGCAGCACGGCGACGACCAGCACGATCACGCGGTTGATGACTTCGATCGCGGTGCGCGGCGCACCCGTCATCCGCTTGGTGATCTCGGTCAGGTAGAAGTGGTCATTGCGTCGCGTCGCAGCCGCCATGCCGATGAACACCCCCCACGCGAAAAACGCCGTGGTGACCTGCTGCAGCCACAACCACGGCGCGCCGATGGTTCGCGTGACCACGTCGAGCATGACGGACAGCGTGAACATCGCGATGCAGACGCCGCACAGGATCATCAGCGCTGCCTCGAGCGGATCGAACAACTTCCATTTCAGCTGGCGGTGGCGTTGCAGGATCAACGCGCGGAAATCGGCCATCGTGTCCCTCGGATGTCGGTGCGAACGGCAGGCATGACCAGCCCCGCGGCGCGTGAGCGCCGCGGTTCATCCATGGCTCCGAACTACTTGACGTCGCGAACCATCTTGAGGAGCTTGACGGCGTGGGGTCCGAGCTCCTTGGCGAGCTCGTCCTGGACCGGCTCGGCGGCCTTGATGAAGCCCGACTTGTCGACGCCGTCGACGACCTTGACGCCGATCTTCTTGAGCTTTTCGGCCGAATCCGCCTCGAGCTTCATCGCCAGCGCGGGTTCCGTCCGGCTCACTTCGGTCGCGGCTGCCTGCACCCACCCCTGCTGCTCGGGCGTCAGGCTGTTCCACGTCTTGTCGCTGATCCACAGGCAGTTGTTATTGGCCTCGTGTTCGGTCATCGAGAGGATCGGCGCCACTTCGTAGTGCTTGTTGGCGAGGTAAACGTTGATGCCATTCTCGGCGACGTTGACCACACCGGTCTGCAACGACGTGTAGACCTCGCCGAACGGCATGTGCACGGTCTGCGCGCCATAGGCGGGGAAAAGAGTGTCCTCGGTCTTGGTCGCCTGCACGCGCACTTTTTCGCCCTTCATGTCGGCGACCGACCGGACTTCCTTCTTGCTGTACATGTCGCGCATGCCCATCGTCAGCAGGCCCAGCACTTGCGCGCCCTGCACGGTGTCCTTGACCATGTCACGGAATTCCTTGGTGATCGCCGGGTCGGCGAGCACCTTCATCAGGTGGTTCTGGTCGCGGAAAATGAAGTGCAGCGAGAACACCCCGGCCTGTGGCGCGACCGTCGACGCGTTCGCCGTCGACGTGATGACGAAGTCGATGTCACCGGCGCGCATCTTCTGCAGCAGTTGCGGCTCCTGGCCGAGTTGGCCGCCCGGAAACTGGTTGATGCTCATCGTGCCCTTGCTCAACTCCTTGAGCTTGGCGTCGAAGATGTTGCCGGCGATGCCGTAGGCGGTCGACGTCGGTTGGTCGTAGGCGAAGCTGAACGAACGGGTCTGGGCGGAAGCGGCGGCCGGCCAACCGGACGCCATTGCGACCGTAACGGCGAATGCCCCGAGCAACGCCGTGCGGCGATGGAAATGAATGTTCATTTGGGTCTCCTCCTGCTGGTGGCGCCCCGGATCTCGAGTCCCGGTGTGGGCGAAGTGGCGGCAAACGATAGCCCGCTACCGTACACAAAGCAATCGAAACGTTGCGCGATGGCACCGCGGGCCGACGTGGCCCGGACCTGGCATCACGCTTTGCACGTGATGGGTCCAATCGTGCGGTGGTCGCGTTGAGAGGATTTGAACCTCCGAGATGAAGCTTTCTCGCCTATTCGACAGCGCCGCCGCCAGCGACTCAGCGTCCCATCCGCCGATCGTAGCTGTCGGACACACGATGTATCAGCCCGGGATCCGTATCGGTCGCCCCGCTGGTATCGAACTTGACCTGGATGCTGCCGTCGGCCAGCGTCTGGATTGTGGCCACGACGGTGGCCGCGCCCCGAGTGCCGCGGATCACGCCGGCTCCGCGATCCTGCGACGTGATTGTCGCGCCCTGATCGGAGAGGGCTCCAGCCGCGGCGTTCCATGAACGGTCGAAGCGCTGGCCGGCGGTCGGACCCGGCACTGCGACGGCCATCGGTTGCGGATAGTAATAGCAGCCGTTCAGCAGGAATGCCGCGGCGACGAGCATCGACCGGCGCGATATGCGATTCATTTGTACGCTTCTCCTTTCGGGCGGCAAAGCGCGGGTGGTAGCTTGCGCGCGGCGCGGCGACTTCGCCATTGCATTGCCGGGCGCCAGCGTTCGGGCCGTTTCCCTGGTTCAGTCGCGCACGGCGCGCGACCACTGTGCTCTTGTGATTTGGTCGGGGTGAGAGGATTTGAACCTCCGACATCTTGCTCCCAAAGCAAGCGCGCTACCAGGCTGCGCTACACCCCGAAGAGCGCGATTATCCCATTGCGCCGACACACGGCGCAAACCGCGTGTGCGTTCGCGTCGTCAGGAGCGCGGCACGCAGTATGCGACTGCCTGCGCGCCGTAGCCTTCTGGCACCCAGCCTTGCGCGATCATCTGCGCGCGAATTTCTGCCGAGGTTGTGTAGCGGTGATTGGCATTCGCGAGCGTGTTGTACAAGCGATAGACGGGAACGGTCGCACTCGGACATTGCCCGGTCGCCATGTCGGCGGGATAGACAAAAAACGCCTGAGGCGTTTCGAGCGTCCAGTAATTGCCGAACTGGGCCGCCACCGCCGCGCATTCGGCTGGCGATGCCGAATAGAAGTGCGAATCGATGCCTTTCTCCAGCCGCCCGTAGTAGCGGCAGACGGGCGTTGTCGTATCGCCCGTGTCATTGGCGGCCTCGAACACCGGAAAGACCTGGCCGGTACGTTGCCAGCCCGCAAACGAGCCGCCGTCGAGCAATGCAATTTCCGCGGGACTGGCGGTGACAAAGTAGTGGTCCAGCGCGGAATGTAAATACTCCACCGCCAGCCGCGTACGGGGCAACGCCGCCATGAAATCGATGTGTGCAAAAAAATTGTCGCGCGATGGGTCGTCCGGCGCACGATCGTCGACAACGAGTACGCTCGCGACTCGAAAACTCAGTGCATCGTACTGCACGACCTGCTGGCCCGTGCAATCTTCGCCAGAAGTGCAGTGAAGGTCGGTATCCACGCCAAAGATGCGGTCGGCCCTCCCGGTGGTGGGCGCGTAGAAGACATTGCCCGAGTCGCCGCGGTCGACGATCGTCCCCGTTCCGGGATCGAGCGAGAAGAAATGGTGCCCGGAGCCGCCAAGAGCCACAAAGAGAACTTCGCCGCGGCTGTTGACGGCGAGTGCCGTTGGTATGGCGGGTGTCGCATAGGACCTGCGCGAAACCAGCGACATCGAATCGAAAACGACTACGGCCGGCACATCAGCAACGCTCTGGTCGATAGTCGTAGCGAAGAGACTCGATGTTTCCTCGTCCAGCAGCAGCGACGCGACGTCATCGGCCATGGTCGTGGTCGCGATTACCGCGCCATTCGCCGGATCCAGGACCAGGATGTGGCGACCACACGACGCGTAGAGGCGCAATCCGTCGCGGGAAACCGCCCGAAGTGCGGCAGCCTGGCGACAATCCACGCTCCAGGAAGAAGTCACACGCAACGGATTGGTGGAGAGCAGCACGACGTCATCCGCCGTATCAACCGCTGCAACGGCGAATAGACGATCGTGGGCTGCGTCCAGGAACAGTGCGGGATGAGGGGGCTCTTGGGCGTCGCCCGGCATATCGAGCGTGTCGATTAAATGGCCGGATATGGAGTCGATCGCAACGATCGCATATCCGAATACACCATTGCCCGATACGTCATTGTCCTGCCACCGCACCGCGACGAATGCGCGGGTTCCCTGTGGGTCTCCGACCGCACCTCCTCCCGAGCCCGAGACGTAGGACCGGCCAGGCGGCACAGCGCTAGCGGCACGCGGCGCGATTGCCTCACTGCCAATGTCGCGAGTCCAGATGAGCTCGGTCGACGGTCGTTGCAATCCTGCGATGTTCGGTGCCAGGTGCTGGCCTGTCACGACGGTCGACGCGGCCATCGTTTGCGATGCGCTCGTTAGACCGAAGAACGCGAGAGTCGCGATCGCGATCGATCTCGCAGCGGGCCCAACAGCAAGCGTCAGAAGTTTTTGACGTCTGGGGTTGGCCATCGAATTGTTCACGAGCGAGCATACCGCGTGGGGCTTCACATGCCTAGCGAAGGACGCCAGCATTGGCCTGGCGCTACAGCGACGCCAGCAATCGACGTGTCTTCGCGAGCATTTGCGTCGCTCGTTCCAGCGCGGGCATGGTCTTCGCCAACGCGTGCATCGGAACTTCGAGGCTCACGGGAATATCCGGTGGCGCCGCGCGCAGGATTGCCGCGAGATCGAGGCCGCCGTCACCGGGCATCAACCGCTCGGCGCGCGCTTGGTGCAACAGCCCTTCGAGATCGGCCGGTCGCAATGCGGGCGCATCGCATAGCTGCAGGTAGCGCAGCAGTGCACTCGGGACGCCGGCAATTTCGCGGACTTCGCTGCCGCCGCGATCGAAGTGGATCGGATCGATCAGCACCCCGGCGTCATCGCGCCCGGTCGCGTTCGCGATCCGCACGCCGCTCGCAAAATCCTTGCAATCGGTCCAGGGCATCGGCTCGATGTTGGCGGCGATGCCGTATTGCGCTGCGAGCTCGCAGAACGCAGCGAAGTTGGCAACGAGACGCGATTCCACGGCGTCGTTGCCGGCAACCAGCGCCTCGCGCGCGCCGAGGCGCGCGCCCGTCTCGAGCGCCGCGCGGAAATCGTCGACCCTCGTTTCGGCGCGTAATCGAAAGATCTCGATGTCGAGGCATTGCATGCCGGTGTCCTCGAGCTGGCGCAACGTTTCGCGGACCAGCGGAGTGTCGCCGGACATCGGGTGTTGCGGCTCCTCGGGTGTCGCCGCGATCAGCCGCAGGCCGATGCGGTCGAATCCCGCCTGCGCGGCGCACGCCACCATTTGCGGCGGCGTGAGTTCGAGCACGGTCAATGCGGCAAGGCCGATGGGCCGGGTGCGATAATGGCCGTTGCCCACGATCACCGCCACCCGCAATCAAGCCCAAGGAAACGCATGCCCAATTCTACCCACGACGTTGCCGTGCTCGTCGGCAGCCTGCGCAAGGAATCGTTCAACCGCAAGATGGCGAATGCACTGGCCGGTCTTGCGCTGCCGTCGATGAAGCTCGAGATCGTCGAGATTCGCGACCTGCCCCACTTCAACCAGGACAACGAGGCCAGCCCGCCCGCCAACTCCGTGGCGTTCAAGGCGCGGATCATGAAGGCCGATGCGGTGCTGTTCGTCACGCCGGAATACAACCGGTCCGTACCCGGCGCGCTGAAGAACGCGATCGACATTGCGTCACGTCCTTACGGCAAGAGCGCGTTCGACGGCAAGCCGGCGGCGGTGATCAGCGTCTCGCCCGGCGCGATCGGGGGCTTCGGTGCCAACCACCACCTGCGCCAATCGCTGGTGTTCCTCAACATGCCGACGCTGCAGCAACCCGAAGCTTATGTCGGCGGCGCCGCCGACCTGTTCGATGCGGCGGGCAACCTGTCCAACGAAAAGACCCGTGAGTTCATGCACAAGTTCATGGCCGCGTTCGAGGCGCTGATCGACCGCGTCAAGGGATAGTCAGCGGCGATGGTCAGCGCGCGAACTTGCGAATGACGGCCAGCGCTTCGCCGATCGCGCGCTCGCCGTCGCCGGAGCGCACCGCATGCTGCACGCAGCCGTGCAAATGATGCTCGAGCAATTGCAGCGCCAGTGCGTCGATCGCCGACTGCACGGCCGACACCTGCGTCAGGATGTCGATGCAATAGCGGTCTTCGTCGATCATGTTGCCGATGCCGCGCACCTGGCCTTCGATGCGGTTGACACGTTTTTTCAGCGCCGCATGATCGTGGCGCGCGACCGGCGGATGCGCGGGCGACTTACTTGCCGACGCCATAGCCCGCTTTTTCGATTGCTGCCTCGATCGCCTTGCGCGGCGCTGTTGCCGGGTCGTACGTGACGCGCGCCTGCGGTGGCGAGAGCGACACCGCGACGTCGGCAATTCCCGGCAGGTTGCGCAGCACGCGGGTGACGCTCGCGACGCAGCCTCCGCAGCTCATGCCATCAATGGTCATCGTGATCGTTTCCATCGTTTCCTTTCACCTGGCTACGAAAAGTTCAGCGAAATCGCGCGATCGCGCATGGCCGATGCGTCTTCTCGCCGCGTTGCCCAATGCCGCCCCGGTCAAGGCCTACGGCGGCCTGCGCAAGATCCACTAGCGCCGCCACGAGGGCTCGAACCGGCGCAGCAACAGTGCGTTGGCCACCACCGACACGGAGCTCAACGCCATCGCGGCGCCGGCGATCATCGGATCGAGCATGCCGAACGCCGCGAGCGGAATGCCCAGCACGTTGTAGGCGAACGCGAAAAACAGGTTCTGGTGCACCTTGCGCAGCGTGGCGCGCGACAGCTCGATCGCATCGGCGACACCATTCAGGTCGTCGCGCACAATCGTTACATCGGCGGCCTGTGCGGCGATATCCGACCCCGACGCCATCGCGAAGCTGACATCGGCAGCAGCCAATGCGGCGGCATCGTTGATGCCATCGCCGACCATGCCGACGACCGCCCCGTCGGATTTCATCGCATTGATCGCGTCGAGCTTTTGCGTCGGGGACAATTGCGCGCGCACATCGTCGATGCCGACCGCGGCCGCGACGCTCGCGGCCGTGGACGGGTGATCACCGGTGAGCATCGTCAGGCGGATGCCGTCCGCTTGCAGCCGCGCCAGCGCGCCCGCGGACGATGGTCGAAGCGGGTCCGCGAGCGCAAACACAGTCGACAGCCGGCCGTCGATGCCGAGCGCCACCACGGTGCGGCCCTGCGCATGCCATGCGCCGATCGCGCCCGACGTCTCGGCAGAGGGAGCGAATCGTTCCAGCGAGCCGAGTGTCGCGATCTTTCCGCCATCGAGTGTGGCGACGACACCCTGCCCCGGAACGTCCGACACATCGCGCAATGCAACCGGCGAAATGCCTTCGCCGGACGCGAACTGTGCGATCGCGCGCGACAACGGGTGCGTCGATGCGTTCGCCATTCCGGCCGCAATCCGCAGCGCATCACCGCGCAGCTGGCCGCCAACGACGAGCATGTCGACAACCGCGGGATGGCCTTCGGTCAGCGTGCCCGTCTTGTCGACGGCAATCCGGGTGATCCGTGCCGCGCGCTCGAGCGCCGCCGCATTGCGCAGCAGGATGCCCAGCTGCGCTGCGCGTCCGGTGCCAACGACAATCGCCGTCGGCGTCGCGAGACCGAGCGCGCACGGGCAGGCGATCACCAGCACCGCCACCGCCGAGACGAGCGCATTCGCGAGGTCGCCGGCGATCGCCCACGTCGCCGCGAACGTGAGCGCGGCAATCACCAGCACCACTGGCACGAACACGCCGGCGACACGATCGGCGAGCTTCGCGACCGGCGCACGCGAGCCCTGCGCGAACGCGACCTGGCGAACGATCGACGCCAGGCGGGTCGACGTGCCGACACGTTGCGCCACCGCCGTGAGCATGCCCTGCTGGTTGATCGTGCCTGCGTAGACCCTCATCGACGGGCGCTTGTCCACCGGCATGCTTTCGCCGGTCAGCATGCTCTCGTCGACCTGCGAGACCCCTTCGCTCACTTCGCCGTCGACCGGCACCGCCTCGCCGGGGCGGATGACCAACGTGTCGCCGACCATCACGTCTTCGATCGGGATTTCGCGCCATTCGCCGCCGCGCGCCACCCGGGCATGGCTGGGCGCAAGGCGGATCAGCGCTTCCAGAGCGACAGACGTTCGCGCCCGCGAGCGCGTCTCGAGCAGCTTGCCGAGCAGCACCAGCGTGATGACCGCAGACGATGCCTCGAAGTAGACGTGCTGGCCCGCCAGATTCGCGATCACGACGATGGCGCTGAACATGAATGCGATCGTGGTTCCCAGGGCGATCAGGACATCCATGTCGGCCGATCCGCCGCGCAGCGCATGCCACGCCCCGATATAGAATCGCCGCCCCGCCCAGAACTGCACCGGCGCGGCCAGCAGCAGCTGCCATCCACGCGGAATAACGTCCTCAACCACCGCACGCGCGGCCATCGCGGCCGGCATGTGAATGCCTCCGGCAAGCATCGGCCACATCGCGACGAGCAATGGCGCCGTCAGCACTGCGGCCACGAGGAAGTCGCGCTTGAGCTGCCCCAAATCCGCCGCCTTGCGTGCTGCATCGATCGCGCGGTCGTCGGCCGGATCGCTGTGCACGCGCGCGCCGTAGCCGGTGCGCGTGATCGCAGCGAGGACGCTTGCAGTGTCCTGGCGAGCGTCGAATCCGACGGCCGCAGTTTCGGTCGCCAGATTGACTTGCGCGTGCACGCCGGGCAGCCGATTCAACGCGCGCTCGATCCGCGTTGCGCAGGCTGCACAGGTCATGCCGGTCACGGACAGTTCGAGCGTCGACGCCGAGGCCGGGGTCGCGCCGGCGGCGGGATCGCGAGGGATCGGCGACGATACGATGGAGCGGACGTCGGGCATCACCCGATTATATACCCCATATGGGTATACATCAAGCTACTGCGGTGGCGCCCGCAGCGTGCCTACGAAATGCAGCCGCCGGCACGTGCGGTTGGCATGCTGCCGCACGTAGAACGGGTAGAACTCGGCGAACGACGGGTACTGGCGGCCGATCACTGCGCGCCTTTCAGCTGCGGAAGCAGCATCCCGTCGTGGTCACTGCTCGCGTTTCAACTGCGGAAACAGGATCACGTCGCGGATCGACGGGGCGTCGGTCAGCAGCATCACCAGCCGGTCGATGCCGATGCCTTCGCCGGCGGTCGGCGGCAGCCCGTATTCGAGCGCGCGCACGTAGTCGGTGTCGTAATGCATCGCTTCCTCGTCGCCGGCGTCCTTGGCTGCCACTTGCGCCGCGAATCGCGCCGCCTGGTCCTCGGGGTCGTTGAGCTCGGAAAAGCCGTTGGCGATTTCGCGCCGCGTGATGAACAGCTCGAAGCGGTCGGTGACATCGGGGTTGGCGTCGTTGGCGCGCGCCAGCGGCGACACGTCGGTGGGATGCGCGATGATGAACGTCGGTTGCACCAGCTTTTCCTCGGTCGTCGCTTCAAACAGCTTGAGCTGCAGCACGCCCAGGCCGTCGGTCGCGCGGACATCTGCGCCCCTCGACGCCAGTGCATCGCGCAGGAAGCCCGCGTTATCCAGATCGGCAAGCGCGAATTCCGCGTTGTAGCGGTGGATCGCCTGCGCCATCGTCAGCCGGTCGAATGTGCGGCCGAGGTCGATCGTCTCGCCCTGGTAGGTGATGCTGGTCGTGCCGAGAACTTGCTGCGCGACGCCGCGAATCAGCTCCTCGGTCAGGTCCATCAGGTAGTTGTAGTCGCGATAGGCCTCGTAGAATTCGAGCATCGTGAATTCGGGATTGTGACGTGTCGAAATACCCTCGTTGCGAAAATTGCGGTTGATCTCGAACACCTTTTCCAGCCCGCCGACGACCAGGCGCTTGAGGTAGAGCTCGGGCGCGATGCGCAGGTACAGCTGCATGTCGAGCGCATTGTGATGAGTGACGAACGGGCGCGCCGCGGCCCCGCCTGGAATCGGATGCATCATCGGCGTCTCGACTTCGAGGTAGCCGCGCGACACGAAGAATTCGCGCACCGCCTGCACGATCTGCGAGCGGCGCACGAAAACGTCGCGCGACGCCGGGTTGGTGATCAGGTCGAGGTAGCGCTGCCGGTACTTCTGCTCCTGGTCGGCAAGCCCGTGGAATTTTTCCGGCAACGGACGCAATGCCTTGGACAGCAGCCGCACGCTTTCGCACCTGACCGTCAGCTCGCCCGCCTTGGTCTTGAACAGCGTGCCGGTCGCGGCGACGATGTCGCCCAGGTCCCAGCGCTTGAATGCGTCGAGAACGTCAGCGCCAACGTTGTCAAGTGTCACGTAAAGCTGGATGCGCCCGGACATGTCCTGCAGCGTGGCGAAGCAGGCCTTGCCCATCACCCGCTTCAGCATCATCCGCCCCGCCACCGCGACACGCTGCACCAGCGGCTCCAGCGCCTCGTTCGCGAGCGCGTCGAATCGCCGGTGCAGGTCGTCCGCCAGCGCATCGCGGCGGAAATCATTGGGATACGCAGGCCCCAGCGCGCGCAAGCCCGCGAGCTTCGCCCGGCGCTCGGAAATGATCTGGTTCTCGTCGGCCGCGGGTGGCGGCGTGGCTTGCTCGCTCATGGTCTTCAAGTCCCTGTGCGTGGCATCCGCTGCCGTTGCCGCGCGGCGAGTGCCGCGATGTCGAGCGGGTCCATGCCGCGATAATCGGCCATCGCCGCGAGCACATGCGGCCCGGCCAATTCCTGCGCGGTCGTGCTGGTGGTGAGCGCCACCGCGAGCATGCCGGCACGGCGCGCGCCTTCGATGCCCAACGGTGCGTCCTCGAATACCACGCAGTCATCCGGATCCACGTTCATGCGTGTCGCCGCAAGCAGGAAGAGCTCGGGGGCCGGTTTGCCATGCGCCACTTCGTGCCCTCCGGCCACGGCGGCGAAGAAACCGTCCATGCCCAGGTAATCCAACGCGAAGGCGATGTTGCCTGCATCGCCGGCGGTCGCGCATCCAAGCGCAATGCCCGCCGCATGCGCCGCGCGCGCGAATGCCGTGAAGCCGGCCACTTCGCGGAATGCCGGGCCGAAAATCTCGCGGTAGACGATTTCCTTTTCCTGCACCAGCTCGAGGGCGCGCGTGTCGCTCATCGGCCCGAACAATTCGCGCATCAATTCCGAACCGGTGCGCCCCGCCGTGCGGTGGAAGAAATCGCGGTCGTCGAACGCACGGCCGTGACGCGCGAGGAATACTTCCCACGACCGGTTGTGCGACGGCATCGAGTCGATGATCGTGCCGTCGATGTCGAAGACGAACGCGGTCATTGCACGCCCTGCTTCAGGCTCGCCGCGATGAAGTCGTCGAGGTCGCCGTCGAGGATCGCCTGCGTATTGCCGACTTCGTAGTTGGTGCGCAGGTCCTTGATCCGCGACTGGTCGAGCACGTAGCTGCGAATCTGGTGCCCCCAGCCGATGTCGGTCTTCGAGTCCTCGAGCTTCTGTTGCTGCTCCTGGCGCTTGCGCAGTTCGAACTCATAGAGCTTGGCCTTCAGCATCGCCATCGCTTCCGCGCGATTGCGGTGCTGCGAGCGGTCGTTCTGGCACTGCACGACGATGTTGGTCGGCAGGTGCGTGATGCGCACCGCGGAGTCCGTCTTGTTGACGTGCTGGCCGCCGGCACCCGAGGCGCGATAGGTGTCGATCCGCAGATCGGCCGGATTGATGTCGACTTCGATCGAGTCGTCGATTTCCGGATACACGAACACGCTGGCGAACGACGTATGACGGCGGGCGTTGGAATCGAACGGGCTCTTGCGCACCAGCCGGTGCACGCCGGTCTCGGTGCGCAGGTGGCCGAACGCGTAGTCGCCGCCGACCTTGATCGATGCACTCTTGATGCCGGCCACGTCGCCGGGCGATTCTTCCAGCACTTCGGCGGCGAAGCCCTTGCGCTCGCAATAGCGCAAGTACATGCGGAGCAGCATCGACGCCCAATCCTGCGCCTCGGTTCCGCCGCTCCCCGCCTGGATATCGACGAAACAGGCGTTGGGATCGAGCGGATTGGCGAACATCCGCCGGAATTCAAGCGTACCGACCGTCGATTCCAGCGTCGGCACGTCCGCGCCCACCGCGGTCATCGTATCGTCGTCGGCTTCGCCGCGCGCGAGATCGAATAATTCGCGGCTATCGGCGATGCGCGTGCCGAGGTCGGTCAGTGTCACCACGACGCCATCGAGCTGTTTCTTTTCCTTGCCGAGATCCTGCGCCCGCTTCGGATCGTCCCAGATCCGGGGGTCCTCGAGTTCGCGCGCGACTTCCTCGCGGCGCACGGCCTTCACATCGAAGTCAAAGATACCTCCGCAGCTCGGCCGTGCGCGTGGCTAAGTCGGCGAGCGAGTTGGCGATCTGGTTGACGCGTTCGGGTTCCATGGCGATTCCGGAATCGTGCGGTGGCAAACGCGAAAGTATACCGGGCGGGGGCCCACGACTGCGACCGGTCGCGGCCGGAGAGCGATTGGGGAAGCGTAAAATCGCGGCCTCGGCAACAGATGGCCTTCCGGAACGGACATGCCCACTTTCTTCATCAACAAGGACCGCGTCGACATCAGCAAGGACGTCCCCGGCGACACGCCGCTGCTGTGGATATTGCGCGACGACTTGAACCTCACGGGCACCAAGTACGGATGCGGGATGGCGCTTTGCGGTGCCTGCACCGTCTACATCGAGGGCCAGCCCGTGCGCTCCTGCCAGACGCCGCTGTCGTCGATCAAGCAGGGCTCGGACATCACGACGATCGAGGGGCTCAAGTCCCGCGAGGCGCAGGCGGTGCAGGCGGCCTGGTCGAGGCTTGACGTGCCGCAATGCGGCTACTGCCAGTCCGGACAGGTGATGTCGGCCACCGCGCTGCTCGCCAGGAACAAGCGCCCGACCGATGCCGACATCGACGCCGCGATGGGGGGAAACATCTGCCGCTGTGCGACCTACGTGCGCATACGCGCCGCCATTCACGACGCGGCCAAGAGCCTCGGCTGATGGATTCGCCATGAATTTCCTGACCAAGAACAGCCATGCCGCCGATGCGGGCATTTCGCGCCGCGTCTTTCTCAAGGCCACCGCGGCCGCGGGTGCCGGTCTCACGCTGGCCGTGTATACCGGCCGTGCAGCGGCGCAGGCGGCGGCAGGTGCCGTTGTCGATCCGAATGCGTTCGTCAGGATCGGCACCGACAACACCGTCACCGTGCTGGTCAAGCACCTGGAAATGGGCCAGGGCACGTACACCGGACTTCCCACGCTCGTCGCCGAGGAGCTCGATGCGTCGTGGTCGCAGGTGCGCGCCGATGGCGCGGCGGCCGACGCGAACGTCTACAACAACCTGGCGTGGGGCCCCGCGCAGGGCACGGGCGGATCCACGGCGATGGCCAATTCGTTCATCCAGTACCGCACGGCGGGCGCGACCGCGCGCGCGATGCTGGTCGGCGCCGCGGCCGTGCAATGGAAAGTCGACGCCGCGTCGATCACCGTAAAGGACGGCGTGGTTTCGCACCCGAGCGGCAAGAAGGCGACGTTTGGCCAGCTGGCCAGTGCCGCGGCCAGGCAACCGGTGCCCGCCGGCGTCAAGCTCAAGAGCCCCGCGGATTTCGTCTACATCGGCAAGCGCTTCGCGCGTACCGATACCAAGGCCAAGTCCAATGGCACGGCGACCTTCACGCAGGACGTGAAGCTGCCGGGCATGCTCACCGCAGTCGTCCGCCATCCCGATCGCTTCGGCGCGAAAGTGGCGAGCTTCGATGCCAAGAGCGTTTCGACGATCCCGGGCGTGCGCTACGTGATCGAGGTGCCCAATGGCGTGGCGGTGGTCGCGACCAATTTCTGGACAGCGAAAAAAGGCCGCGATGCGCTGAAGGTCGAATGGGATCCAGCGTCCGGTTTCAAAGCGTCGACGTCGGAAATTTTCGACGAATTCCGCCGCCTCGCCAAGACGCCGGGAAAAGTTGTGCGCAATGACGGCGACGCCGCCAAGGCGCTGGTCGCCGGCGGCAAGCGCGTCGACGCCGAATTCGTGTTTCCGTACCTCGCACATGCCGCGATGGAGCCGCTCAATTGCGTGGTCAAGCTGTCGGCCGATCGCTGCGAGATCTGGAACGGCGAGCAGTTCCAGACCGCCGACCAGTACGCGGTCGCCGGCGTCGTCGGCCTCAAGCCCGAGCAGGTCTTCATCCACCAGCTATTCGCCGGCGGCAGCTTCGGACGCCGCGCGAGCTCGACATCCGATTATGTCGTCGAAGCGGCGGCGATCGCCAAGGGACTCGCGACTGCGGGCAAGCTCGACATCCCGGTCAAGCTCGTCTGGACGCGAGAGGACGACATGACCGGTGGCTACTATCGCCCCGCTTACCTGCACACGATGAGCGCGGCGCTCGACGCAGGAAACAACGTTGTCGCGTGGCAGCACAGGATCGTCGGCCAGTCGATCACCGAGGGCACGCCGGTGGCGTCGATGACCATGCAGAACGGCATCGACGGCACAAGTGTCGAGGGTGCCGCGAACCTGCCGTATGCGATCGCCAACCTGGCCGTCGACCTGCATTCGCCGTCGGTCGGCGTACCCGTGCTGTGGTGGCGTTCGGTGGGCTCGACGCACAACGCCTATGCGACCGAAGTGATGATCGACGAGCTCGCAGCGGTGGCCGGCAAGGACCCGGTCGCGTTTCGCACCGCGTTGCTGTCGAAATCGCCACGTCACCGCGGCGTGCTCGAGCTCGCGGCGCAAAAAGCCGGCTGGAGCACGCCGCTGGCGGCAGGCAACGCCGGCGAAAAGCGCGGGCGCGGCGTCGCCGTGCACGAGTCGTTCGGTACATGCGTCGCGGAGGTCGCCGAGGTCACGATCGACAAGGACGACAAGCTGCGTGTCGACCGCGTCGTCTGCGCGGTCGATTGCGGCCTTGCAGTCAATCCGGACGTGGTGCGCGCACAGATGGAAGGCGGCATAGGCTTCGCGCTCGCCGCGGCGCTCCATGGCGAGATTACGCTCGAAAAGGGCGTGGTCCAGCAGACCAACTACCACCAGTACCAGGTGCTGCGGATCAACGAAATGCCAGTGGTGGAAGTGCACATCGTGCCTTCGACTGCCGCGCCCACCGGTGTCGGCGAGCCCGGCGTGCCGCCGCTGGCGCCCGCGGTCGCCAACGCCATCGCCGCCGCGACGGGCAAGCGCCTGCGCAAGCTGCCCTTCAGGCTGGCCTGACCCGCTTCTGCGGTGGCGCGCCCCTCGCGCCACGCACTGGGTTGCGGCCTCGCCAGGGGGCTCCGCCCGCGGTGTCCGCGCCTTGCGGCGCCTGGGCGGCGGCCGCATTCCACATTCCGCGTCGCGAAGTGCGCCAAAACCACACTCGTTGGCCCGCGACTTGCTTAAAGACAAGCTCCATCCCGTGAGCGCGGGTAGAGTACGGCCGGTCAAGCGGCACGTACTCGCCATAGCATGCGGCGCTCGCGGGGCCATTCAGCATGTCGGAGGACTTCATCATGCGCAGGATCCTTGCCGTGCTCGCAGCGGCCATTTCGCTCGTCACGGCGGCTCCGGCAGCCGCGGATTCGGGCATCACGGCGACCAGCATCGTCATCGGCCAGTCGGCACCGCTGACCGGGCCGGCGATGGAGCTCGGCAACGAGATGCGCGCCGGCGCGCTGCTCTACTTCGACTACATCAACGCGCGCGGCGGCGTGAACGGCCGCACGATCGATCTGCATACGCTCGACGACGGCTACGAGCCCGATCGTGCGGTTGCCAATACCAGGCGCTTCGTCGAGAAGGAGGAGGCGTTCGCGCTGTTCGGCTACGTCGGCACGCCGACGACGATGGCCGCAATGCCGCTGTTCACGCAGGCGCGCGTGCCGCTGGTGGGGCCGTTCACCGGCGCCGAGGCGTTTCGCAAGCCGGTCAACCGCTACATCTTCAACGTGCGCGCAAGTTATTTCCAGGAGACCGACGACTTGGTCGAGCTGCTGACCAAGATCAGCGAGTCGCGCATCGCAGTGTTCTACCAGAACGACGCGTACGGCAAGGCGGGACTCGAAGGCGTGGACCGTGCGATGAAGAAACGCAAGGTCGAGATCATCGCCACCGCGACCGTCGAGCGCAATTCGTCTGACGTCGCAGCGGCGGTCGCCACGATCTCCAAGGCCAATCCGCAGGCGGTGATCATGATCGGCGCGTACAAGTCCTGCGCCGCATTCATCAAGGCGATGAAGAAGGCCGGAGTGTTCGCGCAGTACATGAACGTGTCGTTCGTCGGCGCCAAGGCGCTCGCCGCCGAGCTCGGCGCCGAAGGACGCGGCGTGGGCATCTCGCAGGTCGTGCCGTTTCCGTGGAACGGCGGCGTGCCCGTGGTGCGCGAATACCAGAAGCTGTCGGTCGCCAAGAACGGCAAGGAAAATTATTCGTTCACCAGCCTCGAAGGCTTCATCGCCGCCAAGGTCATGGTCGAGGGCCTGCGGCGCGCCGGCCGCGAGCCGACGCGTGAGCGCCTCGTCGCAGGGCTCGAGTCGCTCAGCGATTATGATGTGGGTGGTTTCAGCATCACCTACTCGCCCACCGACCACACCGGATCGAAATTCGTCGAGCTCACCGCCATCGGCAAGGACGGGGTGTTCGTGCGATAACCCCGATGCACACGCCGCCGCATTTCACGCCGGGCCGCCACTACGCGAGCACCCTCCCCGACAATGCGCTGGTGTTCGCGTTTTCAGGCAACCACATCGTGTGGCGCGGCGGCGACGAGGCCCCGGCGATCCCCGGTTTTGCCGAGCTGAAGGCCGCCGGCATCACCGGCGGCTGGCATTTCATGGGCGACCTCGAAGGCGTGCCCTGCGTGGCGATGACGCTGCCAGACGGCGCCCTGCCGGCGGGATTTTCGGCTGGCGGCCTGCGCGCCCTGTTCTTTCGCATTCCCGACACGATGCTCGCGCTGGCGGGCCGCGCGTCGCAGATTGTCGAATGGGATCGTACGCACCGCTTCTGTGGCCGTTGCGCGACGCCTACCCGCGACAAGACGCATGAGTACGCCAAGGAATGCCCCAAGTGCGGGCTGACCGCATGGCCGCGCGTGTCGCCGGCGATGATGGCGCTGGTGACGCGTGGTCGCGACCTGCTGCTCGCACGCTCACGGCGGTTCGCGAACACGTCGATGTACAGCGCGCTGGCGGGCTTCGTCGAGGCGGGCGAGACCATCGAGGACTGCGTCGCGCGCGAAGTCCGCGAGGAGGTCGGCGTCGAGGTGACCAACCTGCGCTATTTCGGCAGCCAGTCGTGGCCATTCCCGCATTCGTTGATGGTGGCGTTCACCGCCGAATACGCGGGCGGCGACATCCGGCTCGACGACGACGAGATCGTCGAGGCGCGCTGGTTCGCCGCCGATGCGCTGCCGCAAATGCCGCCCAGCGTGTCGATCGCGCGCAAGCTGATCGACGCCACCGCCGCGCGTCTCGCTGCCACGTGACGCCGAGGTCAGCGGCTTTCGCCGGGGCTTGCTAGAATCGCTGGCTACACCGTCCACCTGCCATGTCGATTCGTTTCGCAATCCTCGCCGGTTTCGTGCTCGCGACCGCCCTCACCGCGGCGTTGCCGCGGGTCGCGCTCGCGCAATCGCCGTCGACGATGTCGTCGCCCACCGCAGCACCGGCGCCCGCAGCGCCGCCCGAGCTGCCGCCCGAATATTCCGAAGCGGCGCGCAAGGCGTTCATCGCCGGAATGAAGGATGCACGCGAGATGATCGCGAAAAAACGCTACGACGAGGCGATCGTCAAGCTCGACCAGTTGTCGAAGGACCGGCCGCGCGAACCGCAGGCGCGCTTCCTCAAGGGTGTCGTGCTGACCGACCAGGGGAAGCTCGACGAGGCGATGGCGCAATTCCAGCAATTGACGGCGTCGATGCCCGAATTGCCCGAACCGCACAACAACCTTGCCGCGCTGTATGCGCGCAAGGGCCAGTACGACCTCGCGCGGCGCGAGCTCGAGCTCGCGATCGCCGCCGATCCGGACTATGGCATCGCCAATGAGAACCTGGGCGACGTCTATGCGCGCCTCGCCGCCGCGCAGTACGAGCGCGCGGGCACGCTCAAGAAGAACAACAAGACCGCGCCCGCCAAGCTGAAGCTCATTCGCGACGTGCTCGCCGTCACGCCCGACAGCACAACGGCGAGCGCCGCTGCCGACGCCAAGGCAGCCGCCGACATCAAGGCAGCCGCCGACATCAAGGCAGCCACTGCGCCGGCGTCCGCCGGCACTTCCGACACCAAGGAGAAGTCGAAATGATCCGTCGCACCCTGCATCGCCTCGCGGCAGTCGCCGCGGTTGCCGTCGTGTCCAGTGTGGCCCTTGCCGCCAATCCGCAAGTCGAGCTTGACACCACGATGGGCAAGATCCGCGTCGAGCTCTATCCGGACGCCGCGCCCAAGACCGTTGCCAATTTCCTGCAATACGTGAAGGACGGCTACTACAACGGCACGCAGTTCCATCGCGTGATCCCCGGCTTCATGGCGCAAGGCGGCGGCTATGGCGCCGATTACCGGCAAAAACCGATGCGGCCGCCGGTGTCGATCGAATCCGAGCAGTCGGTGAAAGCAGGACACTCCAACGGCGTCGGCACGATCGCCATGGCGCGTACCGGCGACCCGAATTCGGCGACATCGCAGTTCTTCATCAACGTCGCCGACAACAAGAAGCTCGACTTCACCGCCGCGACGCCGCAGGGCTACGGCTATACGGTGTTCGGCAAGGTCGTCGAGGGCATGGATGTCGTCAACAAGATCGTGACCGCGCCTACCGGACCGGGCGGGCCCTTCCCCTCCGACGTGCCGAAGGAAAAAGTGATGATCAATTCCGCCACAGTCGTTACTCCGTAAACATCCAGGACATGGACAAAGTCAAACTCACCACCAATTTTGGCGACATCGTCGTCGAGCTCGATCGCGACAAGGCACCTGTCACCGTCGACAACTTCATCCAGTACGTCAAGGACGGCCACTACGACAACACGGTGTTCCACCGCGTGATCGACGGCTTCATGGTGCAGGGCGGCGGCATGTCTCCCGGCATGAAGCAGAAGCCGACACGCGCGACGATCGCGCACGAAGGCGCCAACGGGCTCAAGAACAAGAAGTACACGCTGGCGATGGCGCGCACCGGCGATCCGCATTCGGCGTCGTCGCAGTTCTTCATCAACATCTCCGACAACGATTTCCTCGACTTCAAGTCGCCGGGCGGACAGGGCTGGGGCTATTGCGTGTTCGGCAAAGTCGTCGAAGGCACCGACGTCGTCGACAAGATCCGCCAGGTCGAGACCGGGCGCAACGGCTTTCACGAAAACGTGCCGACCGAGGACGTCGTGGTGCAGCGCGCGCAGGTCGTTCCCGCTTGACGACGCGTCCGCCGCACGGCCACCGCGCGTGGCTCGCCTGCGGCGCGTCCGCCGCTGCGCTCGTGCACTGAGGCGGTCCAAGGCGACCACGATGCCCGCGTCCGACGCGCCTACGCTGTTCGTGTCGGATCTCCACCTCGCACCGGTGCGTTCCGGACCCGCGGCCGCGTTCCACGCGTTCGCGCGCGGCGCCGCGCGCGACGCCGCGGCGTTGTACGTCCTCGGCGACCTGTTCGACTGGTGGATCGGCGACGACCAGCTCGATGATCCGTTCGCCGCCGAGATCGCGCGCTCGCTGCGCATGATCTCCGACGCGGGCGTGGCCCTTCATGTCGCCCGTGGCAACCGTGACTTCCTGCTGGGCGAGCGCTTCTTGCGCGCCACCGGCGCGAAGCTGCTCGCCGAACAGCAGGTGGTGAGGGCGGCGGGTGAGCGCCTGCTCGTCACGCATGGCGACGAGTTGTGCACCGGCGACGCGGAATACCAGGCTTACCGGCAGCGCATCCGCAGCGCGCAATCGGTGCGGCGGCTGCTTGCGCTGCCGCCGATCGCGCGCCGCGGCATCGCGTGGTGGCTGCGGCGCAAGAGCCGCAACGCCACCGCGCTGAAGCCCGAATCGATCACCGACGTCGCCACCGAGGCGGTCGACAATGCATTCCGCGTGCACAATGTCGAGCGCATGATCCACGGCCACACCCATCGCCCCGCACGCCACCACTCGATCGTCGACAGCGTCGCGCGCGAGCGCATCGTGCTCGCCGACTGGCATGACCGCGGGCACGTGCTGGAGCTCGGGCGTGACGGCGTTCGCAGCTACGACGTCGACGCCTGACGGCCCGGGCCAGCACCGCCAACGCGAGCAACTCCCGGCCCATGTCGCCCGAATTCCTCTCCTCAGCATGGTGGTCGGCGCTGTTGTCGATCATCGTCATCGACCTCGTGCTGGCCGGCGACAACGCGATCGTCATCGGACTCGCCGCGCGCAACGTGCCGCCGGACAGGCAGCGCGTCGTCGTACTGTGGGGAACCGCCGGCGCGATCATCGTGCGCATCCTGCTCACCAGCGTCGTCGTGTGGTTGCTGAAGATTCCCGGATTCCTGATCGTCGGCGGGCTCGCACTGGTATGGATCGCATGGAAGCTGACACAGGGCGGCGACGGACACGGACCGCAAGTCGCCGCGCGCGACTCGGTGCGCGGCGCGACCCAGACGATCGTGATCGCGGATGCGGTGATGGGCGTCGACAACGTGCTCGCCGTCGGCGGCGCCGCGCATGGCGACCTGTGGCTGGTGGTCATCGGCCTCGCGGTGTCGGTGCCGATCGTCATCTGGGGCTCGACGCTCGTGCTGAAGTGGGTCGAGCGCTATCCGCAGATCATGTGGATCGGCGCCGCGGTGCTCGGCTGGACCGCCGCCAAGATGATCGCCAGCGAGCCGCTGCTGCAACCGTGGTTGGCGCGGGCGCCGTGGGGACGCGTCGCGCTGCCCGCGCTGATCGTCGGCGCGTTGATTGCGGTGCCGATCTGGCGCGCCTTGACGCCGGACGCGCGCGCGCAGTCGATCGTGATTGCGCTGGTGATCGCCTGGCTCGCTGCGTTCGGCTACGTCGACAGGCAGTGGGGGCAGCTGTTCGATCCGACCGACGGCTGGCAGTTGGGTCGCGAGCTCATCGATTTCGTGCGCTGGATCGGATGGATCCCGCTGGCATTGCTGGTGCACCGGCGCGCCACGGGCAACGAATCGGCGGGCGCAGACCGATGAGCCTCGCGCGTTCGCTGCGGACAAGGGTCGCCGGCCGGCTTTCCACCTGGCGCTGAGGACCGGCGCGCGCCTGAGCGCTACCCGAGCGCCTGCGCGAAATCACCGATCAGGTCGTCCAGGTCCTCGATGCCCACCGATACGCGCACGAGGCCGTCGGCGATGCCCATCTGCGCGCGCCGTGCCGCGCCCATTTCATAGAAGATCGTGGCGGCGACGGGGATCGCCAGCGTGCGGTTGTCGCCGAGGTTCGACGACAGCACGACGTAGCGCAGCCGATCGAGCGCGGCGAAACAATCGACCGACGGCTTCAACTCGAACGAGAACAATCCGCCGAAGCCGCGGAACAGCGAGCGCGCCAACACGTGCTGCGCATGCGAGGCGAGACCGGGGTAGTGGACCGCGCCCACGTTGGGATGCGCTTCGAGATATTGCGCGAGCGCGAGCGCGTTCGCGCATTGCCGGTCCATGCGCAACGCCAGCGTTTCGGCGCCCATCGCGATGTGATGGGCCTGCTCCGCCCCCAGCGTCGCGCCGAAATCGCGCAGTCCCTTCTTGCGCAACTGCATGATGCCCCACATCTGCGGGGGCTGCTTCTTGTAGCTGTCGGCGATGTTGGGAAAGCGCGTCCAGTCGAAGAGCCCGGTGTCCGTCACCGCGCCGCCCAGTGCGTTGCCATGGCCGCCGATGTACTTGGTCAACGCGTTGACGATGAGGCCGGCTCCGACGTTTACGGGCCTGAAAAGCCAGGGAGAAGTCATCGTGTTGTCGACGATGTAGAGGATGCCGCGCGCGCGGCAGAGCTCGCCGATTTTCGCGAGGTCGGCGACCTGCGTGCGCGGATTGGCGATGGTTTCGACGAACACCACGCGTGTGCGGTCGGTGATCGCGGACTCGACATTGCGCACGTCGGTGGCGTCGACGAAGCTGACACCTGTCGAATGACTAGCCAGCGTGCCGAGCATGCTGTTGGTGTTGCCGAATATAAAGCTAGACGACACGATGTGATCGCCGCTTTTTAAGAGCGCGATCAGGATTGCGCCGATCGCGGCCATTCCGGTCGCGTAGCAGACGGTGGCGATGCCGCCTTCCATCGCAGTGACCTTGGCCTCGAGCGCCGCCGTCGTGGGGTTGCCCTGGCGCCCGTACGCGTAGCCCTGCGTCCCGCCCTGGAACACGCTGGCGAGCTCGGCAGCGGTCTTGTAGCCATACGCGACCGACAGGTGCAGCGGCTTGTGCAGCGCGCCGTGCTCGATCGCAGTGTCGCGGTCCGAATGCAGGATTGCGGTGGTGAAGCCGCGCTTGTCCAATGTCGTCATGTTTCGTCCGTCAAAAACAAAAAACCCGTCCGCAATGCCGCCGAACGGGTTTCGTGTGCCCCGCCTGGAATCTCCAGGCTGGAGCGAACCTCGCTTTAGCGGAATTTATCACGCGCCCGCAAGCTGAAGCTTCAAATCGGCGCAGCGCCAATTATAGCGCAACGCCAAATTGCAAGTCAAAAGCGGGCGGCGTCACATCTGGAACGCCAGCGTCAGCACGAGGCCCTCGGCCATGTCGCGCACGAGTCCCGGCGCATGCGCGACGTAGGCGGTGGCGTCGCGGCGCTGCGTGTCGATCCACGCCGCGAAACGCCGCACGTCCGGCGCCGCGTAGAACGCGATCATCATTTCGTAGTTGAGATAGAGGCTGCGCGCATCGAGGTTCGCCGAGCCCGCGAATGCGATCGTGTCGTCGGCGACCAGGCATTTGGCGTGGATCATCCGCGGCAGCAGATGCACGTGGCCGCCCGCGCGGTCGAGGTCGCGCAGCGCGCGGTGGCGCGCGATGTCGGCCATCCGGTGGTTGGATCGCGCGGGGATCAGCAGGTCGACCACGACGCCGCGGCGCGCGGCAAGCGCCAGCGCGCCCAACAGCGACTCGTCGGGCACGAAGTAAGGCGTGACCGCGACGATACGCCGGCGTGCGCGGAAGGCGGCGGTCACGATCATCGACAACACGGTGTCGTCCACCTGGTCCGGCCCGGTCGGCACGAGCTGCGCCAGCGGTTCGGGGACCTGCGCACCGGTCCCGGGCACATCGCCCGGCACGGGAGCGCCGGTCGCGAACGCCCAATCGCGGGCGAACAGCGCGCTCGCCGCTTCGACCAGCGGGCCCGCGCATGCGAACGTCAGGTCGCGCCATCCGCCGTCACCACCGTCGAAATACCCGGCGGCGAGGTTGCGCCCGCCGGTCCACAGCCGCTCACCGTCGGCGATGACCATCTTGCGATGATTGCGCAGGTTCAATCGTCCACGCAGCGGTGAATGGATCACCGGTACGAAAATCGCGACCTCGACCCCGGCGGCCGAGAGCCGCCGCAGGTCGGGCGGCCGCCCCAGCCAGCGGCCGATGCCATCGAGCAGCAGGCGCACGCGAACGCCGGCATGCGCCTTGTCGATCAGCGCGTCGCCGATCGCCTGTCCCAGCGCGTCGCGGCCGAGGATGAACGTGCAGACGTCCAGCGTGCGCGAGGCTGCGCCGATGACGTCGCGCAGCGCCTCGAGCGACGCGGCGTTGTCGGCGTGGATCGAAAGATCGCGGTAGTGCGCGGCCGGCGCGAGGTGCATCGACGCCGCCAGCGCCTGCGGCCACGGAAGATCGCGCGCGGCACGCAGGTCCGCATCGGTGAGGCGACGGTTGCCGTGCGCTAGCTTGCGCGTGCCGAACAGCAGGAACAGCGGCAGCGCCACGTACGGCAGCAACAGCAGCGAGATGACCCAGCCGATGGCCGCGGACGGATAGCGACGCTGGTGCAACGCGCGCGTGAGGCTGACGTAGGCCAGCAGCGCGGCGACGGTGACGAGTCCATGCAGCGACAGCAGCGCTTCGAGGCGCAGCGTCGTCACGGGCATGTCAGCGCATGCAGGTCGGGATGAAAGCCGCAGCGCGGATATGCGTCACCCGGCGAGCTCGCGCTGGCGCGGCTCGTCGTCCTCGCCATCGGCCTCGCCGCGCGATTCGTTGCGATCGCCGGCGAGCCGTGCGAGGTATTCGGGCGTGATGTCGCCGGCGACGTAGATGCCGTCGAAGCACGAGGCGTCGAAGCGCGAGAGCTTCGGATTGGTCGCGCGCACCGCGTTCTTCAGCGCGTCGAGGTCCTGGTAGACGAGCAGGTCGGCGCCGATCTCGTTGGCGATCTCCGCCTCGCTGCGGCCCGTGGCGACCAGCTCGCTCGGCGTCGGCATGTCGATGCCGTAGACATTGGCATAGCGCACCGGCGGCGCGGCCGACGCGAAATAGACTTTGCGCGCACCGGCTTCGCGCGCCATGTTGACGATTTCGCGCGACGTCGTGCCGCGCACGATCGAATCGTCGACCAGCAGCACGACCTTGTCCTTGAATTCCATGCCGATCGGATTCAACTTCTGGCGCACGCTCTTCTTGCGCATCGCCTGCCCCGGCATGATGAACGTGCGGCCGATGTAGCGGTTCTTGACGAAGCCTTCCCGGTAGGTGAGTTCGAGCCGGTTGGCGAGCTCGAGCGCCGACGGCCGGCTCGAATCCGGAATCGGGATCACGACGTCGATGTCGCGCGCCTCGGGAATGCCGCGGATCTTGTCCGCGAGCCCCGCCCCCATGTTGAGGCGCGACTCGTATACCGACGTGCCGTCCATCACGCTGTCGGGCCGTGCGAGGTAGACGTATTCGAAGATGCAGGGGACGAGCTGCGGATTGTCGGCGCACTGGCGCGCGTGCAGATTGCCGGCATAGTCGATGAAGATCGCTTCGCCCGGCGCGACGTCACGCACGACCTCGAACCCGAGCGAGTCGACGGCGACCGATTCGCTGGCCGCCACCCATTCGGCGCCGCCCAGCGTTTCGTTACGGCCGAGGATCAGCGGCCGGATGCCGTTGGGGTCGCGAAACGCCAGCAGGCCGTAGCCTGCGATCATCGCCACGATCGCGTACGCGCCGCGGCAGCGCTTGTGCACGCCCGCCACCGCGCGGAAGATCGCGTCGGGACTGAGGCTATGGTGCTGCGCGGCGCGCTCGAGCTCGAGCGCCAGCACGTTGAGCAGCACTTCGCTGTCGCTGTTGGTGTTGACGTGGCGAAAATCGAGCTGGAACAACTCGCGCTTCAGCGCTTCGCTGTTGGTCAGGTTGCCGTTGTGTGCGAGTGTCACGCCGAACGGCGAGTTGACGTAGAACGGCTGCGACTCGAGCTCGGAGAAAGCGCTGCCGGCGGTCGGATAGCGGCAATGGCCGATGCCCGCGCTGCCCTTCAGCTCGCGCATGTTGCGCGTGCGGAACACGTCGCGAACGTAGCCCGGTCCCTTGTACATGTGGAACATCGACCCTTCGCTGGTGGCGATTCCCGCCGCATCCTGGCCGCGATGCTGCAGCAGCAGCAGCCCGTCGTAGAGGAGCTGGTTGACCGGGCCGTGCGAGACGACTCCTACGATTCCACACATGGCAGGTTCTTCCGGCGTCAGGTCGTCATTCGTTGCACAGGCACCGCCGGTGCCGCGGGCTGCGGATGCAGCGTGCCGTCGAGAAACGCTGCCCATTGCGGCGGCAACGACTGGCGCACGACGCTCGCGCCCACCAGCAGGTGCGGCACCAGCGTCGAGCGCGCAAACCAGGGTTCGTGCGCCATCGCCGTCGAGCCGAATACCAGCACGACGATCATCGCGATCAAGGCGCCGCGCAACACACCGAACGCCGCGCCGAGCAGGCGGTCCAGCAACCCCAAACCTATGGCCTTGGCGCCGCTTTTCAAGAGCGTTCCCACCGCCGCGCCGGCGATCAGCACGCCGATCAGGATCAGCAGGAATGCGACCACGTAGCGCAGGTGCGGCACGCCGAGCAAGTCGGGAGGAAACAAGTCGCCGACGCTGCCGGCCAGCAGGATCGCGGCGCCGAGGCCGACGATCCATGCCGCCAGCGAGAAGATCTCCTTGATGATGCCGTGGATCAGCGCCAGCAACGCCGAGGCGACGATGACGGCGATCAGCAGGAGATCGAAGCCGGTCATGATCGCGCGGTGACGATCCCGTCCTGGCCCTCGCGTTTCAGCTTGTCGCGCACGGCGTTGGCTTCGTCGCGCGACGCATAGGGTCCGACGCGAACGCGCCACAGCGTGCCGCGCGACGTGGTCACGGGCTCCGTGAACGCCGGATGTCCGGTGCGCTTCAGGCGATTGGCCAGCGCATTGGCGCCCTTGTCGTCGGAGAATGCGGCGAGCTGGACGACAAATTCGCCTCGCGCACTCTTGGACGCCGCCGACACGGTCTTTTTTGCATCGTTGGATGAGGTAGCCGACTTCTTCGCGATATCCGGCGACGCGGCGGCCGACTTTTTGGCGTCGCCAGCGGACGTGGCAATCGTTTGTTTCGTTTCGGCTGCCGATGCAGCGCCCTTCGACTCCTCCGGCGCGACGCTCGCAGGCTTCACCTCGACGGCGGGTGCCGAAGGTGACGTGGCCGACGGCACCGGTGAGGATGCCGAGGCCTGTGCCGACGCCGGCGCCGCTGCGGAAGGCGCGCTCGACGACGTGCTGCCGAGCACGCGACGTTCGGCGTCGCCCAGCGACTTCGACGCCGTACTGGCCTTGTCCGCCTTCGCGGCGACCGCCGGCGTGTCACTGGCGTCGCTGTTGGTCGAGGTCTTCGCGTCGGCCGGCGCGTCGCCCGCCTTGGGCGCCTGCGCCGCGCCCGCCTTGCCCTGCGCGTCCTTGGCCGCGCCCTTTGCGGGTACGGGCGCCGAGTTGAGGCGATTGACGAACTTGCCTTGGTCGACCGGGGGGATCTTGACCGAGATATCGTCGCCGAGCGGACGCTCGTCGCTTTCCAGCAGCATCGGCACGAACACCGCGGCAGCGAGCGCGAGAACGCATGCGCCGACCAGCCGCCGCCTCGCCTTCTTTTTCAACTCGTCGAGATTGACGTCGGCGGGTCCGGGCATGGTGGTCAGTGTGAGCGGCTGCCCGCCAGCGCGGCGATCACTGCGGCCACGGTGACGAAGGAGCCAAAGACCACGATTCTATCAGCCTCGGTCGCCGCGTCGCGCGCCTTGGCGAACGCACCGGCGATATCGCCGCACGTGTCGATCGACTCGGGCGCCACGCCACCGCGTTGCATGCGCTCGCGCAGCGCGCCGCCCGCGATCCCGCGAGCGCCGGGCGACGCGGCCACGAACCAGCGATCGACGCGCGCCGCCATCGCGCTCACCACGCCCTCCACATCCTTGTCGCGAAGTGCGGCGAACACCGCGAACGTGCGCGGATGAAATCCCATTTCGCCTAGTGTCGCCGCGAGCGCCTGCGCCGCCTGAGGATTGTGCGCAACGTCGAGCACGATCGTCGGCCGCCCGGGCAATACCTGGAACCGCGCGGGCCACTCGACCTGCACCAAGCCGTCGCGCACGGCGCCCGCCGACACCGGCAGCCGGTCGCGCAGCGCGTCGACCACGGCCAGCGCGGTGGCCGCATTGGCGAGTTGGAACGATCCTCGCAGCGCCGGCATCGGCAGCCCATAACGCTCGCCGCCCGGACCGCGAAAGCGCCACTGCGTGTGCTCGTCTGCATAGTCGTATTCACGCCCCAGGCGCACCAGGCGGCTGCCCAGCGCCTCGGCATGCGCGATCACGCTCGCCGGGACGTCGCGTTCGCCGATCACCGCGGGCCGGCCGGAACGGAAGATCCCTGCCTTCTCGAGGCCGATCGCCTCACGCGTGGTGCCGAGATAGTCGACGTGGTCGATGCCCACGCGCGTCAGCACGGCGACGTCGGCATCGATCACGTTGACTGCGTCGAGGCGCCCGCCCAGTCCCACTTCGAGCACCAGTGCGTCGAGCCCGCGATTGGCGAAATGCACGATCGCCGCGAGCGTGCCGAATTCGAAATAGGTGAGCGGCGTCGCGCCGCGCACGCGCTCGACGGCCGCGAAGCTCGCGCAGAGCTCATCGTCGGTCGCGGGCACGCCGTCGACGCGCACGCGCTCGTTGTAGTCGAGGATATGCGGGGACGTGTAAAGGCCCGTGCGGTATCCGGCGCATTGCAGGATCGCCGCCAGCATCGCGCAGGTCGAGCCCTTGCCGTTGGTGCCCGCGACGGTAACCACCGGGCATCCGAACACCACGCCCATGCGCCCGAAGACGTCGCGCACCCGCTCGAGGCCGAGCGCGATCGTCGCCGGATGCAGCGTCTCGAGCCAGGCGAGCCACGCCGGCAGCGAATCGGGGAGGGGCGAAGCGGCCTGCGTCGCCGGCGAAGCCGGGCCCGGCGGCGACGCGGGCGAGCCGGGCATCCGCGTCAGGCGATGGGTGCAGGTTGCCGCATCAGCAGCGTCAGCGAGCGGGCGAGCTCGTTACGCAGCTCGCGCCGGTCGACGATCATGTCGATCGCGCCCTTGTCGCGCAGGAACTCGGCGCGCTGGAATCCCTCGGGAAGCTTCTCGCGCACCGTCTGCTCGATCACGCGCGGACCCGCGAAGCCGATCAGCGCGCCGGGCTCTGCGATCACGACGTCGGCGACAAAGGCGAATGACGCCGAGACGCCGCCCATCGTCGGGTCGGTCAGGATCGACACGTACGGCAGCCGGGCGCGGGTGAGCTCCTGCAACACTGCCGTGGTCTTTGCCATCTGGAACAGCGAGCTCACGCCTTCCTGCATTCGCGCGCCGCCGGACGCGGCGATGCTGATGAACGGCACGCGGTTCTCGAATGCGACGCGCACGCCGCGCACGAAGCGCTCGCCGACCACCGATCCCATCGACCCGCCCATGAACTCGAACTCGAACGCGGCGACGACCAGCGGCACGTTCTTGATGCTGCCCTGCATCACCACCAGCGCGTCCGTCTCGCCGGTCTCCTCGAGTGCCGCCGACAGGCGTTCGGGATATTTCTTCTGGTCCTTGAACTTCAAGCTGTCGATCGGCACGACCTCGGAGCCGATCTCGAAGCGGCCTTCGGCATCGAGCAGCATGTCGAGGCGCTCGCGCGCGCCGAGGCGCGTGTGATAGTTGCACTTGGGGCAGACGAACAGGTTCTTCTCGAGGTCGGTCCGGTACAGCGTCGCTTCGCACGACGGGCACTTGACCCACAGCCCCTCGGGCATCGCCTGCTTGCGCGTGCCCGGCGAGCTCTTGATGCGCGGCGGAAGAAGTTTTTGCAACCAGCTCATCGAGGGTCCTCCATCACGCCGCGTGCTTGCGTACGGCGTCGAGCGCGCTTCGTATCGTCGCAAGCCAGGTTGCGGCGCGCGCGATCGCGGTGTCGGGCGGGCCGTTCTCGATTTCCTGGATCAGGCGCGTGCCGATCACCACGGCGTCGGCATGCGCCGCCACGGCCTGCGCGCTTGCTGCATCGCGAATGCCGAAGCCCACGCCGACGGGGATCTTCAGGTGCTTGCGGATCGCCGCCAGGTGCATCGCCACGTCGGCGGCATCGAAATTGGCGGCGCCGGTGACGCCCTTCAGCGAAACGTAGTACGCGTAGCCACGCGCAGTCCGCGCGATCGCGGCGATGCGCGCCTCCGGCGTGGTCGGCGCGATCAGGAATATTGGCGCGATGTCGGCATCGCCGAGCAGTGCCGCCAGCTCGTCCATCTCCTCGGGCGGGCAGTCGACGACGATCACGCCATCGACTCCGCAGTCGGCAGCGCGCGCCACGAAGGCCGGCACGCCCATCGCTTCCAGCGGATTGACATAGCCCATCAGCACGACCGGAGTCGCGTCGTCGGTGGCGCGAAACGCGCGCACCACGCCCAGCACGTCGGCGAGCCCCACATGCTGCGCAAGCGCGCGCTCGGACGCGCGCTGGATCACCGGCCCGTCGGCCATCGGATCGGAGAACGGCACGCCCAGCTCGATGATGTCAGCGCCCGCGGCGACCAGAGCGTGCATCAGCGGCAGCGTTTGCGCGAGCGAAGGGTCGCCGGTGGTCACATACGGCACCAGCGCGGTGCGGCCGGCGGCGCGCAAGTCCGCGAGTCGCACGTCGATGCGATTGTGGTGGCGATCCCGACGGGCGCCGGCACTCGCCATCAGGAGTGCGTCCGCCGCGCGAAGTCGAGGCCGCTTTGCTCGGCGACGGTGTTCATGTCCTTGTCGCCGCGGCCGGACAGGCACACCAGCAGGATCGTGTCGCGCGACAGCGTCGGGGCGATGCGCGTCGCATGCGCGAGCGCATGCGCGGATTCGAGCGCGGGAATGATGCCTTCGATACGGCAGCAATCGTGGAACGCGGCGAGCGCCTCGGCGTCGGTGATGCTCACGTATTGCGCGCGCCCGTTATCCTTCAGCCATGCATGTTCCGGCCCCACGCCCGGATAGTCGAGGCCCGCCGAAATGGAATGCGTGGCGAGGATCTGACCGTCTGCGTCCTGCAGCAGGTACGTGCGATTGCCGTGCAGCACGCCGGGACGCCCGGCGGTGAGCGACGCCGAATGCCGTCCGCTGGCGATGCCCTCGCCCGCTGCCTCCACCCCCACCAGCGACACGCCGGGCTTGTCGAGATACGGATGGAATATGCCCATCGCGTTGCTGCCGCCGCCGACGCAGGCGATGACCATGTCCGGATCGCGTCCGGCCGCCTCGGGCATCTGCGTCAGGCACTCGCGTCCGATCACGCTCTGGAAATCCCGCACCATCATCGGATAGGGATGCGGACCGGCCACGGTGCCGATGATGTAGTACGTCGAGTCGACGTTGGTCACCCAGTCGCGCATCGCCTCGTTCAGCGCGTCCTTGAGCGTCTTCGATCCCGATTCGACCGGCACCACGCGCGCGCCCAGCAGTTTCATGCGGAACACGTTCTGCACCTGCCGCTCGATGTCTTCGGAGCCCATGTACACGACGCATTCCATGCCGAAGCGCGCGGCCACGGTGGCGGTCGCCACGCCGTGCTGCCCGGCGCCCGTTTCGGCGATCACGCGCCGCTTGCCGAGGCGGCGCGCGAGCAGCGCCTGCCCCATGCAGTTGTTGATCTTGTGCGCACCGGTGTGATTCAAATCCTCGCGCTTCAGCCAGATCTGCGCGCCGCCGAGCTTTTCGGACCAGTGCCGCGCGTGATAGACCGGCGACGGCCTGCCGACATAATGCTCGAGCTCATCGGCGAATTCGGCGACGAACGCGGCGTCGTTGCGATAACGCGCGTAGCCGTCGTTCAGCTCTTTCAGCGCGCGCATCAGCGTTTCGGCGACGAACACGCCGCCGTACGGACCGAAGTGTCCGCGCGCGTCGGGAAGGTCGTAGCCGAGGCCGGTGTCGTGCATCTCGTTCATTCGCATATCAGTCTGAACTCCGATTGCCATTCCTGTCATCCGCGTCGCGGACCGCGCGGGTGAACGCGCCGATTCTCGCCGCGTCCTTGATGCCGCGGCGGACGTTTCCCGCCGCGTCGCGCGCTTCGACGCCGGACGACACGTCGACGGCATCGGGCCTGGTGCGCGCGATCGCTTCGCCGACATTGCCCGGGTCGAGGCCTCCGGACAGCACCAGCGGCCGCGCGAGGTCGCGAGGCAACCGCGACCAGTCGAACGTGCGTCCCGTGCCTCCCGGCAGGTCGCCGGGCACGTGCGCATCGAAGATCCAGCCCGCGGCATCGCCGTAACCTGCGGTGGATTTTAGCAAATCGACGCCTTCGCCGACGGCGAACGCCTTGAGGTAGCGCTTGCCGAACGCGCGGCATAGCGCGGGCGCTTCGCTGCCGTGGAACTGCAGCAGGTCGAGCGGCACCGCGTCACACGTGGCACGCACGTCGCCGGCATCCGGATCGACGAACAGGCCGACCACCGTCACGAAGGGCGGCATCGCGTCGACGATGCTGCGCGCGGTGGCGGCGTCGACCCGCCGCGGCGTGCCCGGCCAGAACACGAGGCCGATCGCGTCCGCTCCGGCGCGCGCGGCGGCGAGCCCGTCGTCGATGCGCGTGATGCCGCAGATCTTGATCCGTGTCATGCAGAAGGGCCCGGCGGCGGCACTTCCGAAGGGCCCGGCGGCGCGGCCTCGCGCCGCGTGGGCGGCAATGCGAACCGCGCGTCGTAGTCGGCGCCGGTGAAATAGAGGCCGTCGGCCGGAAACGTTGCCGCGCCCTGCGACCGGTCGCGCGACGCGAGCTGCGCGCCGATGTCCGCCGGCGATTGCCGGCCCGCGCCGATGGCGACCAGTGCGCCCACGATGTTGCGGATCATGTGATGCAGGAATCCATCGGCCGAGCAATCGATGCGGTAGAGCGTACCGCTGCGCGAGACCTCGCATCGCCACAGGTTGCGCACCGGCGTCTTCGCTTGGCAGGCGGCCGCGCGAAAGGCCGAGAAGTCATGCGTGCCAACAAGCAGCACGGCGCCGGCGCGCATCGCGTCGAGGTCCAGCGGACGATGGTACCAGCCGACCCGCCCTGCCTCGAGCGCCAGGCGCTGTGCGCGGTTTTGCAGCACATAGCTGTAGTGCCTTGCGCGGGCGGCAAAGCGCGCGTGAAAATCCTCGCTGACCGGCGCCGCCCACAGCACCGCGACCGCTTCGGGCAGCAACGCGTTGACGCCGCGCACCCATGCGGACCCGGGGCGCGCATGGGGCGCATCGAAATGCACGATCTGCGACGTCGCATGCACACCGGCGTCGGTGCGGCCGGCCGCGTTGACCACCACCGGCGCGCCGGCGATTTCGCCGATCGCCGCCTGCAGCGCGTCCTGCACGCCGCAGCCGGGTACCTGCGACTGGAAGCCGCAGAAGGCACGGCCGTCGTACTCGACGGCGAGGGCGATGCGCGACGGGCTCAGCATGTCTTTCGGCCGGTCAAAAACGACAAGGGCGGCGAGCCATGACGGCCGCCGCCCGGGAAATGCGAACAGTGTGCGGTATCAGCCGAGCTTGGTGAGCAGCGCCTGCGCTTCGCTCTTCTGCTGCTCGTCGCCTTCGTGCAGCACTTCCTGCAGGATTTCGCGCGCGCCTTCGACGTCGCCCATTTCCTGGTAAGCCTTTGCGAGGTCGAGCTTGGTGGCGGCGTCGTGCCATTGGCCATCCAGCACCGATGGCGTCGGATCCTCGAACGTGGCCTTGTCCGGGTCGAACGACAGGTCGAGCTTGTCGAGCTCCATCGCCGCTGCGGGACGCGCGAGCCGGTCGGCCGCGGACGCAGGTGCATCGGCATGCGCGGCGGCGAACGCGGGTTCGGGCGCCCGCGCCACATGCATTGGCGTGGGCTTGTCGGTGTCATCGAGGTGGAAATCGAGATCCATTTTCGATTTCGCGGTATCGACTTGGTGCGCGGCGGCAGCACCTGCGGCCGCCACGGCGGCCATGCCGGCAGCCGTCGTCGCCGCGACCGTCGAGCTTGCGGCGCGCGCCTTCTCGGCGAACGCGTCGGGGGTCGTGCGCGTGCTCATTTCCAGCGCGCGATCCGCGCCGGCCAGGATGTCCGCCGGCGTCTTGTTCGGTCTCGGCTGCGCGCCCGACGACGGCGATACGGTGATTTCGTCGTCGAGTTGCATGTCGATGCCGCCGTCCATGTTCTTCGGCGGCAGCGTCAGGTCGGGACCCATCGTGAACGCATCGGAATCCACGCCGGGCGGCGGCGTGCGCGGCGCGACATGCGAGCTGCCTTCGGCGAACATCGGGTTGTTGGGATCGAGCTGGCGTCCCAGCGCCACCACTTTCTGCCACGTCTCGCCCTGGCCCTGGCATTGCGCGTAGAGCTCGGCAGCCACCGTCTCGAATGCCGACGGCTTGTTGTGCTGCGCGTGGATCTCCAGCAGCTTCAGGTAGATTTCCTGGCGCTGCGGATCCTTCTTCAGCGCATCCTTGAGGATTTCCTCGGCCTGAGCATCGCGGCCATACGCGAGATACACCTCGGCTTCGGCGATCGGATCGACTTCGTCGGTGTCGATGTTGCCGAGACCCTCGCGGCTGAAATCGCTGGCGAGCGAATTGTCGCCGGTGTTGACCACACCGCCGCCCGTCGAACCGAATACCGTGTTGGTCTTGATGTCGGTGCCCGAGATGATGCTGTCCTCGAACTTGGTGGTCTTGCGCCGGCGCGACGACACCAGCACCGCGATCAGGCCGAGGATCGCGAGAACAGCGATCGCCAGCGCCCATAGCGGGATGGCGTCGGTCAACTGGTCGAGGAACGATGGCGCGGCCTTCGGCGGTGCCTTGGGCGCGGCCTTGGCCACGGGCTTCGGGGGCTCGACGGCCTTGGGCGGCTCGATCACCGGTGCAACTGGCGTTTCGCCGGCCTTGGTCGCGTCGGTCGGCGTCGTTGTCGGTGGCGTGGTGATGGCGGGCGTCGCGCTGGTTGACGTGGAGGGCGCGGTCACCGTTGGCGGGGTCACGGGCGCCGGTGCTGTCGTGGTGACAGGCGGCGTCGTGGCCGCGGGCGGCGTGGTCGGCGCGGTAGGCGTGGTAATAGGCGCCGTCGTGATCGGCGCGGGCGGCGTCACGGGCGCGGCCTTGCCGCTGGCGGCATTCGCCTGGTTTTGCCCGTTGGCGAGCGTCTGGTTCTTGAGCTCGACGGCGCGCTGCGCGTCGGCGAGCATCTTCTCGAGCTGGGTGATCCTGGAATTTGCCTCGGCCAGGCGCTTGTCGCGCGCAACCGTATCTTCGGCGGCGCCGGTGCCCTTGCCTTGTGCATCGCGCGACACGCGCAAGCGGTCGCTGCCGGGCGCTGCCGCAGGTGTCTTTTCCTCGACGGCGGTGCCGATGCTGCCGGCCGCGGCGCGCGTCGGCGTCGTGCCGGCTTCGGGCGCCGCTGCGGCCACGCGGTCGCGATAGGTGCGCCAATCGGAGGCCTGCACACGCACCGTCTTTTGCGCATCCGGTGCGGCAATGGCAGCGGCGTCATCGCCGCTCGGAATCGTCATGATCACGCCGGCACGCAGGCGGTTCATGTTGTTGTCGACGAACGCGCTGTTGTTGGCGTTGAACAGCGCGACCAGCATCTGGTCGAGCGAGACGTTGGTGGGCTTGTTCTCGTTGGCGATCTTGGCGAGCGTGTCGCCGCGCTTGACGGTGTAGCCTTCGCCGGGCGCGCGCGGCGCGGCGGATGCGGCAGCGGGCGCGGCGGAAGTACCGCGCGACGCGGGCCGTGCGGCACCGGTGCCCTGGCGCTGCGGCGTCATCGGTTCGACGGGTGCGGCACCCGCGCCAATGCCGGGCGGGTCGAGCAGCAACGTGTAGTCGCGCACGACGCGGCCCGACGACCAGTTCACTTCGATGATCAGATCGAGGTAGGGCTCGAGCACCGATACCGGCGAGGCGACTCGCAGGTAGCTCACGCCGTCCGTGCCGGTTTCGACGGTGACGCGCGCTCTGGCAAGCGCACCCTGGTATGTCAGGTTGTTCTGGCGATACAGCGATGGTTCGGCGACTCGCGCGGTCAGCGTGTCGATCTCTTCGCGCGTCGCCGAAGTGAGGTCGACGCGCGCCGTGAGCGGTTGGCCGAGCGCCGATTCGACGGTCAGTTTGCCAAGCCCCAATGCGGACGCGCTGCCGGGCAGCGCAAGTGCGACAGCCACCGCCACCAGGCTCAGCGTGAATTTGGGTGATGCGCGCATGCCGTCCCCTCGCGTTCAGCGTTTACTTATTGCAAGGAAACATAACATCATGGGTTTAGCTTCGCAAGCTAAACCACGGTATTAGCTTGCTATTTTGCTTTAATGCACAGGATGTTGTGGTCAACTTCATGCCGTCGTACTACCTGCGCCCGCTAGCGCTAGGACCGCGGATTGTCGCAGCCACAATATCTTGTGGCGCGGGCACCGCCCACGCGCAACATCGGCGGTGTTGCTTTTCGCGCGCCGGGCCCGCCTGGCGTCGTAGGGATTGGGACATGCGGTCCTATTTAGCACCGGCCCGATGCCTTCACCATGCGCCTTTGGTCTTAACGCACGGTCGCTCCCCTACCGCCGGCCGACGATCGGTCGCTCCCCTACCGCCGGACGAGGATCGCGAGCATCCGCCGCAGCGGCTCGGCCGCGCCCCATAGCAACTGGTCGCCCACCGTGAACACCGACAGGTATTCCGGGCCCATCGCCAGCTTGCGCAGCCGGCCGACGGCAATGTCGAGCTTGCCGGTGACGGCGGCGGGTGTCAGGTGGCGCACGCTTTCCGCGGCAGTGTTGGGGATGAGCCGCACCCAGGGGTTGGAGCCGGCGATCCTGCGCTCGATGTCCGCCAGCGGCAGGTCGGCCTTGAGCTTCACCGTCAACGCCTGGGAGTGACAACGCATCGCGCCGATGCGCACGCACAGCGACTCCACCGTTAGCGGTGACGCCTGGCGGTCGTAGATCTTGTTCAACTCCGCCTGGCCCTTCCATTCCTCTTTGGACATGCCGTTGCCCAGGTCCTTGTCGATCCAGGGGATCAGGCTGCCGGCAAGCGGCACGCCGAATCGTTCGGTGGGAAAGCCCGGGTCGCGCAGGATGCCCGCGACTTCGCGGTCGATGTCGAGGATCGACGACGCCGGGTCGTCGAGCAGGTCCTTCGCGACACGATGCGCCTCTCCCATCTGCGCGACGAGCTCGCGCATGTTCGCCGCCCCCGCACCGGAGGCCGCCTGGTAAGTCATGCACGTGACCCACTCGACGAGATCGTCGGCCAGCAGCCCGGCGAGCGCCATGATCATCAGGCTGACCGTGCAGTTGCCGCCGATGTAGTTCTTGACGCCGGCGGCGAGCGCCGCATCGATCACGTTCCGGTTGACGGGATCGAGGACGATCACCGCGTCGTCGCGCATCCGCAGCGCGCTCGCCGCGTCGATCCAGTAGCCATCGAAGCCGCCATCGCGCAGGCGCGGGAACATCGCGTTGCTCCAGTCGCCACCCTGGCAGGTGACGATGGCGTCGAGCCCCTCGAAGGCGCGCGGATCGTTGGCGTCGCGCAACGGCGGCGCCGCGCGGCCGACGTCGGGCGCGCGCCCCCCGCTCTGCGACGTGGAGAAGAACACCGGATCGACGTGCTCGAAGTCGCGTTCCTCGAGCATTCGCCGGATGAGCACCGACCCGACCATTCCGCGCCAGCCGACAAAACCTGCACGCATGATGAAAGCCTTCCTTCGCGTCCCGCTGTTGCATTGCCGCCTCGCGCCCCGCCGCTTGCGGGAATGGAAGCGGTGGACGTGCGGAGGATCAGTTCGTTTTCGCCGTGATCTTGATGAACGTGTACGCGCGCGTGGCGCCGCCGGCAGCCGCAAGCGCTGCGCCGATGCAGCGATCGGCGACAGCATTTGCGAACGCAGGCGCGAATTGAGGCTGCCGGGCGCGGTTCATCCAGCCATCGTAGCACGCGTCGGGCGCCCGCTTCATGTCGTCACCGGCGGCGTTGCACTCACCGCGACCGCCATTGCGCAGACCGACTCCAGTCACTCACAGTGCCGCCACGACAGCGTCGCCCATCGCACGCGTACCGACGCTGCGCTCGCCCGCCGCGGCGATATCGGCGGTGCGCAAGCCCAGCGCCAGCACCGCGCGCACCGCATGCTCGATGCGATCGGCCACATCGGCGCGCGCGAACGTGTAGCGGAACATCATCGCCAGCGACAGGATCGTTCCCAGCGGATTCGCCTTGTCCTGCCCGGCGATGTCCGGCGCCGAGCCATGGATCGGCTCGTAGAGTCCCTTGCCATTGGAGTCGAGCGATGCCGACGGCAGCATGCCGATCGAGCCCGCCAGCATCGACGCTTCGTCGGACAGGATGTCGCCGAACAGATTGCCGGTGACGATCACGTCGAATTGTTTGGGGTTGCGGACCAGCTGCATCGCCGCGTTGTCGACGTACATGTGCGACAGCGCGACATCGGGGTAATCGGCCGCGACGCGGGTGACGACTTCGCGCCACAGGATCGACGTGTCGAGCACGTTCGCCTTGTCGACGGATGTGAGCCGCCGCGCACGCTTTTGCGCGGTGGCGAAGCCGACGCGTGCGATGCGCTCGATCTCGCCGACCGCGTAGCGCATCGTGTCGAACCCTTCGGCCTCGCCTGCAGGTGTGGTCCGCCGTCCGCGCGGCTCGCCGAAGTAGACGTCGCCGGTCAGCTCGCGGATGATCATCAGGTCGAGTCCCGCGACGACGTCGGCCTTGAGCGTCGACGCCGCGGCGAGCTCCGGATACAGGATCGCCGGGCGCAGGTTGGCGAAGAGATGCATCGCCTTGCGGATGCCCAGGATGCCTTGCTCGGGGCGAAGCTCGCGCGGCAACGTGTCGTAGCGCGGGCCGCCGACCGCGCCCATCAGCACTGCATCGGCGCGGCGCGCGAGCTCGAGCGTTGCCGGGGGCAGCGGATGGCCGGCGCTGTCGTAGCCGGCGCCACCGATCGCCGCCTGCTCGATTTCGATCGCAAGTCCGCCGCGCACCAGCGCAGCAACGACCTTGGCGGCTTCGCCGCAGATTTCCGGACCGATGCCGTCGCCCGGCAGCAACGCGATCTTCAACGCGTCACGCGAGCCAGGGTTCGCGCCGCAGGTGCTCGGCCTCGAATGCGCGGATGGCGTCCGCATGCTGCAGCGTCAGCGCGATGTCGTCGAAGCCGTTGACCAGGCAATGCTTGCGAAACGGCTCGATGTCGAACGCGTGCGAGAACGCGTGATCGGGTGTGGCCACGACCTGGCGCTCGACGTCGACCATCAGCGTGTATCCGGGAAAGGCCGCGACGTCGTCGAACAGCCTCGCCACGACGCTTTCGGGCAGCACGATCGGCAGCAGGCCGTTCTTGTAGCAATTGTTGTTGAAGATGTCCGCGTACGACGGCGCGATCACGGCGCGCAAGCCGAAGTCGGCGAGCGCCCAGGGCGCGTGCTCGCGCGAGCTGCCACAGCCGAAGTTGCGCCGCGCGAGCATGATCGACGCGCCCTGGTAGCGCGGCTGGTTCAGCACGAAATCGGGGTTGCGCGGCCGCTTTGCGTTGTCCATCCCCGGCTCCCCGTGGTCGAGGTAGCGCCACGCGTCGAACAGGTTGGGGCCGAAGCCGCTCTTCTTGATGGATTTGAGGAACTGCTTGGGAATGATCGCGTCAGTGTCGACATTCGCGCGGTCGAGCGGCACGACGATTCCGGTGTGCTGGCGAAAAGCTTGCATGCGAGGTCCGGTTGGAAAATCGAAAGACCGGCTAGAACAGGCGGCGCACGTCAACGAAGTGACCGGCGACGGCGGCCGCGGCGGCCATCGCGGGACTGACCAGGTGGGTGCGTCCCCCGGCCCCTTGGCGCCCTTCGAAATTGCGGTTCGACGTCGACGCGCAGCGCTCGCCGGGTTCGAGTCGGTCGTCGTTCATCGCGAGGCACATCGAGCAGCCGGGCTCGCGCCATTCGAAGCCCGCGTCGAGGAACACCCGGTCGAGGCCCTCTGCCTCGGCCTGCGCCTTGACGAGGCCCGAGCCCGGTACGACCATCGCCAGCTTGATGTTGCCGGCGATGTGGCGCCCGCGCGCAACGCTCGCCGCGGCGCGCAGGTCCTCGATCCGCGAGTTGGTGCACGAGCCGATGAACACCTTGTCGATGCGGATGTCGGTGATCCGCGTGTTGGGCTCGAGCCCCATGTAGGTCAGCGCGCGCTCGATGCCTTCGCGACGCGACGGGTCGCGCTCCTTGTCCGGATCGGGAACGCGATCGTCCACGCCGACGACCATCTCGGGCGACGTGCCCCACGTGACTTGCGGGAACACCGTGGCCGCATCGAGCACATGCACCGCATCGAAAGGCGCGCCCTCGTCCGAGTGCAGCGTGCGCCAGTTGGCGACCGCCTTGTCCCAGACTTCGCCCGCCGGTGCAAACGGCCGGCCACGCAGGTAGTCGAAGGTCACGTCGTCGGCGGCGATCATGCCCGCGCGCGCGCCGGCTTCGATCGCCATGTTGCAGACGGTCATCCGCGCCTCCATCGACAGTGCGCGGATCGCCGCGCCAGCGAACTCGATCGCGTAGCCGGTGCCCCCGGCGGTGCCGATGCGGCCGATCAGCGCCAGCACCAGGTCCTTGGACGTCACGCCGGGTCCCGGCAGGTTGTCGACGCGCACCAGCATCGACTTCGACTTGCGCGTCAGCAGGCACTGCGTCGCCATCACATGCTCGACTTCCGAGGTGCCGATGCCGAACGCGAGGGCCGCGAACGCGCCATGCGTACTGGTATGCGAATCGCCGCACACCACCGTCATGCCGGGCAGTGTGGCGCCGCTTTCCGGCCCGATCACGTGGACGATGCCCTGGCGGCGGTCGCGGAACGGGAAATAGGCCTTGGCACCGGTCGCGCGAATGTTGGCGTCGAGCGTTTCCACCTGCGTGCGCGAAATGGCGTCGCGAATGCCGCCGGCCCAGTCGGTGGTTGGGGTATTGTGATCGGCGGTGGCGACGATCGACTGCGACCGCCACGGCGTGCGGCCGGCGTTGCGCAGTCCTTCGTACGCTTGCGGGCTCGTCACCTCGTGTACCAGGTGGCGATCGATGTACAGCAGCGCCGTTGCGTCGCTTTCGCTGCGCACGACGTGGCTGTCGAAAAGTTTGTCGTAGAGTGTGCGGCGTTGCATGATTGTGCGGTAGCGTTCGTCCGGCGGTCGGCGGTCGGCGGTCGGCGAGTATTGCCGCGCCGGGGTTGCCGCGCCGGGGCTCTTGCCGCGTTGGCGACGTGCGCGCGCGGATCACCGGTGTCGATTATTGCACAGCGGCCCGGCAGCATTGCTGTCGTCGGCGCCATGCAAATGCAGGCTGCAAGGAACCGATTGACGCGCAAAGTCTTTCCGCTGGAAACCAAGCTTCTCGCCGCCTTCGTGGTCGGCGCGCTGGGCCTCGTCGCCGCCGTGGTGCTCGCGGCGACGCAGGGGTCGGCCTACCTCGCTGCGGACCATGAGGTCGGTCGCCTGCGCGACCTCGACCACGCGGTGACGGCGCTCTACCTCGCAGTGCGCAGCGCCGAGTCCGGGCAGCGCGGCTACCTGCTCACGTCGCGCGACAACGATCTGACGCCTTACCGGATTGCGCGCAGCGAAGCCGCGCAACGCCTGGACGACGCCCGTGCGCTGGCTGGCGGCGATCCGGGCACGCTGGCGGCGCTCGACGCGATGCGCCCGCACGTCCACGCGCGGCTCGCCGAACTGTCCGAGACGCTCGACGTGTTCAACCGCGATGGCTTCGACGCCGCGCAACAGGTGGTCGCCACGGGCCGGGGCTCGGGGGAAATGAAGGCGATCCGCGACAGCGGCGAGGCCATTCACGCCGATCTCGCGAAGCGCGCCACCGCGATGCAGGCGCGCCAGCGGGATCACTTCGACGACACGTTGCGGTCGATCTACGTCGGCGCGGCGCTCGCGCTGATGCTGCTGGCGCTGGTGTATGCGGCGCTCGCGATGGAAACCGCGCAACGCCGCCGCATGGGCGAGCGCATCCGCCGCGAAGCCGACCACGACGAGCTCACGCAATTGCCCAACCGGCGCTTTTTCACGCACTGGCTGGGCTATGCGCTCGCGCTCGCGCGCCGCGAAGGCTCGACGCTGGGCCTGCTGTGCATCGACATCGACGGGTTCAAGAAGGTCAACGACACCTGCGGCCACGAGGCGGGCGATGCGTTGCTGGTGGAGATCGCGCGACGCTTTTCCGCGCTGAAGCGTGATTCGGACGTGCTCGCCCGGTTGGGAGGCGACGAATTCGTGCTCGCCGCCGTGGGCGCCAGCAACGGCAAGGATCTGGCGCGCCTCGCGCAGCGGATGATCGACTCGCTGGACGATCCGCCGGTGTCGAGACCGCTGGTCGGCGCGAGCATCGGCATCGCATTCTTTCCCGACGACGCCAATGACCTGCCGGGATTGCTCGCCACCGCCGACGCCGCGATGTACGCGGCCAAGCGCGGTGGCAGGAACCGGGTGGTGTTTCACGCGGTCGCCGAAATCGCCTGACGCACGCTGAACGCTCGCGCGTTCGCTATAGCACCGCTTCGACGATGCCGGCTACACGAGCCGCGGCGTCTTCCGCATGCGGATCGACCCGCACGGCGTCGGTCGCCCGCAGCCACGTGTACTGCCGCTTGGCGAGCTGGCGAGTCGCCGCCACCGCGCGAAGTCGCAGTGTCGCGGCGTCGATCAATCCGTCCTGGAACTCCCACGCCTGCCGATAGCCGACGCAGCGCATCGACGGCAGCGCCGGCGACAGCTCGTGGCGCCGCCGCAATTGCGCCAGCTCGTCGAGCAGGCCCGCGGCCAGCATTGCGTCAAAGCGATGCGCGATTTCCTGGTGCAGGCGCGCGCGGTCGGAGGGCACGAGCGCGACACTCACGACCGGCCCGAGCGACGCGCCTGACGCGCGACGGCCCTGCAGTTGCGACAGCGGCACGCCCGCCAGCGTCCACACTTCCAGCGCGCGCTGGATACGTTGCGCATCCATGGACGACAGCCGCTGCGCCGTGGCGGGATCGACGCGCGCGAGGTCGGCATGCATCGCCGGCCAGCCGATCCGCGCGGCTTTCGCGTCGAGCTCGGCGCGCAGCTCTGCATCGGCCGGCGGCAGCGCCGAGAGCCCTTCGCGCAGCGCCTTGAAATAGAGCATCGTGCCGCCGGCGAGGATCGGCAGCTTGCCGCGCGCGCGAATGCCGGCGATCGCCGCGCGCGCGTCGGCGACGAATCGCGCGGCCGAGTAGCGCTCGCCGGGATCGGCGATGTCGATCAGGTGGTGCGGCACTTGGGCACGCTCGGCGCCGGACGGCTTGGCGGTGCCGATGTCCATGCCGCGATAGACCTGCGCCGAGTCGACGCCGACGATCTCGCCGTCGAACCGCTGCGCCAGCATCATCGCCGCGGCGCTCTTACCCGACGCGGTCGGGCCCATCAGCAGCACGACCGGCGGCGGCACCGCCATCAGCGTCCGCGCATGAACAGCCGGTCGAGGTCGGGCAGCGACAACCGGTACCAGGTGGGCCGCCCGTGGTTGCATTGGCCGGCGCGCTCGGTCGATTCCATTTCGCGCAGCAGCGCGTTCATCTCGGGCAGCGTGAGGCTGCGGTTGGCGCGCACGGCCGCGTGGCAGGCCATCGTCGACAACAGGTCATCGCGATGCTGGGTCAGCACTTCGCTGGCACCGTATTCGCGGATGTCGTGCAACACCGCACGCGCGAGGGTCACCGCGTCGGCATCCTTCAGCAGCATGGGAATCGCGCGCACCGCGAGCGCCGCGGGCCCGATGGCGGTCAGCTCGAATCCCAGCCTGTCCAGCGTGTCACGGTGTTCGGCGACCGTCGCCATGTCGAGCGGGTCGGCGATGAACGTCGCGGGCACCAGCAGCGGCTGTGTCGCCATGCCGGCCGCGGGAGCGGACTTCAACCGCTCGTAGACGATGCGCTCGTGCGCCGCGTGCATGTCCACCAGCACCAGGCCATCGCGGTTCTGCGCGAGGATGTACACGCCGTGCAACTGCGCGAGCGCGAAGCCGAGCGGATGCTCGTCGTCGCCGGGCAATGGCCCGCTGCCGCGCGCGCCGAACAATTGCGCATAGAACGGCGAGGGCTCGCCCGCCATCGCGGCCGGTCCGCGATCCGCGAGCCTGAACGTCGATTGCTGCGTTTGCGGCAATTGCCACTGTGCCCCGCCGCCCGGCCGCTGCGCCGCCGAACCAACACGCGATTGTGCCCACGACAGTGCGTCGCGCGACGCTGACGATGCCGTCGCGCCGGGCGAACCCGGCTCCCAGGCCGACGGCGTCAGCGGCGGCGTGCGCGCCGCGGCCAAGCCGAGCTTTTCCGCCGCCGACACCGCCGGCTGCTCGGCGGCGGTTGTCGCCAGCGCGCGCTCGACCGCATGGCGCACGAACTGGTGGACCCCACCGCTGTCGCGAAAGCGCACTTCGGTTTTCTGCGGATGCACGTTGACGTCGACGTGACGCGGATCGAGCGTCAGCCACAGCACATAGCTCGGCTGGCGGTCGTGATGGAGAATATCCCGGTAGGCGTCGCGCAGCGCGTGCGCAAGCACGCGGTCGCGCACGTAGCGGCCGTTGACGAACACGTACTGGCCGCCGCCGTTGGCCGCGTACGCCGGCCGCACGGCGAAGCCCTGCAGCGCGATCGCGCCGGCGTCCTCGTCGACCCACGCCGCATTGTCGGACCACGCGTTGCCGAGCAGCGCATCGACGCGCGGCTTGCGGCCCGCCGGCTGCAAGCGGTGCTGGACGCGCGTGTTGTGCGCAAGCGTGAAGCCGATGTCGGGACGCGCGAGCGCCTGGCGCGCGAACGCTTCGGCGCAATGCGCCCATTCGGTCGCTTCCGAGCGCAGGAACTTGCGCCGCGCAGGCGTGTTGAAATACAGCTCTTCGACGCTGACCGTCGTGCCGTTGGCGAGCGCGGCCGGCGCGGTCGCGCCCATCTGCCCGCCCTCGACCTCGATCCGCCACGCGTGAGGCTTGCCGCGGCGCCGCGACGCGAGCGCGAAGCGCGACACGGCGGCGATCGATGCCAGCGCTTCGCCGCGAAATCCCAGCGTCGCGATCGCCTCCAGGTCGGACGGCAGCGCAATCTTCGACGTGGCGTGGCGCGCGACGGCGAGCGCCAGCTCGTCGCGCTCGATTCCGTCGCCGTCATCGGCCACGCGGATACGCTTGATGCCGCCGCCGGCCAGGTCGACGTCGATCTGCACGGCACCCGCGTCGAGCGCGTTCTCGAGCAGCTCCTTCAACGCCGCCGCCGGGCGCTCGACGACCTCGCCGGCGGCGATCTGGTTGATCAGGTGGTCGGGCAACGCGCGAATCGGACCCATCACGCGCGCAGCCCTTGCGCCCAGCGCGTATAGATCGCCGAGGCGACGCCATGCAAGGCATCGATGCGCGCGGGCAGCGCCTTGCGCAAGTCCGCTTCGCTTTGCAGCGCGGCGCTGGACTGCGGCGGCAGCTCGTCGTGCGCCGAGCGGCACCAGACGTCGACCAGGGCCTCGGTCATCTCCACGTGGCATTGCAAGCCGATGTGCAGGCCGTCGACCGTGTACGCCTGGTTGACATTGAAGGCGTTGGTAAGCACGCGAGTGGCGCCCGCCGGCAGCGCGAACGCGTCGTAGTGCCATTGGAACGCCGTGAAGCGCGAGCGGCCGCCGAACCATTCGCGCGCCTCGGGTGAGGCGCCGACGTCGACATCGATCCAGCCGATTTCCGATTGTGGCGTGCGCGCAACCGGCGCACCGAGCGCGCGCGCCAGCAGCTGCCCGCCCAGGCAATGGCCGATCACCGGCACCCGCGCGTCGACGGCATTGCGCAGCAGCGCGCAGGCGGGCTCGATCCACGGCAACGCATCGTTGACGCTCATCGGGCCGCCCATCATGCCGATGCCGGCAAAGGCACGCGGATCGGGTGGCACGCCAGCCCCCTCGTCGAGCGCGACGATCTGCCAGTCAAGCCGTTGCGCGGCCAGCCAGTCGGCGAAATACGCCGGGCCTTCGGTGCGCGAAAAGCGCAGGATCGCGATGGGAAGCATGTCGTGCGGCACGCGCGCTTTAGCGGCGTGCCACGGCCCGTTTACAATGACCAATCTTATCAGCGAAGCGAACCCGCACGATGCGCCGCCTGCCATTGCTCCTTGTCGCGTTGCTGCTGGCCCGCGCGCCGGCCCTTGCCGCCGACGTGATCGCCCCCAATGCGCATCTGCATGTCGACGGCGTGCCGCCGATCGCAGCGTCGCTGGCGGCGAGCATCGCCCCGTTCGCCGAATTCCGCCCGCGCTCGGTGGCATCGTGGCATCCGGTTGAGCGCGCGCTGCTGGTCGCGACGCGGATGGGCAACACCACGCAGCTGAACCGCGTCGATGTGCCGATGGCTGCGCTCGCGCCGGTCACCGACTACGCCGATCCGGTACGCAACGGCCTGTGGTGGAAGTCGAAACCCGGTGCGCTGGTATTCGTGCGCGACATGGGCGGCAACGAGCAGCGGCAGCTCTACCGGCTCGACCCGGGCGCCAAGGAGCCAGCGCTGCTCACCGATCCTTCGCGCGTGCACACGGCGCTTGCGCTCAATCGCGCCCGCGACCGGATACTCGTCGGGTCGACCGACCTCGACAAGACCGGCAAGCGCGAGAACCCGCAGACCGATGTCACGCTGCTCGATCCGCTCGATCCGGCGCACCCTCGCGCGATGATGCGGCTGCCCGGAACCGGATGGGACGAGTTCGACTTCGCATTCGATGACCGCCGGATCGCGATGATCGACGCGCGCTCGGTCAGCGACACCGACGTCTACGTCTACGCGATCGACAGCGGCAAGCGCACGCGCGTGCTGCCGCGCGAAGGCGAGACGCCCGCGCATCCGATCGCGTCGTCGGCACCGCAGTTCTCGCGCGACGGCAAGAGCCTGTTCCTCACGACCGACCGTGACGGCGAGTTCCAGCGTGCGGCGCGCCTGGATCTCGCGAGCGGCGCGATCGAGTACTTCGGCCCCGCCGACTGGGACGTCGACGAGCTGTCGCTGTCGCCGGACGGCAAGGCGATCGCGATGGTGATCAACGAGGCCGGCGTGGGCGCTCTGCGCATCTACGACGCCGACACGCGCCGCGAAGTCGTCGCACCGGCGCTGCCCACCGGCCGCGTGTCCGGCATCCAGTGGCGGCCCGACGCCAGCGAGCTCGCGTTCAACCTGCAGTCGGCGCAGGGCCCGAGCGAAGTCTGGAGCTTCGTGCCCGCGTCGCGCACGACGGTGCAGTGGACGCAGAACCAGGTGCCGGGACTCGACGCGCGCCAGTTCGCCTCGGCCCAGCCGATCGCATGGCAGAGTTTCGATGGCCGCACGATCCGCGGCTTCATCACCCGGCCGCCTGCGCGCTTCGCCGGCCCTCGCCCCGTGGTGATCGACATCCATGGCGGTCCGGAAGGGCAGTCGCGGCCCGGCTTCAACGGCCGCTGGAACTACCTGCTCGACCAGATGGGCATCGCCATCGTCGAGCCCAACGTGCGCGGTTCGCTCGGCTATGGCAAGACGTTCGTCGGCCTCGACAACGGACGCCTTCGCGAGGATTCGGTCAAGGACATCGGCAGCCTGCTCGACTGGGTGGCCAAGGACCCGGCGCTCGATGCCAAGCGCGTGGTCGTCGTCGGCGGCAGCTACGGCGGCTACATGAGCCTCGCCGTCGCGACGCGATACAGCGACCGCATCGCCGGCGCGGTCGACGTCGTCGGCATCGCCAATTTCGTGACGTTCCTGGAAAACACCGAGAGCTACCGCCGCGACCTGCGGCGCGTCGAATATGGCGACGAGCGCGATCCTTCGATGCGCGCGTTCCTGACGTCGATCTCGCCGGTGACCAATGCGGCGGCGATCAAAAAGCCGTTGCTCGTCGCGCAGGGCCGCAACGATCCGCGCGTGCCGTACACCGAATCCGAACAGATCGTCGCCACGGTCAAGCACGGCGGCGCGCCGGTGTGGTACGTGCTCGCCGACAACGAGGGCCACGGTTTCGTGCGCAAGGACAATGCCGACTATTTCTTCCTGTCGATGGTCGAGTTCATCGCCACCACCACCGGCACTGCTTCGCAACCGGCGCGCTGACCCGCGTCGCCGACGCCACGCGCCCGTGAGGCCGGTGACCCACCGGCTTGCGCTCCGGCGTGTCGGCGCGCTACATCTGCTTGAAAAGGTGCGTGAACTGCCGGGAGATCGGCAGTTTTTCCGGACGGCCCTTCAGCAGCACGTACTGGCGCTCGGCGTCCTCGCGCAGCACGCCCGCGACGGCGTCGAGATTGACAACCGTGCTGCGGTGAACCTGCCAGAACCGGTCGGGATCGAGCTCGTCCAGCAAGTCCTTGAGCGGCGTGCGAATCAACGCTTCGGACTGCGCCAGCACCACGCGCGTGTACTTGGTGTCGGACTGGAAGAACACCACGTCGCCGGTCGCGATCAGCTTGATCTGCTTGCCGACGGCGGCCTTGATCCACTTGAGGTGGCCGCCGGCCGGGCCCGGCAAATGTCCACGCAATTGCGCGAGCAGCGCAGTGAGGTCGGCTGGCGGCGACGCGAGCTTCTTCTGCAGCCGCTCGATCGTCTGCGCGAGCCGGTCGCTTTCCACCGGCTTCAGCAGGTAATCGACGGCGCCCGCGGCGAATGCGCCGATCGCGTACTGGTCGTAGGCGGTGATGAAGACGACGTGGCAATCCGCGCCGATCGACGCCGCCACGTCGAGACCATTGCGCCCGGGCATGCGCACGTCGAGGAATGCCACCTGCGGCGCGTGGATGTCGAACAGCGCGAGCGCCTCGTCGCCGTCGGCCGCCTCGCCGACGATCGTGCATTCGGGCCACAGCTGCGCGAGCTTTTCCTTGAGCCGCTCGCGCATCAGCGGCTCGTCCTCGGCGATCAGCACGGTGGCGCCGGTCATTGCGTGATCCTCTCTGCCGCACGCGTCGTCGCGCAGGGCACGGTGATGCGCGCGACGAAGCCCCGCGGCGCGTTGGCGGACAGTTCGAGCTGCGCGGCATCGCCGTACAGCAACGCGAGCCGCTCGCGGATGTTGGCGAGGCCGATCCCCTGTCCGGGCGTGCCGCCGCCGTGCAGCCCCGCGCCGGTGTCGGCCACGCTGACCACCAGCGTGCTGCCGCGGGTTTGCGCGCTGACGTCGATGCGCCCGCCGCCAGCCGCAGGCTCGATGCCGTGCTTGATCGCGTTCTCCACGAGCGTGATCACCATGCCGGGCGGCAACGGCAGGTCGGCCAGCTCGGCGGGAACGTGGATCGCGTATTCGAGCCGGCGCGTAAGCCGCGTGCGCATGATCGACAGGTAGGCCTCGGCGAGCGCCGCATCCTCGCCGAGCGTCGTGGTCTCGTTGCGCAGCGACGGTGTCGCCGCGCGCAGGAAGCGAATCAGATCGGCGATCAGCCGCGCCGCCTGCGGCGCGGTTTTTTCCGCCAGCTGTTGCGCGCTGCCGAGCGTGTTGAACAGGAAGTGCGGCTCGATCTGCAGTTGCAGCAGCTTGAGCTTGGATTCGGCGAGCTGTCGCGACAGGTCGCTTTGCCGCGCCTCGGCTTCGAGGCGCGCGGTGAGCGCGGCGTATTCGCGGTTGCGAAGCTGCGAGATCAGCGCCACCAGCAGCGCATACAGGAAACTGAACACCAGCCCCGCGGTGAAGCCATGCCGCAGCCGCGTGTAGTCCTGCAGGAAGTACAGCGGGCTCTGGCCATTGATCAGCGCCGCCGCCAGCGCGCCGGCGAGCGTGCCGAGCACCAGGAACACGACCGGATCGACCACCACCCGGCGAAAAATCCGACCCTTGAGGCGGCGGAATCCGAACCACGCGGACACGCCCGACCAGACGAGCAGCAGCACCACCACGTTGAACAGCACCGACGCTTCGCCGAACGTCATGTTCCACGGCAGTTGCGCGCCGAGCCAGGCGAACACCGTGGTGACCGCGATCAGTCCCGCCAGCCAACGCCAGCCCTCGCTGAAGAACCAGAGGTCGAACGAGCGCACGTCGCGCCGCTCGAGCTCGGTCAGCGACGCGAGCAGGCGCTCGGCGAAAGCGTCGTAGCGATTCTTGAGTGCGGCGATCGGCATCGCGCAATTCTAGGCATTGCCCGTGCCATGCGCACCGGCGCAATTGACGAGCCGCGACCGGCGGCGACTGGTGGCGGCCGCCCGTGACGGGCGACGGCGGGTGACGGCCGCCCGCGACGGGCGCCGGCCGTTGCGCGACCTACAGGCCGCGCGAAATCCGCGCGAAGGCCGAATGGTTGTGGATCGACTCGAAGTTCTCGGCTTCGACAGCGAATGCGCCGATGCGATCGTCGACGTCGAGACGCGCGGCAATGCTGCGCACCAGGTCCTCGACGAAGCGCGGATTGTTGTACGCGCGCTCGGTGACGTACTTTTCGTCGGCGCGCTTGAGGATGCCATACAGCTCGGCGGATGCCTCCTCCTCGGCGATGCGCAGCAGCTCGGCGACGAACACCGTCGCACGCGGTCGCGCGACGATGCGAATGGCCGAGCGCTGGTTGTGCGCGCCGTAGTCGGAGATTTCCTTCGAGCACGGGCACAGTGACGTCACGGGCACCACCACGTCGAGGGTCTGCGTATACCGGCCGTCGTGCAACTCGCCGGTGATCTTCACTTCGTAATCGAGCAGGCTTGCGATGCCCGACACCGGCGCCGTCTTGCGCACGAAGAACGGGAACGCGAGCTCGATGCGGCCGCCCGGCGCGTCGAGGCGCGTCACCAGGTCGTCGAGCAGCGCGCGGAAATTGGCCACCGACAGCGCGGGCGATTGTGCCGACGTGTGCTCCTCCAGCAGCGCGACCAGCCGCGACATGTGGGTGCCCTTCTGCTCGGCGGGCAGCGCCACGTAGACGTTGCAGGTGGCGACGGTCCCAACCGCCACGCCATCGCGGTCGGCGAATTGGAGCGGGTAGCGCAAGCCGCGGATGCCGACCTGGTCGATCGCGATGTCGCGATCGTCGCGACGCGCTTGCACGTCGGCGATCGGCGCCATCATGTCGTCGGGTTGCTGGGGCTTGTTCATGGCAATAAAGCCTATCACGCCGCGGGCTTGGCCGCACCGGACTGCGTCCGGCCGAAGCGCGCCTCGATCGATCGCAACATGCCCGGCGCATCGAGGCCCACGTGCGCGAGCAGCGCGGCAGGATCGCCGTGGTCGATGAAGACGTCGGGAAGCCCGAGGTGCAGCATCGGCAATGCGACATCGTGCGCCGCAAGACATTCGGCGACTGCACTGCCGGCGCCGCCGGCGATCACGTTTTCCTCGACCGTCACGATCGCCATGTGGGTACGCACCAGTTCGAGCACAAGTGCCTCGTCGAGCGGCTTGACGAATCGCATGTTGGCGACCGTCGCATCGAGCGACTCCGCCGCCGATAGCGCAGCCGCGAGAGGCGCGCCGAACGCGAGGATCGCAATGCGTCCGGTGCGTTTTTTCGATATGCGCCGGATCTCGCCTTTGCCGACCGGCAACGCGGTCAAAACAGGATCGATCGCCACGCCCGGCCCCGCGCCGCGCGGGTAGCGCACCGCCGACGGCGTGGACAACTGGAACGCGGTGGTCAGCATTTGCCGGCATTCGTTCTCGTCTGCTGGCGCCATCACCGTGGTGTTTGGCAGGCATCGCAAATACGAGAGGTCGAAGGCACCCAGGTGCGTCGCACCGTCGGCGCCGACGATTCCCGCGCGGTCGATCGCGAACATCACCGGCAGGTTCTGCAAGGCGACGTCGTGGATCAGCTGGTCGTAGGCGCGCTGCAGGAACGTCGAATAGATCGCCACCACCGGCTTCATGCCCTCGCAGGCGAGCCCCGCGGCGAACGTCACCGCGTGCTGCTCGGCGATGCCCACGTCGAAATAGCGGTCGGGAAATCGCCGCGAAAACTGCACGAGGCCGGATCCTTCGCGCATCGCCGGCGTTATCGCGACGAGCTTCGGATCGGCCATCGCCATGTCGCATAACCAGTCGCCGAACACCTGCGTGTACGCGGGCTTGCCGCCGCCCTTCGGCGTGAAACCTTCGTCAGGATCGAACTTGGCGACGCCGTGATAGAGGATCGGATCCTCCTCGGCACGGGCGTAGCCCATGCCCTTGCGCGTGACCACGTGCAGGAACTGCGGGCCCTTCAGCGCGCGCACGTTGGCGAGCGTCTTGACCAGCACGTCGACGTCATGTCCGTCGATTGGCCCGATGTAGTTGAAGCCGAATTCCTCGAACAGCGTCCCGGGCAACACCATGCCCTTGAAATGCTCTTCGGCGCGCTTGGCGAGCGCCTGCACCGGCGGCAGCATCGCCAGCATTTCCTTCCCGCCACGGCGCACGGTGTTGTAGAAGCGCGACGCCAGCACGCGCGCGAGGTAGCTGTTGAGCGCGCCAACCGGTTCGCTGATCGACATGTCGTTGTCGTTGAGGATCACCAGCAGGTTGGCTTCCGCCGCCCCCGCGTTGTTCAGCGCCTCGAACGCCATGCCGGCGCTCATCGCGCCGTCGCCGATCACTGCGACCGCGCGCGTGTCGCGTTGCTGCAGCTTCGCTCCCAGTGCCATCCCGAGGGCCGCCGAAATCGAAGTCGACGAATGCGCGGTGCCGAAAGTGTCGTATTCGCTTTCGCAGCGCCGCGGGAATCCGGAAGGGCCGCCCCACTGCCGCAGCTTGTTCATCTGCGCACGCCTTCCGGTCAGGATCTTGTGCGCATAGGTCTGGTGGCCGACGTCCCAGACGATGCGATCGCGCGGCGTGTCGAACACATAGTGCAGTGCGATCGTGAGCTCGATGGTGCCGAGGTTCGACGACAGGTGTCCGCCGGTGCGCGACACCGACTCCAGCACGAACGCCCGGAGCTCGCGCGCGAGCGCGGGCAACTCACCCCGCTCGAGCTTGCGCAGCGCAGCCGGGTCGTCGATGCGATCGAGCAACGGGAACGCCATCGTCAGTGTCCGCGCTGCGCGATCCAGTCGGCGATTTCGGCGAGCCGGTGTGCACGCGCGCCGAACGGCGCGAGCGCTTCGTGCGCATGGCCGCGCAATGTCTCGGCATGATGGCGCGCCGCGTCGACGCCCATCACCGTCACGTAGGTCGGCTTGCCTTGCGCCGCGTCCTTGCCGGCGGTCTTGCCAAGCGCCACCGACGAGCCTTCGACGTCGAGCACGTCGTCGACCACCTGGAATGCGAGCCCCACCGCGTCCGCGTAGCGATCGAGCGACGATCGCATATCGTCACCGGCATGTCCTGCCAATGCGCCCAGGCCCACCGATGCGCGAATCAGTGCGCCGGTTTTCAGGCGATGCATCGCCTCGAGCGCATCGATTTCGAGCGTGCCGCCAGTCGCTGCGAGGTCGATCGCCTGGCCGCCGGCCATTCCGGCGACACCCGAGGCCTCGGCCAACATCGCGCAGGCGCGCGCGGCGTCGTGACGCGTGTTCGCAAGCACGGCGAACGCGAGCGCCTGCAGCGCGTCGCCCGCGAGCAACGCGGTCGCCTCGCCGAACGCGACATGGCATGACGGCCGTCCGCGGCGCATCGCATCGTCGTCCATGCACGGCAAATCGTCGTGCACCAGTGAATAGGCATGGATCAGCTCGACGGCGGTGGAAGCCGCGTCGATGTCGTCGGCCGCCGCACCGGCCAGTTCACCCGAAGCGTACGCAAGCAGCGCGCGCACGCGCTTGCCACCCTGCGTTGCGTAGCGCATCGCCTCGACCAGCGACTCGGCGCCCACAGCCTGTGGGGCGAGCGCATGGGCGAGCTTTTGCGCGACGCGCTGCTGCCGCTCGGATACCCACACTGCGAACTCGACGTCAGGCTTCATCGACGCCGTCGGCCTTGAACGCCTTCAGCACGCCTTTTTCGAGCACCAGCACTTCCTGTTGGGCGTCCTTCAGCGCGGCTTGGCAGAACTGCAGCAGCTCGGCCCCGCGCTTGTACGCGGCGAGCGATTCCTTGAGCGGCAATTCGCCGCCCTCCATGCGCTCGACGATGGATTCGAGCTCGGCGAGCGCGGCTTCGAAGGTGGGCGGTGTCGGTTCGGCCATGGCGATTGAGGCAAGTGTCGGAAAACTGCGGTGAGCCCAACGCGACCACGGGCATGGGGCTTGGGGCTTGGGGCTTGGAATTGCGTCGCCGGGCCCCATGTTGCGCTGGGGATCGGCTGCACGCCTGGCGTATCGCGCGACCCTTTTCGCGGCGGCAGGAATGGTCTAAGGTCTTGACCTGACTGCATAAACCCGCATATACTAGCATGGTTGACGATGCAGCCGAAGTCGAAGTTCTCTCGCTTTCGCACGGCTGACTTGGCATGGCGGTCCGGTGGCGTTTCCGCGCGGTTTTGACGTAGTGCGCGGCGCCTTCCGGGTTGTTGGGTTGGGTTGGTTTGTACCCGGGCCTTGTGGCGTGCCCGGTCGAAAGGAATTCGGCTGATGTCCAATCTTGCGACGGTGACGCGCCTCTCCGAGGCCGTGTCCCAGTTTCCCGCTTCGTGGTATTGCGATCCGCGCGTGTTCGACGCCGAGATGCGCACGCTCTTCCCGCGCGCGCCCGGCTACGTCGGCCACGAATTGATGGTTCCCGAGCCGGGCGACTACTTCGCGCTGACCGCCCGCGACGAAGCGCAGGCGCTGGTGCGCAATCCTGGCGGCATCGAGCTCCTGTCGAACATCTGCCGGCACCGCCAGGCGATCATGCTCAACGGCCGCGGCAACGCAGCCACCATCGTGTGCCCGCTGCACCGCTGGACCTATGACCTGAAGGGCGAACTGCTGGGCGCGCCGCACTTCGCGCAGAAGCCCTGCGCCAGCCTCGCACGCACGCCGATGCGCAACTGGAACGGCCTCTTGTTCGACGGCGCGCGCGATCCCGCGCAGGACTTGGCCGGACTGTCGCTCGCCAAGCTCGACTTCACCGGCTACCACTTCGACCACCTGCACATCCATGAGTGCAACTACAACTGGAAGACCTTCATCGAGGTCTATCTCGAGGACTACCACGTCGGCCCGTTCCATCCGGGGCTCGGGCAGTTCGTGACCTGCGACAACCTCGCATGGGAGTTCGCCGACTGGGCGAACGTGCAGTTCGTCGGCGTCAACAACGGCCTTGCCAAGCCTGGCTCGCGCACCTACGAGCGCTGGCACAAGGCGGTGCTCGCGTTCTACCGCGGCGAGATTCCGCCGCACGGCGCGATCTGGCTCACCTACTATCCCAATGTGATGGTCGAGTGGTATCCGCACGTGCTGGTCGTGAGCACGCTGATCCCCAAGTCGGTCGACAAGACGATCAACATCGTCGAGTTCTACTACCCCGAGGAGATCGCGCTGTTCGAGCGCGAGTTCGTCGACGCCGAGCGCGCCGCCTACGCGGAGACCGCGAAGGAAGACGACGAGATCGCCGAGCGCATGGATGCCGGTCGCCGCGCGCTGTACGCGCAGGGGCGCAGCGAAATCGGCCCGTACCAATCGCCGATGGAAGACGGCATGCAGCACTTCCACGAGTTCTACCGCGGGCAGATGGGCAACGCGCTGGCCGGGCTGTAGCCCGGGCACCACCGCAACGGCGCCATTCGCACGCGCGTAAAATCGGCGTCATGTATACGACGCTCATTTCCACCGCCGACCTTGCCGCGCACATCGACGATTCGTCGTTCGTGTTGGTCGACGTGCGCCACGACCTCGCGCAACCCGATCACTGGGGCCATGACCAGTACGAACTCGCGCACCTGCCCGGCGCACGCTTCGTGCATCTCGACCGCGACCTGTCGTCGCTGAAGAACGGACGCAACGGGCGCCACCCGCTGCCCGCACCCGCCGACGCGGCGGCGTTGTTCGGCCGCCTCGGCATCGGCGGCGGGACGCAGGTCGTTGCCTACGATCAGGACACCAACCTGTACGCGTCGCGGCTGTGGTGGATGCTGCGCTGGCTCGGTCACGATCGCGCCGCGGTGCTCGATGGCGGCATCGCGAAATGGCTGCGTGAAAACCGCCCGGTATCCACGCAGCTTCCGCAGATTCAGCCGGCAACGTTCACGCCCGGCGCGACGCTGCCCACCGCCAGCGTGCAGGACGTGCTCGACAGTTTGCCCACGCATTCCCGCTTCATCGTCGACGCGCGTGCGCCCGAGCGATTTCGCGGCGAGGTCGAGCCGCTGGACCCGGTCGCCGGGCACATTCCCGGCGCGCACAACTGGCCGTATGGTCGCAACCTCAATCCCGACGGCACGTTCAAGTCGCCCGCGGCGCTGGCGGCCGCGTACGCCGAGTTCCTTGGTCCGACGTCCCCCGATCGCATCGTCCACCAATGCGGCAGCGGGGTGACCGCGTGCCACAACATCCTGGCGATGATGCGCGCAGGCTATCCGGCGACCGCGCTCTATCCGGGATCGTGGAGCGAATGGGTGGCCGATCGCACGCGCCCGGTCGCCACCGGCGGCTAGCTTCGCGTCGAATAGTCGGCAATCCGCGCACCGACTGTTCGCGTTACCCGGCGCGACGCCCGTTGCATGCTGTGCCCGACGACATTCACCGGAGCACACCATGGACATGCGACACCGGCAATTCACCCCGACGCTCGTCGCCGCCGCGATCGGCACGATCCTTTGCGCGATCTACATGCACACATTCGGTCTCGATGCGGACCTTGGCCATTCGGTCGCGGCGCTGACGGCAACCGCTGCGGTCCTCGTTGGTCCCGGCTTCGCGGCAGTCGCGTACTGCAACTGGCGCAACGATCCCGATCCGCGTGCGCCCCACCAGGCGGCGCAGATCGGCTCGATCATCGCGGATGGCTATGGGGACGCGTTCTTTTCCGGTCACGGATGGGCGCGCACCGGCATCCCGGCGCGTGGCGAGCGCAGGTCGCGCGACCGGCGCGTGGCCGCGCGCATCGCGCAAACGCTGCCGATCGCGTGGAGCTGATGCGACGTACTCCCGGATCGCCGGCATCCGGCGATTCCCGGCGTAAGTAACTAACCGGTTAACAACGGCCAGCGGCCGAGCTCGTCGTACCTGCCGCCGCCCGAGGCCCACAGCGCGAACGCATCGACAGGCCACGGGAGCGCAGGCGCGAGCACCATCGGGTCCTGCGCACGCGCGCAATGCCGCGCCAGCGTCACATGCGGCGCGAATGGCCTCGCCTCGGTATCGAATCCCGATTGCGTCAATGCGGCGACCAGCGAGCGTTGCAACGCCATCAGCGCCGGGGGCAGCACCGACGCCGCGATCCACGCAACCTTGGCGCGGCGAAAGGCGCCGATCTGGTCGAGCTCCAGCGTGAACGCCGCGCCTTCGAGTTGCCTGCCGACCGCGACCAGCGCCGGCAATCGCGCGACTTCGACATCGCCGATGAATGCAAGCGTCAGGTGGATCGACGCTGCGCGGGTGGGCCGCCCCTCCGCCCGCTTTGCGACGCCGATTGCGACCTCCGCCAGCGTCGATTGCAACGGCGGATCGGTTGGCAACGCAAAGAACACGCGGCGCATCGGCATTACCACAGTCTAGCGCCGGCTTCAGTGTCAGGCGTCGGCGCCGCATGAACCAAAAAAACGCCGCGGCGCGAATGTCGCGCACGCGGCGTGGCTACTCCAAGGGCCCGGGCTGTCAACCGTTGGCGACCGACCTCTCATCCTTGCGCGCATCGAAGAACTGCTCGTCCTCAGTCGAGTTTCGCAGTGCGGTCGTCGACGACTGGCTGCCCTGGATCGTCGTCGTCACCGCATCGAAATAGCCGGTGCCGACTTCGCGCTGGTGCTTGACCGCCGTGAAGCCCTTCGGCACCGCGGCGAACTCGGCTTCCTGCAGGTCGACGAACGCCGTCATGCCGTCGCGGGCGTAGCCGTGCGCGAGGTTGAACATCGAATAGTTGAGGCTGTGGAATCCGGCGAGGGTGATGAACTGGAACCGGTAGCCCATCGCGCCCAGCTCGCGCTGGAATCGCGCGATCGTCGCGTCGTCGAGGTTCTTCTTCCAGTTGAACGAAGGCGAGCAGTTGTACGCCAGCAGCTTGCCGGGGAACTGCGCGTGGATTCCGTCGGCGAACGACTTTGCGAACGCGAGGTCGGGCTTGCCCGTCTCGCACCAGATGAGGTCGGCGTAGGGTGCGTACGCGAGACCGCGCGACACCGCCTGGTCGAGACCGTTGCGCGATTTGTAGAAGCCTTCGATCGTGCGCTCGCCGGTGAGGAATGGCCGGTCGATGGCGTCGACGTCCGACGTCACGAGATCGGCCGCCTCGGCATCGGTGCGCGCGAGCACGATCGTAGGCACACCCAGCACATCTGCCGCGAGGCGCGCGGCGACCAGCTTGTCCACCGCCTCGCGCGTCGGCACCAGAACCTTGCCGCCCATGTGCCCGCATTTCTTGACCGAGGCGAGCTGGTCCTCGAAATGCACGCCCGCCGCGCCCGCGTCGATCATCGCCTTCATCAGCTCGAACGCGTTCAGCACGCCGCCGAACCCGGCTTCGGCGTCGGCGACGATCGGCGCGAAGAAGTCGGTGTCGCCATTGCCTTCCATGTGCTGGATCTGGTCGGCGCGAATGAACGTGCTGTTGATCCGGCGCACGACCGACGGCACCGAATTGACAGGATAGAGCGACTGGTCGGGATACATTTCGCCGGCCGCGTTGGCGTCGGCCGCGACCTGCCAGCCGGACAGGTAGACCGCCTTCAATCCTGCCTTGACCTGCTGCAGCGCCTGGTTGCCGGTCAACGCGCCGAGCGTGCAGACGAAGGGCTCGTCATTGAGCAGCTTCCACAGTTTTTCGGCGCCGCGGCGCGCCAGCGTGTGCTCGATCTGGATCGATCCGCGCAGGCGCACAACGTCTTCGGCGCTATAGCCGCGGCGGATGCCCTTCCAGCGGGGGTTTTCGGACCAGTCCTTCTTGATTCGCGCGGCTTCGAGGTCGTAGTTCATCGTGGCTCCCGGTTGCATGTTCACACTCGCTGATGGTTGCCGCCCGGCGGGCTGGCATCGATTGCGACGGTCCGTGTCCGCGGCAGGTGATCGTCGCGACGTCCGTTGCCGGCAAGGGGGTCGCCTGCCGAACTTGCTGTACGCGCACCGGGGGTGACAATCGATGCGTGGCGTCCTATGCCGCAGCCGGCGATGTGCGGCAGCGGCTTGCATCAGCAACGTTAGCAAGGTAACGGCCGGATTTCAACCGTTTTATTGCGCTGCACGCTGCAAAAATATTAATAAAGTCAATCGTTTAAAAACACATTCCATCCTGCGGAACGCAAACGATAGTTTTGCGTCCTGTTTTGGATGCGGCGCAAACACACTCACCCTTACGGATACCTGGCAATCCCCATCCCGGTCAAGCAGATAGCAGTGCCGAAGGCGACCATGCGCGAAATTGCACCGCATCACGCTCTTTCCACGCTGCGGAATGCATTTGCGAACAACGCTGCTGCGACGTGTTGCATTACTCTCGCGGGATGCCGATCCACCGTGGTGTCGTAGTGATGGCGACTGCGACGATCCTGTGCGCGCTGCCAGCCCCCGCGCGAAGCGACGAACCCGATGCGCGGGCGCGCGACCTTGCGGCGACCTGCTCCACCTGCCACACGAGCAGCGGTGCGGCCGATCCTTCCATCCCCCCGCTCGCCGGCGCGCCGGCCGCGGTCACGGCGCAAAAGATGCGCGAGTTCAAATCGGGGGCTCGCAACGGCACGGTGATGCCGCAGCTCGCGCGCGGGTATTCCGATGCGCAGATCGACGCGATCGCCGGGTGGTTAGCGCAGCGACGTCGATGACTACGCGGCGCGACGTGCTGCAATGGGCGGGCGCAACGGCGCTCACGGGCTTCGCGGCGCGTCCCGCGCGCGCGGCGCGCAGCCGTGTCGTTGTGATCGGCGGCGGATACGGCGGCGCCACCGCCGCCAGGTACTTGCGCGCGTGGAGCGGGGGATCGATCGACGTCGTGCTGGTCGAGCGGGAGAGCGCGTTCGTCAGCTGCCCGATGTCCAATCTCGTCATCGGCGGCCACGGCGAACTCGCGGCGATCACCTATGGCTACGACGCATTGCGGCGCAGCGGCGTGCGCGTCGTCCACGACACGGCGACGCGGATCGACAGTGAACGGCGCGTCGTCACGCTGCAACGCGGGGCGCCCATCGGCTACGACCGACTCGTTGTATCTCCGGGCGTGGACTTCATCTGGGACGCGCTGCCGTCCTTCGTGGACAACGCGGTGCGGCGGCGTTACCCGCACGCGTGGCAGGCGGGCGCGCAGACGATTGGCCTGCGCAGGCAAATCGAGTCGATGCGCCAGGGCGGAGTGTTCGCGATCGCCATTCCCCTGGCGCCGTTTCGCTGTCCGCCGGCGCCGTACGAGCGCGCGTGCCAGGTGGCGAGCGCGCTTCAGCGCGGCAACCCGCGCGCCAAGGTGCTGGTCCTCGACGCCAACGACGACGTGCTGTCGAAAAAGGAGCTCTTCAAGCGCGCGTGGAGCGAGCTCTACGCCGGGATGGTCGAATACCGTCCCAATTGCAGCCTGGTCGATGTTGACGCGGCGACCGGCACCGCCAAGTTCGAGTTCGCCGACGACGTGCGTGCCGACGTTCTCAACGTGATTCCCCCGCAACGCGCGGGTGCGATCGCCGCGCAGGCCGGCGTGATCACCGCCAACGGCCGCTGGTGCGAAGTGGACTTCCTGACGTTCGAGTCGATCAAGGTGAAGAACGTGCACGTGCTCGGCGACGCGATCCAGACGGCGCCGCTGATGCCCAAGTCCGCGCATATGGCCAACGCGCAGGCGAAGGTCTGCGCCGCGGCGATCGTCGCATTGACGGCGGGAGAACCCGTGAACGCCGAGCCGGTGGTCGCCAACACCTGCTACAGCTTCATGCGCGCCGACTTGGCCGCGCACGTGGCGTCGGTGCACCGCTACGACGCCGTGCAGAAAACCTTCCTGCCGGTCGAAGGCGCGGGCGGGGTGTCGGCGGCGATCAATGCGCTCGAAGCGCAGTACGGCCATGCGTGGGCGCGCAACATCCGCGCCGACTCGTTCGGCTGACGGCGACGGAGGGAAAGGCGGCAGCGGGAAACGCG
>JBEPUI010000011.1:0-74985 GCA_041691615.1 Pseudomonadota bacterium
CGCCGATCGCGCGCAATGCGCGGGGTGTTCATCACCGACCGCGCGCAATGCGCGGAGTGTTCATCGCCGACCACGCGTAATGCGCGGGATGCTCATCGCCGACCGCAACCGAATGCGCAGGGCACGAGGTGTTGACCACCGCCCGCATCCGTCCATCGTTGCCGCCTTCTTCAGAAGGCCAGCGCGTTGGTGAGATCGCCCATCATCGGCCTCGCGCCGGGCAACGGCTCGAGGTCGAACCGGCGCGTGATCAGCTTGATGATCGACGTCGTGTCATAGAGCGTGTGGTCGACATAGCCGCGCCTCGCGAACGGTGAAATGATGATGGCCGGAATGCGCGTGCCGGGTCCCCAGCGATCCGCCCTGGGCGGTGCCACGTGGTCCCAGAAGCCGCCGTTCTCATCGTACGTGACGATTACCACGCTCGACTTCCACACGGGACTCGCCTGGATACGCTTGAGTAACTCGTCAAGATGCAGGTCGCCCGACCAGACGTCGGCGTAACCAGGATGTTCGTTGAGGGTACCCTGCGGCTTGTAGAAAACCACCTGCGGCAGGTTGCCGCTGTCGATTCCCGCGACGAAGTCGCGGTAATCCTTGAGATGCTCGGCGCGGTCCGGCGTGCCCGGCGCGAAGCGCCTGAAATAGTTGAACGGCTGATGGTGCGTGACGAAATATGGGCCGCCGTTGGCGGAGGTGGCGATCGCGCGGCGCGGAACGTCGGGTGGCTGCATGCCGTCAGCCATCGCCGCGTCCCATGCGCCGGAATACCACGCCCAGCTGACGCCCTTGTCCGACAACGTGTCGCCGATGGTCTTGAGCGTTTGCGGCGGCAGCGTGTGCTGCGCAGGGTTGGTGCCGCGGGGATCGCCATCCTTGGCCGGCGGCACGCGTGACGGCTGCCACGGCGGCTGGGTGGTGTTCACCGAATAGCCGTCGGGCGTCACATCGCCGTCGAGGAAGTCCGGCGGGCCGGACAGCACCGAGCCGGGAGAGGTCGCCTTGGTCTTCAGCCATCCGCGCTCGTCGATCTGCGCACGCAGGTTGGCTGGCGCGTCACGGTCGACCGGCGTGCAGGCGCAGATCAGCCACATGTGGTTGAGATACGAGCCGCCGAACGCGCCCATGAAGAAGTTGTCGGCGAGCGTGTATTGCTGCGCCCACTTCCACAACGGCAGCGACGAACCGTCGTAGTGGCCCATCGTCAGGCCACCCGAATCGGTGGCCGCGACGAAGCGGTTGTTGCGCCCACCATTGATCTGCTCCTGGTTCTGGTAGAACTTGTGCACGAGGTCGCGCGTCGGCGTCGACAGCGGCTGGTTGATCGGCGATGCGTCGATGCGAAACGGCCGGTTGGGCAGGTTTTGCGGAAATGCCGGATCGGCCTGAGCGCCTTTCCACGTGGCTGGCAGGCGCGGCAGCACGCTGCCATCGCGATCGACCTGCGTCATCGTTTCGCCGCTGGCGTTGGCGATGCCGTTGGCGCCGGGGAACAATCCGTAGAGATTGTCGAAACTGCGGTTCTCCGCATACAGCACGATGATGTGATCGACGCGTCCGAGACCATCGCGCGGTCCCGGCTGCATCGCGCAGCCACCCGAGAGCATCGCGACTGCGACGACCAGCAGCAGGCGCTTAGTCTGCGTATGCGCATACGTCTGTGTCGGCGTTTGCTTGTGTGTTTGCTTGTGCGTTTGCGTTGTCATTGCCATGGCCTCCCGGGATTGTGTTTCATGCGAGCGCGACCGATACGCGCACGGTGCCGGCTTTTTCGTGGCGCGCGACGAGTCCGACCGATCGGCCCGCCGCTCCTTGGACGACCCATTCTATTTTCACGCGGTCATCGGTGACGTTGTGGTCGGGAAAGAACGAGACGCCGCTGTGCTTGTAGGCGCGCCCTTCGAGCTGCCCATAGTCGTCACGCGCCTTGCCCGAAACAAGCGTTGCGCCATCGGGCAGCTCCACGTCCACCATCAGGCCGCGCACTGTCTTGCGCGCCAGCGCGCGTTTGCTGACGTAAGCCGGAAGCCACCCTTCGTTCTGCACGACCAGCGTGATCTTCCATGTGTCGCCGCCGACTTTCTGCGCACCGGCATGCACGAGCACCAGCCGCGGCGATGTCAGCGCCTGCCACAGCAGCCATCGCGGGAACCGCGCCACTTCCTTTTCGATGAACCTGGGCGGCGGGTTGGAAAACGCATGGAAGCGATTCCAGCCGCCGATCTCGACATTGCCGAGCTGCGGATGATCGAATGCCTTCCACTGGATGTGCGCAATACCGTCGAGCTTGTCGTCGCTCCAGCGGATCAGCTTCAGGTCGTCCTCGATCGGATGGTCGCGGAACCAGTCGATGAACTTGTAGTCGGTGACGCCCGCCTCGCGCATCGGCGCCCAGATCTCCACGACCCATGAGAACAATCCCAGGTGCTCGTAGATCCAGTCGAACGTACCGCCGATCACTTCCTTCGGATGGTAGCGGAACTCGTGGTAGACCGAGATGTTGGGATACCCGGTCAGCTCCGTGCCCTTCCTGCCCTGCGCCTGGTAGACCCACAGGTCTTCGGCGTGCATCTCCTCGTCGGCCATGTGCTCGAACGGCCGCAGCAGCACGCCGCTCCACGTGTGGAACGTGGTGCCGCCGGTGATGTTCGGGTGCTTGACGATGAAATCGACGACCGCGCGAATTTCCGGTTCGGACGTCGGGTACGGGCCCGCGCCCATCTGCTCGAACTCCTGCCGCCAGCTGCCGGGGAAATTGCGATTGAGATCGAGCCTCTCGCGCGACTTCTTCACCTTCAGCGTGTGGCCGTCGTAGTTGTCGTAGCGCCCTTCAGGCAGGATGCGGTAGTACGTGCCGCCGGCTTCGTCGGGCTCGCGCCGCACCATCAGCCGCGGCTCGTCCGGATGCGCTTTCCATACGCCGTTGGCGTCGGCGATGCGCATCTGCAGGATGCGCCCGTCGCCGTCGATGTCCTCGACGACCAGGCCCTCGGCCTCGTCCTCGTCGAATGGATACGGCCGCGTGCTCGAGCGAATCCATTTCGGGTGGTCGGCGAGCGCCCATTCGGCGCCGTCGGGATTGATCCGCGGGCACAGGTAGAACGCCCGCGTGTCGAGCGCGCGCGTGACGTCGGCGTCCTTGCCGTATTGCGTCAGCAGCATCTGGATGAAATACACGTTCGCCACCGACGCCGTCACTTCGGTCGCGTGGATATTGCCGTCGACCCACAGCGCAGGCTTGTCGCTCGCCGGGCCGGTGGCGAGGTTGGTCAGCGTCATCACCTTGATGTCGCGGCCCTCGTGGCTCTTGCCGATCGACTCGACACTGGCGAATCCGGGATATTCGCGCACGAAGGCGTCGAGCAGCGCGGTCAGTTCGGCGTAGCGATAAAAGCGGTCGAAGGCAATGGCGGGCATGGAGGAGGAAGGAAGCGCAGCGGAATCGGTTCGCGATGGCGAGGTCTTGATTGCCGGGCGGCGGACAGAAAGCGTCAACGCATCCGGGGCCGCGAGTTTAGCGGATGACGCGCCGCGGACGTTGGATACCGTATATTTGTACGGTATGCAGGCCGACCTCCTTCCCCGCTACGCCGAGCTCCATTGCCTGTCGGCGTTCTCGTTCCTGCGCGGCGCGTCGCAGCCGGAAGAACTGGTCGAGCGCGCCAAGGCGCTCGGCTACTCGGCGCTGGCCGTCACCGACGAATGCTCGCTCGCAGGCGTGGTACGAGCGCATCTTGCGGCCAGGGACGCAGCACTTCCCCTAGTCGTCGGCAGCGAATTCACGCTTGCCGACGGCATGAAGCTGGTGCTGCACGCGGCCGACCGCGACAGTTACGGCGATCTCGCGCAACTGATCACCCGCGCGCGGCGGCGCGCGGCCAAGGGCCACTACGTGGCCACGCGCGACGACGTGGCGGAACTGGGGCGTCGCTGTCTCGCGCTGTGGATTCCGGGCGCGGACGCGTCCGCCGACGAGGCGCATTTTTGCGTCGACGTCTTCGGCGACAACGCGCGGCTCGCGGTCGAGCTGCATGCGCGCAGCGGCGAGCGCGCGCGGCTTGCGGCGCTGGCGGCCTTGAGCCGCGCCACGGGGCTGCCGATGCTCGCTGCCGCTGACGTCCACATGCATGTGCGCGCACGGCGGATGCTGCAGGACACGATGACCGCGATTCGCGTGCGCACGCCGCTCGCCCAGTGCGGCTATGCGCTGTTCGCCAACGGCGAGCGATACTTGCGCTCGCGCGCGCGGCTCGCGTCCGTCTATCCGCACGAGCTGCTCGAAGCCGCGGCCGATTTCGCGGACCGCTGCACTTTTTCGCTCGACTGCCTGCGCTACGAATATCCGGAGGAAATCGTGCCGCCGGGCGATACGCCGGCGTCGTATCTGCGCAAGCTGACCGAAGCAGGTCTCGCGCGTCGCTATCCGCGAACGCCCGGCGATCGCAACGCGCCGATCCCGCAGAAGGTGCGCGAATTGATCGAGCACGAGCTGGCCCTGATCGCCGAGCTCGCCTACGAACCCTACTTCCTGACCGTGCACGACATCGTCGCGTTCGCGCGCACGCAACGCATCCTGTGCCAGGGCCGCGGGTCGGCCGCCAACTCGGCGGTGTGCTACGCGCTCGGCATCACCGAAGTCGATCCGTCGCGGATGTCGATGCTGTTCGAGCGCTTCATCAGCCGCGAGCGCAACGAGCCGCCGGACATCGACGTGGACTTCGAGCACCAGCGCCGCGAAGAGGTGATGCAGTACATCTACGACAAGTACGGCCGCGACCGCGCCGCGCTGGCCGCCACGTTGATTACCTACCGACCGAAAAGCGCGGTGCGCGACGTCGGCCGCGCGCTGGGACTCGACCTCGCGCAGATCGACCGGCTGTCGGGCGTGTTCGCGTGGTGGGATGGCCGCACGATCGACGCGCAGCGCATACGCGAGGCCGGCTTCGACCCGGCCAATCCGCTGATCGACCGGCTGGTGCGCCTGGCCGGCGCATTGCAGGGATTTCCCCGGCACCTGTCGCAGCACGTCGGCGGCTTCGTCATCGCGCGCGGCTTGATCGAGCGCATGGTGCCTGTGGAAAACGCAGCGATGGTCGACCGCACGGTGATCCAGTGGGACAAGGACGACCTCGACGCGATGGGATTGCTCAAGGTCGACTGCCTCGCCCTGGGCATGCTCTCGGCGATCCGCCGTGCATTGGACATGGTGTCGACGTGGACCGGCAGGAGGCTCGAGATGCAGGACATTCCCGCCGAGGATCCCAAGGTCTACGCGATGATCCAGCGCGCCGACACGATCGGCGTGTTCCAGATCGAGTCGCGCGCGCAGCAGTCGATGCTGCCGCGATTGAAGCCCGCCAACTTCTACGATCTCGTGATCGAGGTCGCGATTGTGCGGCCCGGTCCGATCCAGGGCGGCATGGTGCATCCGTATCTGCGCCGCCGCCAGCAGAAGGAGCCGGTCACCTACCCGAGCGAAGCGGTCAGGAGCGTGCTCGAGCGCACGCTGGGCGTACCGATCTTCCAGGAGCAGGTAATGGCTCTGGCGATGGTCGCCGCCGGATTCTCGCCGGGCGAAGCCGACCAGCTGCGCCGCTCGATGGCGGCGTGGCGGCGCAAGGGCGGTCTCGAGAAATTCGAGCAGCGCCTGGTCGACGGCATGTCGCTGCGCGGATATTCCGAGGCGTTCGCGCGGCAGATCTACCAGCAGATACTCGGCTTCGGCGAATACGGCTTTCCCGAATCACATTCGGCGTCGTTCTCGCTGCTGGTCTACGTGTCGTCGTGGCTCAAGCTCTATCACCCCGCAGCGTTCACCGGTGCGTTGCTCAATTCGTTGCCGATGGGCTTCTACGCGCCCGCGCAGCTGGTGCAGGACGCGCAGCGCCATGGGGTCGCGGTGCGCGCTCCGGATGTGACGATCAGCGCTCACGATTGCACGCTCGAGCACATCGACGCGGCGCGTGCGGCGCCGGATGCACCCGCCGTGCAGGTTGGGGGAGCGCCTGCATCGGATGCGCAGGCAGCAGCACGCGTTGTCGCGCACGGCCCCGGGTTGCGCCTCGGCCTGCGCATGGTCGGCTCGCTGGGCGAAGCAGCCGCGCTGCGCATCGTCGCCGCGCGCACGCAACAGCCGTTCGCGTCGGTAGCCGATCTCGCGCATCGCGCGGCGCTCGACAAACGCGACCTGGCGGCGCTCGCCGACGGTGGCGCACTCGCGCAACTTGCCGGCCATCGGCACAGCGCCGTATGGGAAGTCGCGGGCGTCGAGAAGCTGCCGGCGATCCTCGCGGGCAGCACGTTTGGCGAAACGGCTGCCCTGCTGCCCGCCCCCACCGAAGGCCAGGACATCGTCGCCGATTACCGCCGCCTCGGCCTGACGCTCGGCCGTCATCCGGTGGCGCTGCTGCGCAGAGCGCTCGCCGCGCGGCGCCTTGCCACTGCGCGCGAAGTCGCCGACACGCCGCACGGACGCCTCGTGCGCACCGCGGGCATCGTCATCGGCCGCCAGCGTCCCGACACCGCGAGCGGCGTGGTATTCGTCACGCTGGAAGACGAAACGGGCAACACCAACGTGATCGTGTGGCGCGATCTCGGCGATCGCCAGCGCCGCGAGCTGCTGGGTGCGCGGCTGATGGCCGTGTACGGCAAGGTCGAGCGCGAAGGCATCGTCGTGCACCTGCTCGCCGCGCGGCTCGTCGATCTCACGCCGATGCTGGGCGCGCTGGAAACGCGGTCACGCGACTTTCACTGACACGGCCCGTCGGCGATGAGCAGCGCGCAAGACGTGCCGACGCGCCTGTTCACCCCGGAATCTCGGGCTCGACGACCTTGGCAAGCTGGGCGAGCGACTCCTGCCATCCCAGATAGCACATCTCGACCGGAATGCCCGCGGGAATGCCCGCCTGCTCCACGTTGAGATCGGTACCGCATGAAACTTTGCGCAACGTCACCGTCGTCAGCATCTCCCCCGCCATGTTGGGATCATCGAACTTGTCGGTGTAGGAAATCTTTTGCGCCGGCACCAGCTCGCGGTACTCGCCGCCGAACGACTGGATGTGACCGCTCGCGAAGTGCGTGAACGACGCCTTGTGGACGCCGCCCACCTTGGCGTCGAGCGTATGCACCGTGCATGTGAAGCCGTATGGCGGCAGCCACTTCGCCAATGCGGCCGCATCGAGGAACGCCTTGTAAACACGCTCCGGAGGTGCTGTCAGCACGCGGTGAAGCCGGACGGTGCCAGTGGACATGATCGATCCTTTTAGGTCGTGGTTGAAGGCAGCGCCGGTCGATGGCATTGCGCGCACTTGCCGGCGAATCGCGACCCCTTGCGACGCAACGGCAATGCCTCAGGCGATATTAACGGATCAGGGGCAACGGCCATTGCCTGAGCGAACAGCAGCCGGAGGCGCTGCGCTTGACATGCAACGAATTACTTGCCTATATTGCAGATATGCAAGCTAATACTTGCATGTTAGCGACTCGACACCGGGATGCGCATGAAGGATATGAACCCAGTTTTCAAGGTGCTAGCCGACCGCACGCGCAGGCACCTGCTCGATCGCCTGCACACGCGCAATGGCCAGACGCTCGGTGAGCTGTGCGAAGGAATGGAAATGACCCGGCAAGCCGTCACGCAGCATCTCGCGCTGCTGGAACAGGCGAACCTGATCGCCGTCCAGCGCCAGGGACGCGAAAAACTCCATTACTTCAACCCGGTGCCCATTCACGCGATCTATGAACGCTGGATTCGCAAATTCGAGCAGCCGCGACTAAACGCGCTGCACGACCTCAAGAACCGACTGGAAAGGAAATAACCATGACCGATGATGCCGCCACCACCTTCACCTATGTGACCTTCATCCGCACCACGCCTGATCGACTGTGGTCGGCGCTAACAGAGCCCGCATTCGTCAAGCAATACTGGTTCGGCGCGACGATCGAGTCCGACTGGAAGATCGGCTCGACATGGAAGCTGGTGTTCGAGGATGGCCGCGTGGCCGATGGCGGTGAAGTGCTCGAGTTCGAGCCGCCCCGCCGACTGGTGCTCAAGTGGCGCAACGAGTGGAAACCGGAATTCAAGGCCGAAGGCTATTCGCGCTGCACGATGGAACTCGAACCGATGGAAGGCGCCGTCAAGCTGAGCATCACGCACGCGATGGACCGCGCGGATTCGCAATTCATCCACGCGGTTTCCGGCGGCTGGCCACGCATCCTGTCCAACCTCAAGTCGCTGCAGGAGACCGGGGAGATCGCGCTCAAGGACAAGAGCGCAGATCGCTCGCATTGACGCCGCCGTCGTCGTTGCGCGCAGGGAATTTCAAGGATTGCGACGATGCCGGGAACCAATAGTGTGTTACACAGCCCTTTCCGATTGCGACCCGCTGTCAATGAGCGAAATGGTTCCACCGCCGCCAGAACGACTCGCGGCGCCATCGCGCCATGTGTCGACCCATCCGTCGACCCATCCGTTGGCTGAAGCCGCAGCAAAGGGCGGGTCACGCACACGCCCGCTGTGGCTCGCGTTTCTCGCATTCCTCGGTCCGATGCTGCTGAGCAACGTGCTGCAGGCGCTGTCGGGCACGATCAACAACGTGTTCGTTGGCCAGCTGCTCGGGACGCGGGCGCTCGCCGCGGTGGCGTCGGTGTTTCCGATCATCTTCTTCCTTATCTCGCTGGTGATCGGCATCGGCGCCGGCGCCTCGGTGCTGATCGGCCAGGCCTGGGGGGCGCGCGAGACGCACAAGGTCAAGGCGATCGCCGGCACCGCACTCGCGCTAGGGCTGGTGCTCGGCGCGGCGATCGCGCTGCTGGGCGGCACGTTGACCGGGCAAATGCTGCGGCTGCTGCGCACCCCGCCGAGTGTGCTGCCCGACGCCATCGGTTATGCGCGGCTGATGATGTTCGCGATGCCGGGCCTGCTAGTGTTCATCCTGGCGACGCAACTGATGCGCGGCGTTGGCGACACCATCACGCCGCTGTTCGCGCTGTTGATCTCGACCGCGGTCTCGTGCGTGCTTACGCCCGCTTTCATCCAGGGATGGGCGGGCCTTCCCCGGCTCGGAGTCACTTCCGCGGCGGCGGCCTCGATTTGCGCATTCGTCGTGGCGCTGTGCTTCATGGCGTGGTACATGCGCCGCAGGAACCACCCGCTATCGCCCGACCTCGAATTGCTGCGCGCACTGCGCATCGATCCGGCACTCCTGCGGCTGGTCGTGAAAATCGGCTTACCGACAGGCATGCAGGTGATCGTGATGTCGCTCGCTGAAATCGTGCTGCTTTCGCTGGTCAACGGCTTCGGACCGGACGCGACGGCCGCGTATGGTGCTGTCAACCAGGTCGTCAACTATGTCCAGTTCCCGGCGATCTCGATCGCGATCACCGCGTCGATCCTCGGCGCGCAGGCGATCGGTGCGGGCCGCAGCGATCGCCTCGGTGCGATCACGCTCACGGGTCTCAAGATGAACCTCGTCATGACCGGCGGCCTGGTCGTGCTGGGCTACCTGCTGTCGCGCCACCTGATCGGTGCGTTCATTACCAGCGCTCCGGTGGTCGAGATCGCGCAGACACTGCTGCACATCATGCTGTGGAGCAGCGTGGTGTATGGCTGCGCCGCACTGCTGAGCGGCGTGATGCGCGCGTCGGGCGCGGTGCTGGTGCCGACCGCGATCTCGATCCTGTGCATCGTCGCGATCGAGCTACCGTCCGCCTACGCGCTTGCAAGCCGTTTCGGGCTCGAGGGCGTCTGGATGGCGTATCCGATCACCTTCGTCGCGATGCTCGCACTGCAGGCGATGTACTACATGCTGGTGTGGCGCAAGCGCAAGATCGTGCGCCTGGTCTGAGCGCCCACCATGCTGTACGACCCGGCCCGTCACGAACCGCTGCTGTCGCTCGCCTGGGACGAGGACCAGGCGCGCGACGCGATCGCGCAGGTCGTCGCAGATACCGAGGCCCGCTTCTCGCCGGCGGCGTACTGGCCGCGCCACCCGCGCGACGCCGACCGCGGGCAAACACGGCCGCTCCATCCGCTCTACTTTGGCGCGTGCGGCGTCATCTGGGCGCTGCACTACCTCGAGACCAGCGGCGCCTGCCGGCTCGGTCGTTCCTATGGCGAATGTGTCGAGCCGCTGCTGGCGCCGAATCGACAATGGCTGCACGCGTCCGGAGACACCGCATTCGCGTCGTACATGATGGGCGACACCGGGATCCTGATGTTGAGTCATTGGCTGAATCCCGCCGCCGGGACAGCGCAGCTTCTGGAAGAAAATATTGCCGGAAATCTCGACACTCCGACGCGCGAGCTGATGTGGGGCGCGCCCGGAACGATGCTCGCGGCACTGTTCATGCATGAGCGCACCGCCGAAGCGCGCTGGGCCGAGCTGTTTCGCGCATCGTCGCGCAAGCTGTGGTCGCAACTTCTTTGGTCGTCCGAGTTCCAGTGTCACTACTGGACGCAGGACATGTACGGCCAGCAGAGCACGTACCTCGGTGCCGCGCATGGCTTCGTGGCGACCGCGTCGCCGCTCATTCGCGGCCGCCATCTGCTGCGCGACGATGAATGGGTCGCCTGGCAACAGTGCATCGGCAACACCATCCGGCGAAGCGCGACGACGCGGGGTCCGCTCGCCAACTGGCGCGCATGGCTCAACGTCGCCAAAGGCAAGGCGCCGCTGATGCTCATGCAGTTCTGCCATGGCGCCCCCGGCTTCGTCATTTGCCTCGCCGACTTCCCGGACGCGTCGCTCGACGACCTGCTGATTGCCGGCGGCGAGGCCGCATGGATCGCGGGCCCGCCCGCCAAGGGATCAAACCTTTGCCACGGTACCGCAGGCAACGGCTACGCCTTTCTCAAACTCTACAAACGCACCGGGCAGACGCGTTGGCTCGAGCGAGCGCGCGCGTTTGCGATGCATGCGATCGCGCAATCGGAGGCCGATCAGCAGCAGTACGGCCGTTTGCGCTACTCGCTGTGGACCGGGGACCCTGGCTTGGCGATCTACCTGTGGGATTGCATCCAGGGTTCGGCGCAGTTTCCGAGCCTGGATCGATTCTTCGCGAGCGCGTAGCCGCGCTTCGCGAAGAACCCCAACCACGACGGCGCAGGAAACCGGTTCAGCGCACCGCGAGCCGCCACAGCGACGTCACTTCAGCGGAGCGCGCCGCGTGCAGCGGATCGGTGGCGTCCGACACCCGCGGATGATCCGGCTTCACATCCAGTCGATCGACCACTTGCAACCCGGCCGCGTCGAATGATCCGATAAGTGCCGGGCGGCTTCGCAGTCCCAGGTGCTCGGCGAGGTCGGAAAGGATCAACCATCCTTCGCCGCCCGGTACCAGGTGGGCGCCAAGCCCATCGATAAATCGATGCAGCATGCGACTGTCGGGGTCGTAGATGCCGTGCTCGAGCGGCGAACTCGGCCGCGCGGGAACCCACGGCGGATTGCACACGACGAGTGCCGCCTGCCCTTCGGGAAAGAGGTCTCTTTGCACGACATCGACGCGCTGCGCGAGGCCGAGCCGCTGGATGTTCTCGCGCGCGCAGGCCAGTGCACGCGGGTCCTGGTCGGTCGCCACTACGCGCTCGAAGCCGCGCCGCGCCAGCACCGCACTCAGCACGCCCGTACCGGTACCGATGTCGAAAGCCAGGTCGCACGCCGACCGCGCTGCGGGCAGCGGTGCGTTGGCGACCAGGTCGACGTATTCGCGGCGGATCGGCGCGAACACGCCGTAGTGCGGATGAATGCGGCCGTCGATTGCGGGTATCTCGATGCCGCTGCCGCGCCACTCGTGTGCGCCGACGAGGCCCAGCAATTCGCGCAGCGAAGTGACCGACACACCCATTCCGGGCCCGTAGACCTCCGTGCAGGCTTGCCGGATATCGGGCGCGCGCCGCAACCCAATGCCGTGATCGTCGTCGAGTTGAATCAGCATCATGCCCAGCGTGCGCGCGCGCTGCGACCGCGCCTGTCGGTGCAGATGAAAAGTCTCGGCGGGCGACAGGCTTGGCGTGGACGCGTCAGGGACTTTCGGCCTGCGCGTCTTGTGATCGGCGCGGCTCGCCAGCGCATTCAGCAACTGCCGCGCGTTCTGGAAATCGCCGCGCCACAGCATCGCCGTGCCCTGGCATGCGAGGCCATAGGCATCGTCGGCCGTCATGCGGTCATCGGCGATGACCACGCGCTTCGGCGGCGGCGCGCCGCGCTCCGAGCGCCAGCGCGCCGAACGCGCGAGACCGTCCTCGATCCAGTGCACGACCGGGAACTCGTGCACGTTAGCGCCCGGGTGATTTCCTGCTGTTGCCGCGCGCCTTGTCGACCGGATATCGCTCGCCGTTGGCGAGCAGCTTGCGATGTGCGGCGGCGATCGGATCGATGCCCAATTGGTCGCTCAGCTGGATGAGATAGAGCAGGACGTCGGCGATCTCGTCGCTCGCCGCCGTGTGGGCCTCGGGCGATAGGCTGCGGCTTTGCGCTTCCGTCAGCCATTGGAAGATCTCGAGCAGCTCGCCGGCCTCCGCCGACAGCGCCATCGCGAGATTCTTCGGCGAATGAAACTGCGCCCAATCGCGCGCGGCGGCGAATTCGCGCAATTGCTCGCGCAGGCTGGCGACGTCGGTCACGTCCGCGTTCAGAACTTCTCGTCGCGACGCAGGTAGCGCCACTGGCCCACCGGCAGCGGGCCGAGCGGAACACCGCCGCTGCGCACGCGTTTCAGGCCGGTCACCGCGAGGCCGACCAGTTCGCACATCCGGCGAATCTGCCGCTTGCGACCCTCGCGCAGCAGGAAACGCAACTGGTCTTCGTTCTGCCACGACACGCGCGCGGGCTTCAACTGGATGCCGTCGAGCTCGAGCCCGTGTTGCAGGCGCTTCATGTCCTGCTCGGACAGCGTGCCTTCGACGCGCACCAGGTATTCCTTCTCGACGGCGGAATCTCGGCCGATCAGGTGCTTGGCGATGCGCCCGTCCTGCGTGAACACGATGAGCCCCGTCGAGTCGATGTCGAGCCGTCCCGCCGGCGCGAGACCGCGCAGGTGGCTTGGCGTGAACCGCGTCGGGGAAGGATCGACCGCCCACCGGTTCTCCGGCTTGATCAGCACGATCGCGGGCAGATGACCGTCTTCGGGCTGGCCCGAAACGTAACCAATCGGCTTGTTGAGCAGGATTGTCACCTGCTCGCTCTGATGCTGCGCCGCCGCCGGGTCGATGTCGATGCGCGCGTGCGGCGACACGCGCACGCCAAGCGTGCTGACGACGTGCCCGTCGACCTTCACCCACCTGTTCTCGATCCATTCGTCGGCTTCGCGGCGCGAACACAGGCCAAGCTCGCTCATGCGTTTCGAAAGCCGGGGGTCGTCGGGATTTTCGTGGCGCGGAAGGGCGCGCTTGGCGGCGGAATGCGCCTTCGCGCCAGGCGCGGATTTCCAATGCGCGCCGGACGAGGGCTTCGCCACCGCGCCGGCCGCGGACTTCCGGTGTTGTCCGGCTGCCGGCCTCGGACGCGCGCCGGGCTGGGGCTTCGATTGCGTGCCGGTTTCCGGCTTCGCGTGCGCGCCGGGAGCGGATTTCGCACGCGTGCCAAATGACGGCGTCCCGCGCGGAGTGTAAGCGGGCTTCGCGTGACGCGCGGCACCTGCCGGCGTCGTCTCGCCGGACGTGCTGCGCCTTCGCGTTGCGCTGTCGCCTGCCGCCGGCTTCGAAGGTTCCTGACGCGCGGATCGCGCGCCCGAGTGCGGCGCACCCGCCGCGCGCGGTCCCTCCCGCTTCGACCTCGACCTCGATCGCGACGGCTTGCCCTTGCCGTCACGCGGGTTGGCATCGGCCGGTACGCGCGCCGCAAGCGGAGTCGACGGGGTATGTGCCGCGGACGGCGGATTCGCGGCCGGCGGCTGATTGGCCACGGGCGTCGCCATTGCCGGCGCCGGTCGCGGCAAAGGCTTCTTGCCGTGCATCGCACGCCGCGCGCGCGACGTCGGGGCCTTGGGCAGTGCGGCCGGATCTGCCGGCTTGGTGATCTTGAGTGTCGTTCGGCTCATGGGCAGGACACCGACGCGGGCAGCGCCGAAGCCCTACATCATAGCGGACGGGTCGGCCCGGGCCGCGATCATGCAGGATCGACCGGGCACGCTCCCGACTGCGCGATCATGGCCTTCGCCTTGGCAACCTGCACCGTCGCATCCGGCGCGATGCCGTTCTTCACTGCCGTGATCTCGGCGAGAATCGAGATCGCGATCTCCGGCGGCGTGCGACTGCCGATATAGAGGCCGATCGGGCCGTGCAGGCGTGCGATCTCCTCTGCGGTCACGTCGAACAGCTGCAACCGCTCGCGGCGCTTGGCATTGTTGGCGCGCGAGCCCAACGCACCGATGTAGAATGCCGGCGACTTGAGCGCTTCCATCAGCGCGAGGTCGTCGAGCTTGGGATCGTGCGTCAGCGCCACGACAGCGCAGCGCTCGTCGAGGTTCATCGCGACGACCGTGTCGTCGGGCATCGTGCGCACCAGCGTGACGCCGGGAATGTCCCAGGTCTCGGTGTACTCCTCGCGCGGGTCGCAGACGGTGACTCGATAATCGAGGCCCACGGCGATCTGCGCGAGATACTTCGACAGCTGCGACGCGCCGATCACCAGCATCCGGTAACGAGGCCCGTGGATCGTCGTCAGCGTCCTGCCGTCGAACTTGAGGCCATCGGTTGCGTTCGACGGATGCAGTGTCGCGAAGCCGCTCGCAAGGTCGAGCTTGCGCGCGACGAGGTGGCCCTCCTCGATTTCGCGCAGCAGCGCGCGCATTCCCGACTCGCGTGTCAACGGCTCGAGCACCAGCTGGATCGTGCCGCCGCATGGCAGGCCGAACCGCCGCGCTTCATCGGCCGACACGCCGTAGGTCACCGCTTCGGTACGTGTCGCATGCATGCCGTGCTTGCGCGTGCGATCGACGATGTCGTCCTCGATGCAGCCGCCCGACACTGATCCTGCGACCAGGCCGTCGTCGCGCACTGCGAGCATCGCGCCTTCCGGGCGCGGCGAACTGCCCCAGGTCTTGACGACCGTCACCAGCAACACGCGCCGGCCTTCGTCCAGCCAGTCGGCGCTGCGCCTCAACACTTCGAAATCGACGCTGTCCATCGTGCCGCTCCCGGTGGCCTAGTGAATCCGGCCGCCTTTGAAATAGAGGTAGGCGAGGATGACGACGATTGCCGCAATCGCCACGAACCGCGTCCACGTCCCCCGTTCGCTCACGGGTACGGGCGGTGTCGCATCGACTGCGGCGGTGGTCATGGTTTCCGCACGGGGTTCGGTCGGTGAGTCCGCTGGCAGCTGCACCGGCGCCGCGAAATGCGCGATGAAGCGGGCGAAGAAATCGCTTGCGAGCTTGCTCGCCGCGCCGTCGATCAGGCGCGAGCCGATCTGCGCGAGCTTCCCGCCCACCTGCGCCGTCACCGCGTACGACATCGACGTCTGGCCGCCCGCCGCGGTGGCGAGCGAAACCCTGGCTTCGCCGCTCGCGAAGCCCGCAGGGCCGCCCTGTCCCTCAAAGCGTAGCGTGTAGCCATGCGGCGCATCGATGTCCGCCATCGTCATGCGCCCGGTGAATTTCGCCGATACGGGTCCGACGCGCGCCGTCATCGCCGCACGATATTCGTTGTCGGCGCTTTTCTCCAGCGACTCGCAGCCCGGGACACAGTCCTTGAGGACTTCAGGATCGTTCAGCGCAGCCCACACGCGGTCGGGTGGCGCGGGAACGATGACGGTATTGGCGAGTTCCATCCGGAAAATGCGGTCACGACAAGTATTTCATCCTACGCCAGTCGACTTTCACGCCGGGGCCTTGCGCGCACCTGCGCCGGCGAAGGTGCTCCGGGGTTGCGTCCCTGGCAATGTGCGGCGCAGGCGGAAACTGGCGCCGGAGAGTGCTGCGGCCAGTTGCTCCAGGCTCGCGAGGTTGTGCACCGGCCGGAAGTCGTCGACCCACGGCAGCATCGCGCGAATGCCCGCGGGACGTGCTTCGAAATCGGCGTAGCGAAGCAATGGGTTGAGCCAGATCACGCGCCGCGAGGACTTGGCGAGGCGCTGCATTTCGAACGACAGCCCGGCGCCCGCGTCGGCATCGAGACCGTCGCTGATCAGCAGCACGATCGCGCCTTGGCCGAGCAGCCGCCGCGACCAGCGTCGGTTGAACTCGGCGAGGCTTTCGCCGATGCGCGTTCCGCCCGACCAGTCATCGACCGCCGCGGTGATGCGCGCCAGCGCCACGTCGACGTCGCGATGCCGCAGGTGGCGCGTGATATTGGTCAGTCGCGTGCCGAATACCAGCGTGTGCACGCGGTGGCGGTCGTTGGTGATCGCGTGCACGAAATGCAGCAACATCCGCGCATAGCGTTCCATCGACCCGGAGATGTCGCACAACACCACCAGCGGCGGCGTGCGTCGGGTGCGCTCGCGCATCGCCAACGGCGCGGCGGTACCTGCGGCGCCCATCATTCGCCGCAGCGTCGCGCGCAAGTCGACGCGGTGGCCATGCGGGGCGCGCTGCGTGCGGCGCGCGGGCGTGGCCGGCAGCGGCAGCCGCAGATGCGCGATAAGCCTCTTGACTTGGCTCAGCTCCGCCTGCGTCATCGTCGCGAAATCCTGCTTCTGCAGCACTTCGCGCGGTGAAAAGGTGAACGCCGCGTCGAGCGTCAGCTCGTCGTCGTCTTCCTCATGCGGCGTCGACTCGCGCGGCGGCAACATCGCCTCGGCGAGGCGCGCGGGCATCGCCGGCGCGCCCTCCTCCGGCATTCGGCCGAACACGCGCGGCAGCAGCGCCGCCATCATCCGCTCCAGCAGCTTGGGATTGCGCCAGAAGAGCTCGAACGCCTGCTCGAACAGCGCGAGATGGTCCTGCCGCGAGACCAGCACCGTCGCCAGCGCCTCGCGGAAATCGCCACGGTTGTCCACGCCGACCGCCTCGACGGCCGCCAGCGCATCGATCACCTTGGCAGGTCCGACCGGAACGCCGGTGGCGCGCAGGATGCGCACGAAATGCAGGACATTTTCGGCGAGACGGCCGTGCGGCAGCCGCGCCAGCGCCGGGTGAACGCTCATCCCGGCGCGTCGCGCAATCGGTTCACAACCGCATGCCCTCGACCTTCACCTCGTCCACCAGCCGCGTCAGCACATTCGGCGTGAACGCGCCGACGTCATCCTGGTACTTGAGCAACACGCCGATCGTATCTGCCACCGATGCCGGATCGAGCACGATCTTGTCGAGCGCCATCAGCGCCTCGGCCCAGTCGATCGTTTCCGCGATGCCGGGCGACTTGAACAGGTCCATCGAGCGCAATCGCTGCGTGAACGCGACGATTTCGCGGGCAAGGTTTTCCGGTGTTGCCGGGCACTTGCGGCGCAGGATCTCGAGCTCGCGCGCGGCGTCCGGATAGTCGACCCAGTGATAGAGGCAGCGGCGCTTGATCGCGTCGTGGATCTCGCGCGTGCGATTGGACGTGATGATCACGATCGGCGGCTCGGCGGCGCGCACCGGGCCGATTTCGGGAATGGTCACTTGGTATTCCGCCAGCACTTCGAGCAGGTAGGCTTCGAAAGGCTCGTCGGTGCGATCGAGCTCGTCGATCAGCAGCACCGGCGCCACGCCGTCGTGCGGCGACAGCGCCTCGAGCAGCGGACGCTTCAGCAGGAAACGCGTGGTGAAGATGTCGTGCGCGAGATCGTCGCGCACCGCATTGCCGGCGGCTTCGGCCAGGCGAATCTCGATCATCTGCCGCGGATAGTTCCACTCGTACACCGCCGCCGCGGTGTCGAGGCCTTCGTAGCACTGCAAACGCACCAGGTTGCGGCGCAGCCCGGCGGCGATCACCTTGGCGATCTCGGTCTTGCCGACGCCGGCTTCGCCTTCCAGGAACAGCGGACGGCGAAGCTTCAGCGCCAGGAATACGGCGGTCGCGAGGCGACGATCGGCGACGTAATCCTGGCCGCCGAGCAACGCGAGCGTCGCGTCGACGCTCGCTGGAGAAACGAGCGGCCCGGACCGCGGGAAGGACGATTGCGCGGTAACGGGATCCACCACCGGGGCGATCAGGCGGACGCGACGGCGCGCGCGCCCATCACGGCAATCAGGTGCGCTCGATAGTCGGCCGATCCGTGCAGGTCGTTATTGAGCCCGGTGGCCGCAATCTTCACCGTGCGCGCCGCGTCCGAGGTAAAGGACCTAGCGAGCGCGTCCTCGAGCGGCTTGCAACGGAACACCGAGGGTGCGGCGCCGGTCACTGCGACTCGCACGCCATTGGGTGTCCTGGCGACGAATACCCCGACCAGCGCGAATCGCGACGCCGGATTCGGAAACTTCGCGTACGCCGCCTTTTGCGGAACCGGGAAGCGCACGGCAGTGATCAGCTCGTCGGCCGCCAGTGCCGTTTCGTACATGCCCTTGAAGAACGCGTCGGCGCCGATGCTGCGCTTGCTGGTGACGATCGTCGCGTCGAGTGCGAGCACCGCCGCCGGCCAATCGGCTGCAGGGTCGTTGTTGGCAAGCGAGCCGCCGATCGTTCCCATGTTCCTCACCTGGCGGTCGCCGATTCCCTCGGCGAGTGCCGCCAGCACCGGGATGGACGACTTTACCGCCGCCGACGACGCGACATCGGCGTGACGCGTCATTGCGCCGATCGTCAGCGTGGACGCATCGCCGCGAATTCCCGCGAGTTCGGCAATCTGCGACAGGTCGACCACGTGGCCGGGTTGCGCGAGGCGCAGCTTCATCGCGGCAATCAGGCTCTGCCCGCCGGCCAGCGCCTTGCCGCCGGTCCTGGCGAGCAGCGCCGTGGCGTCGGCCACGCTTTTCGCCTGGTGCAATTCGAATGCGTACATGTTGCCTCCGTCAGGTTTTTTGCGCGGCCTGCAACGCCGACCATACGCGGTGCGGCGATGCAGGCATGTCGAAATGCGTGACGCCCGCCGGCGCCATCGCGTCGAGCACCGCGTTCATCAACGCCGCGGGCGAACCGATCGCGCCCGCTTCACCGCAGCCCTTGGCACCCAATGGATTGTGCGTGCAGGGCGTAACGCGCGTGGCGACGTCGAACGACGGCAGGTCGTCGGCGCGCGGCATCGCGTAGTCCATGTAACTGCCGGTCAGCAGCTGGCCGCTTTCGCGGTCGTACACGCAGCCTTCGAGCAGCGCCTGGCCGATGCCCTGCCCGAGTCCGCCGTGCACCTGGCCGTCGACAATCATCGGGTTGATGATGTTGCCGAAGTCGTCGCAAGCCGAGAAGCGCTCGACCTTGACCACGCCCGTCTCGGGATCGATCTCAACTTCGCAAATGTGCGTCCCCGCCGGAAACGTGAAGTTGGTCGGGTCGTAGAACGCGGTCTCGTCGAGTCCCGGCTCGAGCTTGTCCAGCGGATAGTTGTGCGGCACGTAGGCCGCCAGCGCCACTTCGCCGAACGTCTTGCTGCGATCCGTGCCCGCGACGGTGAACTTGCCGTCGCCGAACTCGATGTCGGTCTCGGCCGCTTCGAGCAGGTGTGCAGCGATCTTCTTGCCCTTGGCGACGATCTTGTCCAGCGCCTTGACGATGGCCGTGCCGCCGACCGACAGCGATCGCGAGCCGTAGGTGCCCATGCCGAACGGCACGCGCCCGGTATCGCCGTGCACGATGTCGACGTTGTCGACCGACATGCCGAGGCGCGCGGCGACCACCTGCGCGAACGTCGTCTCGTGTCCCTGGCCGTGGCTGTGCGAGCCGGTGAACACCGACACGCTGCCGGTCGGGTGCACGCGCACTTCACCCGCTTCGAACAGCCCCGCCCGGGCTCCCAGCGCGCCGGCGATGTTCGACGGCGCGAGCCCGCAGGCTTCGATGTACGAGGCATAGCCCAAACCGCGCAGCTTGCCGCGTTTTTTCGATTCGGCGCGGCGCGCGGCAAATCCGGTGACATCGGCCATGCGCATCGCTTCGTCGAGGCAGGCGTCGTAGCCGCCGATGTCGTACAGCAGCGCCACCGGCGTCTGGTACGGGAACGTACGGATGAAATTGCGCCGCCGCAGGTCGTCCTGCGCGATGCCCATTTCGACGGCGGCCTGGTGCACGATGCGCTCGACCACGTACGTCGCCTCGGGGCGACCGGCGCCGCGATACGCGTCGACCGGCGCGGTGTTGGTGAACACCGCGGTCACTTCGCAGTGGATCGCCGGCGTCGTGTACTGGCCGGCGAGCAGCGTCGCGTACAGGATCGTCGGGATGCACGACGCGAATGTCGACAGGTAGGCGCCCATGTTCGCGATGGTGTTGACGCGCAACGCCAGGAACTTGCCGTCCTTGTCCAGCGCCAGCTCGGCGTGCGTCACATGGTCGCGGCCGTGGGCGTCGGACAGGAACGATTCGCTGCGCTCGGCGACCCACTTGATCGGCTTGCGCACGCGCTTCGACGCCCACACCATCGCGGTTTCTTCGGGATAGAGATAGATCTTCGATCCGAAGCCGCCGCCCACGTCCGGTGCGATCACGCGCACCTTGTGCTCGGGCAGGCCCAGCACGAACGCCGTCATCAGCAGGCGTTCGACGTGCGGATTCTGGCTGGTCACGTACAGCGTGTACGCATCGTCGGCACTGCTGTAGGACGCGTTGGCGGCGCGCGGTTCGATCGCGTTGGGGATCAGGCGATTGTTGACGATGTCGATGCGGGTGACATGCGCCGCCTTGGCGAACGCCGCGTCGACTGCTGCCTTGTCGCCCAGCGCCCACGTGTAGCAGCGATTGCCCGGCGCCTCTGCGTGCAACTGCGGTGCACCGGGTTTGAGCGCATCCATCACGTTGACCACCGCCGGCAGAACCTCGTAGTCGACGTCGATCAGCTCGGCGGCATCCTTGGCCTGGGTCAGCGAGTCGGCGACGACGATCGCCACCGCGTCGCCGACATGGCGCACCTTGCCCTGCGCCAGCACCGGATGCGGCGGCTCGTTCATCGGCTTGCCGTCGGTGCCGGTGATGAGCCAGCCGCAGGGCAATCCATTGACGCCGGTCAGGTCGGCGCTGGTATAGACCCCGAGCACGCCCGGCGCCGCCTTCGCCTTCGCGGTGTCGACGCCGCGAATCTTCGCGTGCGCATGCGGCGAACGCAGGAAGCAGGCGTGCGTCTGGTGCGGCAGCGTTACGTCGTCGGTGTACTGCCCGGTGCCCGTCAGGAAGCGCGCGTCTTCCTTGCGCAGCACCCGCTGGCCGATCACGCCCTTGTCATTCGCCCCCATGGCGCGCCTCCTTGCTGCCCATCGCCGCGGCGCCCTGTTGCACCGCCTTGACGATGTTGTGATAGCCGGTACAGCGGCACAGGTTGCCCTGGAGCTCGGCGCGGATCGTCGCCTCGTCCGCATGCGGATGGCGCTCGCACAGGTCGAGCGCGCTCATCACCATGCCGGGCGTGCAGAACCCGCATTGCAGTCCATGGCATTCGTGGAACGCCGTCTGCATCGGATGCATCGTGCCGTCGGCAGCAGCCAGGCCCTCGATCGTGACCACGGCGCCGCCGTTCACCTGCAGCGCCAGCACGTTGCACGACTTGATCGCGCGCCCATCGACATGCACGGTGCACGCGCCGCATTGCGCGGTATCGCATCCGACGTGCACGCCGGTAAGGGTGAGCTGGTTGCGCAGGAAATCCACCAGCAAGGTGCGCGCGTCGACCTCCGCGCTGACAGCCTTGCCGTTGACGGTCAATGACAACAGGGCAGGCACGATGAGGTTCCTCCGGAGTTTGGGTGACACAGGCGGCGGGTCCGACGTTACCGGCCGCGCGGGAAAATCATCATACTGCCGCGCGGATGGGCGGGCAACGCGGCTTTGGCATCGACTTCAATAAATCGCGGCGACGTAGTTGGCGACGTCGAGGATGTCGTCGTCCGACATCGAACCCGCCACGCTGGTCATGTTGCCGCCGTCGTTGGTGCGGGTCTTCGCCTTGAATGCACGCAGCTGCTTGACGATATAGTCGTACTGCTGGCCGGCGACGCGCGGGATCTCGTTCTGCCCGGCGAATCCGCCCAGATGGCACATCGTGCACAGCGTCGCCGTGGCGATCTTCTCTCCCTTGGCCGCGCGCGCCGGATCCGGCTTGAAGCCGGTGGGCGCCGGCTTCTGCTTGGAAAAGTACTCGGCCAGCGCCATCATCTCCTCCTTGGTCATGCCTTCGACCTGCGGCGACATGATGGGATCGGTGCGGCGCTTCGCCTGGAAATCCTGCAGCTCCACGTAAATATAGCGAAACGTCTGGCCGGCGAGGATCGGAAAATCGCCCGACGCTGAATTGCCGTTCGGACCGTGGCACGCCACGCAAAGTGCGGCCTTGGGCGGCGCGTCGGCAGCCTGCGCCAGCGCGCAAGGCGCCGCGGCGAATGCACCCGCGGCGAACAGGACGGAAAGTAAAGTGCGCATGAAGGGGGTTCGGCTTGCGTTGATCAAAAAAAAAGGAGGCGCGTGACGCGCCTCCTCCTTGCCTCGCGGCAGCGTGTTCTTACAGACCGAACACGAACACGCTGTTGCCGCGCTTGAAGTCGAGTTGCGTGTTGCCGCCCGCGGCCACTGCGACGTACTGCTTGCCCTTGACCGTGTACGACACCGCCGGCGCGTTCACGCCGGCGCCGCAATTGTAGCGCCACAATTCCTTGCCGGTCTTGGCGTCAAACGCCTTGAACCAGCCATTGCCCTCGCCGTTGAACACGAGCCCGCCGGCCGTGGCCAGCACGCCGCCGATCAGGGGCTCGGGCGTCTTCACCCCCCACGCGACCTTTCCGGTGTCGATGTTGACGGCGACGAGGCGCCCCCATTGCTGCTCGCTTGGAATGGTCTTGAACGCGCCACCCAGCCAGAGCTTGCCGCCCGGGTACGGCGACGCTTCGACGTGATAGGTCATCGGCTGGTGCAGGTTCGCGGCATACGCGTAGTGCAGGCCCGGATCGACCGCCATCGGCGACCATTCGACACCGCCGTTCGCGCCCGGCAACATCCGCGCGCCCGTGGCGGTCGGGAGGGTCCACATGTTTTCCTGCGGGATCATCGCTTCGGAAAAGCGTATCAGCTTGCCCGTTTCGCGATCATGCACGTAGATGTGGCCGGTCTTGCCGCCGTGGATGACCACGTCGACCATCTTGCCGCCCGCATCCTTCGCCTGCGTCAGGATCGGCGCGCTGACCGCATCCAGGTCCCATACGTCGTGCGACACGTACTGCGAGTGCCACTTGTACGCGCCGGTGTCCAGGTTCACCGCGACCATCGAGTCGGTGTAGAGGTTGTCGCCGGGACGGATCGCTCCATAGAGGTCGGGCGACGGATTGCCGGCGACGAAAAAGATCGTGCGCGACTTCAGGTCCACTGCGGGCGTCATCCACACGCCGCCACCGAGCGTCTGGTAGAAATCGCCGCCCTTGGCCGCCAGGTCCTTCTTCTCCTGTTCGATGTCGCGATGCATGTTGCGGCCGGTCGCGTCGTTGACGGCCCAGACGCCTTCCTGGCCCTTGTCGGGAATCGTGTAGAACGTCCACAGCTCCTTGCCATCGTTGGCGTTGTACGCCTTGACGAAGCCGCGGATGCCGTATTCGCCGCCGTTGGTGCCGATCAGCACCTTGCCGTCGACGTACACCGGCGCCATCGTTTCCGAATAGCCTTTTTCCGGATCGGCGATCTGCGTCGACCACAGCACGCCGCCGGTCTTGGAATCGAGCGCCACGAGCTTTGCATCGAGCGTGCCGAGGAAGAGCTTGCCTTCGCCGATCGCGACGCCGCGATTGTTGGGTCCGCAGCAGAACGTCGTGATCGGACCCATCTTGTGCTTGTAGTGCCAGTATTCGACGCCGCTCGTGGCATCGATCGCGTAGACGTGATCGTAGGAGGTCGTCAGGTACATCACGCCGTCGACGACGATCGGCGCGGTTTCCATCGATTCCAGCACTTCGGTCTGGAACACGAACGCCGGCTTCAGGTTCTTGACGTTCTTGGTGTTGACCTGCGAGCCCGGGTAGTACCTCGAATTGGTGTAGTCGCCGTTGGAATGCAGCCACGCGCCGGCGTTCTTCGCGGCGCCGTTGAGCATCGCCTGCGAAACGTTCACCGATGCCTTGATGTCGGACGCCTTCTTGGTCGCGCCACCCGCGATTTCGGCCTGCGCGCCCGCGCTGGCCGCGAACGCCAGCATCGATGCCGCCGCGACCGCATTGATCCATCTTTGCGTCGTGCCCATGTTTCCCCTCCACATTGTTGTTGGATGACGCGAAACCGACTGCCGATTGACGAGCGTCAACTTGGCGATGAGTTATAGTCCTTTCCCATTGTTGTTGCAAACAAATCGGTGTTGTGCACTGCAATAAACGGGGAGGCGTCGGATGCGGCATTGGATCGGGTACACGATGTTGGCGGCGATGGCTGCCGTGGCCGCGCCGGCGTGGTCGCAGGCAGGCTTCGACGAGTCGGCCAGTGCCCGCCTGTTGATGGCGGCGCGCGCCAACGATATTGCCGCGGTCGATCGCGCGCTGGCCGAAGGCGGCTCGATCAATTCGCGCAACCGCATCGGCGAGACCGCGCTGCTCGGTGCGCTGAAGCGCGAGCAGCTCGACATGGCCACGCGCCTGATCGACGCGGGCGCCGACGTCAACATCGCGGCGGTCAACGGTACGACGCCGCTGATGGCGGCGGCGTATGCCGGCCAGGACGACATCGTCCAACGCCTGCTCGAAAAGGGCGCTGGCGTAGACGCGGCCGACCGGATCGACAAGACCGCGATGATCTACGCCGCCGCGCAGGGGCACGCCGCTATCGTCAAGCGCTTGCTCGCACGCGGCGTCGACGTCAACCGTCGCTACGCCAACCAGTTGACGGCGTTGATGTGGGCGGCGGGATTCGGCCGCGATGCGGTGGTCGCCGCGCTGATCGGGGCCGGGGCCGACCCCGGGCTCAAGGACGACCGCGGCAAGACTGCCGCCGATATCGCCGGCGAGGAAAAATTCGTGACGACCGTTGCGCTGCTGACCGCCAAGCACAACTGACTCGGCGATCAGGGCGCCAGTGGTTCGCGCGGCGACACCGCGTCGTCGCCGCGACGCAATGGCGGACCCAGGCGGCGACCACGCTCGCGTTTCAGCGCAACGAATCCACGGCCCGCGTGCCGCGTCGCGGCAACATCCGCGCGAGCACGCCATCGCGCGCGGCGGCATGACGCAGCGCGGCGGCAACGTGCAACGCAATCGCCATCATCAGCACGATGCCTACGACAAGGTGCGCGTTGCTCATCGCGTCCTTCCGCACCGGGTGGCTGCTGGTCCAGATCGGCAGCGCGAATCCGAATAGTCGCACCGGAAACCCGCTCCACGCCGATCCCAGGTAGCCGATCACCGGCTGCGCCACCAGTGCCGCATACAGTAGCGCATGCGAAACATTCGCTGCGATGCGCTGCCAGCGCGCCATCGGCGGAAGGGGCGGCGGCGGATGTCCGGCGCGCCAGGCGATGCGCACGAGCATCAGCGCAAGGATCAGCATGCCCATCGACTTGTGCAGGTTGAAGGCATCCACGCGCGGGCCCACGGGCAGCTTGGCGATGCCCTGCATCCACCAGCCCCACGCGATTTGCGCGATCACCAGCAGCGCCAGCAACCAATGCAGCGCGATCGCCGTGCGCGTGTAGCGCGGATCAGAACTCGACATTCGCCGACACGCCGGCAAACCAGTTGCGTCCCGGCGCCGGTTCGAAAAAGCGGCCGTTGGTGTCGCCGACGATCACCGACCCCACGTAGTTGCGGTCGGCGATGTTGTTGAGCCGCGCGAACGCGCTCCACAGCACCCCAGCCGCGCGCTTTTGCACGCCGGCGCGAACGTTCGCGATCGTGTACGCAGGCGCGGCATCGCTGTTGCGCTCGTTGACATAGATCTTGCCGGAGGACTGCACTTCCACGGCGACTTCGAGCCACGGCAGCGCGTCGGGAACCCAGGCGAGCTCGCCGTACGCGGTGAAGCCGGGAACGCCCGGCAGGGCGTTGCCGGCGGGCAGCACCGTCGGCGGCGAACCGGTGGTGATCTCGTCGGAGAACTTCGCGTCCAGCCACGCGAGCGCCAGGTGCGCGCGCACGCCATGGCCAAAGATGCCGTCGTACTCGACTTCGGCACCGCGCCGGCGCGTGTCGCCGCCGTTCTTGTACGTGGTGCGCCCGTTGGTCGCAGCATCGATGACGATCTCGTCGGCGGTGTCGATCGTAAACAGCGCGGCGTCCAGCCGGTGCCCGCGCGCGAACTCGGTTTTGACGCCCACTTCATAGGCGGTGCTCGTCGCCGGACTGACGCCGAAATTGATGCCGGGCCCGGTGCCGCGGTAGGCGATCTCGGCGAACGTGGGCGTTTCGAAGCCCTGACCGAAGCTCGCGTACAAGTTGACGTTATCGCTCGCGCGCCAGGTGATGCCTGCGACGGGAACCGTCTTCTTGTATCCCCGGCTACCGCTGTCGTCGGGATTCTGGTCGGTGATGTAATGGTCCCGCGAATCGAAGCGCACGTCATTGCCGCGCACACCGGCGGTCAGCGACAGGTCGCGCGCGAAATCCCATTTCAACTGCGCGTAGAGCGCGCTCGACGCGACGGTGTCGTCCTCGTCGCGCCGCAGGTCGCCGAGGAAGCCGTTGTTGTTGACGTAGCCGCGGCGATGCTCGTCCTGCGACTCGTATTCGGCGCCGGCGACCAGTGACAGCGACGGCGCGAGGCGCTGCGTCAGCCGCAGCGAGCCGCCACCGAAGCCGCGATCCAGGTCGGTGACGCCGCCGGAGGACGACAGCGCCGAACCGGAGAAACTCAGGTACTGGCGAATGCCGCGATGCCCACCGTAGCCGACCGCCTTGACGACGGTGTCGGCACCGAAGTCGTGCTCGATCGTCACGCCGATCTGCTGCTGGCCAATCGACTTGCGCGTGTCGAACGCGGCAGCCGACGGATCGGACTGGCGCGCATTGGCCTGCCACTGGTCGCGCGTCAAGCCCAGCGGGTCCTGCGAATTGGGCTGCTGCTGCGAAGTGGCGAGGATCGTCATCCGCGTGCCGGGTGCGGGGCTGAACGTCAGCTTGCCCACGCCGAGGTCGCGCGACGCGGCGCTGTGGTCGCGGTAGCCGTCGGTCTCGAAATGGCTCGCCGCGGCCACATAGCGAACGCCGCCGGCGATGCCCTGAGCCGCGACGTTGGCATTGAAGGCGCCGTAGCTGCCGAATCCCAGCGTGGCGGTCAGTGACGGCGGGTCGCGGCCCGATTCGGTGAATACGCTGATCACACCGCCCGATGCATTGCCGTAGAGCGTGGAAAACGGCCCCCGCAGCACTTCGATGCGCTGCGTGGCGAACAGCATGAAGCTGCCGGTCTGGCCCTGGCCGTCCGGCATCGTTTGTGGGATGTCGTCCTGGTACAAGCGGATGCCGCGCACGCCGAATTGCGCCCGCGCGCCGAAGCCGCGCGAACTGATCTGCAGGTCCTGCGCGTAGTTCTGCCGATTGTTGGCGACGATGCCCGGTATGCGCACCAGGGTTTCGCTCAGGTTGATCATCGGCTGGCCGTCGCGAATCACGTCCCGGGTGATCGTCGATACCGATGCCGGGACCTCGAAGCTGCGCGCGGCACTTCGCGTCGCCGTCACGACGACCGGATCGAGCACAACGTCGGCGGCGGATTGCGGGGTCGCGGATTGCGACGCCGCGGATTGCGGGGCCGCGGTTTGGGCGTTCGCGGCCGCGCATCCGCCGGCAAGCGCGAGCGCGGCGACGATGCGCGCGAGGCATAATGGCGCGCGCGCGAACGCTTCAGGCAATCGAAGGTCGAATGGCATGGCTATCTGTCGAAAAAGAGCGCGCAGCTTCTGCACGGCAAACCGTTCGGGCCCGCGCATTATTGCAGCAATACGAACTTGCGGAGAATTGGCGATGACAAGGGTGCGGATTTGCGCCATCGGATGGCTTTGCTGCGCCGCGCTGGGCCTGACGATGGCCGCGCAGGCCGCGCCGATGGCCTACGTTTCCAACGAAGGCTCAGGCACCGTCTCGGTGATCGACACCGCCACGGGCGGCGTCACCGCGACATGGACGGTCGGCGGCAAGCCACGCGGCATCGCGATCTCGCTCGACGGCAAGGAGCTCTATCTGAGCGACCAGGACCACAATGCGCTGGCGATCGTCGACACCGCCACGGGCAAGGCCATCGCGACGGTGCCGCTCGGCAATTCGCCCGAGGCGATCTACCTGTCGCGCGACGGCAAGTGGCTGTCGGCGTCGATCGAAGAGGACAACACGGTAGCCATCATCGATGTTGCGGCGCGTGCCGTCGCCAAGCGGATCAAGACCGTCGGCAAGAATCCCGAACACGCGGTCTTCAGTCCCGACGGCGCATGGCTCTATGCAAGCGCCGAAGAGGCCGATTCGGTCGACATCATCGACGTGGCGCGGGGCCAGGTGGTGAAGTCGGTCAAGGTCGGCGACCGTCCGCGCGGAATCGGCTTCCTGCCCGATGGTTCGCGCGCCTATGTCGCCGCCGAGAACGCCGACGTGGTCAATGTGTTCGACGTGGCGAAGCAGGAGGTCATCACGCGCATCAAGGCGGGCGCGCGATCCAACGGCGTGATCGTTCATCCGGACGGCAAGCGCGTGTTCGTGACGTCGGGCGGTGAAGGCACCGTGCAGGTCATCGACACCGGCACCAACACGATCGTCGCCAGGATACCGGTCGGAAAACGCCCGTGGAACATGGCGCTGACGCCGGACGGCAGCAAGCTCTTTGTCGCATGCGGACGCTCGAACATCGCCGCAGTGATCGATACCGCCACTTACACCAAGGTCGCCGACGTCGCCGTCGGTGAATTGCCCTGGGGCGTGGCGATTCGCTAGCAGCAGACCGTCAACGCCATGACGACCGCACCTCGCTCACCGTTGCGCCGCCGCGCGTTGCTGGCCGTTGCGGCGGCCGCGGCATGGATCGGCGTCGGGTCGCGTTTGCGGCGCACGTCCGGCTCCTCGCCGCTCGCCGACGCCGTGGCCGCAGCACCCGAAAGCGGTCTTTGCGCCAACGGCTCGACGTTCGAAAACCCGCTTGCGCTGCCGGGTCGTGACGGGTGGATGGGCTTCTACCCGGTCGTGGAACCGGTGAAGCTCGGCGCGATGGCCGTCGCCGACGCACCGACCTCGCTGGCCTACGTCATCCGCAGCGGCGTTCGCGAATGGCGCAATCCGGTGCTGCTGGTCGAGTCGAAGGCCGCGATGCGCGTGGCGTTCGACAACGGGCTTGCCGAACCGACGATCGTGCATTGGCATGGTCTGCGCGTGGACAGCGCAAACGACGGCAATGGCGATCGCGTCGCCGCGCCCGGCGCCCGTTTCGACTATGCATTCCAGCTCGCCGATCGCGCGGGGATTTTCTGGTATCACCCGCATCCGCATGGCCTGACTGCCGGCCAGGCGTATCTCGGCCTGTACGCGATGATGCTGGTCGACGACGACGAGGATCGCGCGCTTGGCAAGGCACTGGCCACGACGCTGGGAAGCACGGACCTGCCGCTGGTGCTGAGCGACCGGCGCAACGATGCCCGCGGACGCTATGCGCCGACCGACGCCGATCGCCAGGGCGGCTACCTCGGCGACGAAATGCTGGTCAACGGCACAGTGCGCGCGTACGCCAATGTCTCGACGCGCGGCTACCGCTTGCGTGTGCTCAATGCCGCCAACGCGCGCACGCTGCGCCTCGCGTTTCGCGGCGACGACGGCAAGCTGCTGTCGTTCCGGCTGCTCGGCACCGACGGCGGCCTGCTCTCGCGCGCGATCGAATGCCGCGAGCTGTTCGTCGCGACGGCTGAGCGCGTCGACTTGTGGGTGGACTTCGCAGGACGCGCCATTGGCGACTCGGTGGTGCTCGAATCGCTCGCGTTCGATCCGATGCACGGCGAGATGCATGGCATGGCGTCCGACGCGTCCACCGATGCCGGCGCGGGCGCCGGGGTGCCCAGGCAGATGGGCCACGACCAGATGGGCCACGACCAGGGGGGCCACGACCAGGGGGGCCCCGACCACGGCGGACACGCAGCCGATGGTGGCTCGATGTCGACGATCGGCGACGGCGCCCGGCTATCGCTGCTGCAGTTTCGGATTCGCGAGCGCGTCGCTCCGTCCCCCGGGCCGCCGGCCACGCTGTCGACGCTGCCCGCAGCCCCCCGCGTCGACAGCGCGAATCCCGCGGTGCCGTTTCGCCTGTCTTGGGCGAAGGCGCGCTGGCGGATCAACGACCGCACGTTCGATTCGCAGGACGGGCCTATCGTCGTGCCGCGCAACACCACGCAGACCTGGTTGTTGCGCAACTATTACACCAGCATGCCGCACGCGATGCACCTGCACGGATTTTCGATGCGCGTACTGGCGCGCGAGACGAGTCCGGAATTCATCAGGGCGCTGGCCGTCGACTCCGATGGGCGGCTGCCGACCGACCTGGGCGTCAAGGACACGCTGCTGGTGTGGCCCGGCGAGTCCGTGCGCGTGGCCATCGACTTCGCGTGCGCCTTCGCCGGGCCGCAGGACTACCTGTTGCATTGCCACAACCTCGAGCACGAGGATGGCGGCATGATGTTGCGGGTGCGCGTCGTGTAGACGCCGCCGCAACGAGCATTGGCGCGGTGCAGCCCGAGCGGCGACGTCGTGCGCGGCCTAGTCGGCTGCGGACGGCGACGCTGGCGATGCCGCCATGCCGCCGAAGCCGTCCACGCGCGGCAGCCACATCACGGCGACCAGCGTGAGCGTGGCGATCACCGCCATCGCGAGCAGCAGCGCCTGGAAGCCGGCGGCCTTGACCACCGGACCGAGCAGCCACACGGCGATCGAGCTCACGCCGAACGAGACCGTCAGGCGCATACCCGACACCCGCGAGCGCATGCGGTCGTCGACATAGCGGACGATCATCGCATCGGTGAACGGGATCGCGCCGAATACCGCGATCATGAAGCCGATCATCAGCGCGTACAGCGACCATCCCTGCGCCGACGCGGCGAGCCAGAACAGCGGCGGCTGCACGGCGACGATGCCGACGTACAGGTACTTGAGCGGGATCCGGTCGATCAGTGCGCCCACGATCACCTGCGCGAACGACGCCACCACGTACACGCCGGCCAGCATCAGGCCGAGACGCGCGGGGTCGGCGACGAGGCCGTCGAAGCGCTCGCGCAGCAATTCGCCGTTGCCATTGGTGGTGAAGTTGAACAGCAGCGATGCGGTGATCGACGCCATCGTGATCACCAGGAACACCCGCGCAAAAAGCTTCGGTGGCAGCGCCACGTGCGTGGGCTTGCGATGCGCCGGCGCCTCGGTTTCCCGCGGTGTCACGTGCGCGAACAGCGCACCGCAGGCCAACGCGACGATGCCCGGCATGACGAACGCGAATCGCCAGCCCGCGTACTTGACCAAGAGGCCGGTGATCACCGCCGCCGCGGCGACGCCGAGGTTGCCGGCCAAGCCATTGATGCCGATCGTGCGCCCAGGACGAATGCTGTGGCGAACCAGCATCGGGATGCCGACCGGATGGTAGATCGCGCCGAACGCGCCCATCACTGTCAGCGCCAGCGCTAGCTGCCACGGGCTGCGCGCGCAGGCCACCAGCAAAGACGACGCGCCCAGCCCGAAAAAGAACACCAGCATCATTCGCCGCCGGCCCCAGTGGTCGCCGAGCTTGCCGGCCGGCAGCGAGCCCAAGCCGAACATGGCGAACGCGCCCACGCCGTAGGGCATCAGGTCTTCCCACCGCGCAATGCCGAAATCGGCAGCGATCGCGCCCACCGCCGCGGCGAAGATCAGCAGGAAAAGATGGTCGAGCGAGTGTCCGACATTGAGCAGCAGCGACGTCGGGCGCGAAGTCATCGGCAAAGCCTACACGATCGATTTCGGTGGGGCGGCGAGGTCATGCAGCGCGGTGGCGAGCGTGTCGGCAATGTCCACGCCGACGGCCGCGGCCTTCGCGGCCAGTGCGCGCCGGCGCTCGCCGGGCAAACGCACGCCCTCGTCGGCGAGCATGGCCGCGACCAGGGTTTCGACGCGCTCGAAGTAGACATCGTTGCCCGCGAGCGCCTGCGGATCGATGACCAGGAACGCCTGGCCGATGCGCGGCCGGTTGCCCTCGTCGACGAAGAAGCTCGACGCCTCGAACCCCAGCGCCGCGCCAGTGAGCGACGTCACCATCAACTCCACGATCAGCGCGAGCATCGCACCCTTCGCGCCGCCGACGGCCAGCATCGAGCCTTGCAGCGCGGCCTTGGCATCGGTGGTCGGCTGGCCATCCTTGTCGAGCGCCCAGCCGAGAGGTATCGGCTGCCCTTCCTTGGCCGCGATCATCACCTTGCCGCGCGCCGCCTGCGACAACGACAAGTCGATCGCCAGCGCCGCGGATTCGCGGCGCGGAAACACCGCCGCCACCGGGTTGGTGCCGAATAGCGGCGTGCGCCCGCCCGCGGCCGGCATTGCCGCCGGCGAATTGCCGAATGCGAGTCCGACCATGTGTTGCGCGGCGACGCCGTCCAGGTGATGCGCCGCCACGCCAAAATGATGGCTGTTGGTGACGCCGACGAACGCGACGCCGCAATCGCGCGCACGGCGCACCGCTTCGGTAACGGCGAGCGCGCACGCGGGAAACGCCAGCCCGCATCGCGCGTCGACCAGCGCTGCGCCGCCGCGCGCGTTGACCAACGACGGCATCGCATTGCCGTCGGCGCGGCCGTTGCGAAGGTGCAACGCGTATTGCGGCACGCGCGCGACACCGTGCGACGCGAGTCCCTGCGCTTCGGCGTCGACCAGAGCCTCCGCGGTCGCGCGCGCCATGTCGGCATTGGCGCCGGCGTTGCCGAGCGCGCGTTCACACAGCGCTTGCAGCGCGGCAAGGTCGAAATGCGTCATCGCGCCGCGCCGTTTTGCCGTGGCTTCGCTCGCGCGCCTATCGCGCGAACAACTGGTTGATGTCGGCGAAGGACTTGAACTCCAGCGCGTTGCCGAAGGGGTCGAGCAGGAACATCGTCGCCTGCTCGCCAGCCTCGCCCTTGAAGCGCACGTAGGGCTCGATGATGAAGCGGATCCCGGCCTGCTGGAATTTCTTCGCCAGTTGCTCCCAGTCGCGCATCTCGAGAACCGCACCGAAATGCCGCACGGGCACGTTTTCGCCGTCCACGAGGCTGGTGGCATCGGTCATCGCGCGGACGTTGACCTTGTGGGCGACGATCTGGTGGCCGAAGAAGTCGAAATCGACCCAGTCGTCCGAGCTTCGCCCTTCGGGGCAGCCGAGGAATTCGCCGTAGAACTCGCGCGCGATGGCCAGGTCGTTGACGGGGAACGCGAGATGGAATCGCGGATAGGGCGTGGTCGGCAGGTGGGATTGCATGCGCGTATTTTAGCGCGCCGCGCCGTCTGCCTGCCATGGCAGGTGATCGAGGTCCACGTTGCCGCCGCTGACGATGACGCCGACGCGCGCGCCGGCGAGGTCGTAGGCGCGCGACAGCACGCAGGCGAGCGGCACCGCGGCGGAAGGCTCGACGATGATTTTCATGCGCTCCCACATCATCCGCATCGCCTGCACGATCGACGCTTCGCTGCAGGTCCGGACGTCGTCGACGTGCGCGCGAATCGCGGCGAAGGTGCGCGGCGCGAGCGTGGTGCGCAATCCGTCGGCGATCGTCGACGTGGGCGGCAACGGTTCGATGCGCCCGGAAATGAAGCTCGCGGCGGCGTCGCCCGCGTTGGCCGGTTCGGCGCCAAACACGCGGATCGAGGGCTTCATCGACTTCGCGGCGATGGCGGTGCCCGACAACAGCCCGCCGCCGCCGCAAGGCGCGATCACCACGTCGAGACCGGGCATTTCTTCCAGCATCTCCAGCGCCGCCGTGCCCTGCCCGGCAATCACGTTCACGTTGTCGAACGGATGCACGAGTGCCGCGCCATGCTCGCGTTGCACTTCGGCGCATGCCGCCTCGCGCGCGGCCACATTGGGCGCGCAAAAACGGATCGTCGCGCCGAAGCCGCGCACGTTTTCGATCTTGATCTTCGGTGCGTTCTCCGGCATCACAACATAGGCGGCGATGCCGCGTTCGCGTGCCGCGTACGCCAGCGCCGCGCCGTGGTTGCCCGACGAGTGCGTCACCACGCCCTGCGCGGCCGCGGCGGTGTCGAGCGCAAAGACCGCACTGCAAGCGCCGCGCGCCTTGAACGCGCCGACTTTCTGGAAGTTCTCGCACTTGAAATAAAGCTCGGCGGCCGCGAGCGCGTCGAGCGAGCGCGAATGCAGCACCGGCGTGCGATGCACATACGCGGCGATCCGCGTTTGCGCGGCGCGGATCGCGGCGAGGTTGGGCAGCGCGGTGGCGGAAATGCTCATGAAACGGAAAGTCCCCCATCGACGAAAATCGACTGGCCGGTGATGTACGCCGCGGCGTCGCTCGCCAGAAACAGCGCGGTGCCGACCAGATCGTCCGGCACGCTGTTGCGCCCGGTCATCGTGCGCCCCGCCATTGCGGCGGCGCGCGAGGGGTCGCCGAGCACCTGTGCCGTCATCGGCGTGGCGACGACACCGGGTGCGATCGCATTGGCGGTCACGCCATGCGGCGACCACGCCTCGGCTTGCGACCGCGTCAGCGATGCGAGGCCGCCCTTGGAGGCGCCGTAGATGCCGCTGTGGTTGAACGCGCGCGCCTGCTGCTGCGACGTGATGTTGATGATGCGCCCGAAGCGCGCGGCGATCATCGCGGGTGCCAGCGCCTGCGCGAGCAGCATCGGCGCGACAAGGTTCACCGCCAGCGTGACGTCGATGTCGTCGAGCGTCAGTTCGAGCATCGGCTTCCTGATGTTGACGCCCGCGGCGTTGACGAGGATGACCGGCGCGCCGTACGGCTGGGTGGCCGCGGCCGCGCAGCGCAGCGTATCGGCGCGCGACGCGAGGTCCGCGGCGAGCGCGTGGGCGCGGCCACCGGCCTCGCGGATCGACCGTGCGACACCTTCGAGCACATCGAGACGACGCGCGCTGATGACGACGGCGGCGCCGCCGGCGGCCAATGCATGTGCGATCGCACGGCCGATGCCGGAACTCGCACCTGTGACCAGCGCCACCCGCCCGTCGAATGCATGCGTCACAGCGCCAATACCGACTGCAGCACCGGATGGAAACTGCGCCGGTGCGCCGGACATGGCCCGTGGAGGATCAATGCGCCGCGGTGCCCGGCGGTGGCATAGCCCTTGTGTTGCGCGAAGCCGTATTGCGGATATTGCCGGTCCAGATCGACCAGCATCGCATCCCGCGCGGTCTTGGCGAGAATGGACGCGGCGGCGATCGCCGCGTGGCTCGCATCGCCGCCGACGAATGCGCGCGATTCGCAACGCAGCGACGGACAGCGATCGCCGTCGATCCATGCGGCATCCGGCGCGATCGCGAGCGCCTCGACGGCACGCTGCATCGCGAGCATCGTCGCCCACAGGATGTTGAGCGTGTCGATCTCGTCGACATCGGCGATGGCGACCGCCCATGCCACCGCGCATCGGTGTATTTGCGGCACCAACGCATCGCGCTGCTGCGCGCTCAAGAGCTTGGAGTCGCGCAGGCCGCGCACGCGCCGTCCCGGGTCGAGGATCACCGCGGCGGCGACCACCGGGCCGGCCAGCGGCCCGCGTCCCGCTTCGTCGACGCCGGCGATCAGCACGCGATGCCCGCGATGGCGAGCTCGCGGATCACCGCCTCGGCCGCGAGCGCATCCGAATCGGCCGCGAGCGACTGCGCGAAACTCGCAAACAGCCCATCCATCCGCCGCCGTGTCACCGCATCGTCGAAAAGGTTGAGCGCGGCACGCGCAAGGTTGTCGGGGGTTGCGGCATCCTGCAGGAATTCGGGCACGACGAAGCGTCCGGCGATCACGTTGGGCAGCCCGACGTAGGGCAGCAGCAGTGTGCGGGCGACGATGCGCGCCGTCAACGGCGCGACCTTGTAGAAGATCAGGTGCGGACACCGCGCGAGCGCCGCTTCGAGCGTCGCCGTGCCGGATGCGACGATCGCCACGTCGGCCGCCTGCAGCGCATCGCCCGCATGGCCATACAGCAGCGTGATCGGCAGCGCTTCGGCGCCGTGGTCGTGCAGCGCCTGGCGGAACCCGTCACGCGTTTCCCGCGACACCAGCGGTACAAGGAAGCGCGCGTCGGGCCGCGCATCGTGGATCAGCTGCGCCGCACGCAGCACGGTGGCGGCGTGCATGTCGATTTCGGACTGGCGGCTGCCGGGCAGCAGCGCGAACACCGGCGTCGATGGCTTCAATTTCAGCACATCGCGCGTTTGCCGGCGCGATGCCAGCGTCGCGGCTGCGGCTGCCAGCGGGTGGCCGACGAAGTCGACGGCCACCGACGTTGCGCGATAGATCGCAGGCTCGAACGGAAACAGCGCCAGCAGGCGATCGGCGGACTTGGCGATGGATTGCACTCGATCGCCCCGCCATGCCCACACCGACGGGCTCACATAGTGGATGGTGCGCACGCCATGCTTCTTGAGCTTGCGCTCGAGTCCCAGGTTGAAGTCGGGGGCGTCGACGCCGACGAACAGCGGGATGCGCTGCAAGAGCAACATCCGCGCGAGCTCGCGGCGGATGCGCACGAGCGCCGGCAGGTGTGCGAGCACTTCGACGAACCCCCGCACCGCGAGCTTTTCCATCGGGAACAGCACTTCGCAACCCGCGGCATGCATCTTTGGCCCGGCGATGCCGGCAAATCGGATCGCCGGATTGCGCGCGCGCGCGTGGCTGATGAGCCCCGCGGCCAATGCGTCGCCCGAGGCCTCGCCGGCGACGATGCCGATGGTGACCGGCGTCGCGCGCGGCAGCCGGGGTGCCAGCGCGGCTTGCGGCGCGTTCAACGCACGATTCCGCGGCCAGCGGTTGCCAAAAACGCGGACAATGGTTCGAGCACCGGTGCGTTCGCGGCACTGTCGGCGATCGCCGCGCGCGCATCGTCGAGCGTCAGTCCCTGGCGGTAGAGCGTTTTGTAAGCGCGCCGCACGGCAAGTATATCGTCAGCGGAAAATCCCCGCCGGCGCAGGCCTTCGTTGTTGGTGCCGTGCGGCTTGGCGGGATAGCCCTGCACGGTGACGAACGGCGGCACGTCCTGCAGCACGATCGCGCCTGCTGCGACGAACGCGTGCGCGCCGATCCGGCCGAACTGGTGCACGCCCGCATAGGCGCCCATCACGGCCCAATCGCCGATCGTGACGTGGCCGGCGATCTGCGCGTTGTTGGAGAACGTCGTATGGTCACCGACCACGCAGTCGTGCGCGACGTGCGTGTAGCCAAGGAACCAGTTGCCGGTGCCGATCCGGGTATCGCCGCGGTCCTGGGCGGTGCCAGAGTGCACCGACACGAACTCGCGGAACACGTTGTCGTCGCCGATCGTCGTGGTCACCGGCTCGCCGCCGTACTTGCGGTCCTGCGCGATGTCGCCGATCGACGCGAACTGGAAGATGCGGTTGCGCGCACCGAGCGTCGTGCGCCCGGTGACGACCGCGTGCGGCCCGATGACCGTGCCCGCGCCGATGCGCACGTGCGGCCCGACGACGGAAAACGCACCCACTTCGACGTCACTCGCGAGTTCGGCACCGGGGTCGACCAGCGCGGCGGCGTGGATGCGCGGCATCGCGTCAGGCGAGATCGCCCTTGGGCATATCGCGCACCGCGGCGAGCAGGATCGCTTCGCAGACGACGTTGCCGGCGACTTCGGCGCGCGCGCGGAAGCGGCCGACGCCGCGGATGGCGCGTACCAGGTCGACCTGCAAGGCCAGCGTGTCGCCCGGCATCACCTGGCGCTTGAACCGGGCCTCGTCGATGCCGGCAAACAGCACCAGCTGGCTGCCGTCCGGCTTCGCCACGCCGGACAGCGTCGTCAGCAATCCCGCGAGCTGCGCCATCGCCTCGATCACGAAGACGCCGGGCATCACCGGATAGTGGGGAAAATGTCCCTGGAAATACGGCTCGTTGACCGAGACGTTCTTGATGCCGTGGATCCATTCGCCGACCTTGTAGTCGGTGACGGCGTCGACCAGCAGCATCGGGTAGCGATGCGGCAGCAGCTTCTTGATCGCGTTGATGTCGAGCGCGGGCATGGATGGCTCTTTCGGTGGGCTGTCAGTGCGCGTCGCCGCGGTCGCCGCCGCCGCGATTGCCATTGCCACGCTCGCCCCCGCGCCGCGCGCGTTCGAGCGCACGCACGCGCTCGGCGAGCTCGCGCAGGTTGCGCGTATGCGATGCCACGTGTTTCCACTGCGCGTGCGGCATCGTCGGGAATGCGCTGGTGTAGACACCCGGCGTGTCGATCGAGTGGAACACCAGCGTGCCGCCGGAAATCACCGCGTGGTCGGCGATCGATAGGTGCCCGGCGATCATCGCCGCGCCGCCGATCTGGCAATACTTGCCGATGCGCGCAGAACCGGCGATGCCCACGCAACCCGCGATCGCCGTATGGTCGCCGATCACGCAGTTGTGGCCGATCTGCACCTGGTTGTCGATCTTGACGTCGTCGCCGATCACCGTGTCGTCGATGGCGCCGCGGTCGATCGTCGTGTTGGCGCCGATTTCCACGTCCGCGCCGATCACCACCCGCCCCATTTGCGGGATCTTGATCCACTGCCCGTCTTCCTGCGCCATGCCGAATCCGTCGGCACCGATGACCGCCCCCGCGTGCACGATCACGCGCGCGCCCAGCACGCTGTTGGCGTAGATCACCACGTTGGCGAACAGGCGGGAGTCGTCGCCGACGGCGGCATCGGGCCCGACCGACACGCGCTCGCCGACGATCACACGCTCGCCGATCTGCGCGCCGGCGCCGATGGTCGCGAATGCCCCGACCGCGGCGCTGGCGGCGATGCTCGCCGTGGCGTCGACAAGCGCGGTCGGGTGGACGCCGGGCGGCACGCGCTCGTCACCCGCGAGGATGCGTGCGACCTTAGCGTAGACGGCGTACGGATTGGTCGACACGAGCTTCGGCAGCGGCGTCGCATCGGCCGCGTCGGGCGCCACGATCACCGCCGACGCGCGGGTTTGCGCGAGTTGCGGGCGATAGCGCGGATTGGCGAGGAATGCGATCGTCCCCGGCGCGGCGTTGTCGAGCGTGGCCACGCGCGTGATCGGCGTCGCGCCGTCGCCGACCAGCGTCGCGCCCGCGCGCGCCGCGAGCTCGTCGAGGCGATGGATTCGTGCTTCGATTGGCATGCGGCGGTGAGCGGCCGGCTCTGGCTCGCGCGCCGCGACAAGCGCGCGTCGGCCGGGCTACCTGTCGGCGAGCGCCTTGATCACGCGCTCGGTGATGTCGATGCGCGGGCTCGCGTAGATGATCGGTTCCTGCACGATCAGGTCGAATTTCTCGTCGACTGCGATCTGCTGGATCACCTTGTTGGCGCGCTCCTGCATGCTGGCGAGCTCCTCGTTCTTGCGCAGGTTGAGATCCTCGCGGAACTCGCGCTGCGACCGTTGCAGGTCGCGTGTCATGTTGGCGAGGTCGCGCTCCTTGTTGCGGCGGTCGCCCTCGGCCATCGTCGCGCCGTCCTTGTCGAGCGATGTCTGAATTGTCTGCACCTGCTTTTCGAGTTTCTGCAGGTCCAGCTGGCGGCTCGCGAATTCCTTCTCGAGCTTCGCTTGCGCGCGCTTGGCCGGGGCCGCCTCGCGCAGCAGCCGCTCGCCGTTGACGAAGCCGATCTTGAAGTCGGCGGCCAGCGCGGCCGTCGATGCCACCGCGAGCATCGAGGCCGCGGCCAGCAGGGCGAATGTGCGTCGAATGTCAATGCGTTTCAAGGGATTCTCCTCGCGATTCCTAAGCCGGCGCAGCGGTCAGAATACCGTACCGACCTGGAACTGGAAGCGTTCCAGCCTGTCGCCGGTCTTGGCGCCGATGGGAACAGCGTAGCTGAACTTGAGCGGGCCGATCGGCGAGTTCCACGCCACGCCCGCGCCCGCGGAAAAGCGGAACGACTCGAAGTCGGGCTGGTCGCCGTTGGCGTAGATCTGGCCGGTGTCGAAGAATACGCTTGCGCGCACCGCCTTCTCGCCCTTGACCAGCGGGTAGAACAGCTCGGCGTTGCCGACGATCTTGCGCTTGCCGCCGAGCGCGTTGCCAAAGATGTCGCGCGGCCCCAGCGAGCTCGCCTCGTAGCCGCGCACCGACCCCACGCCACCCGCGTAGAACGCCTTGAAGAACGGCAGCGGATTGCCGGCATACCCGGCGGCATAGCCCACGTCTCCACGCAACATCAGGATTGCCGGCGACCAGATCGGCCAGAACCACTGGTCGATGTACTCGGCTTTGTAGTAGGCAACATTGGAAATCGGCAGTCCGACTTCGACGACAAAGCTTTGCAGCCGGCCGCTGCTCGGATACGTGATGTCGTCGCGCGTGTCGCGCGCCCAACCCGCGTTGACGATGTAGCTGTTGGTCGCCGACCCGAACTGGTTGACGTAGTCGATGTAAACCGGCGGACTCTCGGCGAACAGGCCGATCTTGGTGTGCTCGACGCGCATGCCCAGGCTGATCGTGTCGGACTCGCTGATGGGAATGCCGAAGCTCATCGCCGCACCGATCGTGGACGACTCGTAATTGGACACCGACAGCGACGTCGGGTCGATGTTCTTCTGGTACAGCTCGATCGTGCGCGACACCCCGTCGACGGTCCAGTACGGCTCGGTAAAGACGCCCGAGATCGTGCGGTTGATCTTGCTGGTGTTGAGGCCCAGCGACACCGCATTGCCGGTGCCGAGCACGTTCTGCTGCGAGATCGAGGCGCTGAACACGACACCGTCCGAGCTCGAGTAGCCGACGCCGGCCAACAGGTTGCCGGTGGAGCGCTCGACGACGTTGAGCTCGATGTCGACCTGGTCGGGCGAGCCGGTGATCGGCTGCGTCTCGACGTTGACATCGTCGAAATAGCCGAGGCGCTTGATGCGGACCTTCGAGCGGTCGATGCGCTGGCTGTCGAACCACGCATCCTCGAGCTGGCGCGCTTCGCGGCGGATCACCTCGTCGCGGGTGCGTGCGTTGCCGACGATGTTGATCTTGCGCACGTAGACGCGACGGCCCGGGTCGACATAGAGCGTGAATGCCACCGTGTGCTTGACCTTGTCGACGTCCGGCACCGCGCTCACGTTGGCGAACGCGTAGCCTTCGGCGCCCAGGCGGTCGCTGATCGCCTTGCTGGTCGCCTGCTGCTTGGCACGCGAGAAGCCGTCGCCGGCGCGCAGCTGCACCAGCCGCAGGATCTCCTCGCGCGGAACCACCAGGTCACCGGCGATCTGCACGTCCGACACCGTGTATTTCTCGCCCTCGGTGATGTTGATCGTGATGTAGATCTCTTCCTTGTCGGGAGTGATCGAAACCTGCGTCGATTCGATCGCGAACTCGAGGTAGCCACGGTTCTGGTAGAAGCTGCGCAACGACTCGAGGTCGGCCCCGAGCTTCTGCTTCGAGTACTGGTCGTTCTTGGTGTACCAGGTGAGCCATCCCGGAGTGGTCAGCTTCATCTCGTCGCGCAACTGATTCAGCGAGTACGTCTTGTTGCCGATGATGTTGATGCGCGCGATCTTGGAGTTGTCGCCCTCGGTGATCGTGAAGTTGATCGCGACGCGATTACGCTCCTGCGGCGTGACCGTCGTCTGCACCTTGGCCGCGTAGAGTCCGCGCGAGACGTACTGGCGCTTCAGTTCCTGCTCCGCCCGGTCGAGCGCAGAACGGTCGAAGATCCGCGATTCGCTGACGCCGATTTCCTTCAGCGCCTTGCGCACCGTGTCGGTGTCGAATTCCTTGTTGCCGACGAACGTCAGCGACGAGATCGTCGGCCGCTCGGCAACCACGATCACCAGCACGTCACCCTGGCGCTCGAGCCGCACGTCCCGGAAGAACCCGGTGCCGTAAAGCGCCTTGACGGCTGCCGAGATCTTCTCGTCGTCGACCGTGTCGCCGGTCTTGATCGGCAGGTAGCTGAAGATCGTTCCGGCCTCGGTGCGCTGCACGCCCTCGACGCGGATGTCCTTGACCACGAACGGCTGGATCGCCAGCGCGGACGAGCACAGCCACGGCATGCACAATGCCGCGAACAGCGCCGCGATCGCGCGGCGCGCGCGGTGCGGACCCTTGACGGGCCGCAGCGCAAAATGGGGATCAGAACAGTCGGGAAACGTCATTGAACAACGCCAAGGTCATCAACACGGCAAGAATTGCCATGCCGATGCGTTGACCGACTTCGAAGGCGCGGTCGGAAATGGGAGAACCTTTGATGAATTCCGCGAAATAATACAGCAAATGACCCCCATCCAGTAGCGGAACGGGCAACAGGTTGAGGACGCCGAGACTGATGCTCACGAGCGCGATGAAGCTCACGAACGATTGCAGGCCGCCCTTGGCCGACTGTCCGGCGTAGTCGGCCAGCGTGATCGGTCCGCTGATGTTCTTGACGGAGGCGTCGCCGACGACGATGCGCCCCAGCATCTTGAGCGTGAAGTACGTGAGCTCGCCGGTGCGTCGCGTCGCTTCGCGCAATGCTTCGGGCAAATCGTAGCGCACGACGATGGCAACGTTTTGCACGACCGCCGGATCGACCTTGAGGCGAAGCCCGGCGATGCCCACGCGGCGGCCTTCGCTCTCGTTCGCATCGGGAGTGAGCGCGACGTCGATTTCGCGACCGTCGCGCGCGAGATGCATCGTGATCGGCGTGCCGGGATGCGCATTGGTGATCGCCGCCGCCTCGGCAGGCGAGTGCACCGCCGTGCCGTCGATCGCAAGAATGCGGTCGCCGATGCGGATGCCCGCGCGTGCCGCGGGCTTGCCGTCGAGCGCCAGGTCGACGACCGGCGCGCCGAGATCGGAACCCAGCCCGAGCAGCGGCATGAAATTGGATTCCCAATCCCGGCCGGCCAGCGTGCCCAGCGGCAACTGGCGCGTCACTTCCGATCCGTCCTCGCGCCGCAAGGTCAGCGCGACGTGGTCGGCGCCCTGCGCCTTGGCGATGCGCCAGCGCAGGTCCTGAAGGCTGCGCACCGGCACATCGTCGACGGCGGTGACGAGCTCGCCGCCGGCGATTGCCGCGTGCGCGGCGGGCGAAGCCGGAGGCGGCGGCGCGAGCAACGCCTTCTGCGCGGGCACGCCAACGACATAGGAGCCGGCGAACAACAGGACCGCGAGCAGCAGGTTGGCGAGCGGCCCAGCCACCACGATCGCGATGCGTTTCCACACGTTCTGGCGGTTGAATGCTCGCGGCAGATCCGCCGGCGCGACGTCGCCTTCGCGCTCGTCGAGCATCTTCACGTAGCCGCCCAGCGGAATCGCCGACAGCGCCCATTCGGTGCGATCGGCACCGAACCTGCGCGACCACAGCACGCGGCCGAACCCGACGGAGAAACGCAGGATTCGCACGCCGGCCAATCGCGCGACGACGAAGTGGCCGAGCTCGTGGAACACGACCAGCACGCCGAGCACGACGACGAAGCTGCCGATCTTCCAGGCGAGGTCCATCATGCGGCGCCGCGCATCGGTTGACGGCGCGCGCACGGCGCCGTGATGTTCGCTGCGCTCATCGCACCCACTGGTGCACGGCCAGCGCCGTGGCAGGCATCGCCGCCAGCAGCGCATCGATGCGATCGAGCACGCCGCCGTGCCCCGGCAGCAGCGTGCCGCTGTCCTTGACGCCCGCCCCGCGCTTCATCCACGATTCGAACAGGTCGCCGACGATCGACATCGCCGCCAGCGCGATCGCGACGGCGACCCATCCGGCGACGATGCCCGTCCACAACGGAACCGGCGCGTCGCCGGCGCGATGCACAATCACCGCGCACGCGGCCGCGTAGACCGCGACACCCGCAAGCGCGCCGGCAACGCCTTCCCATGTCTTGCCGGGACTGACCTGCGGCGCGAGCTTGTGCCGTCCGAATTGCCGACCAGCGAAAAACGCCATCGTGTCGGCAATCCACACCAGCGCCATCGCAGCCACCACCGTGTTGGGCGATCGCGCATGCAGGACGACGACCGACATCCAGAATGCGACCAGCACGAGCACGCCGATCGCCGCGAGCAGCGCCGGGGGCGCCATCGGCCAGCGCACGATCACCCAGCCGGTCGCGCCGACCAGCCAGAATGCCGTCGCTGCACCGCAGACCGCGAATACCAGCGACTGTGGCCAGCCATCGGCGAAGCCGAGCGCGGGGATGAACAACATCGCCAGCGCCAGCGCCGCGACGACGATTGCCAGCGCAGCGCGTCCGACAGGCGCGAGACCTGCGAGCTTGGCCCACTCGAGCGTGGCCATCAGCACCACCGCCAGCAAAGCCAGCGCGAATCCCCGTGTCGGCAACGCGTAGATCGCCGCGAACACGATCGCCAGGACGGCCACCGCCGTGACCACGCGTTTGGCGAGCGCGCTCATCCGTCGATGGCCTGGACTTGTGCCGCTGACGGCAATTGCTCGCTGGTGCGGCCAAAGCGCCGCTCACGCGTTGCGTACGATGCGATTGCCGCATCGTAGGCGGTCGCGTCGAAATCGGGCCACAGCAGGTCGGTGAAGTAGAGCTCGGCGTACGCGAGCTGCCACAGCAGGAAATTGGAAACGCGCTGCTCGCCGCCGGTGCGGATGAACAGGTCGGGCTCGGGTGCGTAGTTCATCGACAGGAACGGCGCGATCTTTTCCGCGTCGGGCGCGGTGCGACCGGCGAGCGCCTCGGGATGCGCGCGATAGTAGGCGTGCGCGGCGTTGGCGATGTCCCATCGGCCGCCATAGTTCGCCGCGATCGTCAGCGTGAGCCGCGCATTGTTCGCGGTCAGCGACTCGGCATCGTCGATCAGTTCGCGGATGCGCGCATCGAAGCGGGTGGTATCGCCGGCGATCCGGAAGCGAATGCCGTTGTCGTGCAGCTTGGCAACCTCCTGCTCGAGCGCACGCAGGAAGAGGTCCATCAGGATCGACACCTCGTCTGCCGGCCGGCGCCAGTTCTCGCTGGAGAACGCGAACAGCGTCAGGTAGCCCACGCCTCGCTCGATCGAATGACGCACGGCGGCGCGCACCGCGTCGACCCCCTTGCGATGTCCCGCCACGCGCGGCAGGAAGCGCTGCTTCGCCCACCGCCCATTGCCGTCCATGATGATCGCGACATGCCGCGGCACGACGTCGGAATGCGGGATGTCCTGGGTGGATGAGCTGAACATGTGTGCGGGGAACCCGCGTCTGGCGTTCGCCGTGCCGGGGTTGGAATTGGAATGTGGATGGCGAGCCGTCAGATCGCCATCAATTCCGTTTCCTTGGTGGCGAGCTGCTTGTCGATGTCGGCGATGAACCTGTCGGTGAGCTTCTGCACGTCGGCCTGAGCGTGGCGCTCGTCGTCTTCCGAAACCTTGTGGTCCTTCAGCAATTTCTTCAGCTGCTCGTTGGCATCGCGCCGCACGTTGCGCACGGCAATGCGCGCCGCTTCGGCCTCGTGGCGCACCACCTTGATCAGGTCGCGGCGGCGCTCCTCGGTCAGCGCAGGCATCGGCACGCGCACGATGTCCCCCTGTGTGGCCGGATTCAGGCCCAGATCGGAATCGCGGATCGCCTTTTCCACGACCGGGATCATCTTCTTCTCCCACGGCTGCACGGCGATCGTGCGCGCGTCGGTGAGCGTGACGTTGGCGACCTGGTTGAGCGGCATCGAAGAGCCGTAATAGTCGACGTGGATGTGGTCGAGCAACCCCGTGTGCGCGCGCCCGGTGCGCACCTTGCCGAGGTCGGCCGTGAGCGTCTCGGCGGACTTCGCCATCTTCTGCTCGGTTGCCTGCTTGACGTCGTTGATCATCGTGTCTCCAGCGCTTCGGATCGGATCGCGCATTTTATCGCGGCAGCGACGGCCTAGCAGTGAACGAGCGTGCCTTCGTCTTCACCCATCACCACCCGCTTCAGCGCGCCGGCCGAAAAGATCGAGAACACCTTGAGCAGCATGTTCTGATCGCGGCACAGCGCGAGCGCCGTGGCGTCCATTACCTTGAGATTCTTGACGATCGCCTCGTCGAACGTCAATGTGAGGTAGCGCTTGGCGGTCGGGTCGGTCTTCGGGTCGGCGGTGTAGACGCCGTCGACCTTGGTTGCCTTCAGCACGATGTCGACGCCGACTTCGCGGCCTCGCAAAGCCGCCGCGGTGTCGGTGGTGAAGAACGGATTGCCCGTACCGGCGGCGAAAATCACGACCTTGTGCTCTTCGAGATAGCGCAGCGCCTTGCCGCGGATGTAGGGTTCGGCCACCTGGTCGATGCGCAGCGCCGACTGCACGCGCGACTCGACGCCGCCGCGGCGCAGCGCGTCCTGCAACGCGAGCGCATTCATCAGCGTGGCGAGCATGCCCATGTAGTCGGCGGTGGCGCGATCCATGCCCGCCGCGCCCGGCGCCACGCCGCGGAAGATGTTGCCGCCGCCGATGACGATCGCCGTCTGCACGCCCATGCGCGTGACCTCGGCAATTTCGGCAACGATGCGATCGATCGTCTGGCGGTTGATGCCGTAAGGATCGTCGCCCATCAGCGCCTCTCCCGACAGCTTCAGCAGGATGCGCTTGTACGCGGGCTGCGCCGGAACGGAAGACGGCGCGGGCAAAGGAGCGATCGAGACGGGCGCTGCAGTGGGCGGGTTCATCGACACTCCTTCGAGGCGGGAAATCGGGTGGTCGTGCGCGCCGGCTACGGGCCCGTGGCCCGCGGCGGCGCCGTCTCGCGTCAGGCCTTGGTCATGGCGGCGACTTCGGCAGCGAAGTCGTCCTTCTTCTTTTCGATGCCTTCGCCGACGACGTACAGCGTGAAGCCGTTGACGGTGGCGTTGTGCGACTTGGCGTGCTCGGCGACCGTCTGCTTGCCGTCGCCCTTGACGAATGCCTGGGCGAGCAGCGTCGCCTCGGCGAGGAATTTGGCGACCGCGCCTTCGACCATCTTTTCGATGATGTTGGCCGGCTTGCCGGATTCGGCGGCGCGCGCCGCGGCGATCGTCCGCTCGTGCTCGACGGTGGCAGCGGGAACGCCGGTCTTGTCGACAGCCACCGGCTTCGACGCCGCGATGTGCATCGCGAGGTCCTTGCCCAGCGACGCGTCGCCGCCGGAGACGTCGACCAGCACGCCGATCTTCACTCCGTGGACGTACGACGACAACACGCCTGTTGCCTCGCGGCGCACGAAACGGCGGATCGCGAGGTTCTCGCCGATCTTCTGCACCAGCTCGATCCTGCGCGACTCGACGGTTTCGTCGGACGCGATCTTGGAACTGCCCAACGCAGCAACGTCCGCCGGATTATTCCGCGCAATCACGTTGGCGATCTCGTTGGCGTAGGCCTTGAACTCGTCGTTGCGCGAGACGAAGTCAGTCTCGCAGTTGACCTCGACCATTGCCGCGGTCTTGCCGCCGGCCGCGACGTACAGCCCGATCACGCCTTCGGACGCGACCCGCGACGCTGCCTTCGACGCCTTGGCGCCGGACTTGATGCGCAGCAAATCCTCGGCCTTGGCCAGGTCACCGTCCGCTTCGGTCAGCGCCTTCTTGCATTCCATCATGCCCAGCCCGGTGCGCCGGCGCAGCTCCATCACCATGCTCGCGGAAATGTCCGCCATGCTCGACTCCCATTGCGATTCACGTTCGATCCGTGACAGGTGGCCCTGGTCGCGGACAAAAACAAGGGGGCAAGGGCCCCCTCGAATTCACTGCAGCGGCACCGACCGGGGCATCAGGCGGCCGCGTCTTCTTTCACTTCGACGAATTCGTCGCCGGTCTGCACGACTTCCTGGATCACCTGGCTCTTGCCTTCGAGCACGGCGTCGGCAACGCCCCGTGCATACAGGCGGATGGCGCGGCTCGAGTCGTCGTTGCCGGGAATCACGTGCGCAATGCCGATCGGCGAATGGTTGGTGTCGACCACGGCGACCACCGGCACGCCGAGCTTCTTGGCCTCGGTGACGGCGATCTTGTGGAAGCCGACGTCGATGACGAACATCGCATCGGGCAGCGCGTTCAGGTCCTTGATGCCACCGAGCGACTGCGACAGCTTGTCGAGCTCGCGCTTCAGCGACAGCGCTTCGCGCTTGCTCATCCGCTCGAACGTGCCGTCGGTCTGCATCTGCTCCAGGTCCTTCAGCCGCTTGATCGATCCCTTGACAGTCTTGAAGTTGGTGAGCATGCCACCCAGCCAGCGATGGTCGACATAGGGCATTCCCGCGCGCTGCGCCTCCTCGGCGACGATCTCGCGCGCCTGGCGCTTGGTGCCGACGAACAGCACGGTGCCCTTGCGTGCGGCGAGCTGGCGGATGTATTTCATCGCATCGTTGTATTTCTCGAGCGTTTTCTCGAGATTGACGATGTGGATCTTGTTGCGGTGGCCGAAGATGTACTCGGCCATCTTGGGATTCCAGTACCGTGTCTGGTGGCCGAAGTGCACGCCGGCTTCCAGCATTTGACGCATCGTGACGGACATACAATGACTCCTTGTGTCAGGGTTGGTGACCTCCATCGGCAGCGATGACCCCGCATGTGGCGCCGCACCCCGACGGGGCTCGACGACTCGAAGGGCACCCTGAACCTGCGCGATGTGCGGATTGGTTCGTGGCAAGTGTTACTTGGGTGTTTCTTGACTGCGCTGATACTGGACTACGCTGAAACTCGTCGGCTCGCTACAGCTTCGCCCGAGGGTTGAAAACCGGGGAAAGCGAGCTAACTTGCTATTCTAGCACGGATTTGACTCAAGATCGACGTTTGCGGCAACCGCCCCGATGACTCCCGCCCAGGCATTTCCTCCCCCCCCGACAGGCGCTTCGCGCACTCTCCTGCCCAGCTTGGCCGCGATCGACGTCGCCGGGCCCGATGCGCGCGAATTCCTGCATGGACAGCTTTCCAGCGACGTCAAGGCGTTGACGGCGGGATCCGCGCACTACTCGAGCTACAACTCGCCCAAGGGACGGATGCTCGCCACGCTCATCGTCTGGCGCCAGGAGAACGAGCGCATCGTGCTGGTGCTCGCCTCCGACCTCGCCATTGCAATCGCCCGTCGACTTTCGATGTTCGTCCTGCGAGCCAAAGTGACGATCGCCGCGTCACCGCGCGCACTGCAAGGCGTGCTCGGCAGCGGCGCGGATGCGGCGATCGAATCGGCGTTCGGCGCCGTCGCACCGGCCTGGCACGACGTTCGCGCCACCGATGCGATCGCCTTGCGCCTGCCCGACGGCCGCCACGTGCTGGACGTGGCGGCCGCGCTGCCCGGCATCATCGAGGCGTTGCCGCAGCGCGAAGAATCGATGTGGCGATGGTGCGGCATCCGAGCCGGCGTGCCGGTCGTGACCGCCGCCACCAGCGACAAGCTGATCGCCCAAGGGGCCAACTGGGAACTGGTCGGTGGCGTCGATTTCACCAAGGGCTGCTATCCCGGGCAGGAAATCGTCGCAAGGATGCAATATCTCGGACGGCTCAAGGAACGCCTGTTCGCGTTTCACGCCGACGCGGACGCTGATCGCCTCGCCGCCGGGACGCAGATACGTGGGGTCAGTGAGGCAGGTGAGGACGATGCGGCCGACGCGGCCGCCGCCGGCATCGTGGTCAACGCCGCACCCTCGCCGGAAGGCGGAAGCGACCTGCTCGCAGCGATGTCGATCGTCGCCGCCGGGTCCGAAGCGCTGCGGGCCGGCGAGGTCGCGTTGACGCCGCGTGCGTTGCCCTACGCGGTTCCCGCGATCGCCAACCAGCGCGTGCGGCTGTGATCGGCGCGCACCAGGTCTACATCTGGTACCGGTTGGCCGGCGATCCCGCCAGCGCGCGCGACGCGATCACCGAGATGATGCTCGAAGTCGCGATCAAGAGCGGAGTCGCCGGGCGCCTGTTCGAGCGTGCCGACGACGCCAGCACGTGGATGGAAGTCTACGAGGACATAGTCGATCGCAAGGCCTTCGAGCGCGTTCTGGCGCGCGCCGCGAAAGCGCACGGCGCCGGCGATTATGCCGACGGCGGGCGGCACCTCGAATGTTTTTGCGCCGCCGGCGCCGTGTATCGCTAGCCGGCGCTGCCGCGCTCCATCCGCGACGCGCCCCAAGATCATGTGCCTTTCCGTCCTCGCGCTGGCCATGCACCCGCGCTATGCGCTGGTGATCGCCGCCAATCGCGACGAATACCACGCGCGACCCGCGACCGTTGCGCACTGGTGGCCGCAAGGTTTTTGCGCGGGCCGCGACGAGCGCGCCGGCGGAACGTGGATGGGCGTGACACGGCACGGTCGTTACGCGTTCGTCACCAATGTTCGAGCGCCCGGACACAACGACCCGGGCGCGCCGTCGCGTGGCGAGCTGGTGCCGAAGCTGCTCACCGCGCAGGACGCGATCGCCGAGGCTTGCGCGGGTGTGGCACGCGACGGTGCGCGTTACAACGGCTTCAACATCGTCGCCGGGGAGATCGACCGCGCGTATCACCTGTCGAACCGGCGCGCCGACGTCGTGGCCTTGCGCGACGGCGTGCACGGCATTTCCAATGCCGCGCTCGACACGCCATGGCCCAAGGTCGTGCGCACGCGCGAGGCGCTGGCGCGGTGGTGCGCGCGCGGGGACGACGATCTCGATGTGCTGTGGGCGGCGTTGGCCGATCGCACGCTGGCCGCCGACGACAGCCTGCCATCGACAGGCATTGCACGAGAGCGCGAGCGGCTGCTGTCGGCGCCGTTCATCGTCGATGCAATCTACGGCACGCGCTCGTCGACGCTGTTGACGATCACGCGCGACGGCGACGCGCGCATGCTGGAAAGGACGTTCGGTGCCGGCGGCGCGCCCGGCGGTGAAAACCAGCACCGTTTCACGATCGCTGCACAGGCCGCACACACACCCGGCGCCTAGCCATTCCTGCTCGCTGGCGATGCGAACCGCGGCTTACAGGTCGCGCGCCATCGTCTGGTGAGGTATGCCCGCCTCGTCGAAGACGTCGCCGACCTCTGCAAAGCCGTGCCTCGCGTAGAACCCGCACGCATGCGCCTGCGAATGCAGCGCGACGCGGCGCATCCCGGCCGACGCGGCAAGCTCGAGCGCACGCGCCATCAGTGCATCTCCAACGCCATGTCGCCGCCAGGTCGACAGCACCGCGACGCGGCCGATATGACCATCGGCCAGCAGCCTCGCACAGCCAATGGGCTGGCGTTGCGCATCCTCGGCGAGCACGTGCATCGCATTGTGGTCGGCGCAATCCCATTCGAGCTCCTCGGGGATCGCCTGCTCGTCGATGAACACCGCCGTGCGCACCGCGCGCAACTTGTCGGCATCGCGCCGCCATTCGGTCGCACGGACGGCGAACGTGTGCGCGCTCACGCGTACCCCGACAGCGTGATTCGCGCGGCCCCCGCGCGCACGGCGAGCTTCGCGTGTCCGCCCACCGGCAGCGTGACCTTGTCGCGAATGTGCCCGAACGGCAGCCCGGTGAACACCGGCACACCGGACACGCGGCTGATCTGCGCGACCATCGCGGCAAAATCGTAGCCCCCGTCGTTCGCGTTCAGCGCGTAATCGGTGAACGCACCCATCAGCACAGCGCGCTGGCGGCCCAGCACGCCGGCCATCTGCAGCTGGTACAGCATCCGCTCGATTCGGTACGGATGCTCGGCGACGTCCTCGAGGAAGAGGATGCCGCCGTCCACGTGCGGGAAGTACGGCGTACCCACCAGCGTCGCGCACATCGCCAGGTTGCCGCCCCAGAGCTGGCCGCCGGTGTCGATGTCGGGCCCGTCCAGCACGCAATCGAACGCGTGCTCGCGCGCCTCGAGCACGCCGAAACAATGCTCGACCATGTACGTCGACGGCGGTACGGCGCCGAAATCGAAGGCGGCCATCGGGCCCGCGTAGGTCGTCATGCCGGCTTGCGCGAGCGCGGCCAACTGGAACGCGGTGAAGTCCGAATGTCCGAGCCAGCGCTTGCGCGAGCGCGCGAGCGCGGCATAGTCGATGCGCTCGATCAGCCGCGTCCAGCCGTAGCCGCCGCGCACCGCGAGTGCCACGTCGACCCCGGGATCGGCCGCGATCGCATGGATGGCGGCCAGTCGCTCGTCATCAGTGCCGGCGAATCGCTGATAGCGCGCGGTGGCGCGAGGCTCGACGATCACGCGATGCCCGGCCTGCGAGAGCCAGGTCGCGGCGCGCGCGACCGCGTCCGGCTCGATCGCGAATCCGGACGGCGCGTAGATGCCGAAGGCGATGCTCATCGGCGTGCCGCGAAGAATCCGGACAACAGGCGGCTGCATTCAACGCCGGACACGCCGCCTTCGACCTCTGTATGGTGATTGAGGCGCGGTTCGGCGAACAGGTCGATCACCGAGCCGGCGGCGCCGGTCTTGGGGTCGTGTGCGCCGAACACGAGACGCGCGATGCGCGCGTGAAGGATCGCGCCGGCGCACATCGCACAGGGCTCGAGCGTCGCGTACAGCGTGCAATCGACCAGTCGATAGTTGCCGAGCGCGCGGCCGGCTTCGCGCATCGCGGCGATCTCGGCGTGCGCGGTCGGATCGTTGTTCGCGATCGGCGCATTGCCGCCACGGCCGATGACGCCGCCTTCACGGACGATCACCGCGCCGACGGGCACCTCGCCGCGCTCGCCGGCCTCGCGCGCGAGCTCCAGGGCTGCGGCCATCCAGCGTTCGTCACTTGGGCTCAGCGGTGTCCTCGACGTGGAAGGCATGCAGCATGTGGTGGATGAACGGCGTGAACAGGATGCCTGTCGATCCCAACAGCATCACGCCGCAGAACATCGCATAGAGACTCTCGAACACGCGCCCCGAGTCCGATAGATTGTTGACAACGGGACCCATGCCCGCCAGTAGCAGCGACGCCTGGTGGAACGCGATCAGCCACGACAACTGCGCGATGTAGCGATACCCCAGCACGCCGCAGAGCAGCGTGGCGACCAGCAGCACGGCGGCGACCTTGCCGCCCGATATCACCCGCCGCAGCAGCCGCTGCCGGTGCCCCGCCCCGGGCGTGCCCTCGCCGGCCTTGCCAGCGGCCGCGCCTTTCGTGACGGTCGATGGCGTCGCGTTGCCGGTCGCAGCACCCTTGCCGGCCGGCGCCGCGCGGGCGCCCCCCGAACCCTTAGCCGGGGTTGCCATGGGTGATCACGGCGTCGGCCTCGATTTCAACCAGGATCTCGGGCGCGATCAGGCGCGCGACCCCGATCATCGAGCATGCGGGACGGATGTCGGCGAATACTTCGCCATGCGCGCGCCCCACCGCTTCCCACTGCGTGATGTCGACCACGAAGATTCGCGTGCGCACCACGTCGCGGATCGACGCGCCGGCGCGTTCCAGCGCCGCCGCGATGTTGGCGAGCGCTTGTTGGGCCTGCCGATAGGCGTCGCCCGCGCCGACGATGTTGCCGTCGGCGCCGGTGGCCGTGGTGCCTGAGACGAAAACCTGCGTGCCGACGCGTACGGCGCGCGAGTAGCCGACGATCGGTTCCCAAGGCGTGCCGCTGGCGAAATTGCTGCGTGGAATCATGGCGTCGGATGGTCGAGGATCTTGTAGAAAAAGATACAGGCTGCAAGTCGGCGGTCCGGATCGCACGCGTAGTCCGGGATCGTTCCCACAGCCACGTAGCCGCGGCGGCGATAGAGTCGCGCGGCGTCGCTGTCCTCGCGAGTGTCGAGTGTGAGCAGCCAGCGCTGCGTGCGCGCGGCCAGCGCTTCGACAGCGTCCATCAGCGCATGGCCGATGCCGCGCCCGCGCGCGACGCGCATTACCAGCAGCTTCTGCACTTCCGCACGGTGTGCCTGGTTGGCCTTGGTGGATGGCGCCAGGATCACGGTGCCAATGATCCTGCCGCCTTCGCGCGTCACCAGCACCGAGCGCAGTCCATCGTCGACGTCGAGCGCCACTTCGTTCCAGAACGCCTCGATCTCCCCTGTGGCGAGCGGATGCACGAAGCCTACCGATGCGTTGCCATCGACGGCGTCGGTCAATAGCGCAACCAGCGCGCCGATTTCGTCACGCAATCCGGCTCCGGTCATCACTTCGGGCGCCCACGGCACAGTTTCGCTGGTCGTCATCCCCCGCCACTCGCGGTTGTTCGTGTCATCTTCGCATTATCAACTGCAAAGCTCATCGGGGCCGGGTTCGCCGGGTGGGTCATACGGACGCTCGTCATGCGGCACACAGGGGACGGTGATGGTGGTTCGATCGCGTTATCGTCGCATATTCCCGTACGCCGCAGCGCGCCGCGCGCTGCATTCGCGTCTGCCGCGCGTTGTATTTGGCGTCCGCCGCGCGTTGCATTGACATCCGCCAAGCGCGTCCGGGACATGTCGTATGCTTGCGCAATGCACGCGCTAGCCGCTCGAATCTCCCGACGCCTGCGATGAACCGGTCACGATCGCGTTGTATCTGGGCGCAAGGCGACCCGTTGCTCGCCGCCTATCACGACGAGGAGTGGGGCGTGCCGGAGCGTGACAGTCGCGCGCTTTGGGAAAAGCTGATGCTCGACGGCTTTCAGGCAGGACTTTCGTGGCTGACGATCCTGCGCAAGCGCGATGCCTTCCGCAAGGCGTTTCGCGGCTTCGACGTTGCGCGCGTCGCGCGCTTCACCGAGGCCGATGTAGACCGGCTCTGCCTCGATGCCGGCATCGTCCGGTCGCGCGCCAAGATCGAGGCGACGATCGGCAATGCCCGCGCGTACCTGGCGATGGAAAAGAATGGCGAGGATTTCGCGCGTTTCTGCTGGGCATTCGCGGGGCACAAGCCAATCCTGGGCGATGGCCAGGTGATCGCAAAAACGCCGTTGTCCGAGGCGATGTCGCGCGCGCTGAAGGCACGTGGATTCAAGTTCGTCGGCCCGGTGATCGTCCACGCGTGGCTGCAGGCGGTGGGCATCGTCGACGACCACGCGCTCGATTGCTTCCGGCGCAAGGCGGCAACGAAGCGCGCGTCCGGGCGGTAGGCGACGTCAGTCCTGCGGTGTCCGGCTGTCCGCAGACGCCCTGACCGACGCGAATGGCGCAGCGCTTCAGGGACGTGGCGGAATCAACAGTCCTCGCTGGACCGCCGGCCGCTCGAGACCGCGCGCCAGCCACGCCGGAACATTGCGAAGGGTGTCGAACGCCACCAGTTCGCCGGCGCCGTAGAAGCCAACCAGGTTTCGCACCCACCCCAGCAGCGAAATGTCGGCGATCGTGTAGTCGTCGCCGATGATCCATGCGCGGCCCTCGAGGCGCTTTTCCAGTACCCCGAGCAGTCGCTTCGTCTCGTTGACATAGCGCTCGAGCGGACGCTTGTCGGCGATCTCCTTGCCGGCGAATTTGTGGAAATAGCCTACCTGTCCGAACATCGGCCCAACCGACGCCATCTGGAAGAACACCCATTCGATCGTCTCGTAGCGGCGTGCCGCATCCGCCGGCAGCAGCTTGCCGCACTTCTCGGCGAGATACAGCAGGATCGCGCCCGACTCGAACAGCCCGATCGGCGTTCCGCCGGGACCCTCCGGATCGATGATCGCGGGAATCTTGCCGTTGGGATTCAGCGACAGGAATTCAGGCGTCCAGGATTCGTTGGCGCCGATGTTGATCGTATGCGGTTCGTAAGGCAGCCCGATCTCTTCCAGCATGATCGAGACCTTGACTCCGTTGGCCGTGGGCAGCGAATAGAGCTGCAGCCGATCGGGAGACTTTGCGGGCCAACGCCGCGTGATCGGAAATGCGGAAAGGTCGGGCATTCAGGGCTCCATTGGCGTCAGCGAAGCTCGCCGCGAGCAAACGTTGTCGCTGGCGGCGCGCGCCTTTCGAAGCGTCACTCCCACTCGATCGTCGCCGGTGGCTTGCTGGAAATGTCGTAGACCACGCGGTTGATGCCGCGCACTTCGTTGGTGATGCGGTTGCTGATCTTCGCCAGCAGGTCGTGCGGCAGGTGCGCCCAGTGCGCAGTCATGAAATCGCTGGTCTGCACGCAGCGCAGCGCGACGGCGTTCTCGTAGGTGCGGCCGTCGCCCATCACGCCCACCGATCGCACCGGCAGGAACACCGCGAACGCCTGCGACGTCTTGTCGTACCAGCTGATGCCCTCCTCGTGTGCGGCGCGCAGCTCGTCGATGAAGATCGCGTCAGCGCGGCGCAGTATGTCGGCGGCCTCGCGCGTGACCTCGCCGAGAATGCGCACGCCGAGGCCTGGGCCGGGAAACGGATGGCGGTAAACCATTTCGCGCGGCAGGCCGAGCTCGACCCCCAGCTCGCGCACTTCGTCCTTGAACAGCTCGCGCAGTGGCTCCTGCAACTTCAGATTCAGCTTGTCGGGAAGGCCGCCGACGTTGTGGTGCGACTTGATCGTGCGAGCCTTCCCGCCTTTTGCGCTCGCGCTCTCGATGACGTCCGGGTAGATCGTCCCCTGCGCGAGCCACTTGACCGACGGCAGCTTCGCGGCCTCGCGCTCGAACACATCGACGAACAGCTTGCCGATGATCTTGCGCTTGCGCTCCGGATCGGCGACGCCTTTCAGCGCGGCGAGGAATTCGGCGCCCGCGTCGACATGGATCACGCGCACGCCGAGGTTGCGCGCAAACGTGTCCATCACCTGCGTGGCCTCGTCCTGGCGCAGCAGGCCATGGTCGACGAACACGCAGGTCAGGCGATCGCCGATCGCGCGGTGCAGCAACGCCGCCGCCACTGACGAGTCGACGCCGCCGGACAGCCCGAGCAACACGCCGTCGCTGCCGGTCTCGGCGCGGATCCGCGCCACGGCCTCGCCGACGTAGTCGTGCATGTTCCAGTCGTTGCCGCAGCCGCAGATCTCGTGCGCGAAGCGCGCGAGGATCTGCGAGCCTTGCGGCGTGTGCGTGACTTCCGGATGGAACTGCACGGCGTAGAAGTTGCGCGTCGCGTCGGCCATCGCCGCGACCGCACACGCATCCGAGCTGCCGATCAGTGTAAAGCCCGGCGGCAACTCGGTGACCTTGTCGCCGTGGCTCATCCACACGTCGAGCAGGCCGTGGCCCTGCGGATTCTGGCGATCCTGGATACCGCGCAACAGCGGCGAGTGGCCGCGTGCGCGCAATTCGGCGTGGCCGAATTCGCGCACCTTGCCCGCCTCGACCTGCCCGCCCAGCTGCATCGCCATCGTCTGCATGCCGTAGCAGATGCCAAGAACCGGCACGCCGAGCTCGAACACCGCCTGCGGGGCGCGGCCCGCCTCGTCGGCATAGGCGCTCAGATGACTGCCCGACAGGATCACGCCCCGGGGCGCGAAATCGCGCACGAACGCGTCGCTTACGTCGTGCGGATGGATTTCGCAATAGACGTGCGTGTCGCGCAGGCGCCGCGCGATCAGTTGCGTGAATTGCCCTCCGAAGTCGAGGATCAGGATCCGGTCGTGGGCGCGCGGTGGCGCGGCGCTCAGCGCTTGGGGTGCTGCCATGGGATCGCGTTGCAGGATGTCACTCGGCCCGGTAATTGGGGGCTTCCTTGACGATCGTCACGTCGTGCACGTGCGACTCGCGCACCCCCGCCGTGGTGATCTCGACGAATTCGGCGCGGGTGCGCAGCGCTTCGATCGTTTCACAGCCGCAATAGCCCATCGCCGCGCGCAATCCGCCCATCAGCTGATGGATCACCGCCGCCAGCGTTCCCTTGTATGGCACCCGGCCTTCGATGCCTTCTGGCACCAGCTTCTCGGCCGCGCCCTCGCCTTCGGCGTCCTGGAAATACCGGTCCGAACTGCCTTGCTGCATCGCGCCGAGCGATCCCATGCCGCGATAGCTCTTGTATGAGCGGCCCTGGAAGAGCTCGATGTCGCCGGGCGACTCTTCGGTGCCCGCGAACAGGCTGCCGAGCATCACGCACGACGCACCCGCGGCAATCGCCTTGCCGATGTCGCCGGAATAGCGGATGCCGCCGTCGGCGATCAGCGGCACGCCCGACTTGGCCACACCTTCGATCGCGAACTGGATCGCGGCGATCTGCGGCACGCCCACGCCTGCGACGATGCGCGTGGTGCAGATCGAGCCGGGACCGATGCCGATCTTCACCGCGTCGGCGCCGTGATCGGCCAGCGCCTTCGCGCCGTCCGCCGTGGCGACGTTGCCGCCGATCACCTGCACGTGGGGATAGCGCAGCTTCACCGCGCGCACGCGATCGAGGACGCCTTGCGAGTGTCCGTGCGACGTGTCGACCACCAGCACGTCAACGCCTGCGGCGACCAGCGCCTCGACGCGCTCGTCGGTGTCGGCACCCGTGCCGACGGCCGCGCCCACGCGCAGCCGCCCCTGCGCATCCTTGCAGGCGAGCGGGTGTTCGGTGGCCTTCTGGATATCCTTGACCGTGATCAGGCCTCGCAGCTCGTGCGCATCGTTGATCACCAGCACGCGCTCGAGCCGGTGGCGGTGCATCAGCGACTTGGCGTCGTCGAGCTCGGTGCCCTCGGGCACGGTGACAAGACGCTCGGCCGGCGTCATGATCGCCGACACCGGCTGGTCGAGGTTGTTCTCGAAGCGCAGGTCGCGGTTGGTGACGATGCCGACGACCTTGCCCTGCGAGACCACCGGCAAGCCGGAAATCCGGTGCGCGCGGGTCAGCGCAACCACCTCGCGCACGCTCATCGTCGGTGGGATCGTGATCGGGTCCTTGACCACGCCGCTTTCGAAACGCTTGACCTTCGCCACTTCGGCCGCCTGCCGCGCGGGGGACATGTTCTTGTGCACGAACCCCAGGCCGCCTTCCTGCGCGATTGCGATGGCGAGGCGCGCGTCGGTGACGGTGTCCATGGCGGCCGACAGCAGCGGCACGTTGAGCGTTACCGAGCGGGTGAGCTGCGTGGAAAGGTCGACGTCGCGGGGAACGACGGTGGAATGTGCGGGGACGAGCAGGACGTCGTCGAAAGTGAGCGCTTTGCGGACGACACGCATTGTTTAGAGAATTCCCATGCGCAAAAACCGATTATACACGCGTCGCCGCGCGCGGCCGGGGCGTCGTTGACGCGTGCCGACCGCTTAAGGTACCGTGCGCTGTCATGCATCGAAAGCCCACCACGATGGAACCCGAATCCTTTTCAGCTTCCGTTTCCGCTTGCCGGCGGTCCGACCATTGCGCGCCGCGCGCCTCGCCGGCGATCGCGATCGTGACCGTTGCGTGGGCGTCGATGCTGGTCGCGATGTGCGCGGCCTGCCTCGTATCAACGGCAACCGCCGCGACCTACAAGTGGACCGACGCCAATGGCCATGTCGTCTACTCGGACCAGCCGCCCGCCGGCAACATCAAGGCCGAGGTTATCGGACCCGCCGCGCCGCCCTCCAATCCGAACGCGGTCAAGGAAATGGCGCAGAAGGATGCCGATATCAAGAAGCGCCAGGACGATCGCGGCAACGCCGAGGTCAAGGCGGATAAGGAGCGCCAGCTGGATACGCGGCGCCGCGACCTGTGCCTGGTGGTGCGCGGCAAGCTGAAGGACATGCGCGCCGGCACCAAGGTCTACAAGTACAACGACAAGGGCGCGCGGGTGATCCTCGACGAAAACGAGCTTGCCGCCGAAATGAACACGCAGCTCGAAGCCGAGACAAAATACTGCGGGGGCCCGTCGACGTAACGTCCGGAGGGCTGCCGGTTGCGACCGGCGAGGCATGACGGCCCTGGCGACGCCGGGTCCGCTCGAGGGCCGCGACGCTTAGCTTGTCAGGGCTGCGCCGCTTTCTTTTCCAGTGCCGTCGGATTGATCTTGACGTCCGCGCGGGATCTGAGGCCCGCCAGATAGGCCGTCAGCAGTTCGCGCCCTACCTGGTCGCCCATCCGCGAGCTCGCGAGCTTCAGGCGCGCGTCGTCGAGCTTTGCAGGCTCGAGGACCTTGCTCACGCGGTAGATCGAATAACCGCCGCGTTCGTTAGTCGACCCGACATACGCCGGCAGCTTTTGCGGATCGGCGCTGAACACCTTGACCAGCGCATCCGGCGGCATGCCGGGGCCGGTCTGCGCGCGGGTCAGCTCGACGGGCTTGGAAAAATTCAGCACCGGCTGGTCGCGGTCGCCGGCGTTGCCAGCCTGCAGCGCGGCAAGACGTTCCGCTCCGGCCTTTTGCGCGAGCGCCGCGGCGTCCCGGCGCGTCAGCTGGCGGCGAATCTCGTCCTTGACCTCATCGAGCGGGCGGGGAGCCGCCGCCTTGTAGTCGATGATGCGCCCCGCCATCAGCGCGTTCGTGCCGATCTCGATCGCATCGGTGTTGCGCTTCCCCGCGATCGACTCGGGCGCGAACAGCGCGGCGACGAACTTGGGGTTGTTCTGCGCGATCTGCTGCACCTGCGCGCGCGTGAGCAGCGGCGTCTGCGTGACCTTGATGTCCAATGCCTTGCCCACGCCCTGCAGCGAATCGGCCTGCTCGTACACCAGGTTCTGGAATTTCTCGGCGTCGTTGGCGAAGGTCTGCTGCGCCTTGCTGCGCTTCATTTCCGTCTCGATCTGTGCCTTCACCGAATCGAACGGCTTCGCCCGCGCGGGCGTGATCTCCCCGACCTTGATCACGTGGTAGCCGAAGTCCGACAGCACCGGACCGACGATGTCGCCGGTCTTGGCGGCGAACACCGCGTCGGCGAACGGCTTGACCATCGCGTCGTGCGTGAAGCTGCCGAGGTCGCCGCCTTGCGCAGCCGAGCCCGGATCCTGCGAGTTCTCCTTGGCGAGCTTCGCGAAGTCGGCGGGATTGGCGCGCACCTTCGTGGCCAGCTCGTCGGCCTTCTTCTTCGCTGCCGCCTTGACGGCGTCCGAGTCCTCCGGCTTGACGGTGATAAGTATGTGCGCCGCCGAGCGCTCCTCGGGCGCACCATACTGGCGAATGTTCTGGTCGTATTGCGCCTTGACCTCCTCGGGCGTCACGCTGACCTTCGACGACAGCACGTCGGGGGACAGCACGATGTATTCGATCTTCGCCTGCTCGGGCGTCTGCAGCGCCGCCTGGTTCTTGTCGTAGAAATCCTTGATCGCCGCGTCGTCGATTCTGACCTTGGCGGCGAACGGCTCGGGATCGACGCTGGCGAACGCCACTTCGCGCTTCTGCTCGAGCAGCGACAGGTAGCGCTGCGCCGACGACTGCGCGACGATGTTGCCCGCGGTGATCGGCTCCTGCAGTGGCGCGAGCGTCAGATCGTTGCGCAGCTTCTGCTCGAACATCTCCGGCGACATGCTTTGTCCCGACAGCACCATGCGATAGCGCTCGGGCGAGAATTTGCCGTCGACCTGGAACGGCGGCAGCGCCGCGATGAACTGCGTCAGCTGGGCGTCGCTGATGCGCAGCCTGTCGGATTGCGCCTCGCGCTCGAGGAGCTTCTGGTTGACCAGCTGGTCGACCATCGCGAAACGGACTTCGGGGTTGTCGAACATCGCCGGGTCATAGTTCTGGCCGAGCGACTGCTGCATGCGCTGCTGTTGCTCGTGCAGCAGCTCGTCGAAGTCCTGCTGGGTCACCTTGCTGCCGTTGACGCTCGCGACCTCGGGCGCGCCGCCGGTCGTCCGCTGGAAATAGCTGTACGTGCCGAAGAACACGAACGTCACCGTGATCAGCGACAGTACAACCTGGGCGAGGCGCTTGTGCTTGTCGAGGTATGTGAACATGGATCCGTCGCGAACGAAAAGGGCGAACTCGCGTTCGCCCGGAAAAATAGCTGGCGGAGTGGACGGGACTCGAACCCGCTGATTCCACTGGCTTACTAGACAGAATGGTACCAGAAATGCCTATGGAACCCTGCCAAATCCTTTCTATTGCCACAAGAAACCGCCACAAGACCATCGCAGCCTATGATGCTTGAAGTCGCCTCCGCGCACCAAGTCGTTTTTCTCATATTCGCGACCCTAAAGAACGCCGCTTGGCGCGGCTGAGAGGTGCCAAAGCCATCGCCGACTGCCGTGGATGGCCCGCGGAAGGAAGCCCCGGGCCGAATGGAAACGATACGCCTTCTTCGCTGGCGGCATCCGCGCCGTGATAACCGCCACGATCGCGGTGCGGCGTCCCCGGATGTCCGCAAAACCCATTACCAGGTCGGCGTCCATGGCGCGGGTGCCCAGGCGCGCCATGAGCGCGGCGCGCATCACATCCGCCTCGGGGATACAGGCGCCGAGCGCGGCGAAACTTAGGCACTCCCGCTTGAACGTGCGAAGTAACTTTTCTTTGCGAGGTGCCGAAAATTTGCCAGCGGTGGAATTCGATTAGAAGTAGTCAATAGCGTACCGGCCCGCAGTTATCGGTGCTAGCGGTATGCGCTGCGTGGATGTCGTTCCAAACAACCAATGCGCCCAAGCCCGCCAATGCCATCAATGTGTCCTTTCAACGTACGGTGGCGAGTGCCACACCGGCCCCGCGCGCGCGATAGCGGTCCATGAAGCGCTCGACGTCGAGCTTTGCCACCCGCGCCTGTTCCTTTAGACGACCTATGCATCGAGGCACTCTTAAGCCGGGAAGCTGAAAAAGTTGGGCACGTTTTGGGCACACCCAACGAAAAAGGGGACAGCTCAGCCGAGCTAACCCCTTGTTATTTGGCGTGCCGGGCAGAATTCGAACCCACGACCCCCTGGTTCATCACTTCCGCGGCGGTGTAGCCCAGCATTCGCTCGGCGCCGACGTTGAAGATCTGAATGACGCCCTTTGCGTCGGTGGCGATGCTCGAGAAGTTCGCGCTGTTGAATATCGCGCGCTGCAGGGCACCCGCCTTCAGCAGCACGTCATCTGCCTGCGTGCGCACGCTCAGCTCGACCGCTATCGGAGGCGCCGACTGTCATCGTTGTCGCGTCGTTTTCGCTGCATGGTGATTTCTCCGTCCACAGTTGGCGTTCGTCGCTGGCGTACGGCGGCGATCTGATAGGTCGCCACCTCCAGCGATGATGATGCGAACCGTCGCTTCCCGGGGTGCCCACTTGCAGCTCAGTAAAGCTGTGCGCTCGGTGGCGAGATCGGGACCACGTCCCGCATCAAGTTTGCAGTTGCAGGACGACGCGCCGCCATAATGCGCTGGAAGAGGCAGCCGGTGGGGAAAAACCGGAGATGCGGCGCTATGCACGCCCGTCAGATAAGCGACCAGACCCCTATGTTCCTAAGGACCGGTTCGGCAAACGTAGCGGGCCTACAGTAGCCGCCCGAGAAATTCGCGCGTACGCGCCGCGCGTGGCGACTGCAAAACTTGGGCAGGCGGGCCGCGTTCGGCAACCACACCGCGATCCATGAAAACCACTTCGTCCGCCACTTCGCGGGCAAAGCCGATCTCATGCGTGACGACAACCATCGTCATGCCGTCGCGAGCAAGCGTTCGCATCACGTCGAGAACTTCGCCGACGAGCTCGGGATCGAGCGCCGACGTCGCTTCGTCGAACAACATGACCGAGGGCTCCATCGCCAGCGCTCGCGCGATTGCAACGCGCTGCTGCTCGCCGCCCGACAGGCGGTTTGGATAGCGATCCTTCTTGCCAGCCAATCCTACAAGCCCCAGCAGCGCGAGCGCCTTGCGCTCGGCGTGGGCAACTCCCAACTTGCGCGCCAGCCTCGGGGCGAGCGTCACGTTGTCGAGGACGGTCATGTTCTGGAACAAATTGAAGCGTTGGAACACCATTCCGATCGATGCACGAGCCTTGCAGAGCTCCCTCTCGTTGGCCTCGTGAAGCCGATCGTGCACCCGTCGGTAGCCGACGAAGCGGCCGCCCACACGAACGTACCCTGCATCCGGCCGCTCGAGATGATTGATGCATCGAAGCAACGTCGACTTGCCGGAACCCGATGGGCCGATCACGCACACCACCTGCCCGGGCGCCACATCGAGATCGATACCCTTGAGCACCTCGACGCTGCCGAAGCGCTTGTGCAGGCCATGCACTTCGATCATTGGATCCATGTCAATCCGGACCGGCAGTGTCGGCGGCCCCGGCGGTCTCCGCGCTGCCTGCTCGCCACCGCGCCCATCCGCGGCCAGGTGTTCCGGTTTCCGCGACGCTGCGTCCGAGGCGGCGCTCGATGACGCGCTGACCGAGCGACAGGACGCCGGTCAATGCGATGTACCAGAGCGACGCTACGATCAGGAGGGGAATGGTCTCGAACGTCCGGGTGTAGATCAGCCCTGCCGCCGACAGCAACTCAGTGACTGAAATCACGCTCGCGAGCGAGGAAAGCTTCAACATGCCGATGATCTGGTTGCCGGTGGGCGGCACGATCACCCGCAACGCCTGCGGCAGGATCACCCGCCACATGGTCTGCGCACGGGTCAGGCCCAGCGCCACGCCCGCTTCGCGTTGCCCCGGATCCACGCTCATGATCCCCGCGCGCACGATTTCCGCCATGTACGCCCCCTCGCACAGGCCTAGTCCGAGATTGGCGGCGACCGTCGGCGTGATGATCGCGTTGGCGTTGACCGAAAACCACTCCGGGCCGAAAAACGGGATGCCGATTGTGATTCTCGGGAACAGCGCCGCGAGGTTGTACCAGAAGATCAGCTGAACCAGTGCCGGCGTGCCGCGAAATGCGATCGTATAGACCGCAGCGGCACCCGACAGCAGCGGGTTGTCGGACAGGCGCATCAGCGCGGTGATGAGCCCCAGCGAAACTCCGATCGCCATCGCCGAGACGGTGAGCTCGATCGTCAGCCGGACGCCGGCGAGGATGTCCTTGTTAAACAGATATCTGGAGACGACACCCCACTGGAAGTTGGGATTGGCGAAGACGGTGTAGACGAAACCGGCCGCCACCAGCGCCACGGCGACCGCGGCCACCCGGCGGCCCGGCCGCGCAAGCTTGACCGGCGCGAGATCGGCGCGCAGCGCGCCTTGCGTGTCCTCAGGCAAGCGACGCTACTGCACGACCGCCGGCGGTGCGCGTTCGGCACTCAGCGACCATTTTTCATAGATCTTGTCGTACGTGCCGTCCGCTACCATGGCCTTCAGCGCTGCTTCCATCGCTTGGCCGAGCTTGACGTTCTGCTTGTTGAAAGCGATTCCGCATTCGACTGTCGCCCCTGGTACGGGGCCGCCGGGAGCCGCGTCGAGCTTCCCGTTGGAATGCTTCGCCGCGACAATGGCAGTGGCTAATCCGACGCCAGCCGCTTCGGCTCGTCCCGACTCGACGGCCAGCACCTGCGGCCCTTTGCCTTCGAACACGAGCAGCTCGATCTTAGGCTTGCCTGCCGCCACGCATTCGTCCGATTTCTTTTGCCAGACCAGCAGCGGTTGAGTGCCCTTCTCGACGGCAAGCGTGTGCCCACAAGCATCGTCGTTGCGCACGCCCGTCGGATTGCCCTTGCGAACGACCAATCCATTGCTGAAATGGCCGTATCGCACGAATGAAACGAGCGGAAGCCGCGCCGGCAGAATGCCCATTGCGGCCATGGCCGCGTCCACGCGCCCACCCGACACCGAAGGTATCATCGACGCGAATCCGATGCGCTGGATATCGACCTTGAGGCCCAGCTTGTCGCCGATCGCGCGGATCATGTCGACGTCGAGGCCAGTCTGCTCGTTTTTTTCGTCGAGATAGTTGAACGGCTCAAAGTCGAGCGGCATCGCCACCACCAGTGATCCTTTCTGCCTGGCGTCGTCCGGCAGAAGGGCGCGTGCGGACGCATCGACCGCGGCATGGGCTACGACCCCCGAGCCAAGGATCAACGCCGCCAGCATCGTCGACGCAGCCCGCAGCCAACTCGTCGAAAGGCTGGAAATGGATTTTGCAATGGTCGCAATCATGTGGATCTCCGGGCTCGAATACGAAGAACTTCATCGTGCGCCGATCGCGGCGCGTCCGTCAGCCTGTCATACAGCTCAACTTTAGAACAGCCGCGCCCCGAACGCAACGGCGCGGAGCATGCGCCCATCGCCGCAATCCCGCTGTGCTCTGCTCGGGTCCGGCACCGCGCACCTGTCAGACAGGCTGAGCGCGAGCGAAAAACCCATCCAGAAGCGCGCCGATCGTTGCCGGCGCTTCGATCAGAACGCTGTGATGCAAACCTGGCAGCACGTGAAACTCGGCATTTTGAACAAGACCGCCCATCGCCCGTGCCATGTCAGGCGTGGCCGCAACATCGTGCTCGCCCGCAATCACGAGCAACGGCGCGCGGATTTCACCGACTCGATCGATGAATTCGGCAGTGCAAAAGACCGTAAAGGCCCGAAGATACGATTCGGCGTCGCACCCGGACACCTGCGCGACGCGCCGATCCACCACCTCCGGGTGCGACGCGCGGAAGGCGCTGCTGAACCAGCGCTCGCGGTTGCTTTCGGCGAGCGCGGCCGTGCCGTGATGTTCGAGATATTTGATGCGATCGAGCGCCCTTGCCTGCTGCTCGGGAGTTCGACCGCAAACCGTGCCGATCACGGCGAGTCGGCCGACGCTTTCCGGAGAACGCAACGCCAGCGCCAGCGCCACCGCCCCGCCCAGCGAAAAGCCCGCGACGTGACATCGGCCGACCCCAGCCTCGCCCAGCACCTGCAGCGCGTCAAGGGTAAAGTCGTCGACGTCGACGGGTCCGCGAATGAGCTCAGATGAACCGTGCCCTCGAAGGTCCATCGCAATGACATCGAACCGCCGGGCAAGGCGCGCCGCGATCGGGTCCCAATTGCTCGCATCGCCACCCACGCCGTGAATCAGCAATACGGGCGGACCTTTGCCACGTCGAGTGTATGCAATGTTCATCGAATTCGTTGTATATATCGAATATGGACCGCACGCGAATTGACGTTCACCACCACCTGTTCGCGCCCCCGTTCATTGCCGAACTCGTCCACCGGGGACACTATCTTGCGGACGGCGTGGCCCGGCACTGGAAGCCGCAAACGTCGCTGGACGACATGGATGCAGCAGGCATTACCACCGCGTTTACGTCGATCACTGCACCGGGCCTCGCGCTCGTTGCGACAGAACGCCTCGTCGCGATCAATCGCGAATGCAACGACTTCGGCGCCCGCATGGTCGCCGATCACCCTCACCGCTTCGGCCTGTTTGCAAGCTTGCCATTGCCGGATCTCGAGGCAAGCCTGCGGGAAATCGACTATGCGCTCGACACGCTGCGCGCCGACGGTATCGGGCTGCTCTCAAGCTATGGCAATCGCTGGCTCGGAGACCCCTACTTCGACCCCGTCATGGATGCGCTCGACAGCCGCGCTGCGGTGGCGTACGTCCATCCGACCGTAGCCAACTGTTGTCGCAACCTTTTGCCCGGCATCGCCGACTGGGTGATCGAATACCCGGTCGACACGACACGCGCCATCGCGGGACTGCTGTTCGGTGGCACGCTCGCGCGCTGTCCGCGCATTCGCTTCGTGTTCGCCCATGCCGGCGGAATTCTTCCGCTGGTGGCGGATCACCTCGTGCGGGCGGCGGTTGTACATCCGAAGCTTGTCGAAAAGGCGCCACTCGGCGTGCGCGGACACTTGCGCCAACTTCACTATGACACAGCATTGCGCATGCATGAGACCGGCATCCATTCGTTGCTCAACATGGTGGGATCCTCGCAACTGCTTCTCGGCACCGACGCTCCGCTGCGCCGCAGCGTCGACCAGCTCGCCGAACTGCAAGCCCGCGGTCTTGCCGACGAGGTTCTTGGCGCCATCGAGTGCGGGAACGCGCAACGACTGCTCGACCGCTATCGCACCGTCATTGTGTGATTTTGATATTGCGCTTGTGCGCAATGTCGACCCACGTATCGATCTCGCTACGCACCTGTTTCGCCAGCTCCTCGGGGTTGCCGCCGGTGACGTCGATCGACAGCTTGGCGAATCCTTCACGCGCCGCAGGCGTGCGGATCGCGGCGTTGGCTTTGGCATTCAGCATCGCGAGAATCGGCTTCGGCGTTCCCGCCGGTGCGAAAAGACCGAACCAGGTGACAGCCGCGAAACCAGGGACGCCAGACTCCGCCACCGTCGGCACGTCCGGAAATTCGGACCAGCGCGTCTTGCTGGTGACCGCGAGCAGCCTGACGGTGTGTCCTTTGACCTGGCCGAGGGCGGCAGGTCCGTCGAACGTGAACTGGACGCGACCTCCGATCAGATCGGACATAGCGGGCGCACTGCCCTTGTATGGGACGTGCACGACATCGATGCCCGCCATCGAGTCGAACAGCTCGGCGACCAGATGATTGATGCTGCCGTTTCCGTACGATGCGAAATTGAGCTGGCCGGGCCGCGCTTTTGCCAGCGCGACCAGATCGTTCACCGATTTCACGTCGAGTGTGGGCGTCGTCAGCAGCATGAACGGCGACGTCCCGATGAGCATGATCGGGGCGAAATCCTTGACGGCATCGTACTCGAGATGCGAATACACGGCCACATTGGTGCCGTGTGTGCTCGGAGTCCCCAGCAGCAGCGTATAGCCGTCGGCGGGGGAATGCGCCACCTTCGCGGTGCCGATTGTGCCGCCCGCGCCCGAGACATTTTCGACGACAACCGATTGGCCGAGTTCGTTGCCGAGAGCGCTGGCGAGGACGCGAGCCGCCACGTCTGCACCGCCTCCCGGCGGAAATGGCACGATCAACTGGATGCTCTTGGAGGGATAGCTTTGTCCCCACGCGGAGAGTGTGACGAGGGCAAAGAGCAAAGCGGCGAGGCGTCGGTCCATTGGAGTGTTCCCCTGTCAAAAAGCGAGGATGCGGCGCGGATTGTCGACCAGCACCGCCTCGAGCTCGCGCGCGCCAAAGCCTTTTTTCTGCAATCGTGGCGCAAAGCTTTCGAAAAGATGTCCGAGCCCCACCTTCTCATTCAGCAACTGCGGATTGTCGCTGGTGGCGGGACCGCGGGGGTTGAAGAACCATCGGTCGTAGGTGATCGTCATTTGCGACAGAAAGCCGCGATCGGCGAGCTCGCACATCATTGTGGCCATCGACTCGTCGAGCGCGTCGGTGTCGTCGTGTCGCCATGGAATGCCAAGGTGGTCGACCTGCACGTTGGCGCCACGCTTGCAGATGTCGGCAATTTGCGCGACACCTTGCGGTGAGACGAACGCGTGGCCGATGATGACCTTGCCTGGATCGCCACCTTCCTCCTCGATGACGTCAAGCTGCTCGATGCCGGGATTCGTCACCGTGTAGTCCATCGGATCGGTGTGCGTGTTGATGCATACGCCGAGGCGTTTCTGCGCGCGCCCCGCCGCACGGATCAAGCGATCCTCATAAACGCCTATCCTGCGCCCGTGGGGGCCGATCGGACTTGGCATGGGGTTGACGCTTTCCTGACCGGTGGCGATCTTGATCGCGCCGGCGCGAATGTCGGTCTGCGCGCCTGCATGCACCATGCCCTCGGTGAGGTCACGCACATAAAAGTCCGTGAGTTCTTCGACCGTCTGGCGCCTGAACCAGTACGGCACGCCCATGCGCTCGGGGAAGAATCCGGTCACGCCGATGATGTTGCACCCCGTGCTGCGCGCGACCCGGCGCATGAGCTCGGGATGGCGACCCACATCACAAGGCGTCATGTCGACAAGGGTCGCGTAGCCGTACTGGTCCATGCCCTGCTTCAGCTCGCGCGCGATGCGCACGACCGCGTCGTCGAGTCGAAAACTCGACAGGTGATCGTATTCGCCACCGGGGTAGGTATAGAGCAGATGCTCATGCGTGAGCGTGCGGCCGACCTTGTCAGCCGGGACATCGCCCGCCACCGTTCGGATCTTCATTTCGACTTTGCTTCCCTAGTGTCCTTGGGGTCTTGGGAGGACGATTCGGCGAACGTGCGCTCGGCCGCCGCGAGATGCGCATCCATCGCCGCGGCCGCGCCGTCGGGGTCGCACTCGACGATCGCCTCGTAGATCGCACGGTGCTCCTCGGAGGCGGCGCGACGGCGATAGGGTGCTCGCGCGACGGCCAGCGAATGCTCCTCCAGTACACCCCGCAGATCCTCGACCAACTTGACGATCAGCGGGTTGCCCGACGAGTGCGCGATCGCGATGTGGAAGCTCGCGTCGAGCAGATTGCGGCGCGCCGGGTTGTCGGCCTCGTCCATGCGCGCGAGGATGCCGGCGATTTCACCGACGTCGCGTGCAGAACGCCGCTCGGCGGCAAGTCGTGCAGCGGGAATTTCAACGCAGCGGCGCACCTCACGCACGTGCGCCGGCGAATAGCGGCCAAGCAGAAGCGGCACACGCACACGGTCGGACACCACAAACGTGCCGATTCCGGTCTGCGAGGTGGTGAGACCGAGCGCCTGCAGGCTCATCAACGCCTCGCGGACCACGGGGCGACTGACTCCGAACGATTTCCCAAGTTCGCTCTCCGACGGCAGACGCGTGTCCGGCTTGTACGTCCCTTTGGCGATCTGCGCCTGAAGCTTCGCCAGCACGTCGGCAACGGCCCCTTTGCGGGGTACCACGTGCAGCCTCATGTCAGACAGGTGACCATTTATTCTCCGCAGATCGGTCGAGAAAACGTTGATGCGGCAGTACTTCTCGCTGTACGATGATGACTTCGGTCGTCGACCGTTACCTGTCAGACAGCTTACTGCAAACGGACTTATATGGGCAAGGTCGGAATTTTTCTTTACAACGGATTCCAGGAAATGGAATTCTGGTATCCAATGTTGCGAATGCGCGAGATGGGTGCCGAGGTCGTGGCGATCGGCGTTGACGGCCCCGACGCTGCCGTGAGCGTGCTCGGCTATCCTGTGGTTCCGAATGTCGCGATGGCCGACACGCCAGCGGAGGACTACGCTGCGTTGATCGTCCCCGGCGGAGACGTCAAGGCGCTTGCCGGCAACGCCACGTTCGCCCAATTCCTGCGCGACGCGCAACGCGGCGGCGCACGCCTTGCCGCCGCGTCGCAAGCGGCCGCGCTGGTCCCCGACGCACGCGTCGCTAAAACCACGGATGACGTTCCGCAAATGACGCGCGCGCTGCTGGAGGAACTGTCGCCATGAACCTCGCCGATACCCAGATTGCTGTTCTTGTCGAAAATCTCTACCAGGAGCTCGAACTCTGGTATCCGTTGATGCGACTGCGCGAAGAAGGCTGCAATGTCGTCGTCGTCGGCGCCGCGACGATCACCTACGCCAGCAAACTTGGCTATCCGGTGAAGCCTGACGTCGCGATTGCCGACGTGCAGCCCGCGATGTTCGACGCCGTGGTCATTCCCGGCGGATTCGCGCCTGAAAACATGCGGCGCCACAAAGCGCTCATCGACTTTGTCCGCGGCGTGCATGATCAAGGCTCGCTGGTCGCTGCAGTTTGTCATGCCGGACTGGTGCTTGCTTCGGCAGGCATCGCCCGCGGCCGCGATTTGACGTGCGTCTCGCTCGTCAAGGATGACGTGATACATGCCGGCGGGAAGTATCACGACCAGGCGGTGGTCTGCGATGGCAACCTCATAACTTCGCGCCTTCCAAGCGATCTGCACTTGTTTTGCAAGGCCATCGTCGATTATTTGCGTCAGGCGCCGCGCACGGCGACCAAGCCACTCGAGGTCGCTGGGCAGCGAGTCTCTGCAGCCTATACGCACGTCGCCGAATTGACGCAGGGCCCGCGCGGCATTGCCTCAGCGGACTACACCACCGTTGTAAAGAGCGGAGCGCGCGTCCTATAGCCATGGATCGGATCACCGTCGAAGGTGCGCCGCGTACCCGCGGCCGAGGGTACGGCATTCGCGCGTCGAGCCTCGTGCAGCGCTGCATCGCGTCATACCGCAAGGTCTTCGAGGAGCGTGCAGGACTCGCTTGGAACGACGCGGTTGTCCATGCGCGACGCTTCCTGCCGATGATCGAGCGATTTGCCCCAGAGCCTCTGGAGGAAATGCGCGGCATCGCCGAGGGCGCTGGCGTGCCCTTCGATGCGATCCTGGTACTCAACTGCCGAAGCGAATTGATGTTCGCGGCCGCTCGCGGCAAGGGCGAGATTTCGCCGGGCGAATGCACGTCTTTCGCGGTCTCGCCTGCTGCCAGCGCCAATGGCCACATGCTGCTGGGGCAAAACTGGGATTGGGTGCCGTTTGCGCGCGACGTGTGCGTAATGGTCGACGTTCACCGGCAGGACAAGCCATCCTTTGCGACTATCGTCGAAGCCGGCATGCTCGCAAAGATTGGCATGAATGCAGCCGGTCTCGGCCTTTGCACCAATACGCTGGTCAGCGAGCGCGATGCAGGCCACATCGGCGTGCCGTACCACGTCATGCTGCGCGCGCTTCTCGACGCTGAATCGGTGGCCGACGCAGGTCGGATCCTGGGCTCGACCGAGCGCGCCCTATCCGCTAACTATCTGGTGGCCGATCGATCAGGACAGGCGATGAATTTCGAGACCATCGCCGGCGGTGCGCACGAAATCGTGGCCACCGGTCCGCATCAGGGCCTACTGTCGCATGCGAATCATTTTCTCGCGCCGGCATTCGCGGCAATCGACGCCTACGTCTCCAAAAGTCCGCACAGCTTGACCCGTCTCGCCGACTTGCGCGATGGTCTTGCCGTCACTAAACAGCCCGGCGTCGAATCGCTGAAGGCGATGCTGCGCGGCCACCGCCATGCGCCCAACGGCGTTTGCTCGCATCCTGATCCGGACGCGTTGCCGACGTACGCGCGATGCACGGTGGCTTCGTTCATCGCCGATCTCACCGCCGGCGCGTTCTGGTTCACGACTGGGCCGCCGTGCGAAAGCGAATACGAGAGCATTCAGCTGAACGAGTTGCTGGCGAGCATTTAGTAGCGCCTTTGCAGGCACGGATCGCAAGTGGGACCTCGTCGATGTTTACAATCTGACGTTCAGGAGGACACATGAACACACGCTCGCTCTCGCGCCGACTGCTCGATGCCACACTGGTCGCGAGCATCGTCGCGACGATCGTCCCTGCGGGTAATGCGCTGGCGGCATCGATCGATGTATCTTCGTCAGCGGTCTTTGCCGCCCGCAAGCTCGTGCCTGCGGACGTGCGCGCCAAGGGGACGCTGGTCGCGGCCATGCCACTCGATTACGAGCCGTACAATTTCCTCGATGACAAGAACGAACAGATGGGTCTCGACGTAGACCTATTTCGCAGCATCGCCGAAGTGCTGGACCTCAAGCCAGAAATCCAGCGCATGGGCTTCGCCTCGGTGATTCCGTCGGTGACGGGCGGGCGCGTGGATGTCGGCATGTCGGCGATGAGCATCCTCAAGCCGCGCCTCAAGGTCGTGTCCTTCGTACGATATAGCCATGCCAATCAGGGGCTCGTCGTGCGTCGGGGGAACCCGGCCGGCGTGAGCACGGGTAACGCGTGCGGCCATTCGGTCGCGTTAGAGAAGGGCACGCAACCGTTTCTCTATTGGCAAGACAATGCGACGCGCTGCGAAACCGAAGGCAAGCCCAAGATGACGTTGCTGGTATTCGATGGCAAGGGTCCGCAGATGCTCGCGGTGGAATCGGGGCGTGCGGAGGCAATGGGCGTCGGCTACGCGACCGCCACTGTCGCCGCAAAACACTCGGGCGGCAAACTCGAAACGGCACCGGGCGGTCCTGCTCCGGGAGGCAACGTGGAGACCGGCATCGTCTATGCCAAGACGCAGCCGCAACTCGGCCGGGCGATAGAGGCTGCGCTCAAGACGCTCATTGCGAACGGAACTTACGCGCAGATATTCGCCAAATGGGGGTTATCCGATCTCACTGAAACGCCAGCCGTTGTCGCCGAAGAATGAACGATTCCACGCGCGTGGGCGCGATGGAAATATCGCCCGAAATGCCGACATGATTTCGCTGACTGCTTGCACGCGATTTCTGGTCATGAAGGTCGCTCGAGTACAGAATTGCAATGACGATGCTTGAATGAGCGCGCGCGACGATCTGCGTCGGCAAGGTACCGCGATGCGCGCCCGGCTTTTCGGCTCCGTGATCAAGACGAGCGCGCACCCGGAGTTCGATGACTTCATCACCGAGACGACGTACGGCGCGATCTGGAGCCGGCATGGCCTCGCATTGAACGACCGCATGGTGTGTACCCTCGCCGCACTGTGCGCCGTTCAGCAGTTGCCGCAGCTGCGCCGCTATGTCGACGCCGCGCTCAACATTGGATTACCGCCCGACGCTCCGTTTACGATATTCGCCCAGGTCGGCATCTACGCGGGTTTCGCGGCAACGGAAGCGGCGATGGGGGTCGCCGACGCGGTCTTCCGCGACCGAAATGTCGCAGTGCCGGCGCCTGCCACTGGCGCGCTGTCGCTCGAGGACCTCGACCGGCGCGGTCGTGAGTTGATGGCGAAGCTGCACGGCGAGCGCGGTACGCAAGGCTACGCGGCCCCTGAAAACCACTTCACGAGCCGCCTCTACCCAATGACCATTCCCTATGGCTACGGCGAGATCTGGCATCGACCGGGACTCGAACTCCGGCAGCGGGCGATGGTTTCGCTCGCGGGATTCACGGCTTTGCAACTCGAGGATCAGCTCAGGAAGTTTGGGCAGTCGGCGAAAAACGTCGGACTGACGGTCGACGAAGTGTGCGAAGCGATTATCCAGACCTCGCCGTACAGCGGGTACGCTCCTGCGCTCAACGCGCTGACGTGGCTAAGTGAGGCGCCGTGAGTGGAAAAGGTTGCGGCGGCTCGGCGAAAATCCTGCCGGGCGTGTCAAAAGTTTTGAACCCACGGACGCTTAAGAAGCAAAACCTGCAGAACGGGTGATTTAAGGCAGTTGCCGCTTGGCCTTTCGGGCGTTTCGCTGAACTCCGTTATGCAATTGCGCGATGCCGACCGAACGCGACATCCCGCTAGCGGGCATCGCAGCGATGGAAGCACAGCGGTCCGCGCTTCCGGCCGCGGTCATCGAGCGGCCGCACCAGGGGGACAACGGCGCAGTAGTCCAGCGCAACATTCAATTGCGTTCCTCTGGCGATTCGCCTTGCTTGCAACAGGGTGAGTCCGGCGCGCTAAATTTTACGGCAGCGACTCAAACCAAGGCCAGCCAGCGCGGCCGCGAACAGCATCAGCGTGGTTGGTTCAGGTACGCTTGCCGGCGCCGCAGAGAATATTTCACCGACGTCGAAGCTGCCGCTGTCGACTATCAAGCAGCGCAGCGCTACATTGGCTCCCCGACCTGGGCTCGAACCAGGGA
>JBEPUI010000012.1:0-73842 GCA_041691615.1 Pseudomonadota bacterium
GCGCTATCGTCACTGCGCTATCGTCACTGCGCTTTCGTCACTGCGCTTTCGTCACCTCCACGCGCCGCGCTTCGGCGTCGCCGCCCGAGCCCGAAAAGCTCGCCGGCGGCTTCATGGCGACCGACGCCTCGGGCACGCCGTTGGCGATCAGCACGTCCCGCACCGCCAGCGCGCGGTTCTTCGCGAGCTCGGCATTCTGCGCAGGGTTGCCGCTGGAATCGGCATAGCCGGTGATGTCCACCTTGCCGCCGTCCTTCTTCACCAGGTCGGCCACCGCGGCCGCCACCGACTTGCCGCTGTCACTCAGCGCGGTCTGGCCAACGTCGAAATAAACCTTGGCGGGCAGTGCCGTCGGCATCGCCGGAGCCGCGTTGTCCGGCGCAGTTACGGGCGCCGGCGCGGGTGTGGGTCCTGGCGTGGGTGAACTCACCGGCGGGGGCACCGGCGTGCTATCGGCGCTCCTTTGCACCGCCTTGTCCGCACCCATGCACCGGCTCAACAGGAACAGCACGACAATCGCCGCCAGGATCCACGGCCACCAGCGCCCGATCGACGAGCTGCTGCCGTCGACGGCGGCGTCTGGCGCACCGGAGGAGCGCGCTGCGGCCATCGCGGTGGCTTGCGTCGCTTCCGCCGCGCGGGTCGCCAGCGGGCCCAACATCGCCGCCGGGCTGGCGAATCCCATCGCGCTCCTGAGGCGGCTGTCCAGCGCGCCCTGCAGCGCAGGCCCTTGTGCCGCTAGCAAGGTTGCGAGCCCGCTGACGCCAGTCCCGGACGATGCGACGAAGCGCTTGATGACACCCAGCACGATCGGCACGACCAGCGCGACCAGGCTGCTGGCCGATTGCGGGCTGCGCATGCCCGCGCTCGCCGCCAGCGTGCTCGCCAGCGCGCTCTCCTTGTCGCCGAAGAGCGATGACGCCATAGACGACCCCTGACCGATAAGCGCAGTCGCTTGCGTGCCACCGCCGCCGAACAGGCTGCCGAGATTGCCCAGCGCGGCGGTGTCGACGCCCGGATGGTCGAGCATGGCCATCACCGTTTGCGCCCCTGTGGACGACGAGCCCTTCTGCACGAGCATCGCGAGCGCCGCGGGTATCAGCATTGCCAAGGCGCTGCCCGTGGTCGCGCCGGGTTCGCCCAGCAGGCTGCCCGCCTCGTCGGCGAAATCAGGTGGCAATGCCTGCTTCACCGTGTCCAGCAAATTGGTCGCCATCGGCCCTCCAGCAGTGATTTGACGTGCGTTGCGCACTCCTGGCCGGAGGCGCGACAGGGCGCGCGCCCAATGTGGACGCCATCCTGTCCGCTACACGATGCACCAATTGGATGCCTCAGTCCATGACGGATCGGCAGCGGTTTGACAGGGGCAAAGCACCGGGGGAGGCGCCGCCGCCCACCCGGGCGAACGTGTCAGCGCTCGCGCTTTTTCAGCGTGGAAAGCGGCAGCAGGTCCGCGACTTCGATGCGCCTGCGATCTGCTTCGACCGCGGCCAGCGGAGCGACCGCGCGCATCGTGACCGCGGAACGCCGCGCCAGCTCCTGATAGCTTTGCGTGCCCTCCACCTTCCAGGCCAGCTCCTGGGCCGTCAGCTCGCGCACCACCCGTGCGGGCATCCCGGCAGCCAGCGTTCTCGCCGGCACTTCCATGCCGGCCTTGACGAACGCCATCGCAGCGACGATCGCCGATTCGCCGATGATCGCGTTGTCGTTGATCACGGCGTTCATGCCGACCAGCGCATTGCGCCGCACGATGCAGCCGTGCAGCACGGCGCCATGCCCGATGTGGCCGTCCTCTTCGACGATCGTATCGGTGCCGGGGAAGCCGTGCATCACGCACGTGTCCTGCAGGTTGGCGCCGGCGCGGACCTCGATGCGGCCGAAGTCGCCGCGCAATGCCGCGCAGGGTCCGATATAGCAGTTCGCCGCGACGATCACGTCGCCGATCAGCACCGCACTGGGATGCACGAACGCCGACGGGTCGACGACCGGGGTCACGCCGTTGATCGCATAGACCGTCAGTTGCATGGGATGTCCTTGGCGCGATTGATCAGCCGAGTGCCACTCGCGCGTTGCGAAACATTCGCAGCCACGGCGACGCATCGCCCCAGCCGCGCGGATGCCACGACATCTGCACGCTGCGCCAGACCCGCTCGGGATGCGGCATCAGGATCGTGAAGCGGCCGTCGGCGGTGGTAAGTCCGGTGATTCCCTGCGGCGAGCCATTGGGATTGAACGGGTAGCGCTCGGTCGCATGCCCTTGCGAATCGACGAAGCGCATCGCGACATGCGGCTGCGCGGCGGCGAGTGCGGCCGCGTCGTCGAATTGCGCCAGACCTTCGCCATGCGCCAGCACCACCGGGATGCGACTGCCTTCCATGCCTTGCAGGAACAGCGACGGCGTATCGGCGATTTCCACGCTGACGAGGCGCGCCTCGAACTGCTCGGACGCGTTGCGCACGAACAGCGGCCAATGCCCGGCCCCGGGAATGAGTCCGCGCAGGTTGCCCATCATCTGGCACCCGTTGCAAATGCCCGCGGCGAAGGTGCCGGCACGGTCGAAGAACCGCGCAAAGTCGTCGCGCAGGCGCGCATTGAACAGGATGGACTTCGCCCAACCGGCGCCCCCGCCCAGCACGTCGCCATACGAAAATCCCCCACCGGCCGCGAAGCCCGCGAATTGCGCGAGCGAGCGGCGCCCTGACGCGAGGTCGCTCATGTGCACGTCGAACGCGTCGAACCCCGCGCGGTCGAATGCCGCCGCCAACTCGGTCTGGCCATTGACGCCCTGCTCGCGCAAAATCGCCACCGCCGGGCGCGCGCCGCTGGCGATGAACGGCGCGGCGACGTCCTCGGCGGGGTCGAACGTCAACGCCACCGCGAGCCCACGATCGGAGTCATCGCCGATGCGCGAGAATTCCTCGTTTGCGACCGCGGGGTTGTCGCGCATTTTTTGCAGCGCGTGCGTCGTCGACGACCATTGCCGATGCAGGTCGCTTCGCATGGCGTCGAGCAGCGTGCGTCCCGCGCCTCGCACGAGCACGCGCTCGCCCGGAACGGGTTGCGCGATCGAGCGTGCCGCGAGCCCGCACGCGCGCGCCGCAGCTATGATCCGGACAGCGTCCGCCGAGCGAACCTGCACCACCGCGCCCAGCTCCTCGGCGAACAGCTCTGCCAACGCGTATCCGTCTGCATCTCCAACTCCGTCGGCATCTCCGGCATCGACGTCGAGTCCACATCGCGTCGCGAAAGCCATCTCCAGCAGCGTGACGATCACGCCACCATCGCCGATGTCGTGATAGGCGAGCAACGCGCCGTCGGCGGCGAGGCCGCGAACGAGCGCGAAGAATGCCGCGAGCGACGCAGCATCGTCGACGTCAGGCGCGTCGTTGCCGAGTTGCGCATGCACTTGCGCAAGCGCCGAGCCGCCCAAGCGCCGCCGTCCGTTGGCGATGTCGATATGCACGAGGCAGGTGTCGCGCAAGCCTTGGCCGACGTCGTCGCGCAGCAATGGCGTCAGGCAGTCGCGTGCGTCGGTCGACGGCGCGAAGGCCGACACCACCAGCGACACCGGCGCCGTCACCGCGTGCTCGCCTTCTGCGTCGCGCCAGGTCGTGCGCATCGACATCGAGTCCTTGCCGACCGGGATGCTCACGCCCATCGCGATGCACAATTCGCTGACGGCACGCACGGTGTCGTACAGTGCGGCGTCTTCGCCGGGATGGCCAGCGCTGGCCATCCAGTTCGCCGACAGCTTGATGTCACCCAATCGCGCGATCGATGCCGCCGCGATGTTGGTGATCGCCTCACCGACGGCCATCCGCCCCGAGGCGGGCGCGTCGATCAGCGCCAGCGGCGTGCGCTCGCCCATCGCCATCGCCTCGCCGGCGTAGCCGTCGAAATCGGCGAGCGTCACCGCGCAATCGGCCACCGGGACCTGCCATCGACCGACCATCGGATCGCGTGCGCACAGTCCACCGACGGTGCGATCGCCGATCGTCACCAGGAACGTCTTGTCCGCCACCGCGGGCAATTGCAGCACGCGCGACAGCGCGCCGGCCAGCGTCACGCCGGCCAGGTCGAGCGGCGCAAGCATTCTCGCCTCGTGTTGCGCGTCGCGCAGCATCTTCGGTGGCTTGCCGAGAATCACGTCGAGCGGCACGTCGACCGGCATGTCGTCGAATCGCGCGTCGCTCACTTGCAGCACTGGCGCGGCGGTGGCGCGGCCGACCACCGCGAACGGACAGCGCTCCCGCTGCGCGAGCGCGGTGAAGCGCGGCAGGTCTTCCGGTGCGATTGCCAGCACGTAGCGTTCCTGCGCTTCGTTGCACCAGATTTCGCGCGGCGCCATTCCCGGTTCTTCAGATGGAATCGCGCGCAGGTCGAAGCGGCCGCCTGCACCACCGCCTTGCACCAGCTCGGGCAATGCATTGGACAAGCCGCCCGCACCCACGTCGTGAATCGAAAGGATGGGGTTGTGCTCGCCAAGCTGCCAGCACCTGTCGATGACTTCCTGCGCACGGCGCTCCATCTCGGCATTGCCGCGCTGCACCGAGTCGAAGTCGAGATCGGGCGTGTTGCTCCCCGTCGCCATTGACGAGGCAGCTCCGCCGCCCATGCCGATCAGCAGTCCCGGCCCGCCGATCTGGATCAGCAGTGCGCCTTCGGCGAGCGGCTTCTTGTGCGCGTGAGACGCGCGGATGTTGCCGACGCCGCCGGCGATCATGATCGGCTTGTGATAGCCGCGCCATTCGCAGCGCGAAACATGGTTGCCGTCGCTGGCACTGCGTTGCTTGTCGCTGCCACCGCGCTGCTTGTCAATGCCACCGCCGCCCTGCTTGTCGCTGCCGACTTGCGTGTAGCGAAACGCGTGCTCGAACGTGCGGAAATACCCATTCAGGTTGGGACGGCCGAATTCGTTGTTGAAGGACGCTGCGCCGATCGGCCCGTCGAGCATGATCGCGAGCGCCGAGGCGATGCGATCCGGCTTGCCGCAGGTCGCCTCCCACGGCTGCGGCAGCGACGGAATGCGCAGGTGCGACACGCTGAAACCGACGAGGCCCGCCTTCGGCTTGGCGCCGATTCCCGTCGCGCCCTCGTCGCGAATTTCGCCGCCCGAGCCGGTCGCCGCGCCCGGAAACGGCGCGATTGCGGTCGGATGATTGTGCGTCTCGACCTTCATCAGGATGTGCGTGCGCTCGCGCGCGCCGGCGTAGCGGCCATGCTCGCGCGGGTAGAAGCGCGTCGGCTCGCCGCCTTCGATCACCGACGAGTTGTCCGAATACGCGACCACGGTGCCCGCCGGATGCGCCGCATGCGTGGCGCGAATCATCGCGAACAGGCTGCGATGCTGCGGTGCGCCGTCGATCACCCATTGTGCGTTGAAGATCTTGTGCCGGCAGTGCTCGGAATTGGCCTGCGCGAACATCATCAGCTCGACGTCGCTGGGATCGCGCCCAAGCCCACGAAAACTGACGTCGAGATAGTCGATCTCGTCATCCGTGAGCGCGAGGCCGAGCGTTTCGTTGGCCTCGGCGAGCGCCGCACGGCCGCGCGCCAGCAGCGCAATCGTGCCCTTCGGCCTTGGCGCAACCTGCGTGAACAATTGCGCGGCGAAGGCGTCGCTGTCGCCGACACTTTCGGTCATCCGGTCGTGGATCAGCGGCAGCAACGCGTCGCGGTCCGCGGCGCCGAGCGCACCGCCGCCGCGCACGGTCACGCGAAACGCCACGCCGCGCTCGATGCGCCGCACACTGGCAAGCCCGCAGTTGCGTGCGATGTCGGTGGCCTTCGAGGACCACGGCGAGATCGTTCCCGGTCGCGGCGTCACCAGCAGCAACGTCGCGCGCGCGTCGTCGGCGACCACGCGAGGACCGTAGGTCAGGAGCTTGTCGAGAATTGCGCGCGCACCGGCGTCGAGCGCACCATCGACGTCGACGAAATGACGGAATGCGGCGGAAATCGTGGCGATGCCGTTCGCCGGTCGGAGGGCGTCGAAGGCGGCTTTGAGCTTGGCGATGCGATACGGCGAAAGCGCCGGTGAACCGTCCAGCGAAAGTAGGTCTGCCATCGCGCCCGAGGCGGTACGAAAGGAGGCCGGATTATACGCCGCGCGAATGGCCGCCCTATACCGGGCGAATGGCCGCCCTATGCCGGGCGAATGGCCGCCTTGCGTCGCGCGAGCGGCCGCCCTTGTCGCGCGGGTGGCCGCGTCACCGATCAGACCTTGCCGAATACCTCGTTCAACTGCTGCGTGACGCGCACGAACGTCGTTCGCTTGGAGAATTCGCGCAGGCGCCGCGCGCCGACGTAGGTGCAGGCCGAGCGCACGCCGCCCAGGATTTCCTGCGCGGTCGCATCCACCGGCCCGCGATCGGGCAGCCACACTTCCTTGCCTTCCGCCGCCCGGTACTTGGCGACGCCGCCTGCATGCTTGTCCATCGCGGCGCGACTCGACATTCCGTAGAAGCGGCGCATCATACGGCCGTCGCGCTCGAGGCGCTCGCCGCCCGACTCGTCGTGACCCGCGAGCATGCCGCCCAGCATCACGAAATCCGCGCCGCCGCCGAACGCCTTGGCGACGTCCCCCGGCGTCGTGCAGCCGCCGTCGGCGCAGATGTGGCCTTCGAGGCCGTGCGCCGCGTCCGCGCATTCGATGATCGCCGACAGTTGCGGATAACCCACGCCGGTGATGTTGCGCGTCGTGCAGACAGAGCCCGGGCCGATGCCCACCTTGACGATGTCGGCACCGGCGAGGATCAGCTCTTCAGTCATTTCGCCGGTGCAGACATTGCCGGCCATGATCACCAGATGCGGATAGCGCCCGCGGATCTTCGCCACGAACTTGGCGAACCCTTCGGTGTAGCCGTTGGCGACGTCGATGCACGCGTAGACGATCGTACTGTCGACGCCGGCGCCGGCGAGCGACATCACCGCATCGAGCTTGTCCTCGTCGGCGCGCGCGATGCCCAGCGAGTAGAATGCCGCGCTCTTGCGCGCCAGCCCCTGGAAGAACGCGACGTACTCGTCGACGTCGTAGTACTTGTGCAGTGCAGTCGACATGCGGTGGGCGTCGAGCGAACGCGCCATCGCGAAGGTGCCGGTGGCGTCCATGTTCGACGCGACGACGGGGATTCCCGTGTACTGCGTGCCTGTGTGGCGAAAGCGGAATTCGCGGGAGATGTCGACATCGGAGCGCGTCGTCAATGTCGAGCGCTTGGGACGGATCAGGACATCCTTGAAGTCGAGCTTGACGTCGTTTTCGATGCGCATGGCGGCAACTCTAGCAAACTTCGCGCGACATGCACGGCGGGTGGCGCTGCGTGCGGCGCCGGCGCAATGCGAGTGCCGCGCCGGCGCGGTGTGCGTGCTGGACGCGAGCCCGCTGTTGCTCGCGTTACCAGCTTCCCGATGCCCCGCCGCCGCCGGAGCTGCCGCCTCCGCCGGAAAAACCGCCGCCCCCCGACGATCCGCCGCCCCCCGACGATCCTCCCGAGGAGATTACCCAGCCGTTGAAATTGGCGGTGCCGTTCTTCTTCAGGTCGGCCTCCGCCTTGGCGTACCCCGGCCGACGGCTTGCTATTAGCTTCGCGATCGGAAAGCCTACGAGATAGGTGCCCAGCACGTACAGCGTCAGCGTGGGACCGATGATGACCAGCGGGAACATGGCCCAGAACGGGATCAGGAAGAAATACAGGAACCAGCCCATTCCCGGCGTGACCACGCCGAGCACGGTGAACAATCCGATTACGCCGAATATGAAGCAGCCAAGCAGGATGCGCATTTGCCAGCTCATGTCGGGACTCATCGACGTCACCGTGGCGAAGTGCGCCGGCGCGTCGGCGACCTTCGACGACAGGCCGAGCGCATCGCCACGCCCCTCGAGCTGCGCGACGATCGCCTCGGCGCCTTTCTGCACGCCGCCGTCGAAATCGTTGCCCTTGAACGCCGGCGTCATGATGTCGCGGATGATGCGTGCGGCGATCACGTCGGGCATCGGGCCCTCGAGCCCATAGCCGACCTCGATGCGCATCTTGTGCTCGCTGGGCGCGACCACCATCAGGATGCCGTTGTCCTTGTCCTTCTGTCCGAGTCTCCAGGCCTTGAACACGTCCTGCGCGTATTGCTCGATGCTGTCGCCGCCAAGCGAATGCGTGGTCAGTACGGCGATCTGGTCGCTGGTCTTGTCTTCGTGCGCCTTGAGCAGCGCTTCTACGGCGCTCCGCGTCGCAGGCGTGAGGATCTCGGCATTGTCGACCACGCGTCCGGTCAGGTACGGCACATCGGTCGCATCGACGGCACAGGTCCATAGGCCGCAGGCGAGCGCGAGCAATCCGCCCATGCGCCGCCACGAGCGTGTCGCGCGCCCCTTCAAGTCGCGTCACCGAGTTCGATCGGCGCATCCGGCAAGTCGTCGCCGCGCGCGGCGCCTGCGGAGAATCCGCTGGCCGTCAGCAGCGATTCCAGTGCGGCGAGTCCGGCGACGATCGCTGCGCGCGCGTCGCCTCCGCGCATGCCCGCGGTGGTCGCGTCGGCCACGCTCTGCCACCCGGCGGCGTCGACGCGATCGCGATAGGCGGTGTCGCCGAGCACCGCAACCGCGCGCTCGAACCGGCCGGCAAGCAGCAGCACCGCATTGCGCCCAGGCGTGCGAAACAGCTCGCGGTCGAGGAACAGCGCGACGGCGCGCTGGTGAATGCCGTCCTGTGCGCGGGAACGCTGCAGGAACAGCCTCTCGAACGCGGGCCAATAAGACGCCAGCACCGCGAACGAGACTCCGCAACCCAGGATGACCAGTGTCGCCAGGATGACCGTGTGCGACGACGTCCAGTCGGGACGCAGGATGTCGGTGGCGACCGTGGCCATCGCGCCCAGCGTTGCGCCCAGCGCGAACGCACGCCAGCGCAATCCATGGAAGCGAGCGGCACGGTTGACCAGCGCGACCACGACCTGCGCTCCGGTGCGCTGCTCCAGCGAACGGATGCGCGCTTCGAGGGCCTTGGCGTCGTCGGCGCTCAGCATGCGCGGCAGTGGACCAGAAGCCGGGCGTTCACGCAAGCGCCGCCCGGCGGCGCCGGCTCGGGAAAGCGATCAGTGATGCAGAATCTTCGCGAGGAACTGTTGCGCCCGCTCCGAGCGCGGCTTGCCGAAGAAATCGTCCTTGGTCGCGTCTTCGACGATCAGGCCCTTGTCCATGAAGATCACGCGGTTGGCGACCTTGTTGGCGAAGCCCATTTCGTGGGTCACGACCATCATCGTCATGCCTTCCTTGGCGAGCTGCACCATGACGTCGAGTACTTCGTTGATCATTTCGGGATCGAGCGCGGACGTGGGTTCGTCGAACAGCATGCAGATGGGGTCCATCGCCAGCGCGCGCGCGATGGCGACGCGCTGCTGCTGGCCGCCCGAGAGCTGGCCGGGAAACTTGTCCTTGTGCGCGAGCAGCCCGACGCGGTCGAGGATCTTGAGGCCGACGCGCATCGCCTCGTCCATCGGCCGGTTCAGCACCTTCACCTGCGCGATTGTCAGGTTCTCGCGCACGCTCAGGTGCGGAAAAAGTTCGAAGTGCTGGAACACCATGCCGACGCGCGCGCGAAGTTTCGGCAGGTTTGTCTTGGGATCGTTGACGACGACGCCGTCGACGGTGATCTTGCCCTTCTGGAACGGCTCGAGCGCGTTGACGGTCTTGATCAGCGTCGATTTTCCCGACCCCGAGGGACCGCAGACCACGACCACTTCGCCCTTGTCGACGCTGGTGGTGCAGTTGGTCAGCACCTGGAAATCGCCGTACCACTTGGATACGTCGTTGACTTCGATCATCGGCATGGCTTCGGACTCCGGAACATGAATGCGGCGCGCGTCCTAGCGAACGATCGCGATGCGCTTTTGCAAATGCTTCACCGCGTACGACAGCGCGAAGCTGATGATGAAATACACCACGGCGGCGAACGTGTACATCTCGACCAGCCGTCCATCGCGCTGCGCGATCTTCGACGCGGCGCCCAGGAAGTCGGTGATCGACAGCACGTAGACCAGCGAGGTGTCCTGGAACAGGATGATCGTCTGCGTCAGCAGGATCGGCAGCATGTTGCGAAAGGCCTGCGGCAGCACGATCTCCTTCATCGACTGCCAGTAGTTGAGGCCGAGCGCGTAGCCCGCCCACACCTGCCCGCGCGAGATCGACTGGATGCCGGCGCGCATGATCTCCGAGTAGTACGCGGCCTCGAACATCATGAAGGTGATCACCGACGACGCGAACGCGCCCACCTGGACCGGCCGGCTGGCGCCGGTGATCCACGCGCCGATGTAAGGCACCAGGAAGTAGAACCAGAAGATCACCAGCAGCAGCGGGATCGACCGCATCAGGTTCACATAGGCGGTGGCCGGCAGCGACAGCCAGCGGTGCGACGACAAGCGCATCATCGCCAGGACCGTGCCGAAGAAGATGCCGCCGACCGCCGCGAGACCGGTCAGCGTCAGCGTGAAGGTCATTCCCTCGCGAAAGAGATACGGCAGCGAGCGCTCGATGACGCCCCAGTCGAACGCGCCCACGTCAGTGCGCTCCGCCGGCGACCTGCGGACCGATGAAGCCCGGCACCGACACGTGCTTTTCCACGTACCGCATCACGTTGACGACGATCAGGTTGACGACTATGTAGATGACGGTCGCCGCCGTGAAGGCCTCGAACACCTGGAACGTGAACTCCTGCATCGACCGCGCGGCAGCGGTGAGCTCGATGAGACCTATCGTCAGCGCGACCGATGTGTTCTTGATCAGGTTCATGGTTTCGGACGTCAGCGGAGGCATGATGATGCGAAACGCCATCGGCAACAGCACGTAGCGATAGACCTGCGGCAGCGTGAGGCCCATCGCGGTGCCTGCCATCGACTGTCCGCGCGGCAGCGCCTGGATGCCGGCGCGTACCTGTTCGGAAATGCGCGCCGAAGTGAAGAGGCCAAGGCCGATCACCGCCGGAACGAACGACGCCCACGGCGGCGGCATCGCCTTGATCGCGTCGCCGGCCGCCTTCGGCAGCACCTCGGGCAGCACGAAGAACCACAGGAACAATTGCACCAGCAGCGGGATGTTGCGGAACAGCTCGACGTACGCGTTGCCGAGGCGCACCGCCCATCGATTGGGCGTGGTGCGCAATACGCCGACGATCGAACCGATGACTAGCGCAATGATGCCGGCGCACAAGGCCGTCGCGAGCGTCCAGCCGAGACCATGGACGAGGGTCATCATCCACGTGTTCTTCGCGTCCGCGGAGATTTCCCAGAAGATGCCCCAGTTCCAGTTGTAGTTCATAGGTCTCTCTTAAGACGGGAACCGGAGGTGCGACCGACGCACTCTAGCAAAAAAACGGGGAGCCGTGGCTCCCCGTTCGCGTGCGCGCGGTCAATGAACCGCTTATTTGTATTCAGCCGGGTCGCCGCTGTTGGTCGGGTTGGCCAGCACTCTCTTCAACTGCGGGCTCATCGGCACGTTGAGCGTGATGCCCTTCGGCGGAATCGGCTTCAGGAACCACTTGTCGTAGATCGCGGCGATCTGCCCGCTCTTGTAGAGATTGGCGGTGGCGGTGTTGATCACTTTGGCGAACGCCGGATCTTCCCTCGGCATCATCGGACCGTACGGCTCGACGCTGTACGCTTCGCTGCCGATTTCATAGTCTCCCGGTGCCTTCGAGCTGGCAACCAGACTATACAGCAGGATGTCGTCCATGAAGAACGCTTCGGCACGTCCGGTCTCGACCATCAGGAACGCTTCGGCATGGTCCTTCGCGGGAATGATGCTCATGCCCAGGTTCTGCTTGCCGTTTTCCTCGGTCAGCCACTTGATGTTGGTCGTGCCCGACGTCGACACCACGGTCTTGCCCTTCAGGTCGTTGAGCGTCTTGACCTTCGACGATTTCTTGGCGACGTAACGATTGGCGGTGACGAAATAAGTGTTGGTGAAGCCGACCTGCTTCTGACGGTCGATGTTGTTGGTCGTCGAGCCGCATTCGAGGTCGATCGTGCCGTTGGCGATCAGCGGAATCCGCGTCGCCGAGGTCACGGGATTCAGCACGACCTTGAGATTGGGCATCTTCAGCTCGGCCTTGACGGCGTCGACCGCCTTCATGCAGATGTCCATCGCATAGCCGACGACGTTCTGCTTGTCGTCGTAGTAGGAAAACGGAATCGACGAGTCGCGATGGCCGATGGTGATCTGGCCGCTGTCGGCGATCTTCTTGAGCGTGCCGGTCAGGCCCTGCGCGAATGCCGGCGCAGCCATGCATGCGGATACCGCGACCGCGAGTGCAATACGGGAATAACGCATCAAACATACCTCCCAAGATTGGAAACTTGCGCGAAATCGAGCCAGTCGCGCCGGGTCGGCTTGACAACGCCGGCAAAGGCTGCAATGGCCTGACCGGCGGATTGTACGTTCGACGCTGGCAAAGGGAAAGATGCCAGGAACGGACTATGCCGTGGCGGGAATGCGCACGGGCCACGCGCTGTTCCACCCGTCGTGCGCTCGATCCGCCGGCCGCGCATCATCCGCGTACCTGGGCACGCGGCTGCGTCAGGTTGGCGGGCGACAGGATTCGATCGAGATCTTCCTTGGTCAGCCACTGCTTTTCCAGCACGAGCTCGTAGACGCCGCGGCCCGTCGCATGCGCCTCGCGCGCCAGCGCCGAGCTCTTTTCGTAACCGATGTATGGATTCAGCGCGGTGACGATGCCGATCGTGTTGCGCACCGTTTCGGCGAGATGCGCTTCGTTCGCGGTGATGCCGACGACGCATTGCCGCGCGAGCACCACGCAAGCCTGGCGCAGGTGATGGATGCTGCGAAACAAGCTGTACGCAATGATCGGCTCGAACGCATTGAGCTGCAGTTGTCCGCCTTCCGCCGCCATCGTGACCGTCATGTCGTTGCCGATCACCTCGAAGGCCACTTGGTTGACCATCTCGGGAATCACCGGGTTGATCTTGCCGGGCATGATCGAGCTTCCCGCCTGCACCGGCGGCAAGTTGATCTCGCCAAGGCCGGCGCGCGGCCCCGACGACAGCAAACGCAGGTCGTTGCAGGTCTTCGACAGCTTGACCGCGATTCGCTTCAGCACGCCCGAGAGCTGTACGAAAGCGCCGCAGTCCTGGGTCGCCTCGATCAGGTTCTCGGCGGTCTTGACCTGGATGCCCGAAAGCGTGACCAGGTGCCGGCACACCAGCGGCGCATAGCCCGGATGGGTGTTGATCCCCGTGCCGATCGCCGTCGCGCCCAGGTTGATTTCCTCGATCAGCGCGCCGGCTTCGACGAGTCGCTGCTGGTCTTCGCCGAGCATCACCGCAAACGTCGAGAACTCCTGGCCCAGCGTCATCGGCACCGCGTCCTGCAGCTGCGTGCGGCCGATCTTCAGAAGGTTCTCGAATTCCATCGACTTGGCGGCGAAGGCGCCCTTCAACTCGTCCATGCCGGTCCACAGCTCGGCCGAAGCGAAGCGCAGCGCCACCTTCAACGCCGTCGGATAGACGTCGTTGGTGCTCTGGCTCATGTTGACGTGCTCGATCGGGTGCAGGAACGCATAGTCGCCCCTGGGCCGTCCCGCGAGCTCGAGCGCGCGATTGGCGATCACCTCGTTGGCGTTCATGTTGGTCGACGTGCCGGCGCCGCCCTGGATCTGGTCGACGACGAACTGGTCGTGCAGCGCGCCCTTGGCGATTTCATCGCACGCGGACATGATCAGCTTCGCCTTACCTTCGTCGAGCTCGCCGAGCTCGAAATTGGTCTGCGCCGCGGCGTGCTTGACAAGCGCCAGTGCACGAATCAGTTCGGGCCACAACCCGATGGTCGTGCCGGTAATGGGAAAATTCTCGATCGCGCGCAGCGTGTGTACACCCCAGTACGCATTGGCCGGGATGTCGCGTTCGCCGAGCAGATCGTGTTCGACGCGAACGCTGTCGCGGGCTTTGGCTTGTGGCATGGGCCCTCCTTCGCAAAGGAGGCGAAGTCTACACCTCCCGGGGCGCCGTCCCCGACGTCTGCGCGCCCTAGATGGATGCCTATAATCGTGCCGATGGACCCGAGCCTTCCCCCGGTATTGCGCGTGGCCGACGTGCGGGCGATCGAGAAATCGGCGCACGCCGCGCCGCTGATGGAACGCGCCGGCGCCGCGGCCAGCGCCGTCGCAAGCGAATTGGCGGGCGAGCGCTGCGGCTCGGTCGTCATACTCGCGGGTCCGGGCAACAACGGTGGCGATGGATTGGTCGTCGCGCGGCTGCTGCGCGAATCCTATTACGACGTCACGGTGGTGTTTCGCGACGAGGCTGACCAATTGCCCGCGGACGCCGCCGACGCGTGGAAGCGGCTTGCCGCGCAGGGCGGCCATACGGCCACCGATCCGCCATCGACGCGGCCGGCGCTCATCGTCGACGCGCTGTTCGGCATCGGGCTCGCGCGAAAGCTCGCCGCGCGGCATGCGCATCTGGTCGAGTGGGCAAACGCAAGCGGTGCGCCCATCCTCGCGCTGGACGTTCCCACCGGACTCAACGCCGATACCGGCATCGCCGCTGCGCCGGCGATCCGTGCGCGCGCGACTGCAACGTTCTTTGCCCTCAAGCCGGGCATGCTCACCGGCAGCGGCCCCGAACTGTGCGGCGAGGTATCCGTGCATCCGCTCGACGTCGCGTTCGATGCAGCGGGCTCGCAGGGTCACCTGCTGCGCTGGCCGCTGGTCGCCGCGCAACTGCCGGAAACGCTGCATCGTCGCGCGCGCAACGTGCACAAGGGAACGTTCGGCACGCTTGCGATCGTCGGTGGCGCGCAGGGCATGCTGGGCGCAGCATTGCTCGCTGCGCGTGCGGGGATGCGGCTGGGTGCTGGCAAGGTGCTCGTCGGATTCGCCGCCGCGGACCACCCCGCCGTCGACTTCACGTCGCCCGAGCTGATGCTGCGCAGCGCGGACGACGTATTCGGCGAGGTAGACGCGATGGTGATTGGTCCCGGACTGGGGACCGGCGACACCGCCCGCGCGCTGGTGGCGCGCGCCATCGCCTCCGCGTGGCCGCTGCTGCTCGACGCCGATGCGCTCAACCTGGCGGCAGCTCACCCATCGCTGCGGGAGGCGCTTCGCGTGCGCGAAGGCGCGACCATCCTCACGCCACATCCCGCAGAAGCGGCGCGCCTCCTGGGCACCGATGTCGCCGGCGTGCAACGCGACCGGCTGGGGGCAGCGCACGCGCTCGCGCGAGCATGCAACGCGCATGTCGTGATCAAGGGGGCGGGCAGCGTGCTCGCGCATCCCGACGGCAGCTTCGACATCAACGCGAGCGGCAATCCCGCACTCGCCGCCGCCGGGACCGGCGACGTGCTGTCCGGCATGACGGGAGCGCTGCTCGCGCAACGCATCGACGCCACGACCGCGCTGCGCATCGCCGTGTGCGCGCATGGCGCCGCCGCCGATTCGCTCACCGCGCGAGGTGTCGGCCCGATGGGCGTGCCCGCATCGATGTTCGCGGACGAGGCCCGAGACCTGATCAACGCCGCGCGCTGACGCGACCGGCCGCGCAGGTCGCGCTCGCAAGCGACGATACCCGCCGCCGCGCGGAACAGGAACGGCTTCGCCGGTCAGGGAATCAGCACTGTCGCGCCGGTGGTCTTGCGCGATTCGAGCGCGCGATGAGCGTCGGCGGCGTCCTTCAGCGCGAAGGTTTGCCGCGGCGCGGACTCGATCTTGCCTGCCAGCACCAGCGCGAACAGATCGTCGGACATCGCCAGCATGTCGGCGCGCCGTGCCGCGTAGGTGAACAGCGTTGGCCGTGTCACATACAGCGAACCCTTCGGCGCGAGCATGCCGAGGTTGAATGCAGGGATCGGCCCCGAGGCCGCCCCGAAGCTCACGAACAGGCCGCGCGGCGAAAGGCAGTCGAGCGACGCCGGAAACGTATCCTTGCCGATCGAGTCGTAAACCACCGGCACCCCTTTGCCACCGGTGATTTCCTTCACCCGATCGACGAAATTCTCCCGTGTATAGACGATCGTGTGCGTGCAGCCGTTGGCCTTCGCCAGCGCCGCCTTTTCATCGGACCCGACGGTGCCGATCATCGTCACGCCCAGCGCCCTCGCCCATTGGCAGGCGATCAGCCCGACGCCACCCGCCGCCGCATGAAACAGGATCGTGTCGCCACTCGCGAGCGGGCGGGTCTGGCGAAAGAGGTATTGCACAGTCAGGCCTTTCAGCATCATCGCCGCCGCGCTTCGGTCGTCGATGCCATCGGGCAGCTTGACCAGTCGGTCGGCCGGCATCACGCGCTCCTGCGAATAGGCGCCCTGCGGGCCGACGCAATAGGCGACGCGGTCGCCCGGCTTGACGAAATCCACGCCTGCGCCCACCGCTTCGACGACCCCCGCGGCCTCGCTGCCGAGCCCCGAAGGCAGCGCAAGCGCATAGAGCCCGCTGCGATTGTAGGTGTCGACGTAGTTGACGCCGATTGCCGCGTGGCGCACGCGCGCCTCGCCCGGGCCGGGCGCGCCGACCTCGACCGCTTCGTACTTCAAGACCTCCGGGCCACCGGTGGCGTGAATGCAGATTGCGTGAATAGTCATGACATTCAATCCTCGTTGGAAGATGCGATTGAGTGCAGGATCTCATCCTGCCGGTTGCGAACGTCAGCTGGTGAACGCCGCCGCCAGCGCCCGCACCAGCAGGATGCCGGCAAGCGTCAGCACGATCGAGCCGACGACGTGCGCCGCGATGCCGACGGCGCTCCAAAACATTTCTCCGCGCACGAGCAGCGCCGACATTTCGCCGGAAAACGTCGAAAAAGTGGTGAGCCCTCCCAGAAATCCGGTGGTCAGCAGTAGTCGCATTTCCGGTGACATGGCCGCAGTGCGTGCGATCAATTCCATTGCCACGCCCATCAGCAAGCCACCGACGAGGTTCGCCGCCAGCGTGCCCAGCGGAAGCGTGGGGAACACGGGGTTAAGCGCGATCGAAAGTCCCCAGCGCAGCCACGCGCCAATCGCAGCGCCCGCGCCCACGGCAACCACGCTCATCCACGGCAACATCGGCACTCCCCTTCACGATGGCGACGGCGCGCACGCGCGATGGCAACGCGGCGCACGCTCGTCTCGCAGATGGTCATCTCGCAAAACCTCATCGTACGAACTGGTCGGTGTATCCGGCACCCAGCCCGCAGCGCGCGTAGTGCTCGCGGCACATGGCGATCTTGGTCCAGACGTCTTCGTAGCCCGACTGCGCGCCCTGCTCGTCGACGTAGATCATCGCCCCCAAAATGTTGAAGAACGTGATCATTTCGCTGCAGTCCTCGGGCACCGTCAGCGTGTGGACCTCGCCGGGCGGCTCGAACACGAAGCTTCCCTCCTCCGCAGTCCACGCGTGCTCCAGGTATTTCCAGCGTCCTTTGATCACGTAGCCGACGACCGCCATCGGATGGCGATGGCGCGACAGCACGCCGCTCCTGCGCACGCGCAGCAGGTTGCACCATCCGCCGGTCACGGTATTGAGCAGCAACGGGCGAAACCAGACGTCCTTCGCCTGCGGCACCCAGACGCGCTCGTCGTCGGGAACCGCCGCGACTGCGAGCTCGGCGACGATCCCCGTCGGCATGGCCCATTCATTCATCGCGCGGTTCCTTGATCGACGCGACCAGGGCGTCGATTTCCCGGGCCGGATCGAACTCGCGCGGGAAGCTCTTGTGTGCGCGCCGATACCAGTAACGCGCGTTGCCGACATCACCCTCCAGCATGTGCACGATGCCATGCGCCCAGCAGCCGTGCTCGGACTCGTCGCTTTGCACGATCCCGTGCGCCTTCTGCCAGTCGCCTTTCTTCAGAAGCCTGATCGCCGTCGCGATTGCCATGGTCGCTCCCGGTTTGACCCTCGGTGGTAACTTCGCTGCCCATTCACGAGACGCTGTAGCCGCCGTCGACCGGCAACACGACGCCGGTGATGAAACACGCCGCCGGCGCGCACAGGAACACCGCCGCGCCCGCGATGTCGGCAGGATCCGCCCAGCGGCCGATAGGCGTACGCGCGACGATCGCCGCGTCGCGCGCGGGGTCCGCCTGCAGCGCCGCCGTCAGCGGCGTGCGCACCCATCCCGGCGCGATTGCGTTGACGCGCACGCCTTCGGGGGCATACGCGATCGCGAGCGACTTGGTGAGCTGCGCCACGCCGCCCTTGCTTGCCGCATAGCCGGGCACCCGTCCGCCGCCGAAAAACGCCAGCACCGACGCGGTGTTGACGATACACCCGCCGCGCGCCGCGAGCTTGGCACGCGCCGCAGCGCAGCAACGCATGGTGCCGCCCAGGTTGACGTCGACCACGTCGCTGAATACCCGTGGGTCGTGCTCCTCGTCGCGGCGAATCACGCCCGCGCAATTGACCAGCACGTCCAGCACGTCGAATCGGGCAAACAGGGCTTCGACGGCACTGCCGTCGCGCACGTCGAGCAGTTCGATCCGCTCCACATCGAATGAGCGGGCTGAGCGCAGGCGTTCAACTTCGGAAGCCGTCGCGCCGGTCGCAACCACGTTCGCGCCGACCTCGGCCAACGCCTGCGCGATGGCCTCGCCGATGCCGCTGGTGGCGCCGACGACGACCGCCCGCTTGCCGGCCAGCAGGTCGTGACGAAAGGTCTCGCTCATGCTGCCCTCGACAACGCCGACTCGACGTCAGCGCTGCGCGGCAGCGGCGCCACCGCGCCATATCCGCGCGTCGACAGCGCCGCCGCCACGTTGGCATACGCCGCGGCACGCTGAGGCGGATCGCCATGGCAGACCCGCGTGACGAACGCGCCGTCGAAACAATCGCCGGCGCCGGTGGCGTCGACGGCTTCGACTGCATGGCCCTGCAGCCGCTGGCGGGTTCCGCCATGCTCTACGATGCACCCCAGGGCGCCCATTTTCAGCACGACGCTGCGCGCGCCGTCGCCGAGGCAGCAGTCGATGATCGCGTCCGGATCGTCGATGCCATAGATCGCCCGCGCATCGTCGAGGCCGGGCAGCGCCCAGTCGACGTCGCGCATCGTCGCGCGGATGACGTCGCGCGCACGGGGAAGCGACCAGAGCTTGAGACGAAGATTGGTGTCGTAGGAAACCATTGCACCCACGCCGCGGGCAGTGTCGATCGCCGCCGCGCAAGCCTCCTGCGCAGAAGCGGATATCGCCTGGCTGATCGCCGACACGTGCAGCACGCGCGTCGCGCGCAGCGCGTCCAGCGGCAGCGTGCGCGCACTCATCCGCGACGCCGCCGAGCCTTCGCGCCGGTAGCTGAATTCATGGCCGTTTGCGCCATGCGAGACGAAGTAGATGCCGGTGGGCGCCTCGGTGTCGACGGCCACCGCCCGCACATCCACCCCCTCCTCGCGCCACAGCGCGAGCAGCCAGCGGCCGAACACGTCGTCGCCGACGCGCGTCGCATAGCCCGCGCGCGCGCCGAGCCGCGCCGCCGCGATCGCCATGTTCGACGTATCGCCGCCAAATCCCTGGACGTACGCTCGCGGATCATCGCGACGCGATTGGTTGAACTCGATCATCGCCTCGCCGATCGCCAGGATGTCGAGTGCCTGCATCAGTGCTCGCCGCATGCGCGCGCGCGATCACGCCACGGCCCGCCTGCGATGGTCGCGTGCAAGCAGGCGACTTCGGTCATGGGCGTGCCGGCAGCGCGCGCACCGCGTCGGCGTAGGCGCGCGCGGCGGCGGACACTTCCGCTATCGGAGCACCGGGACGATAAAGGTTCGATCCGGTGCCGAATCCGTCGGCGCCGGCATCCCAGTAGCCGCGCAACGTGTCGGGACGCATGCCTCCGACCGCGAACACCAGCGTGCCACGGGGCAGCACTGCGCGCCAGGCTTTCAGCGCGGCCGGCGGCAGCGCTTCGGCCGGAAACATCTTGAGGCCATCGGCCCCCGCGGCGAGTGCCGCGAACGCTTCGGTGGGCGTTGCGACGCCCGGCATGCATACGAGGCCCTGCTGCTTCGCCTGCGCAATCACGTTCACGTCGGCGTGCGGCATCACCACCAACTTTCCGCCCGCGTCGCGCACGCGTGCGACATCGGCCGGATCGAGCACCGTGCCGGCGCCCACGAGGCAGGAGGAGCCGAAATGACGTGCGAGCAGCGCGATGCTGTCGAATGGTTGCGGCGAGTTGAGCGGCACCTCGAGGATCCGGAAGCCCGTGTCGGCGAGCACGCGGCCGACCGCCTCGATTTCGCCGGGCGTGATGCCGCGCAGCACCGCGCAGAACGGCAGCGGGACCAGATAGTCGGCCAGTCGTATGTTCGCGTGCATCGTTACCTCGGTCAGATCAGGTTTGCGGCCTGCGCGATCCGGAACAGGCCACGCGCCGCCGCACGCGGAATGTGCCGCGCGGTGATGCCGGCATGTACCAGCGCGCGCACGAAGCGGCCCGAGAGTGCATCGGCGCCGGCCACGCCGACTTGGGATAGCGTATCACCGCGATCGCGCGCCCATTGACGTCCATCGCGCACCTCGCGGCCGATCAGCAGCCCGGACAGAAAGTCCGCGACGTCGGCGGGAGCGAGCTCGCCGCTCAGCACCAGCGTGCGCGCGGCGAAGAAATCGTGCGCGATCGCGCCCGCGCGAAGCCCATGTTCGACGCCGCGCAGAAATGCCGCTTCACCAAGTTCGCCGTCGGACTGGTTGAATCGCCCGAGGATCGAATGCTGCAGCATCACCGCATACATCTCGCCGGTCATGTACGTCTCGAAATCGACGATGCGGCCCGAGCGCGCCAGCACCCATTTGCTGTGCGTCCCGGGCATCACCAGCAATGCATCGGCCGTGATGTCGTCGAGTGCGCCGTATAGCTCGGTTTCCTCGCCGCGCATCACGTCGGGCGTGCCGCCTTCGTCGCGGGTGATGACGCCGGGCACGATCGCCAGCTCGCCACCGGGCGTGGCGCGAATGCCACCCGCCAGCGCGGTGATCGTCGCCGGAGCTTCCACGTAGGGCACTTCGAGCCAGCCATTGCGGCTGCCGATCATTCCCGCGGCGATGCGTGGCAGCGGCAACTCGCGCCAGTCGCCCAGCAGTTCGTCGAAAGCCGCTTCGAACGTCCGCTGCCCGAGATTCTGCAAGCCGCTCGCCGACTCGCGCGTATCTATGATCGTGCCGCCCGCGTCGATCCGGTACGCGCGCGCGCCGGACGTTCCCCAGTCGAGGCCGATCAGGACAGCGGCGGACATGCGTAGTCGCGAAGGAGCATGAGTGGCGAGTTGCGTGAAAAGGCGATGGGCAGCAGGCGCGCGTGATGCAGGGATTTCGTCGAGCGTGTGTCGTGCGTGCTTGTGTTGTGCGGGCTTACAGCCCGCCACTTTAAGGCTTTGGCTCCAGACTGGTCAAATGGTCAGGCCAGTGTCATCGCCAGCGCTTCGGCTCCTCGTCCTGGCGAGCGGTTACCCGCTGCATTGAACGCGCGCATTCGACCACGCGCGACGGCGCCCCGCCCGCTACCAGCGCGCTGCCGCGTCGTCGTCGCTGGCATGCGCCTCCACCCAGCGATCGCCCGCCGGCGTCGATTCCTTTTTCCAGAACGGCGCGCGCGTTTTGAGGTAGTCCATGACGAACTCACAGGCGGCGAATGCCTCGCGCCGGTGCGCGCTCGTCACCACGACCATGACGATGGGATCCGCAGGCAGCAGCTTGCCGACGCGATGCACGATAGACACGCCGAGGATGTCCCAGCGGCGCGCCGCGTCGTCGGCGATATCGCTCAGCGACTGCTCGGTCATGCCCGGATAGTGCTCGAGCTCGAGCGCGGAAACCTGCGCCGCGTCGTTGACGTCGCGCACCGTGCCGATGAAAGTCGCGATTGCGCCGATGCGCGCGTCGCCCGCGCGCATCCGGTCGATCTCGACGCCGATTTCGAAGAGCGCGGACTGCACGCGCACGCTGGTGCCCATGGCGCGGATCAGCCCCCGGTGACCGGCGGAAACAACGCCACTTCGTCGCCGGCGCGCACGATCGTCGACGGTGATGCCATGACATGGTTGACCGCGACGCGCACCGCTCGGCCGGGCGCCAGTTCGAGTGCCCACGCACCGCCGCGCGCGCGCAGTGCATCGACCAGCGAATCCACGGCCGCATCGGTATCGGGCAGCGGCCAGTCTTCGCCGGCCGTGCCGAACGCCTCGCGCAGGCGCGCCAGGTAGACCACCTTCAGCGTTGCCGGGCGTGGGTCGGGCATGCGTCACGATAGCAGAAGCGGCGGCACGCAAAACGGTCGCGCGCATCGCGTCGCAAACCCTGTCAGAAGCGGTATTGGACGCCGATCTGGACTTGGTCGGACTCGGGAAACGCGCTGCTGAAGGTGTCGAAGGCGAGCCGCCCGAATCGCGCGTACTCGAGTTTCAGTCCGAGCGTGGGCGACATGTCGTAGCGCAAGCCGACGCCGTAATTGACGCCCTGTTGCGGGTGCGGATTGGCGACATTGCCGACCAAGAGGTACGCCGGCAGCGCTTCGTTCTGAACGTAGCCGACACGCCCGTACAAGGCAAACGCGGCACCGAACTTGTAGCTGGTGTAGAGGTCGACGTTCCAGCGGCGCGCCGCCACGTCCCCGGGAGACGCGAGCGTGAGCCCGACGCCGGGACGCGCCAGCGGAAGCGCGAAACCGTCGCTGCGCGCAATCGCGGCTTCGACCGCGACGTCATTGGCGAAATGATAGCCCCCGTACAGCAATGCGCCGGTGCCGTTGTCTTCGGCCATCACCGAGCCGTATTTCAACCAGCTCGACGCAACGCCCGCGAAATTGATGCCCGTGGGGGAAGCGCCGCGATCGTCAAGCGAGACGCCGCCATAGAATCCCGGCCGTTCCGGCGCCGGCAAGCGATCCTGCGCATGCGCGGCCACACCGCAGAAAGCGGTTAAGATGAAGGCCGTAGCAAGCTGATTTGCAATGGTTTTCATTATTTGCAAGCCACCGATAAACGCCTAAACGCGGCGTTGCCGGCGCGACATCCCGAGGCGCGCAATGCCTTGCCTTGACGCTACGCGGCGGCGTGCCCAAAGTCAAACAAGGCCGTCCAACGGTACCGCTTCCCGGTCGACCAGTGTGGCAATCGCATCGCAGTCGTCCAGATGCAGGACCGGCAGCGCGACGCGGGCGAATCTCCCGGGCTCGTCGGTCGCCAGCGCGACGACCGCAGGATCGGCGGGATGCAGCAACGGCTTGCCGATGCCGGGGCGGTGCACTTCGAGCTTGGGAATGCGCGCAGTCTTGAATCCCTCGACCAGCACAAGGTCGCACGGCGAAAGCCTTGCCAGCGCATCGCGCAACGACAATTCGCCGTTGCCGCGCAGTTCGTGCATCAGCGCCCAGCGCATCGCAGAGGTCACCAGCACCTCGCGCGCGCCCGCCTGGCGATGGCGATAGCTGTCCTTGCCAGGCTGGTCGACGTCGAAGTCGTGATGCGCGTGCTTGACCAGCGACACGTGGAGACCGCGCGCTGCCAGCAACGGAATGAGCCGTTCGATCAGCGTGGTCTTGCCGCTGCCCGACCAGCCGGCGAAACCGAATACACGCATGTCGCCGCCGGGACGCCGCGTTGGCCAGGTCAACGCGCGAACGCGCCGATTACCACGGTGGCGAGCCCCAGCATGAGATTCACCGACACCCACGTGCGAATCCGCCCCATCGCCGCCGCCGCCACTGGCCAGTCGGCGTTCGCGACCGCCGCCCGCAGCGCACGAAACGGCAACAACGCGACGTACACGTAGACCAGCGTCATGACGACGCCGATCCCCATCATCGCATGCACGGCGGCGCCGACGGCGGCCATGCCCCCAAGGGACGCCACCAGCCAGAATCCGCTGGCCAGCACCGCGACGATCGCGAAGCCGGCTGAGGCCAGGAACCGGCCCAGCGCAGCGGACATCAGCGCGAGACGCTGCGGCGGGGCGAGCGCCGTCACCGCGGGACGCAATGCGACCTGGGCGAAAAACATGCCGCCCACCCACACCACGATGCCCAGCACATGCAACGCGCGTGCAATGTCGATATCCATGCGTCCCAATCCTCCTGGGGGCCATTGTAACGGCGGCGGCCGCCGCAATATTCGCCACTGGGGGTAAGCTTCAGCATGCTCGCGGAAAACCTGCCTTGGCGACGCTGATCGAGTCGGTCGCAATGACCGATACGAGCGGCATGATCGAGCGCATCATCACCGATGTGCCGTCGCCGCGCGCCCGCCTGCGCGGCGACGCGCCCGCGACCGCCGAGGACATCATGCGCTCGGCCGCGCGCAAGGCGGCGATGCTCTCGGGTTCGCTGGCACTGCCACCCGGGCCGATCGGCATGCTCACCGTGCTGCCCGACCTGTTCCTCATCTGGAAGATCCAGCGGCAGATGGTGGCCGACCTGTTCGGACTTTACGACCGCACGGCGGAGCTGACACGCACGCACATGCTCTATTGCCTGTTCCGGCACGCAGCAAGTCTCGTGCTGCGCGACGTCGCGGTGCGTACGGGACAGCGATGGGTGGTGACGCAGATGTCGGTCGGCGTAATGCGCAGCACGCTGGGCTCGCTGGGCATGATCGTCACGCAGCGCGCCGCCGGCAACGCGGCCGGCCGCTGGATACCGGCAATCGGCGCCGCCGCGGTCGCGTCGTACGCGTACTGGGACACGCTGCAGGTCGCCAAGACTGCGCGCAAGCTGCTCGAAACACCCCCGGCTTCGCCGGGCTGACGTCGCGCCATGTGCGGACGCTACGAGCTGCACACCCACCCGGCCGCGATCGCGCTCGCGTTCGGCCTGCCTTTCCCGCCCGAAATCCATCCGCGCTACAACATCGCGCCTTCGCAGATGGTGCCGGTCGTGCGCAACAACGCGGAAGGCCAGCGCGAACTCGCGCAAATGCGCTGGGGGCTGGTCCCACGCTGGGCCAAGGATCCGTCGATCGGCAGCAGGATGATCAATGCGCGCGGCGAAACCGTGGCGAGCAAATCGGCATTCAGGACACCCTTCGAGCGCCATCGCTGCCTGCTGCCGGCCGACGGCTTCTACGAATGGAAGGTCCTGCCCGGCGGGCGCAAGCAGCCGATGCGCGTGGCGATGAAAAGCGGCATGCCGTTCGCGCTCGCCGGATTGAGCGAACGCTGGCTGTCGAACACGGGCGAGGTCGTCGACTCGTGCACGGTCGTCACCACGGCAGCCAACGCATTGTTGCGGCCGATGCACGAGCGCATGCCGGTGATCGTGCCGGCGGGCGACTATGAACGATGGCTCGCCAACACCGGCGAGCCGCCGCACGACCTGATCGCAGCGTATCCGGCGGACCTGATGCGGGTCCATCCGGTGTCGCCTCGCGTCAACGCGGTGCGCAACGACGACGCGCGGCTGATCGAGCCTGTGGCCGAATCGATGGCCGAGGCGCCGTCCGACGACGCGCCGGACATCGACGATGACAATGTCGCGCCCGACGAGGAAGAGGACGCGCAGAAGTCGCTGTTCTGACCGGCGTCACTGCCGATGCGGTGCCGCTACCGCGGCGCGCACATGCCCACGGCATCGGGGCCGAAGCCCTCGGCGACATACCCCCGCGCCAGCATCCGGTCGCGCAACGCGACGTCGATCGTATAGCGGTGATTGGTATCGGGACGCTGGTTCCATACGCGGTACACCGGAATGCTTCCGGAAGGGCACGCGCCGGTTTGGGTGTCGGGAACGAACATGTACATCACGTTGTTGCCCTCGAGCTCGAACGTGGGGAACAGCCGCGGGATCGACTGGCACTCGCCGACGATCACCGAGAAAAAATGCGAGTCGCCTTGTGCGGGCGGGATGTAATAACGGCACACCGGCGAAGTTCCCGGTTGGCTCGCGAGGAACGTCTGGAACGTGTAGCCGGTGCGAACCCAACCGGGCAACGCGCCTGAGTCGAGCGTGGAGATTTCAATCGGCGATGCGGTGATGAAATAGTGATCGAGCACGGTGTTGTAGTACTCGACGACGGTGCTGGAGCCGGCCGCGCCACCCGCGCCCATGCCGGTCAGCATCAATTGCTGGGTGCCGGCGTTGGTCGCGATCTCGATGACACCGGCGCGGCCCCCGGTGGTCGACGGCGCGAAGCGGAATTGCAGCGAGCAAGACTGGCCGGCGGCGATCGCGGTCCCGACGTTGCAGGTGCCGCTTCGCAGGAAGTCGGACATCGCCGGCGCGTCGGCGGTGATCGCATTTATCGTCACGATGCCACCTCCCGCATTGGCGAGCGATGCCGTGGACAGTGCGCTCACGCCACCGGGCTCAACCGCGCCGAAGTCGATCGTCGGCGGCGTCAGCATCGCCACCGGCGCCGCGGGCTGCGACACCGACGATTCGGAGGCCGACATCGTCACCGGAAAGCTGTAATTGCCCACGCCGTTGGCCGTGGCGAGAACGACATACGCCGTCGCCCGCACGCCCGGAATCCCCACGGGGCTGAACGTCAGATCGAATGCGCAGCTCTGCCCGGGCCCAAGCACGGCGCCACCGCTGCAGCCGCCGGACGCGACGAGCTCCTTGGTCCCCGTCGACACCGAGCGCAATGTGAGCGCTGCCGTCGATGAGGCGTTGTGAAACGTCACGCCATGCGCGTTCGATACTGCGCGTACCGGCACGGCGCCCATTGCCACCACCGACGGCAGCCCGCACAGGTAGCCTTGGCCCGCCATCGATGCACTCGGGCCATAGAGACACAGACAGCCGTGCTGGTCGTCGTCGGTGAGCTCCGCCAGCGCGTTGTATGTTGTGTTCGGCACGCCGGGATTGGTCCTGCTGTCGGGGCCGGACATCACGGCGCCCTGGATGTTCGAATGCGCAAGTCCGAGCGCATGACCGAGTTCATGCACGGCGACTCGGTCAAGCTGCTCCGGCGTGGTGACGTAGAACGGCGACATCGTCAAGTCGAACTCGCCGAGCGACGCGTTGATGCCCGCATACGACCACGTCACGCCCGCGACGCTGGCGCTGCCGTTGACGCCCTGCGTGAGGTCGCCCCATCCGATCACGCTTTCACCGGGCGACGTGCGATCGCCATCCATGTCCTGCGCCGGCGATGTGCTGTCGGGGCCGCGCTGGATCCGCACCTGGCACACGGCGGTCCATTTGCTGGCGGCGGACTCGATCCCCTGGATCGCCTGATCGTAAGTGAGCAACGGGTTGCGCCCGCTGTCGTTGTAGTTCCAGACGACCGGCGTCTTCCACGAATACGGGACGCCGAACACATACAGGTGCTTGTCGCCTTGTGAACTGCGTTCAATCAGGCGCTCGGCCGGCTCGCCGAAAAATCCCGGCCAGTCAATGGCAGGATCGGCCTCCGCGGCCCGGGGGACGAGCAAGGAAACCAGCGCGATGCACAGGCACCAGGAACGTAACGTATGACAGCGCATGCTGCGCACCCTGCCGCCGGCGGCGGCGGCATTTTTCGAAAGAGCGCAACGATATCACGCCGCAAGTGCCCGTCATTGCCGCTCCGCCACCCGCGCGTGACGGCTGTCGGCGCGCAAGCGAGCGCCGCCACGCGTGCATTGTCGTACGCTGCAACAAGTCGCCGCGATGGTGATCAGCGCAACGAGTCGTTGAATGCGGCGAGCGCCGCAGCGCCCGGTATCAGCGCCGCATCGTCGAGCGCATTGAGTGGCGTGTCGGTGACGGCCATCGCATCGAGCATGTCGCTGCTGTCGGGGTGCACGTACAGCAGTCCGGTCACCACCTCGCCCTGAACGCGGCGGGATTCGAGGTACGACATCGCGCGCAGCTTGTCGCGCGGATCGTAGTCCGGCGCCAGCTTGCGCAACCTGATCGTTGCGCCATCGTGGAGCAGCACGTCCTGCACGCCGCCCGGCGGCGGATTGGCGACGATCGGCGCACGATCGGGCATGAAGTCGAGCCGGTTTACGGCCTCGTTGTGCTCACGGACGTAGTCATAACTCTTGGTCGAGCCGGCGTGGTTGTTGAACGCGACGCATGGGCTGATGACGTCGAGGAACGCGGCCCCCTTGTGCTCGACCGCGGCCTTGATCAGCGGCACGAGCTGCGACTTGTCGCCCGAGAATCCGCGCGCGACGAACGTCGCGCCCAGTGTCAGCGCGAGCATCACCATGTCGATCGGCTCATCGGCGTTGGCGGCGCCGCGCTTGCTCTTGCTGCCTTTGTCGGCGGTGGCCGAGAACTGGCCCTTGGTGAGTCCGTAGACGCCGTTGTTCTCGACGATGTAGACCATGTTGACACCTCGGCGCAGCACGTGCGCGAACTGGCCGAGTCCGATCGACGCCGAATCGCCGTCCCCTGAAACGCCCAGATACAGGAGGTCGCGATTGGCCAGCGCCGCGCCGGTCAGCACCGACGGCATGCGCCCGTGCACGCTGTTGAAGCCGTGCGAATTGCCGAGGAAATAGGTCGGCGTCTTCGACGAGCAGCCGATGCCCGACAACTTGGCGACGCGGTGCGGTGCGATCGACAGCTCGAACAGCGCCTGGATGATCGCCGACGAGATCGAGTCGTGGCCGCAGCCGGCGCACAGCGTCGATACCGCGCCCTCATAGTCGCGGCGCGTGAACCCCAGCGTGTTGACGGGCAGGTCCGGATGGTGGATCCGGGGCTTGGCGAGATAGGTCATCGGGCCACCTTGCCGAGGGGTGCAACATTGAAGAGCCGCGCTTTTTCGGCGATTTCGCGGGTGATGAAGCGCGCAGTGATCGGCGTGCCGTCGTAGTGCAGCACGGCAATCAGCTTGTCGGGATCGATCCCGCACTCGTTGACGATCAGCATCCGCAATTGCGCGTCGCGATTCTGCTCGACCACGAACACGTGCTCGTGCGCGGCAATGAAATCGGCCACCTCGTCGGCGAACGGGAACGCGCGGATCCGCATCCGGTCGACATGGATGCCCATCCGTGTCAGCTCCGCCAGCGACTCGGCCATCGCCGCGCCCGTCGATCCGAACCACAGCACCGCGGCACGCGCCGGCTGCATCGCCCGCTCGATCACCGGCTTTGGCAGCAGCTCCTTGGCCGTCTCGAGCTTGCGCAGCAACCGCTGCATGTTGTCGACGTAAGCCGGGCCTTCCTCCGTGTAGCGCGCGTAGCGATCCTTGCTGGTGCCGCGAGTGAAGAAACTGCCCTTGGTCGGATGCGTGCCGGGATAGGTGCGGTAGCCGATTCCGTCGCCGTCGACGTCGAGGTAGCGGCCGAAATCGCGACCCGCATCGAGGTCGGCGGCGGTCATCACCTTGCCGCGGTCGAGCCTGCGCTCGTCGTTCCAGCTAAGCGGCTCGCACAGCCAGTCCTGCATGCCGATGTCGAGATCGGACATCACGAACACCGGCGTCTGCAGGCGGTCGGCGAGGTCGAAGGCAAGCGCGGCGTGCTCGAAGCATTCCTTCGGATCCTCGGGAAACAGCAGCACATGCTTGGTGTCGCCGTGCGACGCGTACGCACAGGACAGCAAGTCCGCCTGCTGCGTGCGCGTCGGCATGCCGGTCGATGGGCTGCCGCGCTGAATGTCGAAGATCACCGCCGGAATCTCGGCAAAGTACGCGAGGCCCAGGAATTCCTGCATCAGCGAAATGCCCGGGCCGGACGTCGCGGTGAACGCGCGCGCGCCATTCCATGCGGCGCCGATCACCATGCCGATCGACGCGAGCTCGTCCTCGGCCTGGACGATCGCGAAGCGGTTCTTGCCGGTCGCCTTGTCACTGCGCAACTTGCCGCAATGCTTGGCGAAGGCCTCGGCGAGCGACGACGACGGCGTGATCGGATACCACGCGCATACGGTCGCGCCGCCGTAGACGGCGCCAAGGGCACCCGCGGTATTGCCGTCGAGGAACACGCGCTTGCCGACTTTGTCGCGTCGCTCGATCGCGAGCGTCAGGGGCGGCAGATGGTCGGTCGCGTAGTCGCGTCCCAGGTGGAACGCCTTGCGGTTGGAATCGAGCAGCGCCTCCTTGCCCTTGTACTGCTCGCCGAACAACTGCTCGATCTCCGCGGCCTCGATGCCGAGCAGCGACGACAGCGCGCCCAGGTAGATGATGTTCTTGAACAGCTGGCGCTGGCGCGTGTCGGTGTATTCGGCGTTGCAGATTGCCGTCAGCGGCATGCCGATGGCGGTCACGTCGTCGCGGAATTTCGACGGCGGCAGCGGCTTCGTCGAATCATGGAACAGGTAGCCGCCCTGATCGATCTCGGCGACGTCCTTGTCCCAGGTCTGCGGGTTCATCGCCACCATCAGGTCGACACCGCCGCGCCGCCCGCGCCAACCGGATTCCACGACACGCACCTCGTACCACGTCGGAAGTCCCTGGATGTTCGATGGAAAGATGTTGCGCGCCGCCACCGGCACGCCCATGCGCAGGATCGCGCGTGCGAACAGCCCGTTGGCCGACGCCGAACCCGAGCCGTTGACGTTGGCGAACTTGACAACGAAATCGTTGACGCGCTGCGCGGTCTTCATCGCATCCCCGCGGTGGCAGCGATGCGGTCCGGCGCGGCGGGCCGCGGGCCCAGGCGCGCGCGATCGTCGGCGAGCGCCAAGTCGAGCAGGAACTTCTGCATGTCCCACGCGCCGGTGGGGCAGCGCTCGGCGCACAGCCCGCAATGCAGGCACACATCCTCGTCCTTGGCCATGATCCGGCCGGTCTTCAGCAGACCCGAGATATACAGGTCCTGCGTCAGGTTCGGCGCAGGCGCGGACAGCCGCGTGCGCAGGTCCGCTTCGTCGCCGTTGCTGGTGAACGTGATGCAATCCATCGGGCAGATATCGACGCAGGCGTCGCACTCGATGCACAGCTTGTCGGCGAACACCGTCTCGACGTCGCAATTGAGGCAGCGTTGCGCCTCGGCGAACGCAAGCTTTGGGTCGAATCCAAGCTCGACCTCGACCTTGATGCTCTTCAGCGCGATCACCGTGTCCTTGAGCGGCACGCGATAGCGGGCGTCGGCGGCGATCGCGTTGTCGTAGCTCCACTCGTGGATGCCCATCTTCTGCGACACGAGGTTGACGTGCGCGGGCGGCCGCCGATGCATGTCCTCGCCTCGGCAATACAAGTCGATCGAGATCGCCGCGTCGTGGCCATGCGCCACCGCCCAGATGATGTTCTTGGGCCCCAGCGCCGAATCGCCGCCGAAGAACACGCCGGGCCGCGTCGCCATCAGCGTGACGCGGTCGAGCACCGGCATGCCGTGCTCGTCGAAGTCGACGCCGATGTCACGCTCGATCCACGGAAACGCGTTTTCCTGGCCGATCGCGACCAGCACGTCGTCGCACGCGACGTGCACGTCGGTCTCGCCCGTGGGCGCCAGCACGCGCTTGCCGGCGGCGTTGCGCGTCGCCGCGACCTTTTCGAACGTCACGCCAGTGAGCGTCCCGTTGTCATGGGTGAAGAATTTCGGCACGAGGAAATTGTGGATCGGGATGCCCTCGTGCATCGCGTCTTCCTTCTCCCACGGCGACGCCTTCATTTCGTCGAATCCCGAGCGCACGACCACCTGCACCTGGTCGCCGCCGAGCCTGCGCGCGCTGCGGCAGCAATCCATCGCGGTGTTGCCGCCGCCCAGCACGACGACGCGCTTGCCGATCCTGGTAACGTGGCCGAACGACACCGACGACAACCAGTCGATGCCGATGTGGATGTGCTTTGCGGCCTCGCGACGGCCCGGCACGTCGAGATCGCGTCCGCGCGGCGCCCCGCTTCCGACGAACACCGCGTCGAAGCCGCCGTCGACCAGCATCCCAAGCGAATCGATGCGCTGGCCGCCACGGAACTCCACGCCCATGTCGAGGATATAGCCGCACTCCTCGTCGATCACCGTGTCGGGAAGCCGGAACTTGGGAATCTGCGAGCGCATCATTCCGCCCGCGCGCGAATCCTGGTCGAACACGATGCATTCGTAGCCGAGCGAAACGAGGTCGCGCGCGACGGTGAGCGACGCGGGACCCGCGCCGACCAGGGCGATACGCTTGCCATTGCGGATCGTCGCCCGCGCCGGGAGATACGCGCTGATGTCGTCATCCTTGAAATCGGCGGCGACGCGCTTCAGCCGGCAGATCGCGACCGGCTCGGGCTTCGCGTTGCCCGCGTCATGCTGCGGCGAACCTTCCTCGACACGGCCGCGCCGGCAGGCGGGCTCGCACGGGCGGTCGCACGTGCGGCCGAGGATCCCCGGGAAGACGTTGGACTTCCAATTGACGATGTACGCGTCGGTGTAACGACCGGCGGCGATCATCCGGATGTATTCGGGAACGGGCGTATGTGCCGGGCACGCCCATTGGCAATCGACGACTTTGTGGAAGTATTCGGGTGAAGCGATATTCGTGGGATCCAATGCACCTCCGGCAAATGCGCGCGCCGGCAAGATGCATGATCGGCGTCGCGATGCGCGATGCCGCGAGGTTGCCCGGCGCATGCCGGATGATCCTTGACCGTAGCCGCTGGCGGCGATGCTACCCCTTATGCGCGCAATTGTGAAAGGCGGGAAGCCCGACGGCTCGACATCGGTGTCGAGTTTTCGCAACGCCCGCGGGTTGTTGCGCCGCACCATCCATTTCCGCGCCTGCCGTAAAATGCACAAACTCCTTCGTCTGGCCGCCCTTCATGTCCACTGCCCCCACGACACTCGCCCCGCCGGCCGCCGGCGCTGCCGCGACACCCGCGCCGCGGCTGACATCGATGAGCCATGGCGGCGGCTGCGGGTGCAAGATCGCACCCGGCGTGCTGCGTGACATCCTGGCGCGCGGCGCGCCTGGGCTCGTGCCCCCCGCGCTGATGGTCGGTATCGAGACCTCCGACGACGCCGCTGTCTGGCGGATCAACGATAACCAGGCGATCGTCGCGACCACCGACTTCTTCATGCCGATCGTCGACAACCCGCATGACTTCGGCGCGATCGCCGCGACCAATGCCATTTCGGATATCTATGCGATGGGCGCCACGCCGCTGTTCGCGCTGGCGCTGGTCGGCATGCCGGTCGACAAGCTGCCGGTCGAGACCATTCGAGGCATCCTCGAGGGCGGCGAATCCGTTTGCCGCCACGCGGGCATCCCGATTGCCGGCGGCCACACGATCGATGCGGTCGAGCCGATCTACGGGCTGGTCGTCATCGGCATCGTCGATCCGCGCAACGTCAAGCGCAACGGCGGTGCGCGCGACGGCGATGTGCTGGTGCTCGGGAAGGCGCTGGGCGTGGGCGTCTACAGCGCCGCGCTGAAGAAAGGAAAGCTGTCCGACGACGACTACCGCGCGATGCTCGCGAGCGCGACCCAACTCAACACGCCGGGCATCGCGCTCGGCGCGAACGCCGACGTGCACGCGCTGACCGACGTCACCGGATTCGGCCTGCTGGGCCACCTGCTCGAAGTCTGCCGCGCGTCGGGGATGCGCGCGGACCTTGACTGGTCGCAGGTCCCACTGCTGCCGCACGCGCCAGAGCTCGCTGCAGCGGGCTTTGTCACCGGCGCCTCGGCACGCAATTTTCTTGGGTGCGAGCACGATGTCACGCTGGACGCCTCGCTGCCGACGGCGGCCCGCGCCCTGTTGTGCGACCCGCAGACGTCGGGCGGCCTGCTGGTCGCCGTGGCGCCCCAGGGAGTCGACGCCGTGCTCGCGGTGTTTCGCCGTGAAGGATTCACCCGCGCGAGCGTGATCGGGCGGGTGGCCACCGGCGCTGCGCATGTAGTCGTGTGCTGAAGGACGTAGGAATGCGCCGATGGCGGGATGTGGGCCCGTGCGCTAAGGTATCGACCCAGTTAACGTTCGCGATTGGAACCACGATGACGATGCGCCGGCGCGAGCCAGCACCTGTTGCCCATGCCAACACGCGGGTCGAGGGTTATCGGTGCGTGCGCGCCGCGAGCGAAGCGCTTGCGGCGCCGCTGTCGGCCGAGGATTGCGCGCTGCAGTCGATGCCGGACGCGAGCCCCGTCAAATGGCATCTGGCCCACACCAGCTGGTTTTTCGAAACCTTCGTGCTTTCGCCTCACGCACGCGGCTACGCGCCGCTCGATCCGACGTACCGGATGCTGTTCAACTCCTACTACAACTCGGTGGGCGACCAGTACCCGCGACCCGAACGCGGAATGCTGTCGCGGCCCTCGCTCTACGATGTTCTCGCCTACCGTGCGCATGTCGACGCTGCAATGCGCGAATTGCTCGCGAACGAAGTGCCCACCGAGCTCCTCGCGGTCATCGCGCTCGGCCTGCACCATGAACAGCAGCACCAGGAGTTGTTGCTCACCGACGTCAAGCACTTGCTCGCCCGCAATCCGCTGCGCCCGCAATACACGCCCGGCTGGCCGCTGACCACGGTGACGCCGCGGCACGCGAACTGGATCGCATTCGAGGGCGGGCTCGACGAAATCGGCCACTCGGGCGACGCGTTCTCGTTCGACAATGAAGGGCCGCGACATCGCGCATACGTCGCCGCCTTCAAGCTCGCGTCGCTGCCCGTCACCAACGGCGAATACGCGGCGTTTATCGACGACGGCGGCTATCATCGCCCCGAGTTCTGGCTGTCGGCGGGATGGGACGAGGTGCAGCGGCAGCAGTGGGATGCGCCGCTGTACTGGTCGCGGCGCGATCGGCAGTTTCGCACGTTCACGCTGCATGGCGAAGCCGAGATCGATCCGCACGCTCCGGTCACGCACATCAGCTATTTCGAGGCCGACGCGTACGCGCGGTGGGTCGGCGCGCGGCTGCCCACCGAATACGAATGGGAACTTGCGGCGCGGGGCGTGCCCCAGGCCGGCAACTTCGTCGAAAGCGGCGCGTTGCATCCGCTGGCGCTGCGCGACGCAGCGCCGTCCAACATTCCGGCGCAAATGTTCGGCGACGTCTGGGAGTGGACGCAAAGCGCCTACCTTCCCTACCCCGGCTATCGCGTGGCCGATGGCGCCATCGGCGAATACAACGGCAAGTTCATGTCCGGCCAGATGGTGCTGCGCGGCGGCTCCTGCGTGACGCCGCACTCGCACATCCGCGAGACCTATCGCAATTTCTTCCCGCCCGCGGCGCGCTGGCAGTTCAGCGGCCTGCGCCTCGCGCTCGACGGCTGACGCGGCGCGGCTGGATCAACGCGCGTAATACACGGCGAAATCGCGCGCCGGGTCTTGCCACAGGTCGACCGCGGTGAATCCTGCACCCGAAAGCAGCGCGCTGAAGTCGGCCGGCGCGTACTTGTATGAATTCTCGGTGTGGATGCGCTCGCCCTGCGAGAAGGAGCGCGCACTTCCGTCGATCATAACGACCTGCGCACGCGACGATTCCAGGTACATTTCGATTCGGTTCTGCGTCGTGTCATAGCGCGCGCGATGAATGAACGCCTCCGCGTCGAAATCGGTTCCGGCAACGCGGTTGACGTTGCGCAGCACGTTGCGATTGAACGCCGCAGTGATGCCCTGCGCATCGTCGTAAGCTGCGGTCAGGCGCGCGGCATCCTTGATGGTGTCGACGCCGATCAACAGGCCGCTGCCGGGCCGCTTGCGGGATAGCGCTGCGACGTCGGCGATGAAAACCGCGGCGTCGTTGGGCTTGAAGTTGCCGATCGACGATCCCGGGTAGAAAAACGTCGCCGGCGATTCGCCGAGCAGATCGTCGATCGCGAGCCCCTGCGTGAAATCCGCAACGATGCCCAGCATTTCGACTTCGGGATAGCGCGTCGCCAGTCCTCCCAGCGCTGTTTCGATCTCCTCGCCAGCGATGTCGACGGCGACGTAGCGCGAAGGACGCAGCGCATCGAACCACGCGGCAGCCTTGGCGCCGTCGCCGGCGCCCAGGTCGACCAGCTGCTTGCGCGCGCCGATCACGCGTGCGATGTCGCCGCGATGCGTCGCGAAGATCGACTGCTCGGTTCGCGTAGGGTAGTACTCGGGTAGTTCGCAGATCGCGGCAAACAACGCGCAGCCGGCCGGATCGTAGAAATACTTGGGGGCGATCGACGCGTGAGGCGCGCGCAACGCGGCGACCAGCGACGCGCGCTCGGCCTGCGGGTCGGCCGGCAGTCGCCGGATGAGGCGCGGAGGTGTTGTCATTGCTTGTTGGCCGCCGCGGCTCCGGGCAACTGCCCGACGATCGCCGGATCGTCCCATTCCAGCGCTCCGGCGATGAATTGGCGGATTCTACCGTCCGGCGCGATGACGAAGCTCGACGGATAGATCTCGACCTTCCACGCCAATGCCGCATAGCCTTCAGTGTCGAGCAGGACCGGCAAGTCGACCGGATTGCGGGCGAGGAATCGCTCGACGCTTGCACGCGGTTCGCCGACGTCGATCGCCAGCACGACGATGTTGCCGGAACCGCGCCGCTTCGCCAACGCGGCCAGCGACGGCATCTCTTCGCGGCACGGGCCGCACCACGTCGCCCAGAAGTTGACGATCACCGTCTTGCCACGAAAGTCGGCGAGATCGACACGTGCGCCCTTCATGTCGGAGAGCTTCAACGCGGGCGTGGCGCCGCCGTGCCAAGCCAGCAGGCGATTGGTCTCGACGGCGGCCGCCGCGCGCGCGAGCGCGAATGCGGCCACCAGCACCACCGTGGCCACCAGCACGCTCGAGTTGCGACGCGCGTTCACGTCACGCCGGCGTCAACTCGCGGGAGGTGATCGTGTACTTGAAGTTGTCGGGATCGAGCGAGTCGAGCCTGCCTTCCGTGGTCTCGGCCTGCGGATACATCAGGAACCCGAGGGCGCCTCCCAAGGTGTTGGCCAGGCGGACATCGTGCGCGGTATTCCACGCGATCCAATTCATCTCCCACGCGCCGAACAGCATGCGCCGCGCGGCGAGCACCTTCGGGTCGTCCTCGCGCTTGCCGCCCTCTTCCTCGAGAATCACCTTGCGTACGTCCGCCGGGTCGACCGGCACCCAGCCGAGCCCCTTCGCGAAGAATTCGGCGCGGCAATGCTGCGCGCGCGTGATGTCGCCCGACTTGCCGAGGCTCTTGTAGCCTCGCGCCGAGTCGGCGACGCGGATGCCGTAGGCGTCGCGCGCGGGTATGTCCAGCGAACGCGCCATGCCGACGAACAGCGCATTTAGGTCCGCGCACTTGCCGCCCAGGTTACCGGTCTCGAGCATCGTCTTGATGTTGCCGGTGCCGCAGCCGCGAACCTTGGGGTCGCGGAACGTGTTGTCGCAGATCCATTCGTAGAGTGCGCGCGCTTTTTCCACGTCCGAATGCGCACCGCGCGTGATCGTGCGCGCCTGGTCGAGCACGATGCCGTCGGTCGGCAACAGCATCGCCGCGTGTGTGTATCGCTTCGCCAGCGCAGGATCGAGGCTCACCCGCGAGAAATTGCGCGCGACGTCCACGCTGCGATCCCGCGTCGCAACGACGCTCGTCAGCGCCAGCGTGGCCGTGCTGCCCGCGGGCCATGCACCACTGACGAACGCCGCGCCGTACGCTGGATCGCTCGCAAGTGCCAAGTCGCCGCGCTCGCTGCTCCACTTGTCGCCGAGACTTTTCTGCCAGTCGGTGTCTTCGCGCATCGGTACCGGCAGCCAGACCCGGGTTGCGCCGACCGGGAACAGCACATCGACCTGGGTGGTCAGCTCGAACACGCGCCAGCGCGCGCTCGCGCCGTCGTTGGCGCGTGCCAGCGCCGGAAGCATTGTTGCGGCGCCGCCGATAGTGGATAGTTGCAGGAAATCACGCCGCTTCATCGATGCTTCTCCGGATAATCAGCCGAACATGTCGATCGCAATGTCAGGGCGAGGCGCCCGCGTCAACGCGTTGTCGCGCTGCGCCGGGCGCGCCTTTTGCGCTGCGGTGCCCGCACTGTTGACCACGCTTGCCTGTATCGCCGCGCCCGCGCCGACGGAGACTTTGAACACCATCGCAGCGGGGAACTTCGCCGGCCCCTACCCGGCGAGCGATTTCGTCATTGCGTTGGGGAGCCAGGCGGCGCTGTCGCCGTCCGCCGCATGGTATTTCGCCGACGATTATATCGCGACGCCCCGTGCCGGCATCGCTGTGACGCCATTTGCCCGGGCAACGCGTGCATTCGCCGACGTCGCTCGGTCGGCAGGCATCGATGGCGCCGGCCGTCCGCCGATGCTATGGGTCGGCGCGCCGCTCGTTCTGCGTGACGCGCAAATCGCCGCCGACGGCGGCAGCGTGCATTCAGGCGGCACCGACCATCCGCTGGCGCTGGTGCCGAAGCTCGCGCTCAATCGCTCGTATTTCGACGCGAGCTCGGCCCACTTTCTCGCGTCGCGGCCGCTGACGCTGCGCGGCGAGATGCGCGACGACACGTTCGTCATGCGCTCGGCGTGGCCGCAGGATTTCGCGCTAGACGCCAACGCCGTGCTGCAAGCACTCCCGGCGGGCGACACGTCGCAGTTCGCGTTACGCGCGCTGATGAGATCGACCGACGACGGCGGTGCGCGCGAGCCGTTCGCGGCCTCGCTCGTCCACTTGCGCGACGGCGCACCCCGCGCATGGACGGGCAAGCCGGTGCTGGTGATCATGGTCAACGGCGCGCAGGGCGACGACGACGAGGCGTGGGGCGGGCACTTTGCGATCGGCACCGGCGTTGCCGGCGCCGACGGCGCCATCGGCGACGTGCTCGTCAACAATTTCTATTCGCTCGACATCGTCAGCGAAAAAGGCATTCTCGCGGCACCCGTGCCGCTCGATCGCTACCTCGCCGACCTCAACAGCGGACAGGGCTGGTACCGGCCTTCGTTCCTGGCGGTTGCGGTGCTGGACGACGCGCGTGCCACGTTGCAGATCCAGGACGCCTTCAATCGCGTGTTCCAGCAATTCTGGCGCCACCAGCTCGTCTACCAGCACGCGACGATGAATTGCGCGGGCATCAGCGTCGACACGCTGCGCGCGCTGGGCCTTCCGGTCGCTGCACGCGGCGCCGCGAGCTACGCGCTCGGATGGCTCGCCGTTCCCTATGCGCTGGTCAAGTATCGATCAATCGACCAGGCGCGCATCGCCTACGAATACATGACCGAGGACCGCACACGTCTGTTGCCGGCCGCCGCGTTCGAGGAGATCACCGCAGCCGTGCTGCGCTTGGCGCAGCAGGGCGCCCGGCCCGGAGACGGGCCCCTCGCGCAAGCGCTGGCGGCGCACATCGTCGCGGTCGAGTTGCTGCGCGTGCCGCAATGGCCGTCGTCGCGCAAGTTCGGCAGCTGGCCGGTCGTGACGCCCGCCGAGTACTACGGCAAAGTGCCACGCGACCCGGCCGATGCGCAGATCGTCCCGGTGCCGCCGCGCGAGTTTCCCGACCGCCTGCGCGATCCCGACCTGTTGCGCTCTCCGGCGCGCCGCTCCGACCTGCCGTTGATCGTGTGGGCGGGCCTGGTTGCGATCCTGGCCGGATTCGCGCTGCGCTGGTGGATTCGCCGGTAGCTGGGTTGCTATTCCGGCAGATTCGACGCCGCAGCCGCCAACGCGAGCGCGCGCCGGTACGCGAACAACGCGACGATGCCCAACACGACCAGCAGGTACGGCGTGATCCGACGCGACGCGTCCGCGCTTTGCACCAGCGACAGCGTCACCGGCGCCACCGCACGCGCGAAGAATTGCGGCCGCGCGAGGCGGCCGAGCATGCGGCCATAGCCCCGCGAGCCGAACAGTGCCTGAGGCACAGTACCGCGGATGATCGTGAACACGCCGTTCGCCCATCCATAGGCGATAACGAACGCCAGCGCGACGATCCAGGTGCCATGCACCTGCGCGAGGATCAGCATCGCCGCCGCCATCAGCGCGAATGCAAAGGTGCCGGTGGACGTTGCGGCCACGTTGCGCGCCGCGCCGTATTCGACGATGCGGCCCGCGACCTGCATCGGCCCGATCAGCGATCCGATCAGCACTGCGTCGCGCGCGGCGAGACCGGTGGCCGACAACAAGGTCATCAGGTGCGCCGATATTGCGGCGGCCAGGAAGGACACGAGCGACATCGCCGCCGCGAGCCAAGCGAACGCCGCCGCCATCGACGATGCGGCGACGCCGGCTCCGCCGGCCGCGGCCGCAGCCGCTGACGTCGCCGGGGAATTCGGGGCTGCCGCACCCGCAGCCGTTGATGCCGCGCCCACGGAGGCGCTGTGGTTCCCGCGCGGCACGCACAGCGCGTGGATCGGCAGGCACAGCACGACGTGCATGATGGCGTAGACGGCAAACGCTTCGCGCCATCCGTATGCCTCGAGCAGATAGCGCGACAGCGGCCAGAACACCGTGCTTGCAAACCCGCCGAGAAGCGTGAGCACGGTGATCGCGCGACGAAACGATGTGCGCGTGACCTGGTGCAACGTGGCGAAGCCGGCGTCGTACAGGACCGCGGCGCTCGCAACGCCTGCGAGCAGCCATCCGCCGACCAGCATCGGCGTATCGACAGCCGTGCCGAGCACGGTCATCGATGTCGCGGCAAGCAGCGATCCGGCCACCAGCACGCGCCGGCCGCCGTGCGCATCGATGTCGCGACCCACCCAAGGTGCTGCGATGCCCGAGGCCAGCAGGCCGGCTGAAAACGCCGCGAACAGCGTGATGTCGCTCGCGCCGAGCGCTGCGCGCATCGGTTCGCCGAGCACGGCGATCGCGTAGAACAGCGTTCCCCACGACACCACCTGGGTGATCCCCAGCAGCACGACGAAGGCGTTGACCGGTAACGGTATCGTGGCGCCGCGCATCCGCTGCATTCTACCCGCGCGAACGCCCCTGAAGATTGATGAAACCCGCTTTCACAAACGTTGCGACGCGCTCGCCCGATGCTAGAATCGCAGCCCTCATGTCGTCACGCACTCCCCGGCCGCGAACACCGCGCGCAAGCACCCTCGCGCGCAAGTCCGCACCCGCGCATGCAACGCGCAGCGGTCACACGCAGGCATTGTCGCGCGGGCTGGCCGTGCTCGAATCGCTGGCCGGCACCGACGACGGCGCCACGCTGTCCGATCTCGCGACGACAATGGCGCTGCCGATGCCGACCGTGCATCGGCTGCTGGCCACGCTCGCGCACCAGGGATTCGTCGAGACCGGCACCAACGGCGCGTGGCGGATCGGCGTCAACGCCTTTCGCACCGGCAGCGCGTTCCTGAGCCATCGCAACCTGATGGCGCAGGCGCTGCCGCGTATGGACGCGCTGATGCGGCAGTCCGGCGAAACCTCCAACCTGGCCGTGATCGACGCCGGCGAGGCGGTGTTCGTCGCGCAGTCGCCGTGCCGCGAGTTGATGCGGATGAGCGCGAAGCTCGGCGCGCGTGCACCGTTGCACGCCTCGGGCGTCGGCAAGGCGATGCTCGCCGGAATGGACGCCGACGCATTCGCATACGCCTTGGGCTCGCGCCCGATGGCGAAGTTCACGGCGCAAACGATCGTCACCGAGGAGCGCCTTCTCGTGGACCTCGCGTCGGCACGGCAACGGGGCTACGCGATCGACGACGAGGAGCATGCGCTTGGGCTGCGTTGCGTGGCAGCCCCCATCTACGACGAAAGCGCGCGCCCTTGGGCGGCGCTCTCGCTGGCGGGTCCCACGTCGCGGCTCACCGCGTCACGGATCGATCAGCTCGGACAGCAAGTGAGCACCGCCGCGCGGGACATCACGCGCGCGCTCGGCGGGATGGCTCCGTGAGCGTCCGAGCGCGCCGTCAGCGGCCACGGGCGATAAAGCCGCGCTTGGCGAGCTCGCCGACGATCGCGTCGCCGGCGAGCGGCGCGTCGATCGCCACCGATTTCGGATAGAACGTCGTGGTGACGCCCGACCACGCCAGTTGCTGCGTGCTTACGTCGTAGAGCCGCGCCTCGAACCTCGACATCATCGCCTGCGTGACGTCCGGCGCCGGATACCAGCTCGCCGCCGGGCCGGTCCATCCCCAGCTGCTCGGCGTCGGTAGAACGCGGCCTGCATCGGTATCGGCGCGCAGCCAGACATAGATGACGCCGTCGGCGCCGGCGGCGCGAATTGCGTCCATCGGGGAAATGCCGTTGGCGGTGGCCGCATCCTCGATGTACCGATCACCGACGATGCCGTCGACGCCTGCGGCGGCCAGCTTCACCACCAGCGCGTCGTCGAACGTCCTGCGCTCGTCGCGCGACGCGCTCATCGCGATCACGGCGATCTTGCGATAAGGGCGCTTGGCTTCGCCGAACGTGGTGTTGATGCGCGTGCCGGAGGTCAATCCGCAGCCCCCGAGCAGCAGGACGCCCGCGAACCCCGCGACAGCGCGGCGTCGCTCTACGTTCACGACCTGGCGGGCGGCGCGATGCCGCGCTGCGCGAGCGCGTCGAGCACCACGTCGGAGAATTGCGGGGCTTCCTGCGCCACCGAGCGCGGGTCGAACGTCTCGGTGACGCCCGACCACACGAGCTTCTTGCCGTAAACCTCGTAGACCGTCGTCTCGACGGTGGCGATGTCGTACTGCCGCACTTCGGGAACGCTGTACCAGCCGCCGTAGACGCCATACCAGCCAAAGCCGGGGTACGCGGGACCCGGGACCATCGTCTGCGTGACCTGCGTCCTGGTCTGCACACGGCGCAGGTGCACCATCATCAGGCCGTCCGCGCCGGAAGCGACCACCGCGCCGTCGAGCTCCTGTTCGGTCGCTCGCCGCTCGGCAAGATAGCGATAGCCCGGAACGGCGTCCACACCTCGCGCCTTGAGCTTCGCGACCATCACATCCTCGAGCGTGCGCGTGCCCACGCTGCTCGCGCCCACGCCGACGACGATCCATTTCTTGAACGCGCCACGCGTATACGTCGGATCCGCCCACGAGTCCTTGAGCGTCGTCGACGCACAGCCCGCGAGCACCGACACGACCACCAGCAGCAACGCCACCTTCCACCGACCGTTCATGACAATCTCCTCGATATCGCCGTTGCCGTAACCTTGCGCGACCGCCGGCTAACTGTTGCGAAACGCGGGCTTGCGCTTTTCGACGAATGCACGCATGCCCTCCTTCTGGTCGTCCAGCGCGAATGTCGCGTGAAACTCGCGCCGCTCGAACAGCAGCCCTTCGGCCAGCGAGCTTTCATAAGCGCGATTGACCGCCTCCTTGATCTTCATCACCACCGGCAGCGAATGAGCGCCGATCTTCGCCGCCATCGCCAACGCCTCGTCGAGCAGCTTGTCCGCGGGCACGACGCGCGCGACCAGTCCCGATCGCTCGGCTTCCGCAGCGTCGATCATGCGGCCGGTCAGGCACCAGTCCATCGCCTTGGCCTTGCCGACGGCGCGTGGCAGACGCTGCGTGCCGCCAAAGCCCGGCATCGTGCCGATCGTGACTTCGGGCTGGCCGAATTTCGCGGTGTCCGCGGCGACGATCAAGTCGCAGGCCATCGCCAGCTCGCAACCGCCGCCCAATGCGTAGCCGGCCACCGCGGCGATCACGGGCTTTCGCGTATGGCGAATGCCTTCCCAGTTGCGCGTGATGTAGTTGTCGCCATAGACCTTGGCGTAGTCCCACTCGGCCATCGCGCCGATGTCCGCGCCGGCGGCGAACGCCTTTTCGCTACCGGTGATCACGATCACCGAGATGCCGGGGTCGGCATCGAACTGCGCAAGCGCCTCGCCGAGCTCGTCGGCCAGCTCGTCGTTCAATGCGTTGAGCCGTTGCGGGCGGTTGAGGGTGATGAGTGCGGTGCGCTCGCGCTGCTCGGTGAGGATCGTCTGCCAGGCCATGGTGTGGGTCGCCTTATGCCTTGTCGGGATTGAAATGCTTGCGCAGGCCCTGCCAGCAGCGCCAGTACTCCGGCTGCCGTTGCGCCGAGGCAAGCGCCGCGCGCGTCGGGTGGATCACCGTGCGCGTTTCGAACATGAACGCCATCGTGTCGCGAATGTAGTCGGGCTTGGCCGTGTCGGCGGCGCTGGCGCGCGCGAATGCGGTGGCGTCGGGACCGTGCCCGGTCATCGAGTTGTGCAGGCTGCAGCCGCCCGGCGCGAAGCCTTCGGACTTGGCATCGTAGGCGCCGTGGATCAACCCCATGAACTCGGACGCGACGTTGCGATGGAACCACGGGGGGCGAAACGTGTGTTCCATCGCCAGGATGCGCGGCGGGAACACCACGAAGTCGAGCATGTCGACCCCGGGCGTATCGCTCGCCGATTGCAGCACCAGGAATATCGACGGATCGGGATGGTCGAAGCTGGTCGATCCGATCGCGTTGAATCTGCGAAGATCGTACTTGTAAGGCGTGCAGTTGCCATGCCATGCGATGACGTCGAGCGGCGAATGGTCGATCGCCGCGGACCACAGGCCGCCCTGGAACTTGGCGATGAGCTCGAACGGCCCATCGACATCTTCATACCAGGCGACCGGCGCCAGGAAATCGCGCGGGTTGGCGAGGCCGTTGCTTCCGATCGGGCCCAAGTCCGGCAGCTTGAACGGCGCGCCGTAGTTCTCGCAGACATAGCCGCGCGCACCGTCCGAAATCGACGCCGCGTCGATTTCGACGCGAAAGCGCAAGCCGCGCGGAATGACGGCAACCTGCTGCGGCTCGACGTCGAGTAGTCCGAGCTCGGTGGCGATGCGCAGCGCCCCTCGCTGCGGCACGATCAGCAATTCGCCGTCCGCGTCGTAGAAGAAACGCTGCATCGTGCGGTTGCATGCGTAGACGTGGATCGCGCAGCCCGCCATCGACGCCGGCGAGCCGTTGCCCGCCATCGTCGTGAGGCCGTCGACGAAGTCGACCGCGGTCGAGGGCATCGGCGGCGGGTCCCAGCGCATCGGATCCGGGGGCGTGGCCTCCGCGCCGAACAGCGACACGATGGCGCCGTCGCCGATGCGGCGAAACGGCTCGTGCATCGCCGCCGGGCGAATACGATACAACCAGCTCCTGCGGTTGACGGCGCGGGGTGCCGTGAACGCGGTGCCCGAGAACTGCTCGGCGTAGAGCCCGTAGGCGACACGCTGCGGTGAATTCTGTGCCTGCGGCAGCGCGCCGGGAAGCGCCTCGGTGGCGAACTCGTTGCCGAAGCCGCTCAGATAGTCGAGCTCGATCCTGGCCATTGTCGCCGGCCCCGCATGGCGGGTGCTGGGCGCCGCGGCTACCGACGGCGATGCGGCGGCAGCGGGATGCGATGGCGCCCGGCTCACGGTCAGTGGACTCCTTCGCCCGCGAGGTCCGCGCGCGCAGCGGCGATCGCCTCGTCGATCACCGCCTCGTCGCCGATGTGGTTGGCCAGCAGCAGTACCAGGCGCACATTCAGGCGGTGGCTTTGCGCGTCGGACAGGTCGCGATGCGCGTCGACGAGCATCGCGTATATGTCGTCGGGTTCGGTGAAATTGGACTGGGTGTCGAGCAATGCCATGATGTCAGGCGACGCCGCAGGCGCGATCGATCGCATCGATCACCGCCTGTGCGTCGAACACGCGCCAGCGCGCGCAAACGTGTTGATCCGGACGCACAAGGTAGCACGTTCCGGGACGCGCATCGTAGCGTGCCGCCGCGTGGCCCTCGACGTCCGCCAGCGTGTGCGCGCCGACGTCAGTGCCCTCATCAGTTCCCACGCCAGTTGTGGCATCGGCGCGTACAGCGATCACGTCGCATTCGCGGGCATCCCGAAGCCGTTGCAGGTCCGCAGCAGCGAGCTCGACGCCGAACACCAGCAGCACGAAGCGCCCGCCCAGGCAGTCGACCAGCCATTCCCCGCGCGAGCCGCTGACCGGCGCGTCGGCGGCCACCATGCCCGGCCCGGTGACGGCGCCAGTCGCCGCAAAATCCGCGTCGCGGTCGGGCGTGGAAAGCGGCGAATCGCGCAGCACCGACGCCGTCGAAAGCCGCCCGCTGTTCACCCAACGGCGCGCAAACGCGTAGCGCCGCGCGAGCTCCAGCACCGAATCGCGGTAGAGCCGCGACATCGGCGACTTGGGCGTTATGAAATCGGTGGCGCGCGTCGAGTGGCGAATGTTCTCGTCGGCTGCGCGGCCGCGCTCGACGTCGTAGGAATCGATGAGCGTCTCGGGCGCGCTTCCGCGGATCACGCGTGCGAGCTTCCATCCGAGGTTGTCGGCGTCCTGCACGCCGCTGTTGGCGCCGCGCGCGCCGAACGGCGACACCAGGTGTGCGCTGTCGCCGGCAAACAACACGCGCGCGTGGCGGAAGCTCGGCAGCCGGCGGCACGCGAACGTGTAGACGCTCGCCCACTCGATGTCGAAGCACACGTCCTCGCCGAGCATCGCGCGCACCCGCGCGGCGACTCGCGCGGGCTGTTTCTCGGTCTCAGCATCCGCGTCGTCACCGAGCTGGAAATCGATGCGCCACACGTCGTCCGCCTGACGATGCAGCAATGCCGACTGGTTGCGATGAAACGGCGGGTCGAACCAGAACCAGCGTTCGGCGGGAAATGGCGATTGCATGCGGATATCCGCGATCAGGAAGCGATCGCGAAACACGTGGCCGCGGCTTTCGAGTCCGAGCGACGTACGCACCGTGCTGCGCGCACCGTCGCAGGCGACCAGCCAGTCGCAATCGATCGCGTACGGGCCATCGGGCGTCGCGACTTCGACGTGGACGCCTCGGTCGTGGACCTCGACGCGGTCGCAACGGTGCTTCCACCGCAGCGTGCAGTTGTCCAGCGCCTGCCCGCGCTCGACCAGCATCTGCTCGACGTGGTACTGCTGCAGGTTGACGAACGCAGGGCGCCGATGTCCCGCTTCGGGCAACAGGTCGAAATCGAAAATTTGCGACCCGCCGAAGAACACGCGCCCGACGTTCCAGCGCACGCCGCGCGTGACGCTCGCCTCTCCGACGCCCAGCCGGTCGAAGATCTCGAGCGTGCGCTTCGACCAGCAGATGGCGCGCGAGCCCTCGCTGACCGTATCGTCGTCGTCGAGCACGATGACCGGGATGTCCTGCTGGGCGAGATCGATCGCGAGCGCCAGTCCGACGGGGCCGGCGCCGACGATGACGACGGGCACCCGCGCGCCCTGTGCTGCCGGACACGGCGCCTGCGCAAACACGGGGCGGACATGCGGTGACACGCGAGGTCCGTGGGCACTAGCCTTCGAGCGAGCGCCACATCTCCTGGTCGCGCGCAGCGGTCCAGATGCGCGGATCCGGGTGTCGCGTCGCTTCGTCGTACGCGCGGGTGATGTCGAACGGCAGGCAATGGTCGAAGATCACCCAATGGCCGAATCGCGGCCGTAACAAGTCGCAGGTTTCGCGATAGACGGTCCGCAAGTCCTTGCCGGCGGCCGCGCCCGCCCTGACCGCGTCGAACATCGTCGTGACGAAGGCGCGCGTGCCGTCCAATCCGGCCTTGACGGCATCCGGTGTCTGCAGCGATGCGCCGCGTCCGGGGACCAGCTTTTGCGCGCCCAGTGCGCCGAGCGCATCCAGCGTCGCCGGCCAGTCGCCCAGATACGCGTCGCCGGTGTACGGCGTCGCGCCGTATTCGACGAGGTCGCCCGAGAACAGGATCCGGTCCTGCGGCAGCCAGACGATCGTGTCGCCCTTGGTATGGCCGCGGCCAAGCTGCATGATCTCGACCTGCAGCTTGCCGAGCCATAGCGTCATGTGGCGCTCGAACACGATAGTCGGCCAGGTGAGACCCGGCACCGATTCGACCGCCTGGAACAGCCTCGGAAAGCGCTCGATCTCGCTTTGCATGTCCTGTGCGCCACGCTCGACGATCAGGTCATAGGTGTCGCGGCTGGCGATCACATGCCGCGGCTGGTATCCCGACGCGCCCAGCACGCGTACCGCGTGATAGTGCGACAGCACGACATAGTGAACCGGCTTGTCGGTGACGGCGCGGATGCGCCTGATCACGTCCTGCGCCATCACGGGGGTGGCCTGCGTGTCGATGACCATCACCGCGTCGTCGCCAATCACGACGCCCGTGTTGGGATCGCCTTCCGCCGTATACGCGTATGCGTGGTCAGACAGCTTGTCGAAACTCACCTGTTTCTCGGCGAGATCCGCTTGCGAAGCAAAAGTCCTTTCCGCCATCACGAACGACCTTTCGACAACAGCGTGCGCGCCGGGAAGTCCGTGACGCCGCTTCCCACGGGCCGCGGCCACGGCGACGCGCACCGAACGCCCATTTTACTTGCGCTGGGCGAGAAGGGCTTCCATCCGGTCCATGATCGAATCCATGCGCGCCACCAGCGCCTGGTACGGCGCGGGAGTGGCGAGGTCGACGCCCGCCTTTTTCACGAGCTCGTACGGATAGTCCGACGCGCCGGACTTGAGCAGCGTGAGGTAGCGATCAAGCGCACCCGGCTCCCTGCCGGTCACGCGTTGCGCGAACAGCGAGCTCGCCGCCAGCGACGTGGCGTATTGGTACACATAATACGGCGTGTAGAAGTGGGGGATGAACGCCCATTCCACGCAGTCGACGTCGTCGACCTTCACCACGCCTTCGGCGTCGCCGTGATAGCGTTTCAGGATCTCGCAGTAGGTCCTGGTCATCGCGTCGCCAGTGAGCGCTTCGCCGCGGTCGACGCGGGCATGCACGTTGCGCTCGAACTCGGCGAACATCGCCTGGCGGTAGAAACCGCCGCGCAGTCCTTCGAGCGCCGTGCCCAGATAGAACAGCCGCTCGTCGTCGGTCCTGGCCGTCTTGATCATCCTGTCGATCAGCAGCGCTTCGTTGAACGTCGATGCGATCTCGGCGACGAAGTTCGCGTAGTTCGCCGTGGCGAACGGCTGCGCGCGATTGGACAGGTAGGTATGCATCGCATGGCCCCACTCGTGCGCGGTGCCCGTCACAGAATCGTAGTTGTCGATGTAATTCAGCAGCACGTACGGATGCACGTCGTAGGCGTCGCCCGCCATGTGCGCGCCGGATTCCTTGTGCGGCCGCGGGTAGATGTCCATCCAGCGGCTGTCGAGGCCGTTGCGCAACGCGGCAACGTAGTCCTTGCCCAGCGGCGCCACGGCGTCGAGGATGAGCGCGCGTCCCGTCGCATAGGGAAACTTGAAGTCGCCGTGCACCAGCGGCGGGTAGATGTCGTAGTAGTGCATGTCGGTGATGCCCAGCATCTTCGCGCGCAGGCGAAAGTAACGGTGCAGCGTCGGCAGGCTGGCATTGGTCTGCGCGATCAGCGTGTCGAAAACCGAAACCGGAATCGCATTGCGGTCCAGCGCCGCGGTGATCGAATCGGGATACTTGCGCACCTTGGCGTACACGGCAGCCTGCTTCATCTGCGCGTAGTAGGTCACGCCGAACGTGCGTTCATACATCTTGAACGTGCCGAAGAACGTCTCCATCACGCGCTTGCGGTCGCCGCGATTGACCACTTCGCGGTATTTCTCGTAGCCCGTCGAATCGAGCTTGGCCAACTCGCCGTCGGCGAGGTTGATCGTCGGCCACGGAATGTCGGAATTAAACAGTACCGAATAGGTCGAGCGACCGGCATCGTTCATCTGCCCGAAGCTCGCGACGAGCATCTCGCCTTCGGCGTCGAGCGTATGGGGTGCTGCGCGCAGGATGTGGTCCAGTGGAAAGCGGTAGCTCGCAAGTCCCGCGTCGGCGGCGAGCAGCGCGTCGATGCGCGCCTTGCCGAGTGCCAGGATCTCCGGATCGACGAACGCGTCGGCCTCGCCGAGCGCGTTGCCGAGCGCGTCCCCGCGCTGGTCGAGCTCGAGCGACGCCGGCACGCCCGTATCCGCCGCGAGCTGCTCGCCGGCGTAGACGCCGAGGCGGTAATTGCGCTTCTGCATGTCGTAGCGCAGCTTGAGGCATTGCTTCAGGCGCGCCGCGCTGTCGCCCAGATGACCCTTGCATGCGGCGAATTCGGTCATTTGCGCGGTGAGCTTGCCGGCATCGGCATTCCACGCATCGAGCGACGCATACAGGTCCGCGAGGTTCCAGCGGTCCGCTTCGGTCTCGGTCACGGCGGCAGCGGCCGTCAGCGCAACGAGGAGGAGCATTGCTACAATCAGGTGTCGCATGGCGTGAAACCCATCCGGGAAAGGCGGCGATTCTATCGCGTGGCGGCCGGACCCGCGTGCGTACGTGCCCCTGCGCCGCGACACTTCGCCCCAGGCGCGGCGGAGGCGGCAGATCAGCTCGTCGCGACGTCCACCCAGCCGCCCGTCCGGTGCGACGCGATGCAGGCCTCTATGAAAGCCATCGTGTGCGCACCATCCTCGATACGCGGGAAGTCGGACTCGGGCGCCGTTTCGCCGAGCTCGCGCGCCATGATGGCGATGCCGGCTTCGCGGTAGATGTTGGCGAACGCTTCCCGCAGGCCTTCCGGATGGCCGCGCGGCGTGCGGCCGAGTGCAACGATGTCAGGCGGCAGGTACTTGTCGCCGCGTCCGATCACGCGCGCCGGCTCGCCTTCGAGCGCGAGCTTTAGGTAACTCGCGTCGCGATGCGACCACTCGACGAGCCCGCGCGCGCCGACCACGCGCAGGCGGATATCGTTCTCGGCGCCGGCCGCCGCCTGGGTCGCGGTGAAGGTACCGCGCGCACCGTTGCGAAGCGTGAACAGCGCCGACGCATGGTCGACCACCGCGCGCCCGGGCTCGAGGCTCGTCAGGTCTGCGCACACGCGAGCGACAGCGGCACCCGCGACCGATGTCGCAAGCTGCTGCGCGTGGCATCCGATCGCGTCCATCACCAGCGCCTGGCCGCTGCGCGCCGGGTCGAAAACCCAGCGCAGCCGCCCGTCCAACGGCCCGTCCTCGAGCCGGGTTGCGAGCCCTGCCTGGATGTACTCAATCTGTACCAGGCGAATGGCGCCCAGCGCACCGTCACGAACCAGCCGCCGCGCGTAGCGCGTCATCGGATAGGCCGAGTAGCCGTGAGTGATCGCGAACACGCGGCGCGCGGCATGGGTGCGTGCGACGAGATCGCGCGCCTCGGCCAAGTCGCGGGTCACAGGCTTGTCGCAGACGACGTCGAGGTTCGCGTCGAGCGCCGCGGCCGCCAGCGAATAGTGCGTGTCGTTGGGAGTCATGATGGCCACCGCATCGACGCCGTCGTCGCGCGCCCGCTCGCGCGCGATCAGCTCGTCGAGGCTGCCGTAGCTCCGCGCCGCGTCGAAGCCCAGCGCGACGCCGCTCGTACGCGAACGCGCCGCGTCGGAGGAAAACACGCCGGCGGTGACGCGCCACAGCCCATCCAGCTCCGCGGCGCTGCGATGCACGTTCCCGATCCACGATGCAGGCCCGCCACCGATGATGGCGAGGCGCAGCGTCCGGCCGAACCGTTGCTCGAGGGTGGCTATGGCGTCGATTCCCGTGGCGGCGCGGCATTCGTGCCGGCTTCCGCGCCGGCGCCCGCATGGAGTCCCAGCACCCGTGCCTTCAGGCGCACGAGCCCGTAGAGCGTGTCGAGGTTCGGCGTCGGCTCACCCACGCGCGCACCGATCTCGCGCACCGCACCGACCAGCGCATCGATCTCGAGCGGCCGACCGGCATCGACATCCTGCAGCATCGACGTTCGCACCGCACCTAGCGCACGCGTGATCTTCTGTCGATCCTCGCCCGACTGCTCGATGGGACAGCCAATCGCCCGGCCGATTTTCGCCGCCTCGGCCATTGCCGCGAGGCAAAACCGATTGACCAGCGGATCGTCGAGAATTCGATCCATCGTCGCGCCGGTGAGTGCCGAGACCGGGTTCATCGTCATGTTGCCCCACAGCTTGTACCAGATGTCGCGATGGATCGCGCTCGACGTCTCGACTTCGAGTCCGGCGCGCGCAAACACCGCCGCCACCGTCTCGAGCCGCGGCGTCTTGGCACCCGAAGCTTCGCCGAGGATGAAGCGCTGACCGAGCGCATGATGGACCACACCCGGCTCGGCGACCGACGCCGACAGATGCACGACGCATCCGATCGCGTGGCGCGGGGATATCGCCGCGCCGATGGCGCCGCCCGGATCGACCGATTCGAGCGGCCGCTCAGCACCGAGCGCCGGCAGGTGATATGGGTACCACCACGGGATGCCGTTCATCGCCGTGACCACCGCAGTGTCGTCGCGCAGCATCGCGCACACGCCTTGCGCGACCTCCCGCATCGCCGGTCCCTTGACGGCCACGATCACCACGTCCTGCGCGCCGGCACGGGCCGGATCCTCCTCGACCTGCGCCGGCGCGACGATGCGCTTGCCGCCACTGTTCATTCGCCATCCGTGCTGGCGCAATGCCGCGGCCGTCGCGCCGCGCGCAATCGCGGTCACCGGCTGGCCCGATTGGGCGAGCCGCGCGCCGATGAAACCGCCGATCGCGCCGGCGCCGACGATCGCGATTTTCAGGGCCATCGAATGCCATCGTCACGCATCGCGATGCCAGGGAGACGGTCCTCGGGCTACGGTTCGCCCCGATAGACGTTGACGCCGACCTCCTCGAGCTCGCGTCGTGCGCCGACGCAATGCTTGCGCCGGGCTCAAAACGGCGTCGGCTTGCCGGTCGCCGCGTAGTTCGCGAGCCGCGCGAACTGCTCGCCGATCACCTGGTCGACGTCGGGCGCGAGCTTGTCCAGCGCGCTCCCAGCGACGCCATTGACGCGGTAGACCATCGTCAGAAGCGTGCCGCTGCCCTCCGCACGTGTGCCGATCGAAAGCACCGCGTTGACGGCCATCCCTTGCAGCGGCCCGAATGCGCCGGCCATGCGAAAAGCCTGGTCGCGAATTACCATGATCACGCGCGCATGCTCGACGGTGTTGTCCTTCCACTGTTCGCAAAAGCACGACCCGGCCTCGGCCTTCATGCCAAGGTTGGACGCGTCGCCCGAGAACGTATGCTGGCCATTCCACCATCGCTCGACGGACGCAATGGCGGCGTACGCCTTGGCGGGTGCGACATCGAGCGTTTTGCTGTAGCTCAGCACGAAGTGGTCGGCGCCTGCGTCCTTCACCTCGGCGTTGGCGAGACCTCCCAATACGGCAAGCGTCGCGGCACAAACGCCGCGCGCGATGGTGGCGTGCATGAAATTCCTCCTCTTCAATCCATTCTTCGGTTGCGCCGCGATGTCGTCATCGGGGTTGACGGCGCTCATGCAATCGATCGCTCGGCGGCCGGCGACGGTCAGGCTTTCGGTCGCTTGTCGACCACGCGCCGCGCCTTGCCGACCGATCGCTCGACGCCGCCCGGTGCAACCACCCGCACTGCCGCGCTGACGCCGATCAAATTCTTGATCGCGGCCGACAGCCGCTTGCCGGCGGATTCGCCATCGTCCGAACCGGCATCCCCGGCGCGCTCGACGAGCACCGTCATCTCGTCCAGGTGCTGCGGGCGCGCGATCTCGATCTGGTAGTGCGCGACCAGCACCGGCTCGCGCAGGATCAGTTCCTCGACCTGCGTGGGGAACACGTTGACGCCGCGGATGATCATCATGTCGTCGCAGCGGCCGGTGATCTTCTCGATGCGCCGCATCGACCGTGCGGTGGGTGGCAGGATCCGCGTCAGGTCGCGCGTGCGGTAGCGGATGATCGGCATCGCTTCCTTGGTGAGCGATGTGAACACCAGTTCGCCGCGCTCGCCGTCCGGCAGCACGGCGCCGGACTCGGGATCGATCACTTCCGGGTAGAAATGATCCTCCCACACGGTGAGCCCGTCCTTGGTTTCCAGACACTCCTGCGCGACGCCCGGGCCGATCACTTCGGACAGCCCGTAGATGTCGATCGCGTCGATGTCGATCCGTGCCTCGATCGCCACGCGCATCGCCGGTGTCCACGGCTCGGCGCCGAAGATGCCGATCGACAGCGACGTGCGCCTGGGATCGATGCCCTGGCGCTGCATCTCCTCGGCGATCGCGAGCATGTATGACGGCGTCACCATGATCACGTCGGGCTTGAAGTCGGCGATCAGCTGGACCTGCTTCTCGGTCTGCCCGCCGGACATCGGGATCACCGTGCAGCCGAGCTTCTCGGCGCCGTAGTGCGCGCCGAGCCCGCCGGTGAAGAGCCCGTAGCCGTAGGCGACGTGCACGATGTCGCCGGGACGTCCGCCCGCGGCGCGGATCGATCGCGCCATCACCGTCGCCCATGTGTCGATGTCGTTGCGCGTGTAGCCGACGACGGTCGGCTTGCCGGTGGTGCCCGACGAAGCGTGGATGCGCGCGACCTGCTCGCGCGGCACGGCGAACATGCCGAACGGGTAGTTGTCGCGCAAATCGGCCTTGACGGTGAACGGGAAGCGCGCGAGATCGGCCAGTGTCTCGCAATCGCCGGGAGCGACACCGGCGCGATCGAACGCGCGCCGGTAGTGCGCGACGTGACCGTAGGCGTGGTGCAGCGTGGCCTTGAGCCGCGCGAGTTGCAGCGCGTGCAGCTCGTCCGCGCTCGCGGTCTCGATGGGCTCCAGCTGTGCCGGGGCCGGACGTCGCTTGGTCACAGGTTTCCTCCGCCGGCGGTCGAAGGCGCGCTCATGCGTCGTCGACGACCTGGCCCTTGACGCGGTAGCTCCTGCCGCGAAACAGCGCGATCTTTTCGCCGCGCTGGTTGGCCACCTCGATGTCGTAGACGCCCGTGCGGCCCGCCGCGCTCACCTCGACTGCGGTCGCCGTCAGCACGTCGCCTTCGCGTGCCGGTGCGACGAAATCGATTGCGCAGCCGGACGCCACCGTCGTCAGATTGTAGCTGTTGCAGGCGAACGCGAACGCGCTGTCGGCGAGCGAGAAAATGAAGCCCCCGTGGCAGATTGCGTGACCGTTCAGCATGTCCGCGCGCACTGTCATCGTCATGCGCGCACGTCCCGGCGCGACGTCCGCGATGCGGATGCCCAGCGATTGCGACGCGAGATCGCGCGCGTACATGCCGTCGGCGACGCGCTGCGCAAGCGCTTGCGCCTGCGCGGCGGACGTTGGGGCTTCGAGCGCGTCGCGGGTCATGGTCCGGGTGATGATCTCGCGACCGTCACGCTTCGTCTTGGCGGCCGGCCAAGCGGCCACCGGTGGCTGCGCGCCGCGCGAGATATGGCGAAATCCGATAGCGGTCTTCGCCATGGTGCGCGCCGAGGTTCGCCAGCACTTCGAAAGCCAGCGCGACGCCGATCGCATCGGCCCACGCCAGCGGACCACGCGGATAGTTGACGCCTTTTTGCATCGCAATGTCGATCTCGGCCGGCGACGCGATGCCTTCCTTGACCGCGTCGCTCGCCTCGTTGGCCAGCATGCAGACGCTGCGCATCACGGCGAGGCCCGCGACGTCGTCCAGCCTCGACACCGCGAGGCCGGCCGATTGCAGTGCGCCGACCGCCGCCGCATAGGCCGCATCCGAGCAGGTATCGGCGCGCGCCACCGCGATGCGCGGCGCGCGCGCGTAGTCGAGCGCCAGGTCGAACACCACCAGCTCGCGCGCGCCGGTCGCGATGGCGCGCGCCGTCGCCGTGCGGCCGTCGGTCAGCGCGAGCCATGCGCCGCCGGCACCGATGAGGCCCGCCGCGCCCGTGACCAACGGCGATGCGCGTGCCGCGACTTCGACCGTGGCACCGCCGTTGCGCATGCGCGCCACCAGCGGCGCCGCGATGCCGAGCTCGCCATAGACGACGACGCGCGAGGGCGCGGCGAACGCAGGCTCGGTCGACGCCGGCTGTCGCACCGTCCCTGCCGCGTAGTCGTGGAATCCGCGCCCGCTCTTGCGGCCCAGCAGTCCGGCGTCGACCATGTCCTGCTGCAGGAACGATGGCGTGTAGCGCGCATCGTTGAACGTCGCATGCCAGACACTGCGCGTCACCGCGAGGTTGACGTCCAGTCCCACCAGGTCCATCAACTCGAATGGCCCCATGCGAAAACCGCCTGCCTCGCGCATCACTGCGTCGAGCGTGGCGACGTCGGCCGCACGCTCGGCCAGCAGCCGTAACGCTTCGCCATAGAAAGGCCGCGCGCAGCGATTGACGATGAACCCCGGCGTCGAGCGTGCGTGCACAGGTGTCTTGTTCCAGGCGATCGCGGTCGCATGGAGCGTGGCTGCAACCTCGGGCGACGTGGCAAGTCCGCTGACGATTTCGACGAGCGACAGAAGCGGCGCCGGATTGAAAAAGTGCATGCCGGCCACCCGGCCGGGAAGCTTCGATCCCGCCGCGATCGCAGTGATCGACAGCGACGAGGTATTGGTTGCGATGATCGCGGCATCGTCGACGATCGCATCGAGCACCCGCACGAGCTCGCGCTTGGCGGCGAGATCCTCGGCGATCGCCTCGATGACCAGCGCGGCACCCGCACAATCCGCAAGGCGCTGCGCTGCCGACAGGTTCGCACACGCCGCCTGCGCGGCGTCCTGCGACAGCCTGCCCTTGGCAACGAGTGCGGAAAACATCGAGCGCAGCCCCGCCACCGCGGCGTCCGCGGCACCTTGCCGGGTGTCGAAAAGCGAGACAGGATGACCCGCCTGCGCTGCAACCTGCGCAATGCCGCTGCCCATCGCCCCGGCGCCGATCACCGCGACCGGTGCCGACGCCGGCAATGGTGCGGGCGGGTCGGCGCTCACCGGCCGCGAAACTGCGCGGGACGCTTGGCCAGGAACGCGGCGACGCCTTCGCGATAGTCGGCGCTGCCGCCCAATTCGCGCTGCAGGTCGCGTTCGAGATCGAGTTGCGCTTCCAGCGTGTCGTGCGGCGACGCGTAGAGCGCCCGCTTGGTCGCCGCCAGCCCGCGCGTTGGAGCTTGCGCGAGTCTCGCCAATAGCGCGTCGACTTCGGACGCGAACGCCGCATCGTCGACGCACCGCCAGATGAGGCCCCAGGCGGCGGCCTCGTCGGCCGACAGCTTGTCGCCCAGCATCGCGAGGCCCATCGCTCGCGCGTCGCCCACGAGCCGCGGCAGGAAATAGGTGCCCCCTGAATCGGGGACCAGGCCGATCTTGCAAAACGCCTGGATGAAACTCGCCGAGCGTGTCGCCACGACGATGTCGCACGCCAGCGCGATATTGGCGCCCGCCCCTGCGGCCACGCCATTGACCGCGCAGACCACCGGCATCGGCAGCGCGCGCAGCGCGAGCACCAGCGGCCGGTAGTTGCGTTCGATCGACGCGCCGAGATCGACCGCCTCATCGCCGGGCGCCACCGCGCGGTCCGACAGATCCTGTCCGGCGCAAAAGCCGCGGCCGGCGCCCGTCAACAGCAGCACGCGCACCGACTCGTCGATCGCGAGCACCGCCAGCGCGTCGCGCACTTCCGAATGCATCGCGTCGTTGAAGCTGTTGAGGCGCTCGGGCCGGTTGAGCGTCAACCGCGCGACACCACCGTCGATCGCGAGCAGGATGTGCGAATAATGCACGGTCGGGTGGTCCCGGTCAGATGTGCACGCGATGCTGAACGACGCGAAAACGATTGGCGACGAACGCCGCGTCGGTCAGCGCAGAATTGGCCGCCGGATTGGCGCCGGTGCCATGGAAATCCGAGAACGCCGCCGACTGGTTGACGAACACCGCGCCGGTGAGGTTGATCGACAGCGCGACACCGGTGTCCTCGGCGACATCGATCGCCTGCTGCACCACGTGCGCATCGGTCGAATACACGGCCAGCGTCAGGGCGCCCTTCGCGCTGACTGCGTCGCGCGCGATCGCGAGGCTTTGCGCGGTGTCGCGCGTCGCCACGACGAAAGCGATCGGCCCGAACCACTCGGCCAGGTACTTGTCGCGATCCGCCGCATCGAGCTTGACGATCAGCGGCGTGCGGATACGCGCGTCGGCGAACTGCGGATGTGCGATCGCCTCGGAATCGAGCAGCACCGTACCAAGCGATCGTGCGCGGTCGATGCGCGCCGCCACCGCATCGTTTTGCACCGCGCCGAGGATCTCGACGGCGCGCGCGGGGTCGGCGAGCAGCTTCTGCACGGCGTCGGCAATCGCCGCGGCGACTTCGTCGAACGTGCGATGGCCGTCGGCGGTGCCGATGCCGGCCGCCGGAATGTAGATGTTCTGCGGCGCCGTGCACATCTGCCCGGTGTAGAGCGACAGCGAAAACGCCAGATTGCGCGCGAGGCCGGGAAGATCGGCGGTGGAATCGACGATCACCTGGTTGACGCCGGCCTTCTCGGTGAAGACTGTCGCCTGGTGCGCGTTGCGCTCGAGCCATTCGCCGTTGGCGGAGCTGCCGGTGAAATCGATCAGCTTGACCTCTGGGCGCAACGCGAGCGCCTGCGCGGTGTCGTCGCCCGCGTCATGCGCGACCAGCGTCACCACGTCCGGGTCGAAGCCCGCCTCGGCGAGCACTTCGCGCGCGACCGCCACGCTGATCGCGAGCGGCAGGATCGCGCCAGGATGCGGCTTGACGATCACGGCGTTGCCGGTGGCGAGGCTCGCGAACATGCCCGGGTAGCCGTTCCACGTGGGGAACGTGCAGCAGCCGATCACCAGCGACACGCCGCGCGGCACGACGCGAAAATGCTTTTGCATGCGAATGGGGTCGTGCTTGCCCTGCGGCTTTTCCCATTGCGCGCTGCTGGGCACGCGCCGCATCTGGTCCCACGCATACGCGACCGCTTCGAGCCCACGGTCCTGCGCGTGCGGGCCCGCGGCCTGGAACGCCATCATGAATGCCTGCCCGGTAGTGTGCATCACCGAGTTGGCGATCAGGAAGCTTTGCTGGTTGAGACGCGTCAGGATCTCGATCGAAACGCCCACCCACGCGTCGGGCCCGGCCTTACGCCATTGCGCCTGCGCTTTGGCGACGCGCGCGAACAACGCGTCGAGCTCCTGACGCGGATACGTAATGCCGAGGTCGAAGCCGAACGGCGAGCGCTCGCGGCCGACCTGCGACGTGTGCGTGCCGTTTCCCGCGCCGCTGCGAACGTACGGCTGGCCGCGCAATGCCTCGAACGCCGCCTTGCCCGATTCGGCGGCGCCTTCGCCATAGACCTTCGGGCTCGCCGACTCGGGGAATGCGCTCCAGTACGAGCGCTCGGCGATGGCTGTCAGCGCGCGCTCGAGCGTCGCGCGATGCTTGTCGAACAACGGATGCGGCACGCTTTGATTCTCCTCACGGCAATGCAAAACTCTAACACGCTGGATGCCGCGTTATTCCCGCCCGTCAGCCTACGCCCGTTCCCGTCTGGTCGAAATCGACGACGACCTTGTCGCTGGCCGGATAGCTCTGGCAAGCAAGCCTGAAGCCGCGCGCGACCTCGTAGTCTTCGAGCGCGAAATTGACGTCCATGTCGACCTCGCCTTCGATCAGGCGGCAGCGGCACGTCGAGCACACGCCGCCCTTGCACGAGTACGGCAGCTCGATGCCGCTGGCGAGTCCCGCGTCGATGATGTTCTGCTCGCCCTTGTGCACGATGAACGTGCGCCGCGTGCCGTCGATGATCGTCGTCACTTCGCTCTCGCGCTGCCCTGCCTCCGGCGCCGGGCGCGCAACGTGCGTGTGCTGCGGAATGCTCGCGGCGAAGCGCTCGATGCGGATGCGGTTCGCCGGCACGCCACGTTCGACGAGCGCGGTGGCCACCGCCTGCATCATGCCGTCGGGACCGCAGACGAACCAAGCGGCGACGGCATCGTCCTTCACCCAGTGGTCGAGCAGCGCCCCGGCCTTGGCAGCGTCGATCCGCCCGTTGAGCAACGCCAGGTCCTGCGGCTCGCGCGACAGCACATGCACGAGCGTGAAACGCGTCAGGTAACGATCCTTGAGGCTCGCCAGCTCGTCACGGAACATCACCGACGACGAGGCGCGGTTGCCATAGACCAGCGTGAATCGGGACTGCGGCTCGGTCGCGAGCATGGTCTTGACGATCGACAGGATCGGCGTGATGCCGCTGCCCGCGGCAAACGCCACGAAGTGACGACGCGCCCCCGGCTCGGCCGGCACGCTGAAGTGACCGAGCGGCGGCATCACCTCGATCGCGTCGCCGGCCTTGATCGTGTCATTGGCGTGATTGGAGAACATCCCGCCCGGGCTGCGCTTGATCGCGATGCGCAGTTCGGCATCGTGCTCCGCCGCGCAGATCGAATACGACCGGCGGATGTCGTTGCCGGCCAGGTCGGCGCGCAGCGTCAGGTGCTGCCCCGCCCGCCAGCGGAATTGCGCGCGCAACGCTTCGGGCACCGCGAGCGTGATCGCCACGGCATCGCGGGTTTCGCGCTCGACCCGGGCAACGCTCAGCCGGTGGAACTTGCTCATCCCGGGCTCAATGCGGCTTGAAGTAGTCGAACGGCTCGAGGCACTCGTCGCAGCGATAGAGCGCCTTGCACGCGGTCGATCCGAATTGCGACAGCCGGGTCGTCTCGATCGATCCGCAATTCGGACAGGCGATCGCGGCGTCGCTTGCCCGTGCGCGGCCCAGACCGCTGATGTCGATGCGCACGCCCTCGCCATCGCGCGTCGCGACCGCATGCGGCGGTGCGATGCCATAGTCGTGCAGCCGCAAGCGTGCCTCGGGCGCCATCCAGTCCGTGGTCCACGCCGGCGACAGCGTGGTGACGATCTCGGCAGCGGCGCCGTGCGCGGCGAACGCGGCGCGGATGTCGGCCGCCATCACGTCCATCGCCGGGCATCCCGAATACGTCGGCGTGATCGTCACGCGCCAGCGGTCGCCGCAATTCGCGACGTCACGAACGACGCCCAGCTCGACCAGCGACACCACCGGCACTTCCGGGTCCATCAGCGTTCCCAGCAATGCCCACGCGTCCGCGTCTACCATCGCGCATCCGGGTACGACCGCTGCAGGAACTGCATTTCAGACAGCAGGTGCCCGAGGTGCTCGGTGTGGCGCCCGTCGCGGCCGCCGCGCTGCACGAAGTCGTCCTGCGGCCGCGCGAGCGTCGCGTCGGCCAGCACCGCTTCGATGCGTGCGAGCCACGGCGCGCGCAGCGCGGCGGCGTCCGGCGCGATGCCGGCGCCGACCAGCGCCGCGTCGACGTCGTCGACGACGAAGGCTTCACCGCCGTACATCCACAGCGCGTCCAGCGCGCGCTGCATCCGCCGATGCGATTCGGCGGTGCCGTCGCCCAGGCGGATCACCCAGTCGTCGGAGCGTTCGACGTGGTAAGTGACCTCCTTGAGCGCCTTGGCGGCAATCGCGGCCACGCGCGCGTCGGACGAGCGCGCGAGTTGCGACAGCAGCAGCCATTGCGCGTGGTCGAACAGGAACTGCCGCACGATCGTGTGCGCATAGTCGCCGTTGGGCTGCTCGACCAGCAGCAGATTGCGGAATTCGCCGGCATCGCGGCGAAACGCCAACGCGTCCTCGTCACGCGCGTTGCCGCTCATGCGCGCCTCGACTTCGCTCGCATAGGCGAACCACATCCGCGCCTGGCCCAGCAGGTCGAGCCCGACGTTGGTGAGCGCGATGTCCTCCTCGAGAGCGGGACCATGGCCGATCCATTCGCACAGCCGCTGCGCGAGGATCAGCGGGCTGTCCGCCTGTCGCAGCAGATATTGGAACAACGCGCGGTCGGGCGCCGGCGTCACAGGTGCTTCACTTCGTCGGGCATCGGAAAAAACGTCGGATGCCGATAGATCTTGTCGTTGGCCGGGGCGAACAGCGCGTCGCGCGCATCGGGGGAGGATGCGTGGATGTCCATCGAGCGCACGACCCAGATCGACACGCCTTCGTTGCGCCGCGTGTAGACGTCGCGCGCGTTCTGCATCGCCATTGCGGCGTCCACGGCATGCAGGCTGCCCACATGCTTGTGCGCCAGTCCATGCTGGCTGCGGATGAAGATTTCCCACAACGGCCATTCGCCGGGGGTGCTCATGCCGCCGCCGCGCGCTTTTGCGCGTGCGCGAGTGCGGCTTCGCGTACCCACGCGCCGCGATCCCACGCGTCGGTGCGCGCGCGAATGCGATCGCGATTGCACGGACCATGTCCCTTGATCACGGCGTGGAACTCGTTCCAGTCGATCGCTCCGAAGTCGTAGTGACCGCGTGCCTCGCTCCACCGGAGCTCGTCGTCGGGAATGCGCAAGCCGAGAAATGCCGCCTGCGGCACCGTCTGGTCGACGAAGCGCTGGCGCAGCTCGTCGTTGGACAACAGCTTGATCTTCCAGCGTGCCGACTGCGCGCTGTGCACGCTCTGCGCGTCCGACGGGCCGAACATCATCACCGACGGCCACCACCAGCGGTCGAGTGCGTCCTGCGCCATCGCCTTCTGCGCCGGCGTGCCGCTGCACATCGCCATCATGATGTCGAAACCCTGGCGCTGGTGGAACGATTCCTCCTTGCAGATCCGGATCATCGCGCGCGCGTACGGTCCGTACGAGCAGCGGCACAATGGAATCTGGTTCATGATCGCCGCGCCGTCGACCAGCCAGCCGATCGCGCCGATGTCGGCCCAGGTGAGCGTTGGATAGTTGAAGATCGACGAGTACTTGACCTTGCCGGCGTGCAGGTCCGTGATCATCTGGTCACGCGACACGCCGAGCGTCTCCGCCGCCGAATAAAGGTAGAGGCCGTGACCTGCCTCGTCCTGGATCTTGGCCATCAGGATCGCCTTGCGTTTCAGGCTTGGCGCGCGCGTCACCCAGTTGCCTTCGGGCAGCATGCCGACGATCTCGGAATGTGCGTGCTGCTGGATCTGCCGCACCAGCGTGCGGCGATAGGCGTCGGGCATGAAATCGCGCGGCTCGGTCTTGATGTCGGCGTCGATGCGCGCCTGGAACGCGAGCTCCTCGGCCGACATCGTCGACGCATCCTCGACCCGGGCGAGGCCGGTGTCGACCATTTGTGCGTACATCGCCAACCCTCCGTTGCGCGCCGGACCGCCCGCGACGAGACGAAGCGGTGTCCACGCCGATACGATACACTTTCGCGCCGCTGCGACGGGTTCGATCCCGCTACGGCGAGGCGGACCCCGCTACAATGCGCGCGCCCATGTCGCCCTATCCGCACCTGCTCGCGCCGGTCACGCTCGCGCACGTCACGCTGCGCAACCGCGTCGTCATGGGGTCGATGCACACCGGCCTCGAGGATCGATTCTGGCACTACGGCAAGCTGGCGGCGTTCTATCGCGAACGTGCGCTGGGCGGCGCCGGCCTGATCGTCACCGGCGGCATCGCGCCCGATCGTCGCGGCCGGCTGTCCCCGTTGGCCGGAACGTTGTCGCATCTGGCCGCCACGCTGCCGCACCGCCGCGTGACGCGTGCGGTGCACGACGCCGGCGGCGCGATCGTGATGCAGATCCTGCACGCCGGACGCTACGGCTACCAGCCGTTCGTCGAATCGGCCAGCGCGCTGCGCTCGCCAATCTCGCCGTTCACGCCCCGCGCGATGAGCGATGCGCGCATCCGCACCGTGATCGGACATTTCGCGCGCGCGGCAAGGCTCGCGCGAATCGCCGGCTACGACGGCGTCGAGGTGATGGGCAGCGAAGGCTACCTGATCAACCAATTCCTCAGCGCCCGCGTCAACCGGCGCAGTGACCGGTGGGGCGGCAGCATCGACGCACGTATGCAGTTCGCCGTTGAAGTGGTCAAGGCGATCCGCCGCGAAGCGGGCGACGCGTTCATTCTCATGTTCCGCTTGTCGCTGCTCGACCTGGTCGAGGGCGGCAACACGATGACCGAGACGATCGCAGTCGCGCAGGCGCTCGAGCACGCCGGGATCACGCTGCTCAATTCGGGCATCGGATGGCACGAGGCGCGCATCCCGACGATCGGCACGATCGTGCCGCGCGCGGCGTTTCGCGAAGCCACGGCGCAGGTCAAGCGCGCACTCACCGTTCCGGTCGTCGCGTCCAACCGCATCAACACGCCCGAGATAGCCGAGGACATCATCGCCTCCGGCGACGCCGACCTGGTGTCGATGGCGAGGCCATTCCTCGCCGATCCACAATTCGTCAGCAAGGCCGCGCAAGACCGCGGTGCCGACATCAACACCTGCATCGCCTGCAACCAGGCGTGTCTCGACCGCACGTTCCGCGGGCAGCGCGCGAGCTGTCTCGTCAATCCGCGAGCCTGCCGCGAAACCGAGCTCATTTACACCAGGACACCAACGCCGCGTCGCATCGCAGTGGTGGGCGCCGGCGTCGCGGGTCTCGCCGCGGCCACCGTCGCAGCCGAACGCGGGCATCAGGTATCGCTGTTCGAAGCCGCTTCTCAAATCGGCGGCCAATTCAGGCTGGCGATGCAGGTGCCGGGCAAGGAGGATTTTCGCGATACGCTGCGCTACTTCGCGAACCGCATCGGCGCAACCGGCGTCACGCTCGCAGTGAATCAGCGCGTCGCCACCGATGCGCTGCTGCGCGACTTCGACACGGTTGTCGTGGCAAGCGGCGTGACACCGCGGATGCCCAGCATTGCGGGCATCGACCACCTGAAGGTGATTTCCTATTCCGACCTGATCGCGGGACGCAAGCACGCCGGGCGTACGGTCGCCGTCATCGGCGCAGGCGGCATCGGCGTGGATGTCTGCACGTTCCTGCTGATGGACTACGCGCTGTCGACCGCGGCCTGGTGCGATGAATGGGGAATCGACGTCGAGGCGCGTGAAGGCGGTGGTTTGCGGGCGCCAGCCTCTCATCCGTCGCCTCGGCGCGTGTGGCTGCTGCAACGCAGTCCCGACGGCAGGCGCATGGGGGCCGGCCCCGGCAAGACCACCGGGTGGGCCCACCGCATCGCGCTGAAGCGCCAGGGCGTCGAGATGCTCGCCGGCGTCACCTACACGAAAATCGACGAGCACGGCCTGCACATCGTCGTGGCAGGCGAGGCACGCTGCCTCGACGTCGAAAGCATCGTGATCTGCGCGGGGCAGGAGGCGGTCAACGACGCCGCCGGCCTCGCCAGCGCGCGCGTGCACGTTATCGGTGGCGCGCACCGCGCCGGCGAACTCGACGCCGAAGCGGCGATTCGCGAAGGCGTGGAACTCGCCGTGCGCCTCTGAGTCGACACCCGCGCGTCCTGGCTTGCAGGGCCCCGCCGGCGAGGACGGTCCGGACAGCGTCGTTGCCCCTCACGGGTCTTCTATGCGGCGCCGACGCGTTTCCTGATCGCCGCGGTAAGGGCGACCGCCTGCGCGCCGAACTCACGCCATGGATCGGCACGCTGCGCCGCAATTCGCGCAGGCGCGTTGCGCAGATTGAAATGCGCGAAGCGCAGATCGGCTCGCGCGTTGAGCTCCTTCCATTCGATCGGCATGGCCACCGGCGCATCGGCGCGCGCGCGCACGCCGTAGGGCGCAACCGCCGTCGATCCCTGCGCGTTGCGCAAGTAGTCGATGTAGATGCGATCCTTGCGCCGCAGCTTCGATACCGTCGCGACGAATCGGTCGGGAAAGGCATTCGCCATCAATTCGGCGACCGCGCGCGTGAATCTCTTGGCCGTGTCCCAGTCGACGCTTGGACGTATCGGCACGACCACGTGCAATCCCTTGCCGCCGGTGGTCTTGATGAACGCCTGAAGGGCCATCTCGTCGAGCAGCTTGCGCAGTGCCTGCACGCTGTCGACCAGCGCATCCCACGCCACCGCATCGTCCGGGTCGAAGTCGAAGATCAGCCGATCGGGCCGGTCGAGCTTGGGCGCGCACGAACCCCATGGATGGATTTCCACGACTCCCCACTGCACGAGCGCGGCCAGCCCTGCGGCGGAATGCACCTCGGCATAGTCGGTCGGACCCTTGCTTTCGCGCACCTCGATCCGCCCGACTTCCGCTCCGAGCGCGGTCGCCGCATGTTTCTGGTAGAAGCACTGTCCCTTCCATCCATCGGGACAACGCACCAGCGCCAGCGGTCGTCCCGCGAGATGCGGCAGCAGTCGTGGCGCGACGGCCTCGTAGTAGAGCGCGACATCGCGCTTGCTGATGTTGGCCTCGGGGAAATAGAGCTTGCCAGGATTGGAAAGGCGCACGCCCGCGACGAGGCCAGCGTCCGCATCGGGACGCACCGGTGAGGCGTTTGGCTTCGTCGCACTTACAGCAGCTTTTTTGGTGGTCGTGCCGGCCGCTTTGGTCTTCGCCCTCGTCGCAGCGGCCACCGCGGTTTTCGCTTTGGTCACATTGGCGGCGGATCTTGGCTTCGCCACATTGGCGCCTGTCGTTGTTGACTTCGTGGAATTTCGTGTCGCAGCGCCCGTCGCGCGGAAGGGCTTCGCCGTGTCCGCGGGCTGTTCACGTTCTCGTGTCACGCGCGACGCGTCCTCGTCGACTCGCAATCCCAGGAAGGCGGGATGGCGCAACGTGCCGTCATCAGTCCACTCGGTGAACGCCACTTCGGCCACGAGCACAGGCTTGACCCAATGCACGTCCCTTGCGCGCGCGCCGCGCGGCGGATTGTCGAACGCCGGCGCGTCTATTTCGATCCGAACGAGTTGCGCATGCAGCTTCTTCAGTGCCGTGTCGTCGAAGCCCGTGCCCACGCGCCCGCTGTAGCGCAGCTTGCCATCGTCGTAGACGCCCATCAGCAACGCACCGAAGTGCTCGCGCGCGCCGGCCGGGTCCGTGAAGCCGCCTATGACCATTTCCTGGCGACGGCCGCACTTCACCTTGAGCCATTCGCGGCTGCGCACCCCGGCGTACGTCGAATCGAGACGCTTCGACACGATGCCTTCGAGGCCCAGCGTGCACGCCTGGCGCAAGACCTCGCTGCCGGGCGCTTCGATCTCCACGCCATAGCGAATGCCGTCAGGCGGCGGATCGAACAGCGCGCGCAGCATCGCCTTGCGCTCGCGCAGCGTAACCCCACGCAAGTCGTAGCCGTTGGCGAACGGCAGGTCGAACACGAAATAGGTGAGCATAGCCGACGATGGCGACGATGGCGACGACAGCGCGTTCTGCAGCTGCTGGAAGCTGGTGTGTCCCCGTGCATCGGCGACCGCGAGCTCGCCGTCAAGCCATGCCGACGCAAGCGGAACGAGGGATAGCGCCTTGGCGATCGTCGGCAACGCGGACGTCCAGTCCTTGCCGTTGCGCGACTGGATGCGCACCTTGCCGCGCTCGATGCGCGAAAGCATCCGGTAGCCGTCGTACTTGATCTCGTGCAGCCACCCTTCGCCGGAGGGCGTCTCCTTGACGAGCGTGGCGAGCATGGGCGCAAGCTGCGCGGGCAATTTCGCGCGGCGTGCACCCGCGGGCATCGCCCGCTGCAACGCGCCGGGCGCGTTGTTCGCGGTGCTCTGCGCGTTCGCTTGTTTCGCGGCCTTCGCGGCGCCCTTCGTGGCGTTGGCGGCCTTGGCCGTCTTCGCGGTCTTCACCGAGGATGTCGGCGCCGCGCGTCGCGGCGCGACGGCGCCGGCGCGAAGATTCTGCTTGACCGAGCGATCGGATTGCCAGACCCGGTCGCCGTCGCTCGCGATTTCCTCCAGCGAGCGCCCCGACTGCACGCTGTCGGGCGCGGATTCGGCGATCGGATCGTCGGCACGCGCGAAGGCGTCGCGCTCCTTGATCAGGAACCAGACATCGCCGGCGCGTTTGCCACCGTACTTGCCGCCGTGGCTGCGCACCAGCATCCAGCCACCCTTGAGCTTCTCGCCGTCGAGTTCGAACTTGAGACGTCCGGCCGCGTAGTCCTGCGCGGGATCTCCGTGCGGGATCCACGTGCCACGATCCCATACCATCACGGTGCCGCCGCCGTACTGGTGCGCGGGGATCGTTCCCTCGAATCCGCCGTATTCGAGCGGATGATCCTCGACATGCATCGCGAGGCGCTTGTCCGCCGTGTCGAGGCTCGGCCCCTTGGGCACCGCCCAGCTCAGCAGCACGCCGCCGAGCTCCAGGCGGAAGTCGTAATGCAGGTGGCTGGCCGCATGCTTTTGCACGACGAACGACAGGTGCTTGCCGCGGCTGCTGGCGACGCGGCCGCGTGGTTCGGGCGTGATGCCGAAGTCACGCTTCTGGTGGTAACGCTGCAGCGACATCGGATCTGCCCAGCGTTTTGTCAGGCGCGCTTGCGACGGGTGATCGCTTTGGCGGCTGCCGCGCGCGGCTTGGACTTGGCCGCGTCCGCGCGCGGCTTCGCCGGGGTGCGTAATTTGGTGACGTCGGCCTTGGTGGTGCGCTTGCGCGCACCGCCGTCGCCTTCGTCGCCGGCAGCCGCGCCCTTGCGTCCCTTCGCACCGCGCAAGCTGTTCTGCAGCAGCGCGGCGAGGTCGATCACCTGTGCCGAGCGCGGCGCCGCACCCTCGCCTTCCTTGCCGGGTTGGGTGATCTCATGGGTCTCGCCCTTCTTCACCTTCTCGTGGATGCGCTTCATCAGGTCCTCGTGGTACGTGTCCTTGAATTGCGCGGGCTTCCAGTGTCCCGTCATGTCATCGATCAGGCGCTTGGCGAGGCTCACTTCCTTGGCCGTCACGCCGGCGGCCTGCATTCCTTCGCCCGGCAGGTCGAAACCCTTGCTGTCGCGCAATTCGTCGGCGTAGCGCAATGTGTTGAGCATCAGGACTTTGCCCACCGGCACGACGGCGGCGAGGTGCTGCGCCGTGCGGATCACCACCTGCGCGATCGCGATGCGTCCGGTCTCATTGAGCGTCTCGCGCAGCAATGCATAGACTTTCTTGCCGCGTTCGCCGGGGACGAGGTAGTACGGCGTCTCGAAATATTGCGCGGGGACTTCCTTCGCGGGCACGAATTGCGCAATGTCGATCGTCTGCGACGCCTTGACATTGGCGCGGCGAAAATCCTCGTCCGACAGCACGACGTACTGGCCTTTTTCGTACTCGAATCCCTTGACGATGTCGTTCCAGACGACGTCCTTGCCGCTTTTCTTGCTGAAGCGCTTGTAGCCGACCGGCGAGAAGTCGCGCTTGTCCAGCATCGAGAAGCTGAAGCTCTTGCGGTCTTCGGCCGGATAAAGCTCGACGGGAATCTGCACCAGCCCGAAGGCGATCGCCCCCTTCCACAATGCACGCGCCATGATTTCCCCTAGTTTGCCGAAGCGGGCAGTGCTGCTTCTTCTGCGTCGAGGCACACGATGCAGATGTGCACCCGGCGCGTGATCACGAACAGCTCTCCACACGATTGGCACGGCGACAGGATCGCCTCCACATGGTCGCCACCGCACAGCATGCAACCTTCGGTCGCACATTGACGCTCGGTGCACCAGTGGCAGTCGACGGGACAGACGTGCATGGCAAAGGGTGGCTTCGGAAAGGCTTGCCGCCACGATAGCGCGCGCACTTCGATTGTGGCGGCGGCAAAACGCCCATCGGCGTGTCGGCAGATACCTACACGTTTGGACGCGCGTCCAAGCCCGGGTTGTGCGAGTGCTGGATCATGTAGGACAATGCCTACATCTCCCGAAAGCCGGACATGGCCCGCAATCGAATCGCCCGTGCCATCGTAGGCCACGCGCACGCGCTGTCGCGCGGGGTTGCCTGCAGCGCGCTTGCGTGCATCGCCAGCATCGGCTTGGCCCAATCCATCGCCGCGGCACCAGCTCCCGCAGCGTCAACGGCCCCAGCGGTGTCGCCGACCCGCCCGTCGGCCGCCATGACGTTCGTGGTGCCGGCCCCCGAGGGATCTGCCGCCGATCGATTCGGGCGAATCATCGCCAAGGCGCTCGCCGGCGTGCTGGAAATCCCGGTCCAGGTGAAGAATATCCCGGGGGTCGAGGGCGTTACCGGCACCAACGCCATCGCCAGGGCGGACAGCGACGGCCGCACGCTGGGGCTTGGCGTGGGCTCGGCGATGGTCGGAGGCAAGCTGCTGTCGCGGGTCGCTGAATACAATCCGCTCGACGACTTCGACTGGCTCGCGATCCTCGGCACCTACGCCAACGCCGTCGTCATCAACCAGAACCAAAACGCAAAGACATTCGCGCAATGGCTCGACGCTGCACGCGCGAGCCCGCGTCCGCTGCGCTACGCCACCGTGGGTCTCGCAACGACCGGACACATCGCGGGCGAATTCCTGCACGTCGCGCAGCACGCCAACGTCGTGCACGTGTCGATGCCGGTGACCGCGCAGGCGTATGCGGCGCTCGCCAGCGGCGAGATCGACATGCTGTTCGACAGCGTACCGGCAGCGCGGATCGTGGCGAAGTCCGGGCCCTTTCGGATCATCGCCGTGACCACGCTGTCCCGCGATCCGTTGCTGCCCGATGTTCCCGCGTTCGGCGACTCCTGGCGCGACCAGCAGTTCTACGCGTGGGTCGGCGTCATCGCGCCCGGCCACTTGCCCACTGACGTTCGCTCCCGCCTCGCTGCCGCGGTGAGCGTCGTCTCCGCCGACCCCCGGGTGGTTGCGGCACTGCGCGACGCCGGCCTCAGCTGGCTCGGACTTGCAGGCAACGAGGCGAGCCAGTTCGTGCGCGACGAGCTCGTTCGTCAGTCGAAGCAGATCGGCGACTATTCGCTGCAACGCGCTGAGCCGGGCTCGCGCGGCACGACAACGTCGCCTTGACGTTGCGTGGCAAACGCGTGAGGATTGGCGATGATTCGACGATGGATTCCCGTGCTGGCGCTGCTGGTGTGCGCCTGCGCGATGCCGAGCCAGCGATCGGCTGACCCCGCCGCGGCCAATGGGTCGGTTGCCCCCGCGCCGCCGCGGGTCTGCGAACCCGAACCGTATTGCAACGCGGACTGCCTGCGCGGGTACCAGCCTGGCTATTGCCGCTTCAAGTGCGGATGCTGACGCGGCACGCGGCGCACGCCCCGCAGGATGCGGCCGACGCGCGCGCCGCCGCGCAGCCGGCGCGACAGGCGAGGCGCCCGGCTTGAAAGTCCTGGTCGTCGAGGACGACACCGTATTGTCGGCGGCGATCGTGCGCGCGCTCAACCAGGCCGCCTATGCCGTCGATTGGGTCGCCGATGGCGAAGCCGCGAACCAGGCGCTGGCCAACACGCCGTACGACCTGGTGGTGCTGGATATCGCGCTGCCCGGGCTCGACGGTCTCGCCGTGCTGCGCAGACTGCGCGACCGTCGCCTGCATGTTCCGGTGCTGATTCTCACCGCACGCGACACGCTCGACGAGCGCGTCGAGGGCCTCGACCTCGGTGCCGACGACTACATGACCAAGCCCTTCGACCTGCCGGAGTTCGAGGCGCGCGTGCGTGCACTGATCCGGCGCGGCCAATACAACGCTGGCAACGACATGACCCACGGCCGGCTGCGCCTCGACACCGCGGCGCGGCGGCTGTTCCACGACGACCAGCCGATCGAGATGTCCGCACGCGAGCTCGCGTTGATCGAGCTCCTGCTGGCACGCCAGGGGCGGGTGGTCAGCAAGGCGCAGATGATCGACCAGATGTTCGGTTTCGGCGACGACGTCGGCAGCAACGCGATCGAGGTCTACGTTCACCGCGTGCGCCGCAAGCTCGAGCCACATGGCATCGAGATCCGCACGGTGCGCGGCATGGGCTACCTGCTCGACAAGATCGATGAGCGAGCGTAGGTCGACGCTGCGCGGCAAGCTGCTGCGCTGGTTGCTGATCCCGCTGTCACTGCTGTTCCTGCTCGATGCCGCCGGCAGCTACCTGCTGGCGACGCGCCTGTCCGACCGCGTCCACGACAGCGAGCTCACCGAGATCGCGCGCGAGCTCGCGCTGCACGTCAAGCGCGAAGGGCCGACGTTGTCGTTCGACCTCGAAAAGGACGCCGAGCGCACGCTGCTGCTCGATCAGTACGACCAGTTGCACTATGCGGTGCTGGACGGCGCGGGCCGTCGCATCGCCGGCGATACGGCGCTTGCGCGACCGTCGCCGGCCGACCCGGCGAACATCTTGCGCGACGGCGAACTCGACGGCAATGCCGTGCGGATCGTCGCGTTGCGCGCCGTGGCCGGCGGCATGCCGGTGGTGATCCAGGTCGCGTCGACGAAAGTACGCCGGCGAGCGCTCGCACGCGAAATCGTCGTCGACATCATCCTGCCGCAACTGGTGCTGATCCTGATCGCCGGCGTGCTGGTGTGGGTCGGCGTGGCACGCGGATTGCTGCCGCTGCGCAACCTGCAGCAGGCGGTGGCGGCGCGTTCGCACCGCGACCTGAGCCCGGTGGCGGTCGGCGACATCCCCGGCGAAGTACATCCGCTGCTGTTGTCGATCAACGACCTCATGTCGCGCCTCGACGAAGTCCTGAGCGTGCAGAATCGCTTCATCGCCGACGCGGCGCACCAGTTGCGCACGCCGGTGGCCGGCCTGAAGGCGCACATCGAGGTGGCGCTTCGCGAGGAGGATCCCGCACGCATGCGCCAGGCGCTGGCGCATCTCTATGTCGGTGTCGAGCGCATGTCGCGGCTGGTGGCGCAATTGCTTTCGCTTGCGCGCAACGAGCCCACGACGGTGAAGCGGCTTACGCTGCAGCCGCTCGACCTCGCGAAGCTCGCATTCGACGTCACCATGGAGTGGGTGCCCAACGCCTATCGCAACAAGATCGACCTGGGCTTCGAGGGCGCCTCCGACAGCCTGATGATCGAAGGCGACGCGCCGCGCCTGACGGAGCTCATCAACAACCTGCTCGACAATGCCATTCGCTATAGCCACGAAGGTGGCCACGTCACCGTGCGTGTTGCCGCCGATCCGGCACCGCGTGTCTCGGTGAGCGACGACGGTCCGACGATTCCGGTGGCCGATCGCGAGCGCGTGTTCGAGCGCTTTCACCGGCTGCTCGGCACCCGCGCCGACGGCAGCGGCCTGGGGCTTGCGATCGTGCGCGAGATCGCGTCGCTGCATGGCGCGCAGATCGCGCTCGACGACGACCAGGACGGGGTCGGCAACACGTTTACCATCACGTTCGCCATCTGGCCGGCCGGGTGAGCGCTTCGCCGAATTGCCGCGACATTGGTGTAAGCCTGCTGAAAGCCTGGTGTAAGACCCGCGTAATCCTGCGTTCAGTGCGGCGACAGCCGCGCGACAGGCGGAGGTAATGCCCGGCCGATAGCCTGACGACTCCACGATGCACTTCCGGAGGCGTTCGGCGATGCTGGCTGCTTTGCATGATCCCAATACCTGGACCGCGCTGTTCAAGATCGCCGTGATCAACGTCGTGCTAAGCGGCGACAACGCGGTCGTCATCGCGCTTGCCTGTCGTTCGCTGGCGCCAAAGCAGCAACGCAATGCGTTCCTCGTCGGCACCGTCGGCATCGTCGTGCTGATGACGCTGCTCACGTCCTGCGCGGCATTGCTGATGAGCCTGCCGTACATCCAGCTCATCGGCAGCGCGCTGCTGCTGTGGATCGGCGTCAAGCTGTTGCGCACCGAGGACGAGGAATCCGACATCGGTGGCACCAGCAGCTTCTGGGAAGCGGTGAAGACGATCGTCATCGCCGATATCGTGATGAGCATGGACAACGTGCTGGGCATGGCCGGCGCCGCCAACGGTCACTTCGGCATGCTTTTCGTCGGACTTGCGATCACGATGCCGCTGATCCTGTTCGGCAGCGCGATGCTGATGAAGCTGATGGATCGCTTCCCCGTGGTCGTGACGATCGGCGCGGGGCTGCTCGGCTACGTTGCCGGCGAAATGGCGGTCAGCGACCTTGCCGTCAAGGGCTGGGTAGAGGTCCACGCGCCAGCGCTCGATTACGCCGCGCCCATAGCCGGCGTGCTGATCGTCGTGATGCTTGGCAAAGTGCTGGCGAACCGCAAGGCGCGCGAGCCCGCCCGTGCGCTCGAGGCGCGCGGTGTGTCGCCCGAAATCCACGCCGGGCCGGTTGCGTAGCGCCGAAAGGAACTCCGATGAAGGACATTCTGGTGCCGATCAATTCCGCAAGCGATGCCGCGCACGTGGCGGCTCGCGCGATCGCCCTGTTCAAGGCCGAGCCCACGGCGCACATCCACCTGTTGAATGTGCAGCGTCCGCTGCCACGACATGTGTCGCGGTTCTTCCCGCGCGGCGAATTGCGCGAGTTTCATCGGGAAGCCGGCATGGCGGTGCTCAATCCCGCGATCCGCGCGCTCGACGACGCTCAGGTTCCGCATCTCGATCATGTGCTGGTCGGCGAGCCCGCGCGGGCCATCGTGCAGTTTGCGCAGGCGCACGGCTGCGGCGAAATCGTCCTCGATGAGCCGGCGCATGGACTGATGTCGATCCTGCGTGCGGGAACGATCGGCAGCCAGGTGCGCCATCTGATCGGGTCCAGCACCGCCGATCGCGCAATACCGGCTGGCGCCGCCAGCAACGGCACAGGTCCCGCGTAGCGCGCCGCCCGCAGCCG
>JBEPUI010000013.1:0-73485 GCA_041691615.1 Pseudomonadota bacterium
CGTCGACGATTCGCGTCGACGAATCAGGTCTTTTCGACTTCCACCAGGCAATCGTAGAACGTCGCCGCGCGGCCCAGGTCGGTCAGGCGCTGGCCGGTCACGGCATTGGCGTTTTCGCCGCCCGGCGAAAGCTTGCGCCACCAGAGCGAAGGCGCGACGGCAACGCCGATCTTGGTTCGGTCGGTCACATGCGCGGTCGCCAGGAACGCGCCACGCTCGTTGAACGTGCGCACGCCATCGCCATCGACGATGGCGCGCGCCGCCGCGTCGTGCGGGTGCAGCCAGACGCGCGGCGACTTTTCCTCGGCCACGAACGCCGGCAGGTTGGCGAACGACGAGTTGAGGAAATTGCGCGCGGGCGGTGAGATGAATGCCAAGGGAAAGCGTTTCGCGAGTTCGGGTGAGGACGCCGCGGACTCGCGAGGCGGGACGAAATCCGGCAGCGGATCATGGCCCTGCGCAGCAAGCGTGGCGCTTGCAAATTCGCACTTGCCCGAAGGCGTCGGATAGCCGCCCTCGGCGAACGGGGCGTAGGCTGCCGGCACGTTGAGCCGCGCAAAGCCGTCGCGCTTCAGCCGTTCCCAGTCGATGCCCTGCATTTTCGCGTCGCCGAAGCGAAAGGCCTGGCGCGCCATGTCGTCGTCGCTGTCGGCAAAGCAGGGCTCGTCGAACCGCATCGCCTTCGCGAGCCGCCGGAACACCTCGGTGTTCGCCAGCGCTTCGCCCAGCGGAGCGATCGACGGGTTGTTGGCCATCGCGTAGAGATGACCGTAGGAATTGTGCACGTCCAGCTGCTCGAGTTGCGTGGTCGCCGGCAGCAGGATGTCGGCGTAGTCGGCGGTGTCGGTCCTGAATATCTCATGCACGACGCAAAACAGGTCGTCGCGCGCGAAGCCGCGCGTGACTTTCGCCGACTCGGGCGCCACGGCCAGCGGATTGCTGTTGTAGACGAAGATCGCGCGGATCGGGGGCCGGGCCTCGAGCAGCGCGTCGCCGATCGTCGACATGTTGATCGTGCGCGGGTTGCCGTGGATGAGATCGGGACGCTCGAGTGCGGCGCTGTCGACCGGATAGGTGCCAGACGACGACAGCAGCGCGCCGCCGGCGGGATGACGCCAGCCGCCGACCAGCGCGGGCAGGCACGCAATGGCGCGCACGGCATTGCCACCGCCGGCGTGGCGCTGCAAGCCGTAGTTGACGCGGATCGCCGCGGGTGTCGCCGACGCGTATTCGCGCGCGAGCGCGACCACGACCTCGGCGGGAATCATGCACACCTGCGCCACGCGCTGCGGGTCCCACGCTGCCGCACGCGCCGCCAGCGCGTCGAAACCCAGCGTGTAGCGTGCAATGTAGTCAGCGTCGACCAAGTTCTCGCCGATCAGCACGTGCATCATGCCGAGCGCAAGTGCTGCATCCGTTCCAGGCATCACCGCGATGTGCTGCTGGCATTTTTCGGCGGTGGCGCTGCGAAAGGGGTCGATCGCGATCAGCTTCGCGCCGCGGCGCTTGGCCTCCTGCGCGCGGGTCCAGAAATGCAGGTTGGAGGCGATCGGGTTGCTGCCCCAGATCAGGATCAGCTTGCTGTCGACAAATGCCTCGACGTCCATGCCGACTGACGCGCCGATCACCGATCCCCAGCCCGCCTTGCCCGCCGACGCGCAGATCGTGCGATCGAGCAGAGACGCGCCCAGGCGATGGAAGAACCGCCGGTCCATCGAGCTCGACTGCAGCAATCCCATCGTTCCGCAGTAACTGTAAGGGACGATCGCCTGCGGGCCATCGGCGGATGCGGCGATCGCGCCGAAGCGCTCGGCGATGGTTGCGATCGCCTCGTCCCAGCCGATGCGCTCGAAACGTCCACTGCCCTTGGCACCGACGCGCTTCAGCGGGTGCAGGATGCGGTCGGGCGAATAGGTCCGATCGAGGTAGCGGGCGACCTTGGTGCACAGCGTGCCCTGCGTGGGCGGATGGTCGGCCGCGCCACGCACCTCGATCGCGCGGCCGTTTTCGACGGTGACGACCATCGCACAGGTGTCCGGACAATCGTGGGGGCAGGCGCCGCGCACATGAGTACGCACCGGCGCGGCGCGGGTGTCGAGTGGCATGCGCGCATTTTACGCGACGTTGCGGCGCGCCACCCGATGGCGACGAGCCAATGGTGGCGGCGGCATGTGAGATCCGAAGGATGCCGATTCGGGGATGCAGCCGAGGGCTCGCCGGTCGACTATCATTTCAGGTCCCGATGAATGCCCTACCGCAGATCCGCCTCGCCGACGGCGCCCATGTCCCGGCGCTGGGCCTCGGCACGTGGACGATGGGCGAGCGCGCCGGCGCCCGCGAGGCCGAAGTGTCGGCGTTGCGCGCGGGGCTCGACCTCGGCATGACGCTCGTCGACACGGCGGAAATGTATGGCGAAGGCGGCGCGGAGAAGATCGTCGGCGAAGCGATACATGGCCGTCGCGGCAACGTATTCCTCGTGTCCAAGGTCTATCCGCACAACGCGACGACGCGCGGCGCGATCGCCGCCTGCGAACGAAGCCTCGCGCGGCTGCGCGTCGAGCAGCTCGACCTCTACCTGCTGCACTGGCGTGGCAGCGTGCCGCTCGCGCAAACGGTGCGCGCGTTCGAGCGGCTGGTGGCCGACGGCAAGATCGCGCGCTGGGGAGTGTCCAATTTCGACACTGCGGACATCGACGAATTACTGGGCATCGAAGGCGGCGCGCATTGCGCGGTCAACCAGGTGCTCTATCACCTCGACGAGCGGGGCGTCGAATGGACGCTCGCGCCACGCTGCCGCGATGCCGGCATCGCGCTGATGGCGTATTCGCCGCTGGCGCAGGGGCGCCTCTTGGCGAGTCGCCGGTTGCAGGCACTGGCAACACGCATCGGCGCCTCGGCCGCTGCACTCGCGCTTGCATGGCTGCTGCGCCGTCATGCGATCGTGATCGCGCAATCGTCGAGCGTCGCGCATCTGCGCGGCAATCGCAAAGCCAACGAAATCGTACTGGACAATGCGACGCTGGCTGCGATCGACGAAGCGTTTCCACCGCCAGCCGCGAAACGTCCGCTGGCGGTTTTGTAGTCTCGCCGCCGATCAACGCGTCGCGCCCGCTCGCGACGCGCGGTCGCGCGTGACGGCGCCGACAAAACAAGGAGTTAGGTCTGCGAACCACCGCCGTTCGGCGCGGTGGCACGGTTGCTGCTCAATAGGTTGCATCGTGGCCCCGACAGGGCCCGGACAGGAGAATCACCGTGACCTATACATATTACGACTATCTCGAGCTGCCTCCCGGCGCTTCACCGGTGCGCATCGAGGCGGCATATGCACAAATCATCGAGCGCTTCGACTATGGCACTTCCGAAAGCGGACAGGACCTGTCCGGCTTGGTGCGGCTGATCCACGCCGCGTACGAAGTCCTGCACGATGCCGGGTCGCGCAAGGCGTATGACCAGATGCTCGCCGACGAAGCGCGCCGCGCCGACGACGAATTGAAATCCGAACTGGACTCGCAGGTCGTGCGTCCGTTCCGCCGCGTGCAAAGCGTCCCGGAGCCGCTGAACGCGGCGTTTTCGTCGATCGCGGCCTGATTGCCAATGCTTTTGGTCGCCGGGAAGTATTTTTTCCTTTAACTGCAAACAGCGATGCGGTCGGCGACCATTCTTTCCACGCAAACCGGCGCGAGCAGCGTGCGCATCGCTCATCGCAGGCTTCGCCTGCGCGTGCGCAACGTGCAGCACCCGCGACGGCGTCCGCTTCGCGAACGCGCGACACTCACCCATCGTCACGATGCCCGCAGCCCGGCCAATGCGAATTCGCGCGTCGTGCAGCGCCGTCAGCGTCCGTCGCCGACGTTGCGCGGCTTCCTGCCGCTGTTCCGCCACTGACTCGATACTTTTGACCGATGGCGCACGCATCGCGCGAGCGTCCATCATGTGTTGCACGACGCGGCCAGCGAAGTTGCTAGCTGCACCACCCCTCTCGACAGGAGAACGAACGTGGATCGCTGCACGACCTGCCAATACTACGATCGCCAGAACAAGGGACCCGGCGTCGGCCAGTGCCGCCGCGAGGCGCCCTCGTTGTCGCCACTCAACGCCAAGGCGTACATGATCGAAGGCGTATGGCCGACGGTGCGCGACGACGATTGGTGCGGCGAATGGAAAGCAGGGCGCAAGTCCGATTCGCGTGTCACCGAGTTTCTCAGCATGACCGCGCCTGGTGCGTCGACCCCACAACGCATCGGCGCGCTGGCGGGCGCCGCCTCGCCGCTGACGATCGGCACGCCTGCGCGCGGCAACGACTGATGCTGCTGGTATTCATTGCCGGGCGCGCGACCGGAACCCATCCTTGGCGCCCCTCGCGCCGGTACAGGCGCAGCGGCTGGATACACCCTCAGCGAAGTAGCGCCTAGACCCCCGCGACCGCGAGCATGTCGATGGTCGCCGCACCGGCGCGCACGCCGCGCGCTGCCCTGTATTCCGGTGAATCGTAGAACGCCTTCGCCGCTTCGAGCGAAGGGAATTCGATGACGACGATGCGACGCGGCGACCATTCGCCTTCCAGCACGGCAATCTCGCCGCCGCGCGCCAGGAAGCGGCCGCCATGTTTGGCGATAGCGGCGGGCACCAGCGCACGATACTGATCGTAGACGGCGGGATCGGTGACATTGCTGTCGGCAATGATGTAGGCGGCCATGGCTTGAATCTCGCGAAGGTTGAATGCCGGGATCCCCGTGGAGGCGGGTTTTCGAAAGCTGCTACAGTTTCTCGCGTTTGCCGCCTTTTGCGCAACGCGGACAATCAAACGGCGTCCGCGCGATCAGGTCCGGCGTGCCCGGTTCGCGACCACTGCCTGCCACGCCTATTCTTCACGAGCCGATGACCAACCCCGAAGTGACCGCCGCGCTCGATGCGGGTGCGGTGGTGGTCACGCCCAACAACCGGCTCGCCCGGTTCCTCGCCAACCGACATGACGAGGCACAAATGCGCGCCGGTCGCGGCGTGTGGCCGACGCCGCGCGTGCTGCCGTGGAATGCATGGCTTTCGTCGCTGTGGCTGGACGGCCTCGCCGCAGGCGCATTCGCCGAACCGCTGGCGCTGCTCAACCCCACCCAGGCAGCACGATTGTGGGAGCGGGCGATCGGTGCCGACGACGTGCTGCTTCTCGACGCCGACGGGGCGGCCGACCGCGCTGCGAGCGCATGGTGGACTTTCCATGCGTACGCCAATGCGCAGGAAACGATCGGCCAGTTCAGCAACGGCGGCGACGACGCGGCGGCCTTTGCGCGCTGGGGACGACGGTATGCCCGCGCGGTGGCGGATCTGCGCTGCGTCGATCGCGCGCAACTGCCCGACGTCCTGATCGCGGCGTTGCAACGGCTGCCTTTCCTCAAGGGCCGATCGATCCTGCTGGCCGGCTTCGTCGAATTTGCGCCGCAGCAGGCGAGGCTCGTGGATGCAATTCGTGCCGCCGGCGCCGACGTCGATTCGCCGGCCGCGCCATCATCCCGCGTCACGCGTTCGCGCTCGGAATACCGGACCAGCAGCGACGAGCTCGTGGCGGCGTTGCAATGGGCACGCGATCGGATCGAGGAAGACCCGGGTGCGCGTGCGACGATCGTCGTGGACGACCTGTTGGCGAGGTACGACCTCATCGTGCAGCTGGCTGACGAAATCCTGCGTCCGCGAGCGGTGGCGGCGGGCGCTCTCGAAGGGGCGCGACCCTATAACCTGTCGCTGGCGCCGCCGCTGTCGGAGCACCCGCTCGCCGTCGCGGCGTTCGATCTGCTAGAGCTGACACAGCGCAGGCTGCCGCTGGCTCGCGCGTCGGCGCTGCTGCGCTCTGCCTGTTTCAGCGGCGGCGCGGCAGCCGCCGGACGCCGTGCGCGCCACGAGCAGGAGTGGCGCGAGCGCAATGTCACGGACGTATCGCTGAACGCGTTCATCCAGGGGATCGGCGACGACGACGCGTTGTACGCGGGGCTGGTGTCGATGTCGCGCGAACTGCGAAACCCTTCGCCGCGCTCGCCGCAAGCGTGGGCCGACATGCTGGTCGACGCGCTGCGCCAATGCGGCTGGCCCGGCAGCGACGTGCAGTCGAGCACGCTCTACCAGGCATATGTCGCACTGTCGCGCGCGATCGGGGAATGGCGCTCGCTCGCGCTGGTCGAGCCGCGCATGGAGTTGCGTGCCGCGCTCGCGTCGCTGCGTGCGCATTGCGCGCGGACCATGTTCCAGCCGGAGAGCGGGCCGGCGCGGGTCGAAATCCTTGGCATGCTGGAGGCTGCCGGCCTCGAATTCGACGGCTTGTGGCTTGCGGGAATGGACGCCGACGCGTGGCCGCCGCGCGCGACGCCGGAAGCATTCCTGCCCGCCAGCTGGCAGCGCGCGCATGGCGTCGTGCAAGCCAGCACCGACCGCTCGCTGGAGCGGGCAGCACGACTCACCGCTCAGCTGACGAACTCGGCGCGACAGTCGATTGCCAGCCACGTGACGACGACCGACGCGTCGGCGCGTGCCGTTTCGCCGCTGTGCGATTGGCCGCTCTGCCCCCGTTCGCCGCGACCGACGCCGACGATGGAGACGATCGCCGCAGCACCCGTGCTGGACTCGCTGGTCGATGCGACGCTTCCGACGCTCGATCGCGGCATGCAGATCAAAGGTGGCGTGCGCATCATCGAGATGCAAAGCGACTGTCCGTTTCGCGCCGCCGCCGCGTGGCGGCTGCGGGCCGGTGCGTGGCCGCGCCCGGGGATTGGCCTTACCGCGATGGAGCGGGGCACGCTGGTCCATGTCGCGATGGCGTCGCTGTGGTCGTCGATCGACGATCAGGCAACGCTTCTCGCGATCGACGATGCGACGCTGCGTTCGCGCATCGCCGCCGCAGTGGAAGTCGCGCGACTGGGAATCACCGAAGCGCGCTGGCGCTCGATGCCCGCGGTCATCGCAGGCGTCGAATCCGGGCGGCTCGCTGCATTGATGTTCGCGTTCCTGCGCAAGGAGGAGACAGAGCGGCCGCCGTTCCGCGTCATGGAGTCCGAGGTGCCCGTCGATCTGGCGATCGGCGGCTTGCACCTCAAGTTGCGAATCGATCGCGTCGACGCGATCGACGAAGGGATCGCGGTCATCGACTACAAGACCGGAGAGTTGCCTTCGGTCAGGCAGTGGTTGATGCCGCGGCCGGTCGCGCCCCAAACGGGTCTCTACGCGCTTGCGTTGCGGCAGCGCGAACCCGCACCTCGGGTACGTGCAGTGGCACTGTTGTCGATCAAGAGCGGTGCGTCTTCGATGCGCGGCATCGCAGACGAGGCAGTGCTATGGAAAGGCCTGTCGACGACAGCCAATGCGAGCCACGAGCGCTTACGCGACTTTGGAGAGCTCGAGGCGTGGTGGCGCGAGCGCTTCGGTGCGCTCGCCGATGCGTTCAGGCGCGGGGACGCCGCAGTCACGCCGCGCGAGCGTCCAAGTCCCTGCAAACACTGCGAGTTGAAGCCATTTTGCCGGATCGAATTGCATGGCGCCGGTGGCGCCGACGGCGACGATGAACCCGACGACGTCAGCGAGGACGGCGAATGAGCAGCCCGGACGAGTCGGCCCACGCAGCGAGCCTCGCCGAGGCCGACGCCCACGCGCGCGAGCGCGCGCTCGACGTTCGCGAATCGTGGCTGGTGCAGGCGCCGGCCGGCTCAGGCAAGACCGAGCTCCTGGTGCAACGGGTGCTTGCGCTGCTCGCGCATGTGGATGTGCCCGAGCGCGTGGTGGCGACGACGTTCACCATCAAGGCTGCGGAAGAAATGCGCGCGCGCGTGATGGGCGCGTTGCGCGACGCCCGCGACGCCCGCGTGGGGACGGCCGCAGTGTCGCCGCATCGTGCGCAAACGCTGTCGCTGGCGCGCGAAGTGCTGGCGCAGGATCAGCGCAGGCAATGGCGGCTGCTGGAATTTCCCGCACGCCTCGACATCGGCACGCTCGACCGGCTGGCGTTGCGGATTGCGAGCCAGCTTCCGGTCAGCAGCACGATGGGAGGCATTCCGAAGATCGAGGAAAACGCCGACGTCCTCTACCGCGCGGCCGCCTTGCACGCGATCGAATCCGCCCCGGCCGACGACGTCGCCTGGCAAACGCTGATTGCCCATTTCGACAATGACGGCGGCCGCGTCGTCGACCTGCTGGTGTCGATGCTGGCGAGGCGCGATCAATGGATGCCGCCGCTGATCTCGTTGCGGGACGCGGAGGTCCGACAAGCGCTCGAGCGCACGCTTGCCGAGGAGGTGGAGCGATCGCTCGTCGACCTCTGCGAGCGCTGGCCGCGCAACTGCGTCGACGACCTTGTTCCGCTGGCACGCTATGCCCGCGAGACGCTTGCCGACGACGCAATGCTGGGCGAACTGGACTCGCGCAACGGCCTGCCGGCGCCCACCGTCGAGTCGCTTGCGCATTGGCAACGGCTTGCCGATTGGCTGTTGACGCAGAAAGGCGAGTTCCCCGGAGGCAACAAGCTGCCGCAGGGCTTTCCCGCGATCGCCAGCGGAGGCGGCGCATCGCGTCGCCGCGAAATGAACGATCGCATCCGTACGTGGTTCGAAACCACTTCGCGAACGCCCGGACTGACCAAGGCGTTGCATCGTGCGCGCCTGCTGCCCAAGCCCGAATATTCGCGACGCGCGAAGGCGTTCATCGACGCGCTGGTCCATGTCCTGCCGCTGGCGGCGGCCCGATTGCTGGTCGTGTTCGGCGCCGAAAACGCATGCGACTTCAGCGAAGTGACGCTGCGCGCGCTGCAAGCGTTGGGCAACGAGGACGATCCGTCGCCAGTCCTGCTGGCACAGGACGTCAGGATCGAGCATCTGCTGATCGACGAGTTCCAGGATACGTCGCAACGGCAATTGCAGTTGATCGAAAAATTAACGTCGGGCTGGCAACCCGGCGACGGCCGGACGCTGTTCGTCGTCGGCGATCCGATGCAAAGCATCTATGCCTTTCGCGAAGCCGAGGTGCGCAATTTCCTCGACGCGGCCCGATCGGGTGTTGTCGGAGGTGTCGCCGTGGGCAAACTTGCGTTGGGCCGAAACTTTCGCTCGCAGGCCAACCTGGTGGCGCATGTCAATGCGACGTTTCCGCAGGTCCTCGAGACGGTCGCCTCGCACGCGTCGGCCGCGGTGGGTTTCGGTGCGGCGGTCGCCGTGGTTCCTGCGACCAAGGACGTCCCGACGTTCGAGCTCGCACAAGACGCGCGTGACGAGGCGGCACGAGTCGTCACGCACGTGGAACATGCGCTGGCCGACGGCTTGTCGGATGTCGCGATTCTCGTGCGCGCTCGCTCGCATGTCGGCGATATCCTGCAGCGATTGCGCGATCGCGGCATCGCGTATGACGCCGTGAAGCTCGACTCGCTCGCCGAGCGGCCGCTGTCGCGGGACCTGCTATGGCTTGCACGCGCGCTCTCCCAGCCGGCCGATCGACTTGCCTGGTTCAGCGTATTGCGCGCGCCGTGGTGCGCACTCACGTTGCCGGATTTGTTGCGGTTCGCCGATGCTTCGACCGACCTGTCTCCGGGCCACCTGCTGGCCAATGAAGCCGTACGTGCCGGCCTGTCGCACGATGGAAGTGATCGGCTGCACAGGATCGGCGCGATCGTTGCGCGCACGCAGGATCTTCGCCATCTCCCGCTCGTCACGCGCACGCGTTCGGCGTGGCTCGCGCTCGACGGCCCCGCCTGCTACGGGCGAGATCCGTCGAACGTCGTGGCGGCGGACGCGATGTTCGCACTGATCGCGCGCCATGATCGTGGTGGCGACATCGACGATTGGGATGCACTGCAGGACGATGCCGCGTCCCTGAGAGCCGATGCGCCCGTTGCGAACGACGTCAAGGTCAAGGTGATGACCTTGCATGCTGCGAAGGGGCTCGAGTTCGACGCCATCGTGCTGCCTGGGCTTGCCCGGAATGCGAGGGCCGACGCGACCGGACTGCTGCGCTGGCGCGCACGAGCGGGCGATCGTGCGCTGTTGATCGGAACACCGCGCGCGCAGGATGAAGACGAGGCGGATCCGATCGATGCATGGCTTAAGAGCCTCGACGACGCGGATGCCGCAGCCGAAGTTGCGCGACTGCTGTACGTGGGGTTCACGCGCGCGCGGCGGCGACTTCATCTCACCGGCGTCGGCGTCGCGGGCGTGGACAGGAAATCGGGCAAAGTCCACTGGAAGCGTCCGCGCAAGAACTCTTCGTTGGCGATGCTTTGGCACGCGATCGCGGGCGACGCAAACGAGGCCACGATCACGGTGCATTCCACGATGGATAGCGATCGCCCGCCCGCGCCACCCTTGTTGCGCCTGCCTGCGGCCTACGATCGGGTCGGCAAAATGATCGACCTGCCTGCGCCGCCTTCGATCGATGCGGCGACCGACATGCTGGTCTACGACTGGGCGCAAGCGGATGCAGCCGCGGTCGGCACCGTCGTCCACCGGATACTCGCCGGACTTCCCTCGGCGCAAACGCCTTCGCCAGGTGTTGCGAACCTGGCAAGCCTGCGGCCGCGGATCGAAGTGGAGCTCGCATCGCTCGGCGTCGTCGCGCGCCGGGACGATCGTCCGGGTGAAGACGCGACCACGCGCGTCCTGCAGGCGGTCGGCAATGCCATCGACGACCCGCAGGGACGCTGGCTGTTCGCGTGCACGCACACCGGCGTCCATGCCGAATGGGCACTCACCAGTGCAGGTGAATCGGGCATCGAACGCATTGCGATCGACCGCAGTTTCGTCGCCGACGGCATGCGATGGATCGTCGACTTCAAGACATCGCGACATCAAGGTGGCGACGTCGATGCCTTCCTGTCCACCGAACAGGCGCGCCACGGGCCCCAGCTCGAACGTTACGCGCGGGTGCTGCGGCGACAGGAAGACTTGCCGGTGATGCTGGCGCTCTACTATCCGGCGCTGCGCCGGCTGCGCAGCTGGCGGTTTGGCGAATAGCCGGTGTTGCCGGGGTTTTCCGCTATAATTCAACGTTTTGGCGAACACTGTTGCAGCGCATCAAGCGCTGCCCGGCGACAGCACGTGCGAATCATCCGCGGCCTGCCTTCGCGCGCCGAAACCCCGGTCGCGTTGACGATCGGCAATTTCGACGGCGTGCATCGTGGCCATCAGGCCATGCTCGATCGCCTTACAGAGGCGGCGGAAGACCTGCGCCTCACGCCCGCGGTGCTGACGTTCGATCCTCATCCGCGCGAGTTCTTCGCACCCGGCCGTGCGCCGCCGCGCGTGTGCGGTCGGCGTGACAAGTTCGAGCGGTTTGCCGCGCGTGGCGTCGCGCGCACGATCGTCGCGCGCTTCGACGCGGCGCTTGCGCAGATGTCGCCGCAGGCGTTCGTCGACGACGTGCTGGTGCGGCGCCTCGGCACGCGATGGGTGCTGGTGGGAGACGATTTCCGCTTCGGCAAGGAGCGCGCCGGCGATCTCGCGGTGCTGCGGCGCTGCGCCAGGACATTCTGCGTCGAGGCGATGGCAAGCGTGGACGTCGGCGGCGAGCGCGTGTCGTCGACCGCCGTTCGCAACGCGCTCGCACGTGGAGACTTGGGCCACGCAGCGGCGCTGCTCGGTCATCCCTTCACGATCGGCGGCCGCGTGATCCACGGCGACAAGCGGGGACGCACCCTAGGCATACCGACTGCGAACTTGGCACTCATCGGGCCCGGTGCGTTGCGCGGCATCTTCGCGGTGCGCGTGCACGGGCTTGGCGACAAGCCTCGCAACGGCGTCGCCAGCATCGGCGTGCGCCCGACGATCGCCGACGGCGGGAAGCCGCTGCTCGAGATCTACATCTTCGATTTCGACGAGTCCATCTACGGACGGCGCATCCGCGTCGAATTCATGCACAAGCTGCGTGACGAAGCGCGATACGACTCGCTGGATGCACTCGCACGACAGATACACGCCGACGTCGCGCAGGCGCGCGACTGGTTTTCGACGCAGGTTCATTGATCCATGGCAGCCGACGACAACAACATCGACTACAAGCGCACGCTCAACCTGCCGGACACGCCGTTTCCGATGCGCGGCGATCTTGCCCGGCGCGAACCGCTATGGGTCGAGCAGTGGCAGCAACGCAACGTGTACGAGGCGATCCGCCGCGCGTCGGCGGGACGGCCGCGGTTCGTGCTGCACGATGGCCCGCCGTATGCGAACGGCGACATCCACATCGGCCACGCGCTGAACAAGATCCTCAAGGATGTCGTGGTCAAGACGCGCACGATGGCGGGCTTCGACGCGCCGTATGTTCCCGGCTGGGATTGCCACGGCATGCCGATCGAGGTGCAGATCGAGAAGACCTACGGCAAGCACTTGCCGGTGGAGAAAACGCTCGCGCTGTGTCGCAGCTACGCAACGGAACAAATCGCGCGCCAGAAGGCGCAATTCCAGCGCCTCGGCGTGCTCGCCGACTGGGATCATCCGTACACGACGATGGCCTACGGCAACGAGGCGAGCGAGATCCGCACGCTCGGCGCGCTGCTCGAGAAGGGTTACCTCTATCGCGGCCTGAAGCCGGTCAACTGGTGCTTCGATTGCCACAGCGCGCTCGCCGAAGCGGAAGTCGAGTACGAGGATCGTGTCGATCCCGCGATCGACGTCGCGTTCGCGCTGGCCGAACGCGAGCGCGTCCGGCTCGCAAGCGCATTCGGCCTCGGGCACGCACCGCAAGGTCTCATTTCCGCCGTCATCTGGACGACCACGCCCTGGACTATTCCCGCCAACCAGGCGCTGAACGTGCATCCGGATTTCGACTACGCGCTGGTGGCGACGCCGCGCGGCCACCTGGTGCTCGCACAGGCGCTGGTCGAGGCGTGCCTCGCGCGCTACGGCCTCGCCGGCGAGGTGGTCGCGCAAGCGAAGGGTGCCGCACTGGAGAACATCGCGTTTCGCCATCCGTGGATCGACCGCGACTCACCGGTGTACCTGGGCGATTTCGTGACGCTGGAGCAGGGTACCGGGATCGTCCACTCGTCGCCCGCGTATGGCATCGACGACTTCAACGCCTGCCGGCGCTACGGGCTCGGCGACGACGACATCCTGAAACCCGTGCAGGGCGATGGACGCTTCGCCGACGACCTGCCGCTGTTCGGCGGCATGAAAATCTGGGACGCCAATCCCAGGATTGTCGAGCACCTGCATGCCGTCGGCGCGCTGCTGCACGTCGAGAAATACACGCACAGCTACATGCATTGCTGGCGCCACAAGACGCCGATCATCTATCGCGCGACCACCCAGTGGTTCGCCGGCATGGACGACGTGCCCGGCTATCGCGGGGTCAAGCCGGCGCAAACGCTGCGCAGCGCGGCGCTGGCCGGCATCGAGGCGACGGCGTTCTTCCCGGCATGGGGCAAGGCGAGGCTCTACGGCATGATCGCCAGTCGTCCCGATTGGACGTTGTCGCGGCAACGCCAATGGGGAACGCCCTTGCCGTTCTTCGTCAACCGCGCGACTGATGAGCTGCACCCGGACACGGCTGCACTGCTCGAGCTGGCTGCGACTCGCGTCGCGCAGGGCGGCATCGAAACGTGGTTCGCGGCGACCTGCGAGGACTTCGGCGTCGACGAGACCAGGTATCGCAAGCTCACCGACACGCTCGACGTGTGGTTCGATTCCGGCTCGACCCACCAGACGGTGATGGGCGGCCCGAACGGGCGCATCAGTCATCTCGGGTCGCATCCCGACGAGACCGGTTTTCCCGCCGACCTCTATCTCGAAGGCTCCGACCAGCACCGTGGCTGGTTCCATTCGTCGCTGCTCGTCTCGTGCATGCTCAACGGCCGTCCGCCGTACAAGGCGCTGCTGACCCATGGCTTCACCGTCGACGGCCATGGCCGCAAGATGTCGAAATCCAAGGGCAACGTCGTGGCGCCGCAGAAGGTGTCGGACACGCTCGGCGCCGAAGTGCTGCGCTTGTGGGTCGCGGCCACCGACTATTCGGGCGACTTGTCGATCTCCGACGAGATCCTGAAGCGCGTAGTCGAAAGCTACCGGCGCATACGCAACACGCTGCGCTTCCTGATGGCGAATACCAGCGACTTCGACGCGGCGACGCATGCCGTGCCGCTGACGTCGCTGTTCGAGATCGACCGCTATGCGATCGCGCAGGCACAGGACGTGATCGCCGCCGCGCAGCGCGACTATGCGGCATACCAGTTTCACCTGGGCGTGCAGCGGCTCGTCAACTATTGTTCGGAAGACCTGGGCGGGTTCTACCTCGACGTGCTGAAGGACCGGCTCTACACGACGCCCGCCGGGAGTGCTGCACGGCGATCGGCGCAAACCGCGCTCGCGCACATCCGCGACCTGCTGCTCAAGACCTTCGCACCGGTGCTGTCGTTCACTGCCGAGGAAGCCTGGCGTGTCCTGGAGCCCGCCGACGAGACCGTTTTCTCGCATGTGTGGAACGAGCGCTGGGCCGAGATCGACGGCGTCGATGCATTGACGCAAAAATGGCAGCGCGTTCTGGCCGTGCGGGCAGCGGTGATGAAGGAGATAGAAACGGTGCGCCAGACCGGCACGATCGGCTCGTCGCTGCAGGCGGAAGTGGTCGTCGCCGCACCCGCCGAGGATTACGCCGCGCTCGAATCGCTGGCGGACGACCTGCGCTTCGTATTCATCACCTCTGCCGCGCGCATCGAGCGCGCCGACGCGCTGGCGATCCGTGTGAGTGCGTCAGCGCATCGCAAGTGCGACCGCTGCTGGCATTGGCGCGCCGACGTGGGGACCGACGCGGCGCATCCGACGCTGTGCGGCCGCTGCGTTGCCAACCTGTTCGGCGCGGGCGAGCCGCGCCGGTTCGCTTAAGTCCGCGATGGCAAGCCTGCGCAGCAATATGGACGCGACCGCGACACCGCGCGACAGCGGCTGGTGGCGGTGGCTGCTGGTGTCGCTCGCGGTGTTCGCGGCCGACCAGGCGACCAAGCACGCAATTGCCGGCATGATGATGCAGGGCGAGATCCGCCCGTACACGTCGTTCTTCAGCCTGGTGCTGGCCTACAATCCGGGCGCCGCGTTCAGCTTCCTCGCCGATGCGCAGGGCTGGCAACGCTGGTTTTTCACCGCCATTGCGGTCGGTGCCGGCGCGCTGCTGGTCCACCTGCTGCGCCGCGGCGGCAGCGCGTGGTATTGCTGCGGCATTGCGCTGATCCTGGGCGGGGCGCTCGGCAACCTCTGCGACCGCCTGGTGATCGGCAAGGTCGTCGATTTCCTGTTGTTCCACTATCAGCAATGGGCGTGGCCGGCGTTCAACGTCGCCGACAGCGCGATCACGCTCGGCGCGGCGGCGCTGATCGTCGACAGTGTTCGCGCGCGCAGGCCGCGGGTGACGACGTGATCGAAGTCGTGCTCGCCAATCCGCGCGGTTTCTGCGCCGGCGTCGACCGGGCGATCGCAATCGTCGAGCAGGCGCTCGCGCAGTTCGGCGCACCGATCTACGTGCGCCACGAAGTCGTGCACAACACGTTCGTCGTCGACGATCTGAAGCGCAAGGGTGCGATTTTCATCGAGGCGCTGGACGACGTGCCGGCGGGCGCCACGCTGGTGTTTTCCGCGCACGGCGTGCCACGGTCGGTGCGCGACGAGGCAGCCGCGCGCGGACTGACCGTGTTCGACGCCACCTGTCCCCTGGTCACCAAGGTCCACGTGGAAATCACCAAGATGCACCAGCAAGGCCGTGAGATCGTGATGATCGGCCACGCTGGCCACCCCGAAGTCGAAGGCACGATGGGCCAGTGCGAAGGCGGCGTGCATCTCGTCGAGCGCCCCGAGGATGTCGCGGCGCTGGTCATCCGCGATCCCACGCGTGTCGCATACGTGACGCAGACCACGCTTTCCGTCGACGACGCCGCCGCGGTGGTCGCGGCGCTCAAGGCGCGCTTTCCCGCGATCAGCGGGCCGAAGCGCGACGACATCTGCTACGCGACGCAGAACCGCCAGGACTCGGTCAAGACGATGGCCGCCGGCGTGGACATGGTGATCGTCGTCGGCAGCCCGACCAGCTCCAATTCCAACCGCCTGCGCGAAGTGGCGGCGCTGCGTGGCATTCCCGCGTACATGATCGATCGCGCCGACGAGCTGGAGGCGCCATGGCTTGCGGGCAAGCACCGCGTCGGCGTCACCGCCGGCGCCTCGGCGCCCGAAGTGCTGGTGCGAGAAGTGATCGCGAGGCTCACGGCGCTGGGTGCGAGCAGCGTCGTGGAGCTGAACGGCGTGGTCGAGAAAGTGGTGTTCCCGATGCCGCGCGGACTTGCCGGCCATGTCAACGCCAAGGCGCCCGAGACCGGTCCGGCCGCCTAGGAGTCTCCGATTGCGCGCGCCTTAGCGCGCTCGACCCTGAAACGCAGCAACAATGCGGCGAACGCGATTGCGACCAGCAGCGTGCCAACCGCCGCCGCCGCCGAGGCGCGGCCATGCCCGGTGATGGCGCGTACCAGCGCTTCGGCGAAATACCAGGGCAGCAGCAACGTCAGCCATTGGCGCGCACGCGTGCGGTCGCGCAGCAAACCCGGGACGCACAACACAAGCGGAACGCACTTGAGGGCGAGCAGCGATCCGCCGGGCCTGATCGGCGCGACCACCGTCTCCCACAGCAGCATCCAGCCGATCGACGCGAGCGTCGCGATCAATGCCGCGCGCGCGAGCGTTGCGCGCACGCTCGCAGCGGGCGCCACGCTAGCCGACGGCGACGAATTCGAACAGCTCGAATCCGGGACCTTGCTCGACCAGCTTGGTGAGCACGGCGAAGCCCATCTGGCTGCCGCGCCGCAGGCTGACCGCCTGCTCGAGCGCGAAGGTGCCGGCGGGGACGATCAATTGCGGCGGCGACGGCTCAGGCGCCGTTTCGGTGTCTTCGGGAATGACGACGACCGGAACCAGCGCGCTTTCCTCGGCGTCCTCGGCCGCAGCGGCGGCAGCCTCAGGCGCATCGGACAAAAGCTCGCAGCCGAATTCCAGCGCGCTCGATTTCAGCGTGTTTCGAAACCAGCGCACCATCGCTACCTGCAGCGACGTGCGCCCTTCGACGCGCAATGCGATCAGCTCGCCGATGCGAAGCACGCAAGGTGAGGAGTCGACCTGGCGCAATGCGTAGCCGGCCGGCGTGTGGTTGATCACCTGGCAGTTGGTCATTGCAGGCAATCCGGCCGGCGCGGTGGGGAGGCTCGCGTGCTGGCCGCGGCTGTATTGCCAGATGCCGGTCAGTCCCGCGCAAATCACGACGCGTGCGCGCGACGGCAGGCGATTGAACTGGCGCGCCGGCGGGATCGCCCACTGCCGCAGCAGGCGCCGCAGCAGCGCGATGTAGTTTTGCCGCGCGTTTGCATCCCTGCCGCTGCCCTCGGGAATCGGGCCGCCGTTCTCCAGCGCGCGCAATTGCTCCTGCAGCTGGAACGCGAGGTCGAAGGTCAGCAGGAACAGCCTCGATCCTTCGATCGATCCGCCCTTGTTGGCCGAAAACGGCGGGAAGTCGTGGCCCACCGGAACGATCGCGACCGCCTTGGCCATGCGGTGCACCGGCGCGACATCGGTCAGCTTGGCGATGTGCGCGTGCTCGTACAGGTAGCGCGAAACCAGGTTCAGCTGGCCGGGATGGAAGCCATACGGATTGGCGAGCGCCAGCAGCAGCGCTTGCACGTAGACGTGTTCCGGCGTCGACTCGGCGTCGCCGCCGGCAATCGAATTGAGGTGCAGGTGACGTTCGCGGGAAAACGCGTAGACCGCGTGCGCGTCGTGCCAGGTGCGCTGCGGAACGGGCGAATAGGAGAGGTAACTCGTCGACAGGATGCGCGCGAAGCACTGCAGGCAACGCAGGATCAGCGCGGTCATCAGGCGCGACCCGCCGAGCGACAGGCGCTTGTGCGACTCGCTGGCCAGCAGGTGCTTGTATGCGACCGACAATTCGTGCGCGAGGTTGAGCGCCGCCTTCGCCGATTCGAGCGCCTCGCCGGAGAGCGGGTGGGTGGTGCGCATGAACAGCTTCTCGAGCTGCGGCCACAACGCGATCGCCGTCGTCCAATAGGCTTCGGCGAGTTCCAGCCGGCGCGAATCACTCATCGCCACCCGGTTGGTGGCGGCGAGCGCGTCGCCAATGATGCGGGCGGCTTCGGCCGGGCCGCGGCGCGCCACCAGCGTGAGCCACGGGCCGACTTTCGCGAAGCGGGTCTCCGGCGGGTTCGCCGGGTGTGCTTCGACCGCGGGCAGACTCAGCGCGAGCGCCATGGGGGACGGGCGATCATGATCGAGGCCATTGTATGTGATCGGCAGCGACCCGCACTGCTCGGTACGGTGAAAGCTACAAACGTGCCAATGCCCTCGTTCGGCCGACGGTGCCGGCGCCGCGCCCCCCGGGTCAGGCGTCCAGGAAGGCCGCCACGACCTCGACCTGGTCCTGGGCGATGAACATCGGCGCGTGGCCAACCCCGGCGAATTCGTGGATTTGCGCGCGGGGCCCGCGCATCGCCATCGCGTCGAGCGTCGGGCGCGACAGCAGGTCCGATTGCGCGCCGCGCAACACCAGCGTCGGGCAGGTGACGGCGTCCCACAGGGGCCAAATGTCGGGCGGTGCCGCCGCTGCGCGAAAGGGCACGGCGATCCCGGGATCGTAGGCGAGGCCCCAGCGACCGTCGGCGCGCTGGCGCACGTTGGTGCGGGTAACGTGCGCCCAGCCCTCGTCGCCGAGATCTCCGAACGGCGCCGAAACCGTGCGGATGTAGCGCTCGACGTCGGCGTAGCTGTCGAACGTCGGATCCTGGCCGACATAGGTTCCGATCCGCGCCAGCGCCCCGGCTTCGAGTACCGGTCCGACGTCGTTGACGACGAGGCGCGTCACCGGATTGTGCCGCTGCGCAGCCAGCATGATGCCCAGGAGGCCGCCCAGCGACGTGCCCACCAGCGACAGCGTCGACGCATCGGCGCGCGCGAACAACGCCGTGAGTGTCGTCAGGTAGGTCGGAAAGGCGTAGTCCGCCGGATCGGCCAGCCATTCGCTCTCGCCGCGGCCCGGCAGGTCGACGCACAGCACACGATAACGTGCGGCGAGGCGCTCGGCGAGGCGGTCGAAATCTCGGCCGTTGCGGGCGAGGCCATGCACGCATGCGACCACGTCGGGGTTGGCCCGGTCGCCCCACTCGAAATAGACGACGCGATGAAAGCCGTGCGGCGACAGCGACGAGAAATGTCGGGTGACGGGAAGGGACGTGGTGATTGGCATGGGAGGGCGCGGGCGCAACGGCAACGATCGCCGAAGCTTACTGCACCGCCGGCCGCATCGATCCGCGCGCGCCGCTGCCTATGGCAATTGCATGACGGGCAGCGGTACCTCGTCGACCGCGGCACCGCTCAGGAATGCCTCGATCTCGTCGCGACGCGCCATCGCATCGGCGTAGCCCTGCCGGATCAGCAGCCGGCAGAACTGCCGGTCGAACAGCAGGTAGGACATCAGCGTCGAGCCGCTTTCATGCATCGCGCCGAGTCCCCTCAACAACGTGCGCACACCGGTCGGCAGCAACGCCGAATAGTCGAGCGCACGCGTGCCGATGTCGATCGTCGGCGCGACCAGCAGCGCATGGACGTGACCGACTTCGACGCCGGAGTGGGGTATCTCACTGCGCGGCATCAGGTCGATCAGGTGGTTGACGCTGGTGAGCCGCTCGAGATCGGCGGCAAGGTTGTCGAGGAAGATCGATGACAGCGCATGACTCGCGGTCTGCGCGAACGACGGATAGCGCGGCGCATCGTCCGTCGCGCGGCTTGGCTGGCCGAAGAACTGGCCGACCGCCAGGACGAACAGGCGCCGTGCGCCAAGGTGCAGCGCCGGAGCGAGCGGCGCGATCTGGCGCACCGAGCCATCCATGAAATAGTCGTCGCCGATGCGCGATGCCGGGAAGATGAACGGAATCGCGATCGATCCCATCAGGTGATCGACGCCGATCGTCGTCAGCTCTGCATGGCGGCGCACGCGCACCCACGGATGCGCGGACTTGGCCCCTTGCACGAACGTCACCGACTGCCCGGTGCGGTAGCTGGTCGCGTTGATCGTGAGCGCGGTCAGCGAGCCCTCGGCGATGCGCGTGCCCAGCGCCTCGAAATCGAGGTGCGTCGACAGCAGCCGGCGCAGCGGCGCGTTGTCCAGCATCGACATCGCGCCGCCGGGTGCGCGGCGACCGGCAACGACCGAGGCGAGCCAGCGAAAGCCTAGGCGCGACAGTGACGGCATATCCGACAAATAGACGTCGGCGATCCTGAGCCTGCGCCACAGCCGCAGCAATTGCGCGACGCCACGGCGAAAATCGTCGGCGTTGACGGCGAGCACCGCGGCGTTGATCGCGCCGGCGGACGTGCCGCAAATGATGGGAAAGGGAGACACGCGCCGGCGTCCGATCAGTCGCGCGACCGCGCGCAGCGTGCCGACCTGGTACGCGGCGCGCGCGCCACCGCCGGACAACACCAGCGCCGACGGGACCGGAGGCTTGACCATCGCATCAGCCCGGCTCGCCGGGCTCCTCGTCGCGCAGCACGTGGTCGAACATCATCAGCATCGCGGCCGTCGCGCCCCAGATGTAGCGCTCGGCAAATGGAATCGCCCAGAAGTCGCGGCGCGTTTCGCCGATCATGCGGAAATGCCGCTTCTGGTGCTGCCGGTCGAGCAGGAACGCGAGCGGAACTTCGAACACGTCGGCGACTTCCACGGGATCGGGAAGCAGCGTGAACGGCGGTTCGACCCAGCCCACGACGGGCGCGACGTCGTAGCCGGTGACCGTCGTGTAGTGCGGCAGTTGCCCCAGGATCTGCACGCGCTCGCGCGGCAATCCGGTTTCCTCGAACGCCTCGCGCAACGCGGTGTCGGCGACATCGGCGTCACCCGGCTCGACACGGCCGCCGGGAAAGCTGATCTGACCGGGGTGGTCGGGAAGGCCGGCGCTGCGCTCGGTCAGCAGCACGGTGACACCGTCGGCGCGGTCGATGAGCGCCAGCAGCACCGCCGCGGGACGCAGCGCGCCTTCGCGGCCGGGAAAGCGATGGCCGTCGGACATGCCGACCGCCGCGTCGGGCGGCGGGGCGGCAAGCCGCCGCGCGACATAGGCGCGCTGTGCCGCGTGGGCGAGCGACAGGAACGGAAGCGAAATCGGCTGCGACATCGGGAGCGTCGGATGATACGCCGGCCCGCGCGCGGCGACGGCTGCGTCAGTGTCTCCATACGAGGAAACCGCGCGCGATCACCTGGTCGAAGTTGACCGTCAGCAAAGGCAGCATCAGCGTCAGCACGATGAAGCCAAGCGCCAGCGTCAGCGGAAACCCGATCGCCAGCAGGTTGACCTGCGGTGCGGTGCGCATCAGCATGCCCAGAGTGAGGTTGGCGAGCAGCATCGTCGCGATCACCGGCAGCGAGATGCGAAATCCGGCGCTGAACATGTCGCCGGCGGCGACCAGCAGCGAATGCACGTCGGCGAGGTGGAGCGTGTCCGTGGCCACCGGCAGCGTGCGGAAGGTGTCGGTCAGCGCCGCGATCAGCTGCAGGTGGCCGTTCATCGACAGGAAATAGAGCATCAGCAGGATCGACAGGAAGCTGCCGATGATCGGCACCTGCTCGTTGTGTTCGGGGTCGATGAACGACGCGAACGACAGGCCCATCTGCAGGCCGATCATGTCGCCGGCGAGCGTGATCGCCGCGAAGGCCACCTGCATCGCGAAGCCGAGTGCTGCGCCGATCAGGATCTCCTCGAGCAGCAGCACGATGCCGGGACCTGAAAACGGCGCGACCAGCGGCATTGCCGGAAGCGTGGGCGCGACCACGATCGTGATCAGCAGCGCGAGTCCGGCGCGTACCGGCTGGGGCATGCTGGCGTCGGACAGGATCGGCGCCGTCATCACCATCGCGGCGACGCGGGCGAACGGATAGAAGAAGCCGGCGAGCCACAGGTCGAGGTCGGCAGCCGAAAACCCGAACATCGCGTCAGCCGATCATCTGCGGAATGCTGGAGAACAACCGGTGCATGTAGTCGACCAGCATCGACAGCATCCACGGGCCGCAGATGATCAGCACCGCGAACATCGCGACGAGCTTGGGAATGAACGACAGCGTCATTTCGTTGATCTGGGTCGCCGCCTGGAACACGCTGACCACCAGGCCGACGACCAGCGCGGTCAGCAGCAGCGGCGCCGACAGCAACATCGTCAGCTGCAGCGCCTGCTCACCCAGCGTCAGCACGGTCTGGCTGTTCATGGCGTCAGCCGAAGCTCGCGACCAGCGAACCGAGCAGCAGTCCCCAGCCGTCGACCAGCACGAACAGCATCAGCTTGAACGGCAGCGAGATCAGCACCGGCGACAGCATCATCATGCCCATCGACATCAGCACGCTGGCGATCACCATGTCGATGATCAGGAACGGCAGGAACACCATGAAACCGATCTGGAACGCGGTCTTCAGTTCGCTGGTGACGAACGCCGGCACCAGCACGCGCAGCCCGATGTCCTCCTTGGCGGCAGGGGCTGGCTGGTGCGAGAGGCGCACGAACAGCGCGAGATCGGGTTCGCGCGTCTGCTTCAGCATGAATGCCTTGAGCGGCTTCTGCGCGATGTCGAGCGCGTCGGTGAGCGACAGACGCTGCTCGGTATAGGGCACGTAGGCGTCGGCGTAGATGCGGTCGGCGACCGGTCCCATGATGAACAGGGTGAGGAACAGCGCGAGACCCACCAGCACCTGCGTCGGCGGTGACGACGTCGTTCCAAGTGCGTGGCGAAGCAGCGACAGCACGATGATGATGCGCGTGAACGACGTCATCAGCAGCACGATCGCCGGCAGGAACGACAGCGCCGTCAGGACCAGCAGTGTCTGGACCGGCAGCGAATAGCTCTGGCCGCCGCCGGGCGCGGGCACGCTGTTGAACAGCGGCAGGTCGCCGGCCTGCGCGAGCGCGTCGGGCGCCACGGCGAGCAGCATCAGCAGCAGCGGCACGAGGGGAAGCACGCGCGGCAGCACGCGCCGCACGCCGCCCGGCAGGGCGCTTCGAATTTTTTGCGCGACGATCATGGCTTGGACGAATCGCCCGGACCGCGGCGTGCGCGCACGAGTAACGTGGCGAACGGCGATGCGGTCGACGACGGCGTGGGCAGCGTGCCCTTGGGAAGCGTCGACAGTGCGCTGACCTGGCCGGGCGCGACGCCCAGCACCAGCCAATGCTCGGCGATTTCTACCAGCACCACGCGTTCACGCTGGCCGACCGCCTGCGATGCGACGATTCGAATGGCGGATGACGCCGAAGGGGCGCCGACGTTCAGCCGACGCAGCAGCCATGCCGCGCCCCAGATCAGCGCCAGCACGATGATGAGACCGAACAGCGTTTGCACGAGACCCGCGGAAAATGACGGCTCGACCACCGCAGCGGTGGGCGGCGTCGCCGTGGGCGTGACGGCCGCGGCGGCCACCGCGGCCGCAGCGGTTGCGTGAAAGGCGGCCGCGCACAACGCCAGCGCACTCGCGGCGAAGCCTGCGACGCGAACGCGCACGGGATTCATCGCGCGAGCTTGCGCGCGCGCTCGGACGGCGTGACGATGTCGGTGAGGCGGATGCCGAATTTCTCGTTGACCACGACGACTTCGCCTTGCGCGATCAGGCAGCCGTTGACGTAGACGTCGAGCGGCTCGCCGGCCAGTCCGTCGAGCTCGACGACCGAGCCTTGGGCCAGTTGCAGGATGTCGCGGATCGGCAGGCGGGTGCGGCCCAGTTCCACGGTCAGCTGCACCGGGATGTCCATCACCATGCCGATGTCGTTGGGCGCGCCGACGTTGTCAGGCGCCGCCGAAAGGCGGTCGAAGACGGCCGGCCGCGCGGCCGGGGCCGCTGCGGGTGCGGCTGCCGCTGCGGGAGGTGGATTGACGATGGTTTCGGTCATCTGGATTCTCCGGCGCCGTCACGGCGCGGTCGGTTGGGTGCCTTTGGGACGCGACGCGATCACGCGCGCGATCGACAGCGCGTAGTGCCCGCCGGCGATTCCATAGCGGCAATCGAACATCGGCACGCCGTTCACTTCGGCGACGACGCGTTCGGGGATGTCGATCGAGAACAGGTCGCCGACCTTCATGTTGAGAAGGTCGGACAGGCGCAGCGAGCTGTGCGCGAGATTGACCGCGAGCTCGACTTCGACGTCCTGCACGCGATCGCTGAGCGGAGCGCGCCAGTCGGTCGCCGGCGCATGCGTTTCCTCGCGCGCCGGTCCCTGCAGGCGCTCGCGCAACGGTGCCAGCAGCGCGCGCGGCAGGCAGATCTGCATCGAGCCTCCACCGGTGCCGATGTCGATCGAAAAGCGCGCGCAATAGACGATGTCCTCGCTGTCGACGAGCTGCACGAAGCGCGGCTGGGTTTCGGTGCGTACCCGTTCGGGCTTCATCGCCAGCACGTCGTGCCAGCTCTTGCCGTACGCGTCGAGCACCAGCGTCACGATGCGGTCGACGAGTCGCTCCTCGGTCGCGGTGAAGCTGCGGCTTTCGGCGCCGGGCTTGACGCTGCCGCCGCCGAACAGCGTGTCGACGAACACGCCGACCAGGTTGGCGTCGATCGCCACCAGCGCATGGCCCGGCAGTGGCTTCATGTCGACCACCGTCAGGTGCACCGGTGCGCCGAGGGCTTGCGCGAATTCGCCGTATTTCTGCGCGCGCAGCGGCACGATCGTGATGGCGGGCGTACGCCGCAGCTCGTCATGCAGCCGCGCACGCAGCAGATTGGAAAAGCGCTCGTGGATCAGGTCGAGCGCCGGCATGCGTTCGCGCGCGACGCGTTCCTGCGCCGCCAGGTTGACGGTGCGGGCGCCGCCCGGCGCACTGGCGGCGACAGCCGTTGCGGGATCGTCGCTGACGCCTTCCATCAGGGCGTCGACTTCGTCACGACTCAGGAATTCCTGGCTCATCGCGCGTTCTTCTCGGTCACTGGATGACGAACGACGACAGCAGCGCGCCTTGCAATTGCTGCTCCGGCGGCAATGGCGGCAGTGCCTCTTTCACCGCGCCCACCAGTTCCTCGACCAGCTTGCGCTTGCCATCCACGCTCGCAAGGTCGCTCGGCTTCTTGGCCGACAGCAGCAGCAGGATGCGATTGCGCAAAACCGGCATGTATTGCTTCATGGTTTCGACGACTTTGTCGTCGCTGACCTGGTAGACAATGCCGACCTGCAGGTAATGGTCGCCGTTTTCCTCGGCCAGGTTGACGGTGAACGGATCGAGCGGGACGTAGAGGGGCGCCTTGGCCACCGGCGTCTTGGCAGCGGCGTCCGACTTCGGCGCGAAAATGAACCAGCCCGCACCAGCCAGCGCCGCGACCACCAGCAATCCGATGACGATCCACAGAAGCTTGCGGCTCTTCTTGGGCGCGGCTTCGGGAGCCGCCTCGGGGCGCATCGGCGTTACGGTTGCGGTCTTGGCCACGTGGGTTCGCTGGGTTCGGTTGATGGGCGAATGAACGGTCAATGTGGAGCCGAGTATCGGCCGTGCCGCGGACAACTGAAGGTTCGAATAGCCCCGGGAAATCGCCGCATTTCAGCGCGCGGCGACGTGTCAGGCGTAAAGGTCGACCAGCCGGCGCACGGCGAGGTTGGCGACCATGGGGGTCGGTGCCAGCGATGCGGCAATGCCTGGCGATGCGCCCCCACGTGCGCTGCCGTTGGCATGGTTGCCATCGCCTTGGCCATCGCGCTGCGAGTGGTCGCGCACGGAGGCGTCTGCCAGTGCGAGTCCCTGGTCGGCGAGCAGGTCGCGCAACTGCGGGATTGCCTGCTCGAGCGCCTGGCGCGTCTGCGGGTCGCCCGCGACCATCACCACCGAGACCCGGTTGTGCTCGATGCGCATCGCGACGTCGATCGGCCCCATGTCGGCGGGGTGGACGTGCAGCTGCGCACGATCGGACTTGAGATTGATGAGCTGGGCAATTTCGCCGGCAACCTCGGTGCCGAAGCCTGGGGCGCCGACGGCCCCGTTGACCTCGCGAACGGCGATCGTGGCCACCGGCGCCGTGGCGCCGGTGGCGAGATTGACGCCGGGCGCGCTGTCGATGTCGTGCGCATGCGCCGGCGACGACGGATCGGCGCCGCCAAGCAACTTCGCCGCGGCAACCTTCGCCAGCTGCTCGGCGACGGCGGCAAACGGTGTCGCGAGCATCGCGCTTGCAGTCGACGGGGACTTGCCACGCGCATCGTCCGCACCTTGCGCTGCGACCGAAGCGTCATTGCCGTTGGTGCGGACCAGCGGCGGGGACGGATGCGCGGGCGACCTGCGAAACGCGTGGCCGCTGGTGATTTCGCCATCCGACCGGCCGTCCGGAGGAACCGTTGTGGCTGATGTGTCCGTGGTCGTGCCGAGGTCGCGTGCGCTCGCCGAACGGGCGGCTGCGATGCTGCGCACATCGGCGCCGGCAACTGCGCCACCGGCATCGCTCGCCGCGGCAGGTTCGGACGCGCGTGCAGCACCCTGCGCGAGCGCCGCGGCGAGTGGTGCGGACAGCCAGGGCGCAAACGCGGACAGGGCATCGAATCCACCCGGCGCGCCCGCGCTGTCGCTTCGCGTCTTGTCCCTGTCGCTTCGCGGCTCGTCAACACCGCTGCCGCTGTCGCGACCCGCGGCGGCGTGCGCAGCTGCTTCCTGCGCGCGAATGGCGGCTGCCGCATCCACCGGTGAATTGCCGGCGGTGGCGAGCATCGCTGCGAACAGTCCGGCGTCGGCGCCGTCATCGCTTGTATGGACCGCCGGCGCGGGATCGATCGGATGCTCGAGCGGCGGATGGAAGGCGACAGGCATGGCGGTTTTCCTTGTCAGTCCCCGCTGCCGCGGGCGCGGCGGGCGGCGAATTCATCAGTCAGCTTCTGCTCGCGCCGCGCTTCGGCCTCGGTCGTCGCCTGCGCGCGGCGCCCGTCGAGCGTGTCCAGCGAGTCGACGCGCTGCTGCGTGTGCTGCCAATCGGTCTGCGCGAATCCAACGTCGGACTGCATCACCTGCAACGCGTCGGTCTGCTGGTCGATCGCGCGCTCCAGGTTGGCGAGGAACATCTGGTAGTTGCGCAGCCCGTCGGCGCCGATCCCCAAGCGCTTGGCGGCGTCGAGCTTGGCCTGGTAGTCCTGGCGATAGCGGATCAGCGCATCCAGCTTGCGCTGCGCGTCGACGCGGCGCGACAGCGAGTCGCGCAGCTTGCGCGCGCTGGCGTCGCGTTTTTGCGCGGCGAGATTCTTGAGGTGCAGCCACACGCGCGGCGGCGTCATCGCATTTCCTGGCGCGGCGCGCCGTTGCCGATTCCGGCGAGCAGCAGGTCGATCTGCTTCTGCCCGTCGGCGAACGACACCGGCTCGTCCATCGACTGCTGCAGGAAATTGGTGAGCGCGGGCCACGCCGCGATCGCCTGGTCGAGGATCGGATCGGCGCCGGCGACATATGCGCCCACGCTCAGCAGGTCGCGGTTGCGCTGGTGGCGCGAATACAGCTGCTTGAATCGCCGCACCGACGCCATGCGCTCGGGCGAGACCAGCGACGGCATCGCGCGGCTGATCGACGCCTCGATGTCCAGCGCCGGATAGTGACCTTCGTCGGCGAGCTCGCGCGACAGCACGAAGTGCCCGTCGAGGATTGCGCGCGCCGCGTCGCCGATCGGATCCTGTGGGTCGTCGCCTTCGGTCAGCACCGTGTAGAACGCGGTGATCGATCCGCCGCCGTCGGCGCCGTTGCCGGCGCGCTCGACCAGTTGCGGCAGCTTGGCGAATACCGACGGCGGGTAGCCCTTGGTCGCCGGCGGCTCGCCGATCGCCAGTGCGATCTCGCGCTGAGCCATCGCATAGCGCGTCAGCGAATCCATGATCAGCAGTACATGCCGGCCCTGGTCGCGGAAATGCTCGGCGATCGTGGTCGCGTACGCGGCCCCTTGCAGGCGCAGCAATGCCGGGGCGTCGGCGGGCGCCGCAACTACCACCGCGCGGCGGCGTCCTTCGGGTCCGAGGATCGTCTCGACAAATTCCTTGACTTCGCGTCCGCGCTCGCCGATCAGCCCGACGACGATCACTTCGGCATCGGTGTAGCGCGCCATCATGCCGAGCAGCACGCTCTTGCCCACGCCGCTGCCGGCGAAGAGGCCGATGCGCTGGCCGCGGCCGACGGTCATCAGCGTGTTGATCGCGCGCACGCCGACGTCGAGCGGCATCGAGATCACCGCGCGTTCGATCGGATTGATCGCGCGCGCGGCAAGCGAGCGCACTTCATCCTGCGCAATCGGTCCCTGGCCGTCGAGCGGGCGGCCGGTGCCGTCGACGACGCGGCCGAGCAGCCCGATGCCGACCGGCAGGTGCTTGGCGTTGTCCGACGCGCGGCGCTTGGGATGCCACGGCTTGCCGACGCGTGGGCGCGCTTCGCGCGGCAACACGGGGCGCACGAACGCGCCAGGCGACACGCCCTGCAAGTCGGCGACGGGCATCAGGAACAGCCGGTCGCCGGCGAAGCCGACGACTTCGGCTTCGACGCCGCCGCCGCGCTGCTCGATCATGCACACGCTGCCGAGCGGTAACTTGAGGCCGACACACTCCATCACCAGACCGGCGACGCGCGTCAACCGTCCGGAGATCTCGAAGCCATTGCCGCCGGTCGCGCGGCGCTGGCAATCGCGCAGCAGCGCCGTGCAGTCCGCCGGCAGCTCAGAGAGGCTCGAGCCAGTCATCCGAGCGTCCGAGGTTGGCAAGCAATTGACGCCAGCGCGTGGGCAGTGTCGCGTCCACCGCGCATTGTTCGGTTTCGATCTGGCACCCGCCCGGCGCGACCAGCGGGTCGGCGACGATCTCGCATTTGCCGGCCAGCGCGTCGTCGGGCAGTTGCCCGCGCACCAGCTCGACGTCGCTCGGATGCAGGCGCAATTCGACGCGCTGCGTCGCCTGCGGCAGCTGCTTCAGCGCGGCGCCGACGATCGGGCGCACCAGCTCGCGGCGCACGGCGAGCGCTTCGCCGACCAGTTGCCGCGCGAGCACGAGTGCCAGGTCCACCACTTCGTCGCACAGCTGCTGCTCGTGGTCGGCGACATTGTCGGCAAGGGTCGCGAGCAGCACGTCGAGCCGCACGCGGTCGGTGGAGGCGGCCGCCATGCCGGCGGCGTATCCGACTGCGCGTGCCTCGGCCTCGAGCCCGGCGCGCAAGCCGGCGGCATTGAGCGCCGGAGTGCCTCCGTGCTGCGAAGCGCCATCGGTCGGCGCGAGGGCGGCGAGCTCCCAGCGCTGCCACGCGGAAAGGCTTTCGCGCGGAATGAATTCAGACGAAGGCATCGCCGCCCTTGGAGCCGAGCACGAGCTGGCCTTCGTCCGCCATGCGCCGCACGATCTTCAAAATTTCCTTCTGCTCGCTCTCGACTTCGGAAATGCGCACCGGCCCCTTGGCCTCGAGGTCGTCGCGCAGCATTTCGGCAGCGCGCTGCGACATGTTCTTGAAGATCTTCTCGCGCAACGTCTCGGAGGCGCCCTTCAGCGCGACGATCAGCGCTTCCGACTGCACTTCGCGCAGCAGCGACTGCACGCCGCGGTCGTCGAGGTCGAGCAGGTTCTCGAAAATGAACATCTCGTCGAGCAGCTTGTCGGCAAGCTCGGTGTCGTGCACGCGCACCGCTTCGATCGCCGCGGTTTCCTGCGCGCTGGCGAGGTGATTGAGCATTTCCGCCGCCACCCGCACGCCGCCGGGCGCCGTCTTGCGCGGGCCGCCGCTGCCGGACAGCAGCTTGGCAAGCACGTCGTTGAGCTCACGCAACGCCGCCGGCTGGATGCGGTCGAGTGTCGCGACCCGCAGCAGCACGTCGTTGCGCAGTGTTTCGGTGAATTCGGTCAAAACGGCGGAAGCCTGGTCGCGATCGAGGTGCACGAGGATCGACGCGATGATCTGCGGATGCTCGCCGCCAATCAGCTCGGCGACGGCGCCGCCGTCCATCCAGCGCAGTTTTTCCATGCCGGCGGAGTCGCCGCCTTCGAGGATTCGATCGAGCAGGTAGGCGGCGCGATCGTCGCCCAGCGCACGCGTCAGCACCGAGCGCAGGTAGCCGTCGGAGTCGAGGCCGATCGATGTCTGCTGCACCGCCTGCGCGTTGAATGCGTCGAGCACGACGTCGATCTGATCGCGCGTGACGCCCGACATCTTGGCGATCGCCTGGCCGATCTTTTCAACTTCGCGAGGACCCAGGTGGCGCAGTACTTCGGCCGCCTCGGCCTCGCCGAGCGTCATCAGCAGGATCGCCGTGTTGTTGACCCCGGCGTCACTCATTGGGCTTCATCCACGACTTGACCACGCTCGCCACGACCTTCGGGTCCTGCCGTGCGGTGTTGCGCGCGCGCTCGAGCGCCTCGGCGCCGGTCACGCCCGGTGCCGACAATTGCACGACGGCGCCCTGGTCACTGGCGATCATCGGCGTGGCCTGGATGCGCGCCGACGCCTGCTTCAGCATCGGCCGCAGCACGCCGAAGAAGAGATAGAGCGCGACCGCGGCGAACAGCGCGTAGCGTCCGGCGTCGCGTGCCATCGACAGATTGTCCGGCTGCTTCCACAGCGGCAGCTCGACGGTCTTGACCTTTTCGGCCTCGTTGAATGCGGCATTGACGACGTTGAGCGAGTCGCCGCGATCCTTGGAGAAGCCCATCGCCTCGCGCGTCAGTGAATTGATCTGCTCGACTTCCTGCGCCGACAGCGGCGTGAACGTCACGTTGCCCTTGTCGTCGACGGCGCGGCGCTGGTTGACGACGACGGCGGCGGCCAGGCGCTTGATCGTGCCGACGGTGGTCGTCGTGTGCTGGATGGTCTTGTCGACCTCGTAGTTGGTCACCGCGTCCTTGTGCGAGCTCGTGGGCACGGCGGGTGCGGTGGTGGAAGCGGCCGGCGCGCGGCCGTCGATCGGTGCAACACCGGCGGCAGGCGGCTGGTTGGACAGCGCGCCCGGGATGCCTTGCGCACCGGCAGCGCCGGTGCTGCTGGTTTCGTTGACATGCGAGCTGCGCAGCGACGCCACTTTGGCGTCCTGGTTGGGCTTGTACGATTCAGCGACGGCCTCGACGCGATTGAAGTCGACGTCCGCCGTCACCTGCACGCGCACGTTGTTGGGACCGACGATGGGCTCGATGATGTCGGTGATCCGCTGGATCGTCGCCTGCTCGATCTGTTTCACGTAGGTGAGCTGCGCAGGATCGAGCCCGTCGTTGATGTCGCGGCGGCGCGACAGCAGCGAGCCGTCCTGGCCGATGATGCTGACGTTCGACGGCGCGAGCTCGGGGACGCTGCTCGCGACCAGATGCACGATGCCGTTGATCTGCGACTGGTCGAGCGTGCGGCCGGCGCGCAGGTTGAGGATCACCGATGCGGTCGGCTGCTGCGATTCGCGGACGAACACGCTGGGCTTCGGGATCGCGAGGTGCACGCGCGCCGCCTCGACCGCCGACAGCGCCTCGATCGAGCGCGCGAGCTCGCCTTCGAGACCGCGCTGGTAATTGACCTGTTCCTGGAACTGGGTGGTGCCGAAGCGCTGGTTGTCGACCAGCTCGAAGCCGACGTTGCCGCCCTTGGGCAGTCCCTGCGACGCGAGCTTGAGACGGGTTTCGTGGACCACCGACGCCGGCACCATGATCGCGGCACCGCCCTCGGACACCTTGTAGGGAACATTCATCGCACCGAGTGCAGCAAGGATTGCGCCACCGTCGCGGTCGTTGACGTTGCTGTACAGGACCTTGTAGTCGGGGGTGCTGGACCACATCCAGACGGCGATCGCGATGGCGACCGCCACGGCGGCGGTGACGAGCAGCGTGAGGAACTGCCGCGGCGGCAGGCGCCCGGCGTCGATCAGCTGGCGGGCGAACCCGGCGGAAGCCAGGGCTCGGGGTGCTGCAGGAACCATTGCATCGGCGGTGGTAGCCACGATAGGGGTCAGCCAGGTTTCGGGAACGACCGTAGTATCGCCACCGCGAAACGCCGGTCATCGACGGAGGAAGCGCCGTTTTCCGCCGCATTTCGCGCGAACGGCAACGGGGCGGGGCGATTAAGGTTGCAACCGTGCCAAGGGCTGCCACGGCTTTCATGCCGGGCATGGCCCGACAAGGAGACGCGATTGATCATCGAACCCGCCGGAATGCAGGACCTTCTCGCGCAGCTCAAGGCGGCGCGCGAGACGATGGCCAGCGGCATCGCCAGCCGCGTGGGCGGCAAGGCGGATGCGGGCGGAGGGCTGGGCGGCGTTGGCGGCGCGGGCACCGACTTCGGCGCGCTGCTCAAGTCGACGATCGGCAAGGTCGACGCGTCGCAGCAGACCGCGAACACGATGTCGGACCGCTTCCAGATGGGCGACCCCAAGGTCTCGCTGGAAGACACGATGATCGCGCTGTCCAAGGCGAACCTTTCGTTCCAGGAGCTGGTGCAGGTGCGCAATCGCGTCGTGAGCGCGTATCACGACATCATGAACCTGCAGATCTGATCGCCGGTGGCTGCACGCACCGGCGTGTGGCGAACCTCTCGTGTGCGATGCCTGCGCTCCCGCGTCACGCGTACCGGGTGTTTATGGCCCTGGCTTGACGTCTTGCGCTGCGCTCCCGCGTCACGCGTGCCGGGTTTGCGTGGCCCTAGCTTGGCGTCTTGCGCTCGCGCTCCAGCTGGTTGATGCATCGCTGGATCAGCGCCTCGCCGCCGGGAGGCAACCTGATGAAGCGGCAGCCATAACGGACCAGCGACTGCGTGCCGGCGCTGCCGGCGATCGATGATTGGCGACGATACATCACTTCGAGATCGACCTTCAGCGACTTCGGCGGCAGCGCGAACACCGCGTCGTGCAGCACGGTCCCCGGCGCGGGCTCGAAGCCCGCCGGTCCATCGACCAGTGCCGCGCCGGTCACGCTGATGTCGAACACCCGCAGCGCGACAGGCGCCGGCCGCGCGTCCACACCCGCCGGCAGGTCGCAGCGGATGCTGCTCGCCATCGGCACGTACGCGCGGAAATAGTCTCGGCGCTGGATGCGCTGCACCGATGTCGGAAAGCGCACCGCGAACGCCGGCGCCTTGTCCCAGTCCCAGGCAGTGGCGCCATCGGTGTAGAACACCACTCGAATGCGATCGAGGTGGGTCTCGAACGCCAGGCGCTTGGCGTCGATCAGGCGGCTGTTGGCGTCGGCGTTGCTGCCGGCGTCGAACACCAGCACGCCGGTTCCCGGATCGGCATTGAGCAGCACGGTCACCATGACGTCGGCGCCGAACGCCACGCTGACCAGCGCGCGACGGCGAGCCAGCTCGTTCAGCAGCGTCGCGATCTGCAGCGGCGCCTCGATGCGGAAGCGCTCGTCGCGCAGGTCGCTGCCGCCGGTCGCGGCGCTGTGGTCGTCCATGGTCATGCCGTCGCGGCGTCGGCTTCCTCGACCCTGGCGCCGCCTTGCTCGACGCGCCAGATCCATACCAGCAGTTCGGCGATGGCCACGTACAGCGCCGGCGGAATGTGCGCGTCCAGGTCCACCTGCATCAGCAGGCTCACCAGCTCGCGCGATTCGTAGGTGAACACGCCGGCGGCGCGCGCGCGCTGCACGATTTCGTCGGCGATGTCGCCGCGCCCCTGTGCGACCACCCGCGGCGCGCCGTCGCCGTCCTGGTAGGCGAGCGCCACTGCGGCGCGGCGGGGACCGCCCATGCTCGCGTTGTCCTCAGAGCTCATGGAACACCGCGATTTCCGCCGCCGGCACCGCGCGCGCGGCCAGCGCTTCGGCGAGCTCGGCCCGCGCCGCGTGCAGCCTCGCGGTCGCCTGCGGACCGTCGGTGGTGATCTGCAGGTGCACCGATCCTTCGACGATCGTCAATTCCGCGCCCACGGTGCCCAGCTGCGGAAGCTCGAGGATCACATGCGCGCGCACCGGCGGGCGCTTGCCCATCGGTCCATTGGCAGCGAGACCCTCGTGATCCTCTTCGAACGTGATCGCCGTGCGTTGACCGGGCCAGGCTTCGCCGACCCAGATGAATTGGCGTGTGTCCAGCAGGTCGAGCTGCTGGCGCAGCAGCGGCGGCGGCGCAGATTCGGTGGCAGCGGCAGCGGCGGAAGTGGGTGACGCGCCCATGGCGTCCGCGATCAGCAACGCCGCGGCGGCGCGATTGGCCGGCATCGCATCAGGCTCGAATGCCTGGGCATGCGAGGCCGCCTGGGGTTCGTGCTCCAGCTCCGCCTGCGGCACTTCGCCCGCGATCCAGCCCGCGAGGTGCGATTCGTAGAACAGGCCGCTGTACGACACCGCGCCGCGCAACGCCGCGGCGAGCAACGTGACGCTGCGCGCGGTCGCGGTATTCACGGCGAAGTCGCTCGCGTCGCCCGCCAGCGCCGGCGGCGGCGACTCGATCAGTGGCGCGTTGCCCCGGATGGTGGGCGCGTCGGGTGGCCGGGCAGGGGTGCCGCGCAATGCGCGTTCAAGCTCCGCGCCGCCTGACGACAGCAACACTTGTGCGGCGAGCCGGGTATTGGCCAGCGGTTCGCGAAAGCGTCCGCCGCTGGTGGGGTCGGGTGCAATCGGAAAATCTCGGGGTGCGGTGCGCGGCGGCGTTGCCGCAGGCGGCCGGCGCATCGTGTCGGCGGGTGCTGCGGCGCCATCCGCCGTGCGCAACGCCATGCGTATCGGCAGCACGCGCGCCACCGGCAACGGCCGCGGTTCAGGCTTGCGCAGCGTGTCGAGCAGTACGCTCAGCGCCTGGAAGTTGATCATGATCGAGCCTCGGCTGCGGACTGCGCGCGGTCATCGGCGGCCGCGCGGCGTGTCGTGGCGGGCGGGCGTGGATTCGAGCACGAGTGCGAGGCGTGGCGACATCGGCTGCATCGCGTCGCGCACCCGCGCATCCTGCGCGAGCACGTCGCGCAACACCGCGTAGCGGCGCTTCGACCACTCGGGCGGCATCGTGATTTCCGCCGAAGCTTCGTCGATGCGCGCGGTCAGGAACTTCGCGCAATCGCGCGCCGCGCCGACCGTCTCCCAGTCGGCCGCTTCGGCGGCGTCGGCCATCAGCCGCGCGACGTGCATCATCGCGTCGTAGAGCGGTGCGAGCGTTTCCGGTGCCCTGGGTTCATGCCGCATGGAGTGCTTTCGTGGTGGTTTCCCTGGCGGCGATCGTCTGCCACGCCGAGCGCAGGTCGGCGAGCAGCTTGCCGACTTCGGCCATCGCTCCCGCGTCGTCGCGCAGCGAGGCGAGCGTCAGACTGCGCGACATGTAGTCGTACAACGCGTCGAGCTGGCTCGCGATGTCCGCGCCTTTCGAAGTGTCGAGGCTTGCGCGCAGGCCCTGCTCGATGATGCCCACCGCACGCGAAACCGCGGCACCCTTGGCGCCCTGCGCGCCATTGGCGATGTGCTTGCGCGCGTCGGCGACCGCTTCGATGGCCCCGTCATAGAGCATGACGATCAGGCGATGGGGGCTGGCGGCGGTCACGCCGGTCTCCAGCCCGACGTTGGCGTAGGCGCGCGCGGCGCTCGCTGAAAGCATCGTGACCCCTCGAATGAAACGTTGCAGATAACTTGCATATCGGCATGGCGGGCGCGGACTTGAGCGCCGCGCCGGCGGGGGTCAGTTGTTGTTGTTGCCATTGTTGATCTTGGGCAGGGACGCGAGTTGCTGGGTCAGGAAGTCGCTGGTGGTCTTCAAGCTGGAAATGAGGGTGTCGAGTGCCTCGTATTGCGCGTAGTAGGCCTGCTGGATCTGGTCGAGGCGCGTCTGCAGCGAGGCTTCCTGCTTGTTCAGGTCGGCGATCGTCGACTGGGCGCCGGACGTGGACGCCGCCACCAGTCCATCGTCGCCGAGGATCGACGTAAGCGAGTCGTTGAGCCGCGCCGCGATGCCCTTGGCGAAGTTCACGCTGCCGCGCGCCCCGATCGCTCCATCGCCGACCGTCAGCGCGAGGCCGTCGACCGGTGTGCCGGTGGCGCCGGTCAGCTTCTGGCCGGATCCGCTGGCCGCGAAGCCGCCGATCGTGCCGGCCACGTCGACGCCGGTCGTAGCCGACGGGCTCGCGCCGAACAGCACCTGCGCGGCGCTCCCGGCAAACGAGATCGACGACGCCGAGCCGTAGCGATTGGAAGTGACGCCGAGCGTACCGCTCGAACCGTCGATCGAGACGCCCACCGTGTCCGCGACGAATTCGCTCGTCGCATTGAGCCTGGCCTGCACGGCGGCGGCAAGCGCCGCTGCGCTGGCATACGTGCCGGGCGCGAGCGTGATCGTCGTGGAGATGCCGTCGACAGTGGCCGACAGCGTGTCGTTGACGCCGGTGGTGATCGTCAGCGCCGCCGGGCCTGAACCGGCCAGCGTGCCGCGCGTGGCGAGTTGCGTGATGTCGAGCGCGTAGGTGCCCGGCTGCGTATTGGTGGACGTGGCGGCGAGGCTCACCAGCGGATCGGTGGTATTGCCGGCCGCGGCGAACAACTGTGCCACGGAATCGGCATCGGTCGACAGCGCCGTCGCAAGTTGCGTCGCGTCGAGCTTGAGCGTGCCATCGGCCTGGAACGACACGCCGATCTGCGACAGCGTGTCGTAGCGTCCGGCGTTATCCAGCGAGCCGCCCACCAGCGTTCGCAGCTGGTTCTGGATCAGGCGCACCGTGGAGTCGCCCGTGAGCACCGACGCGGTCTTGGTGGTCGCGTTGTAGGCGGTGAGCGAGCTCAGTGTCGACATCACGCCGTTGTAGGCGGCGACGAAGCTCGCCACCGCGGTCGACACGCTCGAGTTGTCAGCGCTGACCGTGAGCGTCGTCGGCGCACCGGTCAGCGCGCCAAGGGTCATCGTCACGCCCGGGATGGCGTCAGCGACGACATTGGACGCGCGGTGGATGGCGAGGCCGTCGATCGTCAGCGCGGCGTCCTGCGCCACCTGGGTCTGCGTCAGGTTGCGTCCCGCACCGGCGGTGGCGGCCGGGTCGAACGCGAGTTGCGACAGGCCTGCGTCGTCGGTCGCATTGCCGTCGCCGTCGGTGGCGGTGATCATCACGCTGGACGCCGCGCCGGTTTTCGCCGACGTCAGCACCAGCCGCTGCCCGGCGGCGGAACCGTCGTTGACGATCGTCGCGGTGACGCCGACCTGCGCGGCATTGATCGCATCGCGAATGCCCGCGAGCGTGGTCTGGACTGCGCCGATCGTGACCGTCTGTGCAGGCCGCGTCGCGTCGGCGGTGAAGGCCGTGCCGACGGTCGTGCCGAACGTGAACGTCAACGCTCCGGTGCCCACGGCGGTCGTGGTCGTGGCGAACCCCTTGGAAGCGAGCTTCTGCGCCTGCGCGAGCGCCGTCACTTCGAGCGCGTAGCTGCCGGCGGTCGCGCCGCTCGCCACCGTGGCGGACACGGCACTCGCATCGCCGACCTTGGCGGTGAGGGTCTGGAAGCCGGTGCGCGTCGTCATCGACGCCAGCGTGTTCTGGAACGTCGACAGCGCGCTCTTGATCGAGCCGAACGCCGAGATCTTGGTCTGCAGCGCGCTTTCCCTGTTCTGCATCGCCGTCAACGGCCGCTGCTCGAGCTGCATCAGCTTGGTGACGATCGAATTGACATCGAGCCCGGACCCGATTCCCGGCGATGAAATGGTCGGCGTGGAGGTGGTCGAAGTGATCGTGGTGGCCATGGTTTTCCGGTTCTCGCTCGATTGAATCTGACGCTTGGTTCGGTGAAGCCCTAGGCCTGCTGCGCGAACAGCAGCCCTTCGACGCGATCCAGCGCGCGGGCGATGCGCAGCATCTCCTCGGAAGGAATCTGCCGCAGCACTTCGTTGTCGCTGGTATCGATGAGGCGGGTGATCAGGCGCCCGCTTTGCGGATCGAGCTCGAACTCGAGCCCGCGGTTCATCACTTGCAACGCGCGATTGGCAGCCATGATGGCGGCCTGCAATTGCGCCGGCGACGCGCTGGTGTTGCCGGCTGCGGCATCCGAACCATTGGCCGCAAAACCGGAAGCCCCGCGTTCCGGGATATCGGAAGCGGGGACCGGCAGAGCGACGACATTGTTCATGCCACCGACTTGCATCACACGTCCTTTGCCTTATTTCGCCCGCGGCGCCGGCGTAGGCCGGCGTCACGGGATGCCACCTGGATCAGCCCTTCAACAGCGTCAGGACTGTTTGCGGCAACGAGTTCGCCTGGGCGAGCATCGCGGTGCCGGCTTGCTGCAGGATCTGCGCGCGCGTCAGGTTGGCCGTTTCCGCGGCGAAGTCGGCATCCTGGATGCGGCTACGCGAAGCGGAGAGGTTTTCCGATGCGGTTTGGAGGTTCGCAACCACCGAGCTGAAACGGTTTTGCAGGGCGCCCAGCGTGGCGCGTCCGGTATTGACCGCTTGCAGCGCGGCGTCCATCTGCGTCATCGCCGTGTCGGCGCCCGCCGCGGACGAGATGTCCAGCGCGGCGAAGCCCGTCGAAGCAGCGGCGGCGGTAGTGGCCGCGGTGAGACCCGTGCTGGCGGTCGTTGCCGTACCCGCCAACGTCAGGACGACGTTCGGCGTTGCCGGAACGGAACCCGAGTTGGTCAGCACGACCTGTCCAGGTGACGAGCTCAGCACGGTGGCGTAGACGCCGGTTTGCGACGAATAGCTGTTGACGGCGGTCATGATCGCGGCAGCGCGGTCCGCGGCGTTGGTATTGGCGCCGATCGCGCCGATGTTGACGCCGTTGACCGTGAGGTCGCCGGCCGTGATCGCGCCGAACGTGGTCGCGGCGGCGCCGGTGACCTGGGCGACCGACGACGTGCCGAGCGCCGAGGAGCCGGCATTGGTCAGCGAGGAAATGGTGATCGTTTCGCCGACGTTGGCGCCGACCTGGAACGCTTGCGCGCTGAACGAGCCGTCGAGCAGCTTGACACCGTTGAACGCCGTCGTCGACGCGACGCGGTCGATTTCCTGCTTCAGTTGCTGGGCTTCGGTGTTGAGCGCTGCACGGTCCGACGCGCTGTTGGTCGCGTTGCGCGATTGCACGGCGAGCTGGCGGATACGCTGCAGGTTGTTGGTGATTTCGCCGAGCGCGCCTTCCGCGGTCTGCGACAGCGAGATGCCGTCACTGGCGTTGCGGCCAGCCTGGTCCATGCCGTTGATCTGTGCGGTGAAGCGGTTGGCGATCGCCAGGCCGGCGGCGTCGTCCTTGGCGCTGTTGATGCGCAAGCCCGAAGACAGGCGCTGCAGCGACATGTTGAGGCTGTTCTGCGACATGTTCAAATTGCGTTGCGCATTCAGCGACGCAATGTTGGTGTTGATGACTTGTGCCATGAATCTCTCCTGTTGAGTGAGTTTCCGGCGATCCCGCCGGCCGACTACGGTTGCTCCTTTCCGAAGGAGCGTAGAAGACCGCCGTCACCAGCAATATCGGAGTGCTTTCGGCAGAACTTGAGGATTTTCTCGTCAAGCCGTGTTGGTCGAGGGTCCGGTTGGCCGCGGCACGGGCCGCAATCGATGTGCTGGAGCGTACCGGCGATCCCACCCTTCCCATCGGCGGAGTTGCAGGTACATATCGGCGCTTTTTGAGCGTTGACGGAGTCCGACTGTCGGCGGGATTGCTGCAGGCCGGGCCTAATGACGAATATGACAATGTCATATTTTGTGAGGGATCGCCGCCGCTTTTGCCGCGTGAAACCCTTACGCCACGCACCGCCCGGCGTCCACTGTGGCGCCGCGGGCAGGAAGTCGATAGTTCGATGGCGGGCCATGCCGCTCGCGACCGGGAGAGAAAATTGATCGACGACACGCTGTTGGCGGACATCCGCGAAGCGAACCTGACCTACCTGATCCTTGCGCAGCGGATGCTGCGCACCGACCGCGCCCAGGGAATGTTCCGGCTCGGCATCGGCGAGGAGGTGGCGGGCATCGTCGAGGGGCTGACCACTGCGCAGATGATCAAGGTCGCGAGCACCAACATGCTGATGTGCAAGCTCCGGTTCGACGATTCAATCGTCTGGAACCTGATCGCGCGCAACGACGACGTGCTAGACATCAAGAAGACGCATGCGGCGATCCTGCTCGCACGCGCGCTTCCCGAGGCGGCCTGACGTGCGCGGCAAGACCGTCGTCGGCGATGCGCGCGAAGTCGCGCGCGCGACCGAGCTGATCGAGCTGGGCATGCGGCTGCAGATGCTGGAGTCGGAGATGCCGCTGTCGCGCGAGCGCCTGACCAAGCTCTACAAGGAACTGAAGGGCAAGTCGCCGCCGAAGGGCATGTTGCCGTTCTCGACCGACTGGTTCGTCACCTGGATGCCCAACATCCATGCGTCACTGTTCATGGGCATCTACCATCACCTGATCAAGGTCAGCGCGCTCGACGACATCGATGCGCTGATCAAGTCCTATAAGCTCTACCTCGAGCAATGCCAGGCGCTGGACAGTGACGTCGTGATGTCGATCACGCGCGCGTGGCGGCTGGTCCGCTTCGTCGACGCCAAGATGCTGCGGGTCGCGCCCTGCACCTGCTGCAAGGGCGAATACGTCGTCCGCGAGTTCGACCTCACCCGCCACTATGTGTGCGGGCTTTGCAACGTTCCGTCCCGCGCCGGCAAGAAACGCCCGGACGCCGCGCTCAAGATCGCCGCCTGACCGGCAATTAAACTGCATCCGCCGGTCAAGAATTCCGCCGGCGTGCCGAAATCCCTCTGGAGTTGGACGTTTTCATTGGCTTTTCGGGGATAGGTCGGCATGCTCGTCGTCATCGGCTACGTAATCGTCTTCGCCTCGATCTTCGGCGGCTATGCGCTTGGCGGAGGGCACCTGGCCGCAATGCTGCAGCCGCTCGAGTTCCTGATCATCGGCGGGGCCGCCGTCGGCGCGTTCGTCGTCGGCAACCCGCCCAAGGTGGTCAAGTCGACGCTGAAAGCGCTGCCGACGCTGCTCAAGGGATCGCGCTATCCCAAGGCGCTGTACATGGACCTGATGGCGCTGCTCTACGAGCTGCTCGGCAAGATGCGCAAGGAAGGGATGATGTCGATCGAGCGCGACGTCGAGGCGCCCGAGGGCAGCGCGATATTCGCGCAGTATCCGGCGATCCTCAACGACCACCACCTGATGGAATTCATCACCGACTACCTGCGGCTGATGGTCAGCGGCAACATGAATGCGATGGAAATCGAAAGCCTGATGGACCAGGAGATCGAGACGCACCACGAGGAAGCCGAATTGCCGTCGCAGCGCGTGCAGAACGTCGCCGACGGCCTTCCGGCATTCGGGATCGTGGCGGCGGTGATGGGTGTCGTGCACACGATGGAGTCGGTCGGACTGCCGCCTGCCGAGCTCGGCATCCTGATCGCGCATGCGCTGGTCGGTACGTTCCTCGGCATCCTGCTTGCGTACGGCGTCGTCGGTCCGCTCGCGAACCTGCTCGCGCAGAAGGCCGCCGAGTCGCGCAAGATCCTCGAGTGCGTGAAGGTGACGCTGCTCGCGACTCTCTCCGGCTACGCGCCGGCGATCGCGGTCGAGTTCGGACGCAAGGTGCTCTATACCTCGGAGCGCCCGGGTTTCGCCGAGCTCGAGGCGCACGTCAAGCAGAAGCACTGACGGCGCGCTGCGCCAGCGCCATCCCGTCGAAGCGATCATGGCTACCGTTCCCGAACGCCCGATCGTCATCAAGCGAATCAAGAAGAAGGGCCACGCGGCGCACGGCGCGGCCTGGAAAATCGCCTACGCCGACTTCGTCACGGCGATGATGGCGTTCTTCCTGTTGATGTGGCTGCTCGGCTCGACGACGAAGGGCGACCTCGAAGGCATCGCCGAGTATTTCCGCACGCCGCTCAAGGTGGCGATGCAGGGCGGCAGCGGCGCCGGCGACAGCTCATCGGTCATTCCGGGCGGCGGCAAGGACCTGACGCGCAGCAACGGCCAGGTGCAGAAGACCGACAGCCCCGCTCCGAAGCGCGTGATCAACCTGCAGGCGGCGCAAGCCGAGATGGAGCGGATCGAAACCGAGCGCCTGAAACAGTTGAAGGCGCGCATCGAGGCGGCGATCGAAGCCAATCCGACGCTGAGTGCGTTTCGCAAGCAGCTGCGCGTCGACCTGACCCCGGACGGCCTGCGCATCCAGATGGTCGACGAGCAGAACCGGCCGATGTTCGATTCGGGCAGCGCGCAGGTGAAGGACTACACGCGCGTGATCCTGCATGAAATCGGCAAGGTGCTGAACGACGTGCCCAACCGGATTTCGCTGTCCGGTCACACCGACGCCGCGTCCTATGCGTCGGGCGAGCGCGCCTACAGCAACTGGGAATTGTCCGCCGACCGCGCCAACGCATCGCGTCGCGAAATCATCGCCGGCGGCATCGACGAGGACAAGATCATCCGCGTGGTAGGGCTCGGGCCCGCCGTGATGCTCGACAAGGCCAATCCGCTCAGCCCCGCGAACCGGCGCATCAGCATCGTCGTGCTGAACCAGCGCGCCGAAAAGCGCATCCTCGGCGACGAGGACACGCTCGTCACCACGCAGGCCGTCGAGGCCGCGGCGGGCTCCGGCACCGATCTCACCCAAGGCGCGATCCCGGGCACGGTCACGTCCCCGGCGACATCAACGGTGCCGAACACGCCGGGAGCCACCATACCGTCGCCCGTGCAACCGACCGAAACGGTACCGTCCGCGACCCGCTAGCCGGTTTCCCCGCGGCCAGGCAGGGCCGCGGTTCAATCTTTCGCGAATTGCGGCGGAAACCACCCTCTGTTTCGCCTAATGCGCGGCGCATCCGCCGCCGACAATGGCGCCATCCAAGCGATAGAACGCCGAGATGGCCGACGACAACGACCAGGAAAAAAACCACCCAGCCAGTGCAAGGCGCCTCGAGCAGGCGCGCGAGCAGGGCCAGGTCGCGCGTTCGCGCGAGCTGACCGCGGCATCGGTGGCGCTGGCCGCGGCGCTGGCGCTGACGTTCGCCGGCGGCGGATTGTGGTCGCGCTGCGCTGAAGTATTCGCGCGCGGGCTCGCCCTCGATCGCGATGCCGCGTTCAGCGAAACCCGGATGGCCGAGGCGCTGGGCGCGCAAAGCATTGACATGCTGGTGGCGATGGCGCCGCTGCTGATCGCGGTCCTGCTGGCGACGTTGCTCGCACCGATGCTGATGTCCGGATGGGTGTTCTCGGTCAAGGCCATCGGCGTCAACCTTTCGCGCCTCGATCCGCGCAAGGGCCTGAAGAACATGGTGTCCGGACGCGCGCTCGGCGAGCTCGCCAAGGCGCTGATCAAGTGCGTGCTGCTGGGCGTGATCGGCGGCGCCGCGCTCTGGCATTTTCGCGACGACATCGTGTCGCTGGCGCGCAACGGCCCGATCAGCGGCGCGGCGACGCTTGCCGGCATCGCCTCCACCGGGCTCTACGCGCTGACCGGCGCGCTGGTGCTGATCGCCGCGCTCGACGTGCCGTGGCAGCTGTGGCGCCATTACTCCGGGCTGCGCATGACGCGCGAGGAAGTGCGCCAGGAAATGCGCGAAATGGAGGGCGATCCGCAGCAGAAGGCGCGCGTGCGAAGCGTGCAGCGCGCGATCGCGCGAAAGCGCATGATGGCCGCGGTGCCGACGGCGAGCGTCGTCGTGACCAACCCGACGCACTATGCGGTCGCGCTCGAATACCGCGACGCCGGCATGCGCGCGCCGCGTGTCGTCGCCAAGGGTGCCGGCGTGATCGCGCAGAAGATCCGCGAGCTCGCCGACCAGCACGGCGTGCCGCGCCTCGAAGCGCCGCCGCTCGCACGCGCGCTGTATCGCCACGCCGAAGTCGGAGACGAGATCCCGCCGGCGCTCTACACCGTCGTCGCGCAAGTGCTGGCGTACGTCTACCGCGTCCAGCAGTGGCGCGCGCAGACCGGCGCGGCCGGCGCGATGCCGCAGCCACCTGCCGATCTTGATGTTCCGGCAGAACTCGACCCGGCCGCCGGAGCGACGGCATGAGCGCGCTCGCGATGCGCATGGGTGTCACGCCCGAATCGATGGGGCGCGCCGCCGGACCGCTGGTCACCATCATGATCCTCGCAATGATGGTGCTGCCGCTGCCGCCATTCATGCTGGACCTGCTGTTCACGTTCAACATCGCGCTTGGCATGATCGTGTTGCTGACGGCGATGTATGCAGTCAAGCCGCTCGACTTCGCGGCGTTCCCGACGGTGCTGCTGCTGACGACGCTGTTCCGGTTGTCGCTCAACGTCGCGTCGGCGCGGGTAGTGCTGCTGCAGGGGCATACCGGTCCCGACGCGGCGGGCAAGGTGATCGAGGCGTTCGGCCAGTTCCTGGTCGGCGGCAACTTCGCCGTGGGCATGGTGGTGTTCGCGATCCTCGTCGTGATCAACTTCGTGGTGATCACCAAGGGCGCCGGCCGCATCGCCGAGGTCAGCGCGCGCTTCACTTTGGACGCGATGCCCGGCAAGCAGATGGCGATCGACGCCGACCTGAACGCCGGGCTGATCGGCGAGGACGATGCGCGCAAGCGCCGAGTCGAGATCGCCACCGAGGCCGATTTCTACGGCGCGATGGACGGTGCATCGAAGTTCGTGCGCGGCGATGCGATCGCGGCGATCCTGATCCTGTTCATCAACGTGGTCGGCGGGCTGATCATCGGCGTCGTGCAGCACGACTTGACACTCGCGACGGCGGCGCACCACTACGTATTGCTGGCGATCGGCGACGGCCTTGTCGCGCAGATACCCGCGCTGGTGATTTCGACGGCCGCCGGCCTGATGGTGTCGCGCGTCGGGCGCACCGAAGCCGCCGGTCCGCAGATCGTGTCGCAGCTGCTGCGCCAGCCGCAGGGCATCGCGATCGCGGCGCTGGTGCTGGCGGCCCTGGGCCTCGTTCCGGGAATGCCGCACTTCGCATTCCTGGCGCTGGCGGCGGGCTTGGGACTGGGCGCGCAGTGGATGGCCACGCGCCGCGCCGCCGTCACGCAGGCGGCGACGATCGACGCCGCGCCCATCAGCCACGATCCTGCCGAAGTGGGCTGGGAAGACGTGACCCCCGTCGACGTGCTCGCGCTGGAAGTTGGCTACCGCCTGATCCCGCTGGTCGACAAGGGGGTGGATGGCGAGCTGTTGCGTCGCATCCGCGCGATCCGCCGCAAGTTCGCGCAGGACATCGGCTTCCTGCCGCCGGCGGTGCACATCCGCGACAACCTCGAACTGTCGCCCAACGCTTACCGCGTGCTGCTCAAAGGCGTGTCGATCGCACAGGGCGAATGCCGGCCCGGCGCGTTCCTCGCCATCGATCCGGGCGGCGCCACCGGCAAGATCGCAGGACAGGCGACCACGGATCCGGCCTTCGGCCTGCCCGCACAATGGATCGACGTCGCGCAGCGCGACCAGGCGCGCGCGCTCGGGTACACAGTCGTCGACGCGGGCACCGTCGTGGCGACGCACGTGTCGACGCTGGTCAACCAGCAAGCCGCGCAGCTGCTCGGCCGCGCGGAAGTCCAGGGCATTCTCGATCGCCTCGCGGCGTCGCTGCCGAAGCTGGTCGAGGAAGTCACGCCCAAGCTTTTGCCGCTGTCGTCGCTGCAGCGCGTGCTGCAAAACTTGCTCGACGAAGGCGTTGCATTGCGCGACACGCGCACGATCCTCGAAACCCTGGCCGATCATGCGCCGCGCACCCAGGACACGCAGGAGCTCACGGCCGCGGTGCGCATGACGCTCGGGCCGGCGATCGTCCAGCAATTCTTCGGCCCCGCGGGCGAGCTGTCGGTGATCACGCTCGACGGCGAGCTCGAGCGGGTGCTGACGCAGGTCCTTACCGGCGGTGCCGCCGAGGGCGGCGGCATCGAGCCGGACCTGGCCGAAACCATCATCCGCGAGCTGGGCAACGCGACCCGCCAGCAGGAAGCGGCCGGATTGCCGCCCGTATTGATCGTGTCCGACCGCCTGCGCGCGCCGCTCGCGCGCCTGACGCGTCGCGGCGCGCCCCAGCTTCGCGTCCTTGCTCAGAGTGAAATCCCGTCATCGCGCGCGTTGCGCGCCCGTATCGTCATCGGAGGCAAACCATGAAACTGAAGCGCTTCTTCGGACTTACCTCGCGTGCCGTGCTCGAGCAGGTGAGAAACGAGCTCGGGCCCGACGCAATGATCATCGCCAACCGTCCCACCGCCGAGGGCGTCGAAGTCGACGCGCTCGCCGGTGACGCGATGGCTGCGCTGATCGCGGACGACGCGGCGCCTGCCGCGATCGCACCGGCTGAGGCGCCGTCGCAACCGGTGCGCCATGCCGCGCTGCGAGCGCAGGCAGCCGCCGTCATCGCAACCGCCGCTGCCGCCACGTCTGCATCGCGCGCGGCACCGGCCGCGCAGGCTGCGCCGGAAGGCGCGTGGTCGCAGATGCGCGACGACGTTGCCGGCTTGCGCGCGTTGTTCGAAAACCAGCTCAACCAGCTGGCCTGGAGCGACGGGCTGCGCCGTCATCCGCAGCGCGCGCGATTGATGCGAGAACTGCTGGCGGCAGGCTACAGCCCGGCGCTCGCCCGCGAGCTCACGCTGGCCGTCGATGGCGAGGCGTCCACTCAAGCGGCCTCGGAACGGATTTCACAAGCGCTGATCTCGCGCCTCGATTGCATGAACGGGCTCGACGACATCGTCACGCGCGGCGGCATCTATGCGCTGGTCGGCCCGACGGGTGTGGGCAAGACCACGACGACTGCCAAGCTCGCGGCGCGTTGCGCCGTGCGCTATGGCGCGTCCAAGCTCGCGCTACTGACCACCGACAGCTACCGGGTCGGCGCACAGGACCAGTTGCGCATCTACGCGCGCATCCTGGGTGTCACCGTGCATACCGTCTCGGACCACCAGGACCTGCGCCAGGCACTCGATTCGCTGCGCGGCAAGCATCTGGTGCTGGTCGACACCGTCGGCATGAGCCAGCGCGACACCAAATGGTCGGAACAGGCATTCCTGCTCGCCCATCCGGAGATCCAGCGGCTGCTGCTGCTCAATGCCGGCGCGCAGGCGCAGACGCTGGAGGAGGTCGTCAACGTCTACCGCCGCCACCCCGAGCATTGCGATCCGTTGCGCGAAGCGGGCTGCGTCGTCACCAAGCTCGACGAAGCCGCACAGATCGCGCCGGTCATCGACATCGCGATCCGACACCGCCTGCAGCTCGCGTACATTTCATCGGGGCAACGCGTTCCCGAGGACCTGCATGCGCCGAACAGCGCCTACCTCGTGCACCGGTCGCTGCGCGTACGCTCATCGCCCGCGTGGGCGATGGACGAGGACGAGGCGGGCCTGATCGCCGCCGAGGGAGCGATGAGTGCGTAACGACCAGGCGCAAGGCTTGCGCCAGCTGTTCGTGCAAGGCGCGGTGCCGACCTGCGCGATCGGCGGCGCCGGCAACGACGCCGCCGTGCTGGCCATCGCGCGGGCGTTCGCCGCGCAAGGCGAGCGCGTGCTGCTGCTCGATCGTAGCCGTGGCGGCATCGCGGGCTGCGCGGGCAAGCGCGCCCGCCACGAGCTCTGGCACGTGCTCGATGGCGACGTGCCGATTGCCAATGCACTCATCCCGCTCGGCGAACGCCTGACGCTGCTGCCGGCTGCGCGTGGACTCGACTTGCTGGCCGCCGATCCACGCGACTGGCGCGATGTCGTGGCAGCCACGATCGGTGCCCGCGAAGCGCCTTTCGACCTGTGGCTCGTGCACGGCATGCCGCCGTCGGCGCAAGGCTGCGACGAGCCGTTCTTCATCGTCGCGCCGACCCGGGTGTCGGTCACGCGCGTCTATGCACAGATCAAGGCGCTGGTCACCGCACAGGGACGGCGCAATTTCGGTGTGCTGGTCGCGGAATCGGGCGACCCGGCCGCGGCCGGCGCGGTGTTCAAAGGACTGGCCGCCACGGCCAAGCGGTTCCTGGGGGTCAACCTGGAATTTTGCGGCGGTCTTGCGCGCAACGGCGTAACCTCGGCGGACGACTTGCCGCCAGTGGCGAAGCTGCGCGAACGCATCGCCGCGTCGTTTGCCGTGCGTTCGCAACCGCCGATGATCCTTGCCGCCTGACTCGATGTACGCCACCGCCGAACCGACCGATCGCATCCGCCAGCACGCGCCGCTGGTGCGGCGCCTCGCGCATCATCTCGCCGCGCGCCTGCCGGCGAGCGTGGAGCTCGACGACATCATCCAGGCCGGCATGATCGGGCTGATGGACGCCGCTTCGCGCTACGAGGAAGGGCACGGCACGCAGTTCGAAACGTTCGCCTCGCAGCGGATCAAGGGCGCGATGCTCGACGAGCTGCGCCAGAACGACTGGCTGCCGCGCAGCGTGCGCAAGACGCTGCGGCAGATCGAGAAGGCGATTTCGCGCCTCGAGCAGCGCCATTCGCGAGCGCCGTCCGAAGAGGAGATCGCGCGCGAGCTCGGCATTTCGATCGGCGACTACCAGCGCCAGCTCGCCGAGGCGCGTGGCATGGAGCTCGTGCTGTTCGACGACCTTTCGCGCAGCGACGACGACGAATACCTGGAACGACATGTGCCCGACAATAGCGCGAACCCCAGCGCCAGGCTCGAGGACCGGCGGTTTCGCGAGGCGCTGGTGCGCGGCATCGACCTCTTGCCCGAGCGCGAAAAGCTGCTGCTGTCGCTCTACTACGAGCAGGAGATGAACTTCAAGGAAATCGCCGTGGTGTTGGAGGTTTCCGAGTCGCGGATCTGCCAGCTGCACGGCCAGGCGGTCGCCCGCCTGCGCAGCCGGCTCAAGGATTGGTAGGACACGCCGGCCGCGACAGGCCCCGCAGGTAGTCTCCACCCTGCGCAAACCCGCAAAACCTGCCGATATCCCGGGGAACATTGGTTCTCCCCCGCATGGATATCCTTAGCATCGCCGGTTTGCTGGTTGCCGCGATCGCCATCATTGGCGGTCAGTGGCTCGAAGGGGGCAGCGTCGGCTCGATGCTGCAGCTCGCGGCATTCCTGATCGTCATCGGCGGCACGCTGGGCGCCGTGATGCTGCAAACCCCGGCACGTACGTTCCTGCAGGGGCTGATGCTGTCGCGCTGGATCGTGCTGCCGCCGGCGCAGGACAACGAGCAGGCGATCGGCCAGATCATCGGCTGGGCCGATACCGCACGCAAGGAAGGCATGCTGTCGCTGGAGGACCGCCTCGCCGAAGCGCCACCGGGATTCATCCGCAACGGCCTGCAAATGCTGGTCGACGGCTTCGAGCCTGAGCGCATCCGCGAGGCGATGGAGGTGGAGATCGACGCCTATGCGGACCGCCTGCGCGCCGCGGCGAAGATCTGGGACGCGGCGGGCGGCTACGCGCCGACGGTCGGCATCCTGGGCGCCGTGCTCGGTTTGATCCACGTGATGGAAAACCTGTCCGACCCCACCAAGCTCGGCAGCGGCATCGCTGTGGCATTCGTGGCGACGATCTACGGCGTGGGCTCGGCCAACCTGCTGTTCCTGCCGGTCGCCAACAAGCTGAAAAGCATCATCGCGGCGCAGGTCTCGCACCGCGAGCTGATCCTGGACGGATTGCTCGGCATCGCCAACGGCGAGAATCCCAAGCTGATCGAGGCACGACTCGCAGGCTACCTCGCCTGACGCTACTGCCATGGGCCGCCGCGCACACGTCGAGGAACACGACAACCACGAGCGCTGGCTCGTGTCCTATGCGGACTTCATCACGCTGCTGTTCGCTTTTTTCGTCGTGATGTACGCGATCTCGACGCTCAACGAAGGCAAGTACAAGGTGTTGTCCGACGCGCTGGTGCATGCGTTTCGCCACGATACCGTCGTGACTGCGCAAACCACGGGCCTCGCGCCGATCAACCGCACGACGCAGGCGCTCACGCGCAGCCACGGCCCGCGCGTGCCGGACGTCGTGCGCTACCAGCAGGAGCAGAAGCTGCTGGGCATCGCGGCCAAGATCACCAACGCGCTGCGCGCGCTGATGCAGACCGGCCAGGTGAAGCTCACCCAATTGCCGCACGGGCTCGCCGTGGAGATCAACGCCAGCGTGCTGTTCGCGCCTGGACAGGCGCTGATCGAGCCGCAGGCGATCGGCAGCCTGACCGACGTCGCGCACACGCTGGCCAGCATCGACAACGCAGTGCATATCGAAGGTCACACCGACAACCTGCCAATCCAGACGTCCGTCTATCCGTCGAACTGGGAGCTGTCGGGCGCGCGCGCCAGCGCCGTGGTGCGGCTGTTCGCCGCCAACGGCGTGAATCCCGCGCGCCTGCGCGCCGTGGGGTTCGCCGAGAACCGGCCTATCGACAGCAACGACACCACCGAAGGCCGGCAGCGCAACCGCCGCGTGACGTTGCTGATCCTCGGCGACACGCCGTCCGACGGCACGCCGCCGGCCACCGATGATGCACCGCATTCGCCATCCGAGGCGTCGACCCCGGCGGTCGCGGTCCCGACCGCGAGCTTGCGCGTGCCTACGACTGCCGCAATTGCCGTCGCCGGCGGCGGCTGACTCCGGAGTGCGTGAGTTATGCTCGCCTTGTCGCCCTCCGTACGCTCCAATAGAATGAATCCGCTCGATCCGGTTATTGCTGCTTCGCTGCCCGGTCACGCCATCCGCTGGATGGAAATCGCCGCCGACGGCACGATCGCCGCGTCGTTCTTCGCGTTGCCCGTGGCGATGCTCTATTTCGCGCGACGCCGGCCCGACCTGACGCTGCGTCCGATGTTCGTGCTGCTGGGCGTGTTCATCATCGCCAGCGGCCTGACGCACGTGATGGACATCGTCACGACGTTCTGGCCCGAATACCGGCTGGACAGCGCGATCAAGGTCATGACGGCGCTGGTCGGCGTGCTGACCGCAATCGCGATCTGGCCGATGATGCCGCGCGCGCTGGCGCTGCCGAGCAATGAGTCGCTGAAGGAGGTCAACCGCTTCCTCGAGCAGGAGAACGCGCGCCGCCGCGACGCCGAGCGCTCCGCGAGCGAGTCGCTGGCTTCGCTCGAGCAGCGGGTCGGCGAGCGCACCGAGGCGCTCTCTAAATCCAACGTGCAGCTCGAGCAGGAGATCCAGGAGCGCCAGCGCACCGAGCAGGCGTTGCGCTACAGCGAGACGCTGTTGCGCCGGCTGCACGACGAGCTCGAGGAGCACATTGCCGAACGCACGCTCGAGCTGACGCGCACGATCGAGGAGCTGCAGGCGTTCTCGTACACGATCTCGCACGACCTGCGCGCGCCGCTGCGCGCAATCAACGGCTTCGCCGCGATCATGCACGAAGAGGAGATCGAGCGCCTTTCTCCCGATGGCGTCGAGCTGCTCGGCAAGATTCAGCGCAATGCCGCGCGCATGGGCAAGCTGATCGACGGCCTGCTCGAGTTCTCGCGCCTCGCACGCGCCGAATCGTCGACCGGCGATGTCGACATGGAATCGCTGGTGCGCGGCGTCACCGCCGAGCTCTCCGAGGAATACCCGGCCAAGGTGCCCGAAGTCGTCGTCGGCGCGCTGCCGGCGATCAAGGGCGATGCCGCGATGCTGCGCCAGGTGTGGGTCAACCTGCTGTCCAACGCCTACAAGTTCTCGTCGCAGAATGACGACCCGCGCATCCGGGTGTCGGCGAGCACGCGCGATGGCGAGGTCACCTACCGCGTCAACGACAACGGCGTAGGCTTCGACATGGCGTACGCGGACAAGCTGTTCGGCGTGTTCAACCGCCTGCACACGGGCGGCGCGTTCCCCGGCGTGGGTGTCGGTCTCGCGATCGTGCGCCGCATCGTCGAGCGCCACGGCGGGCGCGTGCGTGCCGAATCGTGGCCCGGCGAAGGCACGACGTTCCATTTCACGCTGCCGCAAGCCGCCACCGCGCCGCCGCCGCGCGCGCTGGCCTCACCATGAACGCCTCCGCCGACACCATCGACGTCCTGCTGGTCGAGGACAATCCGGACGACGCGGAATTCACGCTGCGCGCGCTGCGCCGCGCCAATGTCGCGCTCAACGTCGCGCATGTCGAGAACGGCGTGGTCGCGCTGGAGTTCATGTTCGCGACCGGCAGCTACACCGCGCGCGCCGGCGCGACGCTGCCGCGCGTGGTGCTGCTCGACCTGAAGATCCCGCGCGTCGACGGCCATGAGGTGCTGCGCCGGATCAAGAGCGATCCGCGCACGCGCCTGCAACCGGTGGTCGTGCTGACGTCGTCGCGCGAGCGCCGCGACATCGAGGCGAGCTACGCCGTGGGCGCGAACAGCTACATCGTCAAGCCGGTCGAATATCCCGACCTGGTGAGCACGCTGGGGGCGCTGACGCGTTACTGGCTGCAGATGAACGAGCGGCCGGCGTGATGCCGGCGCTCGGATGAAGAACGGCGAAAAGCCAACCGCAACGCTCGGCAATTACGCGCAGTTGGGTGAAGAACGGCTGACGACCCACCTCGCGGCGCCGTAGCTGCCGTCGCTGGGTGGAGAACGGCGATGCCAGCGGCGACGCTGCGTGGTCAGGCTCTGGCACGGGACAGGTTTGATGCGTGATGCGCCGCCTGGCCGTCGGCACCGTACAGCGCGGGCTGGCCCGCCGCCTCGCGCAATGCGGCCAGCGAGCGCGATGCATACAGCTGGTGGCGGTCGATCAGCCGGCCGTTGAGGATGTTGATGCGCTTGGCTTCGCTGGCGCGCTCGTGCAGCACGCGCAGCGACTCGGCGAGCACTGGCGTTGACGGCGCCGGGCCCGACGAGACCTGCGCCATCAGTTGCCGTCGCCGCTGCCCCATGTGTTCGAGCGCGCGAACCTGTGCGAGCTTCGCCTCCGCCTTGGCTTCCAGCGCGAAGGCGTCGCCCGCGCACAGCGAACGCGTCTCGTCGTCGAGCAGCGCGATCAGCGCGGCATAGCCGTCGTTCTCGGCGCAAACCAGGTCGGCGAGGGCTTGCTCATCGCTCATGCGGCTCATGCGTCCTTCTTGCCGAGCCACGCCTGCGCGGCGGCGAGCATCTTGTCGGCGATGGCGCCGGAGTCGATGCTGAGCGTGCCGTTCATGATCGCCTGGCGGATCTGCTCGACCTTGGCGGTATCGATGTCGCCACCGGCCGCAAGGCTCGCTTCCAGCGCGGCCAGCTCGGTCGACAGTGGGGAAAGCTTGATCGAGTCCTGTTCCGCGGCGGTCGACGACGCTGTCGCGGCGCCGGTCTTGCGATCGCCGGTGGCGTTGCTGGCGCCGGCAGCTTCGCTGCGCGGTCCGGTGGAAGAGGGCGTGATCTTCATGTAATGCTCCGCGAGGCCGTGGGGATAAGCGTAAACCGCGGCAGGGGCCGCAGCCACAACGTCCTTATCGGCAGCCCTCCCGGAAACTGAAGCCGTCGCCGGCAGGCATCGCGGTCACTTTACCTCGACCACGCGGCCGGGGCGAGCCAGGCCGGTCACCATGCGGCCGCTGGTCAGCGCCACTTGGACGCTCTGGCCGTCGCCGCCCACCGTCAGCGCCTTGCCGTCGGCGGCAATGCGGAATCCGTCGCCGCCCATGACGACGCGCACCGCGTCGCCGGGCTGCACGACGGCCGGCGCCCGCAGCATCGTCCGAGTGAGGGTTTCGCCGGCGGCGACCGAGCGGGTCAGCCGCGACCCGGCATATTCGTCGGCGGGGGTCAGCACCGGATTGGAATTGGCGGTCAGTTCGACGCGCTCGATGCGCACGTCGTCGGCGGAGAGCGAAGCGTTGCGCGACAGCGGTCGCGCGGCGATCAGCGCCGGCGCGAATACCTTCACCTGGATCGGCACGTAGGTCGTCCACGTGGCCCCGTCGACGCAGCGCACCCCCAATGTCGAGCGGCCCCACAGGCGGGCGCCCGGTGGCACGAACGGCTCATAGCGGTTGCAGGGGGCCAGCTGGATCCGCGGGTCGAGCTCTCCCACGGTGATCTCCATGTCGCCCGCGCCCGCGGCGACTTCCCGGTCGGCGAACGAGCGCAACTCTTCCTGCAGTGGAGCCGCGGACAGTAGCGTACAGGTGGCAATCGCACAGGTCGCGACAGCGAGTTTCGCGAGCCGCTCGGATGAAGTCATCGGTCGCCTCCAGGCGAAGGGTTGGTCCACGGTGCACCGATCGTAGTCCCGCGCGCGTGAAGCCGAACGCCCGAAGTGCCGCGTAAACCCGCCGCTTTTCAGCCGATCGGCGCGGCGCCTGCTGCCGATAATCGACTCCATCCCAAAGAGGGACGCCAAACCATGATCGACCGCCTGGACCAGATGCTGAGCTTTCAAGCCGACGCGCTCAAGTTGCGTGCGCAGCGGCAGACGGTGCTCGCCACCAACATCGCCAATGCCGACACGCCCAACTACAAGGCGGTCGACTTCGATTTCGCCAAGGCGCTGTCGTCGGCGCAGGGATCGGGGTCGGGTGACGGCGCAGCGGCAGGCGGGTCCATCGAAATGCTCTACCGCGAACCATCGCAGGCAAGCCTCGACGGCAACAGCGTCGACATGGACGCCGAGCGCGGCCAGTTCGCCGACAACACGATCAAGTACGAAGCGGCGCTACGCGTGCTGAACGCGCAGATCAAAACGATGCTCGCCGCGGTCACCGGATAACGCCATGTCACTTTTCGATGTTTTCGACGTCTCGAGCTCGGCGCTGACCGCGCAGTCGCAACGCCTCAACGTCACCGCCAGCAACCTCGCCAACGCCGACAGCGTCGCGGGGCCCGACGGCACGGCTTACAAGGCGCGCCAGGTGGTGTTCCAGGCCGTTCCCCAGGATGCCGAAGGCGGCATCACCAAGGTCAGCGTGGCGGGTGTCGTCGAAGACCCGTCGCCGGCCAAGTCCGTTTTCAACCCCAGCCACCCGCTCGCGGATGCGCAGGGCTACGTGAAGATGCCCAACGTCAACGTCGTCGACGAAATGGTCAACATGATGTCGGCGTCGCGCTCCTACCAATCGAACGTCGAGGTGATGAACACCGCCAAGACGCTGTTGCAGAAGACCCTGACGCTCGGCCAGTAGCGCGAGCCACCACCGGAGAACCGAAGATGAGCCTCATAGGCGCGATCGCAACCAAGGCCACCGGCACCGACCCGAAGGTTCCGCCGCCGACGCCGCCGGCGACGCCGGCGGCCAGCGCCGACGATGCGTCGCAGCGCTTCCTCACACTGCTGGTTACGCAACTGCAGAACCAGGATCCGCTAAACCCGCTCGACAACGCGCAGATCACGTCGCAGCTCGCGCAATTGTCAACGGTGACCGGCGTCAACAAGATCAACGACACGCTGGCAGCGTTGTCGACGTCGCTGGACGCGAACCAGTACATGCAATCGGCCGGCCTGGTCGGCCACGACATCGTCGCCACCGGCAACCAGGTCCAGGTGACCGGCGGCGAGGGTCGCATGGCGTACGCGCTGAAGGGCGCCGCCGACTCGGTATCGATCTCCATCAAGGATGCGTCGGGCAACGTCGTGCGCACCATCGATGCAGGCCCCGGCACCGCCGACGTGCATTTTGCCGACTGGGACGGCAAGGACAATTCCGGCAAGGCGGTGCCCGACGGTACCTACACATTCAGCGTCACGGCGACCGCGCAGAAGGCCAGCGTGACCGCCACCACGCTCACGGTCGCGCATGTCAGCGGCATCATTCCGGGCGCGGGCGGCGGGCAGCTGCAGCTGGGCGCGCTGGGCAGCATCCCCTTATCGCAGGTCGTGGAAATTCTCTGAGGAGCAACGCATGAGCTTTCAGCAAGGACTGTCGGGACTCAACGCGGCGTCGCGCAATCTCGACGTCATCGGCAACAACGTCGCCAACGCGAGCACCGTCGGCTTCAAGGGCGCGACCGCGCTGTTCGCCGACGTCTATGCGAACAGCCTGTCGTCGTCGGGCGCGACCAGCTCCGGCATCGGCACGTCGGTGGTCGCCGTGCAACAGCAGTTCGTGCAGGGCAACATCAGCACGACCAGCAATCCGCTGGACGTGGCGATCAACGGCAACGGGTTCTACCGGATGGACACCGGCGGCACGATCACGTATTCGCGCAACGGCCAGTTCCATCTCGACAAGGACGGTTTCATCGTCAACGCCGAAGGCGGTCGCCTGTCCGGCTACGGTGTCGACACCGCCGGCAATATCGTCGCTTCCACGCCGGCGCCGCTGCAGGTCTCGAGCAGCCAGCTGCAGGCAAACATGACCACTGCCGCGAGCATCGGCCTCAACCTCGATTCCAGCAAGGCGGCCGTCGTCGGCGCCTTCGATCCGACCGACTCGACCACGTACAACAACTCGACGTCGATGGCCGTCTACGACAGCCTCGGCAACTCTCACTCGCTGGCCACCTACTATGCAAAGACCGGCGCCAACACCTGGGCGGTGTACGGGACGTTCGACGGCACGCCAATGGCGGCTTCGCTCGGCACGCTCACGTTCAAGTCCGACGGCACGCTCGACACCACCGCCACGACATTGCCGTTCAACATCTCGGTGGCACTCACCAACGGCGCCACGACGCCGTTCGCCTACACGCTCGATTACGCGAAGGCGACGCAGTTCGGCAGCTCGTTCTCGGTGGATACGCTGACGCAGGACGGCTACACCGCGGGCCTGTTGTCCGGCTACAGCATCGCTGCCGACGGCGCGCTGCAAGGCCAGTATTCGAACGGCCAGGCGCGCACGCTGGGACAGATCGCGCTGGCGCGCTTCACCAACGACAACGGCCTCGAGCCGATCGGCAACAACCAATGGCGCGAGTCCGCCGAATCGGGACAGGCGATCATGGGCACGCCCGGATCGAGCAACCTGGGCGCCGTGCAATCGGGCGCCGTCGAGGACTCGAACGTGGACCTGACCAACGAGCTGGTGGCAATGATCACCGCTCAGCGCGTCTACCAGGCGAACGCGCAGACGATCAAGACGCAGGACCAGGTGCTCAACACGCTGGTCAACCTTCGCTGACGATCACTGACCGCCGACCGCCATGGACCGCCTGATCTACGTCGCGATGACCGGTGCGCAGCAGCTGCTGGAAAAGCAGGCTGTGGCTTCGCACAATCTCGCCAACGCGAACACCGCCGGCTTCAAGGCGGATATTTCCGCGTTTCGCGCCGCGCCGTTGTACGGGCCGGGCCTGCCGACGCGCACATACGCGATGGAAACCACGCCCGGTGCCGATTTCACGCCGGGCACGATCAACGCCACGGGACGCGACCTCGACGTTGCGATCAACGGCGAAGGATTCCTGGCGGTGCAGACGCGTGCCGGCGGCGAGGCGTACACCCGCGCCGGCGCCTTGCGCGTGAGCCCGGATGGCGAATTGCAGACGTCGAGCGGCCTCACCGTGCTGGGCGACGGCGGTCCGATCTCGATTCCCGAGAACACGCGCGTGGCGATCGGCGCTGATGGCACCGTTTCGACGGTCGATCTCTCCAGCCCGGGCGCCATTGTTTCCACGCTCGGCAAGCTGAAGCTCGTCAATCCGCCGCAGAACCAGCTCACCAAGGGCGGCGACGGACTCTTCCGCATGAAAGGCGGCGCCACCGCCGACGGTGACGATGCCGTCACGCTGCAGACAGGTGCCGTCGAATCGTCCAACGTCAATGCGGTGTCGGCGATGGTCGACATGATCGACCTCGCGCGCCAGTTCGACATGCAGATGAAGGCGCTGCAAAGCGTCGACCAGAACGAGCAGCGCGCATCCGAGCTCCTCACCAGCACCAGCTGACGCCACGCAACGCCAATACACCCTAGAGGTAACCCATGATTCGTTCGCTCTGGATTTCCAAGACCGGCCTCGACGCCCAGCAGACGCAGCTCGACGTCATCTCCAATAACCTGGCGAACGTCAACACCGCGGGCTTCAAGCGATCGCGCGCGGTCTTCGAGGACCTTCTGTACCAGACGCTGCGCCAGCCCGGCGCCAATTCGTCGCAACAGACCAATTTGCCGACCGGGCTGCAGCTCGGCACGGGCGTGCGTCCGGTCGCGACCGAGCGCATCTTCACGCAGGGCAACCTGCAGCAGACCAGCAATTCGCTCGACCTCGCGATCAACGGCCAGGGATTCCTGCAGGTGCAGATGCCCGACGGCACCACCGCCTATACGCGCGACGGCTCGCTGCACCTCGACAACCAGGGACAGATGGTGACCTCTTCGGGCTATGCGATCCAGCCGGTGATCACCATTCCCAGCAACGCGCAGTCGATCTCGATCGGCAATGACGGCATCGTGACCGTCACCCAGGCCGGTCAGGCGGCGCCCACGCAAGTGGGTGCGATCCAGCTCGCCAACTTCATCAATGCGGCCGGGCTTTCGGCGCACGGCGAGAACCTCTACCAGGAAACCCAGGCGTCGGGCAGCCCGACGACCAGCACGCCGGGCAACAACGGCCTCGGCACGCTGTCGCAAGGCTACGTCGAGACGTCCAACGTCAACGTGGTCGAGGAGCTGGTCAACATGATCCAGACCCAGCGCGCGTACGAGATCAATTCCAAGGCGGTGTCGACATCCGACCAGATGTTGCAGCGCTTGTCGCAACTTTGATCGAAGGCAGCCGGACATGAACCGCTACGACATCACCCGCGCGTCGCTCGCAGTGGCGGCAATGGCCGCGCTGTGCGCGTGCACGCCCGACGCGCTGCGGCAGGTCGAGATGCACCAGCCGCTGACGGCGAGGCCGGCGCAATACGCGATGGCATCGCCGACGCAGGGCGCGATCTTCCAGGCGACTTCGCAGTCGCGCGGCGCGTACCAGCCGCTGTTCGAGGATCGGCGCGCGCGCGCAGTGGGTGACACACTGACGATCAGCATCAACGAGAAGATCAACGCCAGCAAGACCGCGACGTCCGACGCGAACCGCAAGGGCGACATGGCGTTCGTCGTGCCGGACATCCAGCTTGGCAGCAAGTCGATCAAGGGCGGCAGCCTGAGTGCGCAAAGCAAGAGCGCCTTCACCGGCGGCGGCGACTCGAGCGCCAACAACGTGTTCACCGGCACGATCGCCGTGACCGTCGTCGAAGTGCTGCCCAACGGCAACCTGCTGGTCGCCGGCGAAAAGCAGATCGGCATCAACCAGGGTTCCGAATTCATCCGCCTTTCGGGTATCGTCAATCCGCAGCACATCGGCTACGGCAACGTGGTGTCGTCGACGGAAGTCGCCGAGGCACGACTCGAATACCGGGGCTCGGGCTACATCGACGAAGCGCAGACGATGGGCTGGCTGGCGCGCGCGTTCCAGTCGGTGATGCCGTTCTGATGATCATGCGCAGAATTCACGCGATGACAGGATTGACGCATGCGGTCGCGGCCGTGCTGCTGGCCGTGTTTTGCGCCGGCACCGCGTGCGCGGAGCGCATCAAGGATGTCGCGAGCCTGCGGGGCGTGCGCGACAACCAGCTGATCGGCTACGGTCTCGTGGTCGGGCTAGACGGCACCGGCGACCAGACGACGCAGACGCCATTCACCGTGCAAAGCATCGGATCGATGCTGTCGCAGCTCGGCATCAACCTGCCGACCGGCCAGAACTTGCAGCTCAAGAACGTCGCGGCGGTGATGGTCACCTCCAAGCTGGCGGCATTCGCCAAGCCGGGCCAGCAGATCGACGTCACGGTGTCGTCGCTCGGCAACGCCAAGAGCCTGCGCGGCGGCACGCTGCTGATGACGCCGCTGAAGGGCGCCGACGGCCAGATCTACGCGATGGCGCAAGGCAACGTCGCGATCGCCGGCGCGGGTGCGTCCGCAGGCGGCAGCAAGACCCAGGTCAACCAGCTGAATGCCGGGCGCATTCCCGGCGGCGCCACCGTCGAGCGCGACGTGACCAACACCGTCGCGCAGGACGAGTTCGTCCAGCTCGAATTGCACGACACCGACTTCGGTCTCGCAATGCAGGTGGTGGAAGCGGTCAACCGCCGCTTCGGCGCCGCGTCCGCGGTCGCCCTCGACGGCCGCACGATCCGCGTGTCGCCGCGTGGCGTCGACCGCGTGGCATTCGTCGCCGACCTCGAGGACCTCGCGGTCGGATCGTCGTCGCCTGCCGCCAAGGTGATCATCAATGCGCGCACCGGTTCGATCGTGATGAACCAGGCCGTGACGCTCGATGCCTGCGCGGTCGCGCATGGCAACCTCACGGTTACGATCCAGAGCGATCCGATAATCAGCCAGCCGGCACCGCTGTCCAACGGCCGCACGGTGGTCACCGAGCGCACGTCGATCGACCTGAAGCAGGAAGGCAACGGATTCACGCCGATCGCCGCGGGTGCCAAGCTTGCCGACGTCGTGCGCGCGCTCAATACGCTGGGCGCGTCGCCGCAGGACCTGCTCGCGATCCTGCAGGCGATGAAGTCGGCCGGCGCGCTCAAGGCCGAGATCGAGATCATCTGACCATGAGCGCCATGGGCTCCCCGGACGCCACCTCCAGCCTCGCGCTCGACGCGGGCGCGCTGTCGGCATTGCGCGAGCAGGCGAAGACTGCGCCGGGCAAGGCGCTGTCGGCAGCGGCGACGCAATTCGAGGCCGTGTTCCTGCAGATGATGCTGAAGTCGATGCGCGACGCGACGCCGCAGGACGGCCCGCTCGACAGCAGCGCGACCAAGATGTACACGTCGATGTTCGACCAGCAGATCGCCGTGACGATGGCCAAGCGCGGCACCGGCCTGAGCAAGGTGATCGAGACGCAATTGGCCCGCTCGCTGCCAAAGGGCGTGGCCGAATCGACCAAGACCACCGCTGCGCCGGGCCGAGCGATGCCGGCGGGCGCAGCCGGCGCGGCCACGCCTTCCGACGTCATCGAGGGTATCCAACCCGTCAAGGGCGCCCAACCCGTCATGGGCGCGAGCGCCGTGGCCGGCGCACGCGCAACGCCGGGCCTGTCCGCAGCTGCGTACTCGCGCAATGCAGCGGCGATCCCCATGACTACCAAGGCGGTCGGCGCGTTACCAATGGTCGCCCCGAAGCCGAAGGATGCGGCAACCACCACCAGCTGGCTTCCGGACAGCATCCGCGCGTTCGTCGACAAACTGCGTCCCGCCGCCGAAGCGGTGGCCAAGGCCGCCGGCTTGCCGGTGCAGTACCTGCTCGCGCAGGCGGGCCTCGAAAGCGGGTGGGGCAAGCACCAGCCCAAGGACGCGTCGGGCGCCGCCAGCCACAACATCCTGGGCATCAAGGCGGGACGCAGCTGGACCGGCAATGTCGTTGCGTCGGCGACCCATGAAGTGGTCGGCGGCAAGAGCGTACCCACGCAGGCGAATTTCCGCAGCTACGATACGTACGAAGCGTCGTTTCGCGATTTCGCCAAGCTGTTGCACGGCCGCCGCTACGCGCCCGCGCTGGCGCAGGCGTCCGATCCGGCCGCATACGCCAACGCGCTGCAGAAGGGCGGCTATGCCACGGATCCCGAATATGGCGCCAAGCTCGCGCGAGCGATCCGCACCGTGGCCCCGCTGGTCGAGCCCCGTCCCACCGCGCCCGCTCAAGTATCGGCCAGCGTCGCCGATAACCAAGACGTGCGCACCTGAAACGACAGGCTGCGCCCAACGGAACCCACACCTTGAGCACCAGCATCTACGGCATCGGCTTATCCGGACTCGCTGCGGCACAGGCGGGGCTGTTGACGGCCGGCCACAACATTTCCAACGTCAGCACGCCGGGGTACAACCGGCAGGAAGCGCTGTTCGCCGCGCGGCCGGGGCTGTTCACGGGGTCCGGGTATTTCGGGCAGGGCGTGGACGTCGAAAGCGTCCGCCGCGTCTACAGCGATTTCGCCGCGTCCCGCGTGCTGCAAAGCCAGGCGGCCAGCACCGAGGTCGACGCAAAGTCGACATCGCTGTCGCAGCTCGACGACCTGTTCGGCGACGGGACTGCGGGACTCAACGTCGCGATGGACGGTTTCTTCGCAAGCGTCAACGCGGTATCGGTCAACCCGGCAGACACGCCGTCTCGCCAGCAGCTGCTGTCGTCGGCGCGGTCGCTGGTGTCGCGATTCCAGTCGTACTCGCAGCAGATCGACACGCTGCGCGGCGCGGCGAACCAGCAGATCACCAACACCGTCGACAGCGTCAACGGATACGCGGTGCAGCTCGCGAAGCTCAACCAGCGCATCGCGAGCCTCGGCACCGCCGACAACACCGACCCGCCCAACGACCTGCTGGACCAGCGCGACCAGCTGGTGTCGCAGATCAACGCGCAAATCGGCGTGACACCCGTGACGCAGAGCGACGGCAGCTTCAACCTGTTCCTGTCCAACGGCCAGGCATTGGTCGTGGGCACCAACGCGCAGACGCTGGTTGCGCTGCGCGGCGTCGACGATCCGCAAAACCTGCAGATCGGCATCACCACCGGCTCGGGTGTCGTGCGCTTCGCGCCCGGAGACCTGCAGGGCGGCGCGCTGTCCGGCGTGCTGTCGTATCGCGACACCACGCTCAACAATGCGCAGAACGAGCTGGGCCGCGTCGCCGTCGTGCTGGGCGACGCGTTCAACGCGCAGCATCAGCTGGGCGTGGACTTGCGGGGCAATGCGGGCGGCGCATTCTTCAGCGTCGGCACGCCCGGCGTGCAGCCCGCGACCAGCAACACCGGCAGCGCCGTGTTGACGGCGCAGATCGGCAACGCCAATGCGCTGACGGCGAGCGACTATGAACTGCGCTACGACGGCAGCAACTATTCGCTGACCCGCCTGACCGATGGCACGACGACCAGCTATGCGACGCTGCCGCAAACCGTCGATGGCGTGACGATCTCGATCGGATCCGGCACGATGAGCGCCGGCGACCGCTTCCGTATTTCACCGACGCAGAACGGCGCGAGCAGCCTTGCCGTGGCCATCACCGATCCGGCTGCGGTCGCCGCGGCCACGCCCATCCGTACCGCGTCGGGCAGCACCAACACCGGCACCGGCGCGCTTGGCGCCGCGACAGTCACCGCGGGCTATCCCGCGGCGCCGCTCGCCGCTCCGGTCACGCTGACCTACAACGCCGGAAGCAACACGCTGAGCGGGTTTCCGGCGACTGCCGCTGTCACCGTCACGGTGAACGGCGCGTCAACGATTTATCCGCCGGCAACACCGGTGCCGTTCACGGCAGGTGCGGTGGTCAGCTTCAACAACATGCAGGTGACGCTGAGCGGCGCGCCCGGCAACGGCGACACGTTCACGATTGCGATCAATACCGGCGGCACCGGCGACAACCGCAATGCGCAACTGCTGGCCGCGCTGGCGGAATCGAAGCTGGTGGGCGGGACCGCGACATTCGACGGCGCCTATGGGCAGCTGGTCGCACGCGTCGGCACCGATGCCAACCAGGCGAACATCGAATCGACGGCGCAGACGGCGATCCTCGCGCAGGCGCAATCCGCGCAGCAGTCGATCTCGGGAGTCAACCTCGACGAGGAGGCCGCGAACCTGCAACGCTTCCAGCAGATGTACCAGGCATCGAGCAAAGTGATGGCGATCGCCTCGACGCTGTTCAACAGCGTCCTCGACATCATGAATTCGGCGTAAGGACCTGAGCCATGCGCGTCAGCACATCTCAGATCTACACATTGGGCAGCGACTCGATCAGCAAGACGCAATCCGACCTGCTGCGCACGCAGCAGCAGATCGCGTCGATGCGGCGCATCAACGCGCCGTCGGACGACCCGATCGGATCGGCCAGCGCCGTTGCCGTACGCCAGTCGCAGGCGCGTACCGACCGCTTCGACCAGAGCATATCGACGGCGCAGGACGCGCTCGGCCAGAACGACACCGTGATGACCAGCGTCGTCAACCTGCTGCAGAACGCCCGCACAGCCACGATCGCCGCGGGCAACGGCACGTTGAACGATGCCGATCGCAGGACGTTCGCCACCCAGTTGTCGCAACAGCTCGACCAGCTGGTCGGCCTCGCCAACAGCAAGGATGGCAACGGAAACTACCTGTTCGCGGGCTTCCAGGTCGGCACCCAGCCGTTCGTCAGCAGCGCGGGCGGCGTCAGTTACAACGGCGATTCGGGCGTGCGCAGCGTGCAGGTCGACGCTGGCCGCTCGATGGCGGTGAGCGTCAGCGGCGATGCGCTGTTCCTCGGCAATCCGACGGGCAACGGCACGTTCAGCGTCAGCGCGCCCGCGACCAACACCGGCAGCGGCACGCTGGGTGCCACGCAGGTCGTCAACGCCTCGGCGCTGACCGGGGATTCATACAAGGTGACATTCAACGTCGTTGGCGGCGTCACGAGCTATGACGTCGTCGACACGACGAGCGCGACGACACTGTCCACCGGCAATGCGTGGACGACCGGCAATGCGATCACCGTCGCCGGCCAGCAGTTCACACTGACCGGCGCACCGGCATCGGGCGACCAGGTCAACCTCGCGCCGTCCACCAACAAGAGTATCTTCGCCACAATTTCAGACCTCGTGGCGGCACTCAATGCGCCAGTGACAGACGACGCGTCCAAGTCGGCGCTCGCCAACCGCCTGTCGACGGGCCTCGCCGACCTGGGTGGCGCGCTGGAAAACGTGATGACCCACCAGGCGCAGGGCGGCTCGCAGCTCGCCGAGCTCGATTCGCTGTCCAGCATCGACCGGGATCGAAATCTCGCCTATTCGAAGACACTGTCGCGCCTCGAGGACCTCGACTACACCAAGGCGTCGACGGATTTCGCCAAGCAGCAGATCGCACTCGACGCCGCGCAGAAGTCGTTCCTGAGCGTCGCGGGTCTTTCGCTGTTCCACGATCTCTGAACCGATGGGCGAGCCGGCGCCGACCATGTCGAATGCATCGTCAACGATGACCGTCAACTCGTCCGCCGTGGCGCGCCAGGCGCTGCGCCAGCTGGCGGCGCAGAAAATTCCGCCGACGCCGGAGAACTACGCGCGCGTGTTCTTCGACATCGCGTCGCCGGGAACCGGCGCCACCGAATTGTCGCCGCTATTGCTGCTGAAAGACGTCGCGACCGACGCGCAGGCGCGCGCCGGCGCCGGCGCTGCCGATTGCGCGACGCTGGCCACTGCACTGGACATCGGCGACTGGAACCTCGCACAGGCCGCGCTGCGGCGACTGGTCAATGGTGGCGGCACGCGCTGGGGCGGCCTGATGCGCGACCTCGTGCACGGTCTCGACGCGCGCTCGGCGCGGGCAACGCCGGGTCGCAAGCGCGAAGCGCTGCAGCATGTGCTCACGTCGTTCGGCAATGCGCCGGACGTCCTGTTTCAACGCTTGCGCGGGCTCGTCGACAGCTGGGCCGGTGGCGACGCGGGCGCGGAGATCAATAACGCACCGCTGACGGCGGATGCTGCATCGACGGGCGCGATTCCCATCGGTGGGACAACTGCTGCCGGGGCAATGGCGAGCGCTGCCGCATCGTCCGCTGCAACGGCCATCGCACCGGTCGTCGGGGCCGCTGCCGCGCCCGCGCCGGACGCGGTGCCTGCCGCGGGCGCGACCGACACCGCAGAGCAGGGACCCAACTGGGCGACGCTGGGCGAGCTGCTCGCACTCACGCTGACCACTGCGGTGGCCGATCGAGCCGGCGATTCGCCGAGCTCCGTCGCGACCGCGCGCAGGCTCGCCCACGACGCGCGGCAGATGCACGACGCGGCTTCGGCGGCGGTGTTGATCGGCCGCGTGCGCGAGCTGTGCATCGCGCTCGAGCTGCGCAACGTGAATGTGCGCGAGACGCAGAACGGCCTGCTGCGCGTCGTGCACGCGCTGACCACCAACGTCGCCGAAATGCTGGGCGACGACAAGTGGCTGCAGGGACAGTTCAAGTCGGTGGCCGAGCTCGCGTCGGCGCCGTTCGACCAGGTCGAGATCGCGAGCATCGAGCGCGCATTGCGCGAGATCGTCTACAAGCAGGGTGTTTTGAAGAAGAGCGTGGACGACGCGCGCAACGCGTTGCGCGCGATGACCGTTACCTTCATCGATCGCCTCGCCGGGCTCGCCGCGGATGCGGGCGAGCACAGCGAGCGACTCGGCCGCTACGCTGCCGAGATCGACCGTACGCAGGACCTCGGGCAGCTGTCGAACCTCGTCGTGCGCATCGTGCAGGATACGCGCGGCATGCAGACCGACTATGGCCGCACGCATGAGGAATTGCTCGACGCACGCAAGAACGCCGACGAGTACGAGCATCGCGTGTCGCGCCTCGAGCACGAGCTGGGCGCACTGTCAGACCGGCTGCACGAGGACCAGCTGACCGAGCTCCTCAACCGGCGCGGGCTGGACAGGCAATTCGACATCGAGATCTCGCGCGCCGAACGCAGCGGCCAGCCGCTGTGCGTCTGCCTGCTCGACATCGACGATTTCAAGCGCATCAACGACACGCATGGCCACCAGGTCGGCGACCAGGCGCTGGTGCATCTTTCCAACGTGCTTCGGCAGGCCGTGCGGCCGTCGGACGTCGTCGCGCGCTATGGCGGCGAGGAGTTCGTAATCCTGCTGCCGGCCACGCGCGGCGAGGACGCCGAAAGCGTGATGGCGCGCGTGCAGCGCGAACTGACGCGCCGCTACTTCCTGCACAATCACGAGCGGTTGCTGGTGACGTTCTCCGCCGGCGTCACCGAACGCGCCGAAGGCGAGTTGCCGAGCGTGCTGATGGAGCGCGCCGATCGCGCGCTGTACCGCGCCAAGGAACTGGGCAAGAACCGGGTGGTCGTGCAGTAGCCGGCGGCGCAGGACGCGCCTCGCCGGTCGACGCCGCCAGCGCGTCAATCCAGCAGCTTGTGCTCGAGCGCGTAGCGCGTGAGTTCGGCGTTGCTCGCGAGGTCGAGCTTGTGCAGCAGCCGCGCGCGATACGCGCTGACCGTCTTGGGCGACAGCGCGAGCGCGGCGCCGATCTGCGTCAGCGACTGCCCGGCAGCGATTAGCCGCAGCGTCTGGAATTCGCGATCGGACAGCGTCTCGTGCGCCGGCACATCGTTATCGCGATCGAGATGGCTCATCAGCGCTTCGGCGAGCTCGGGCGTGATGTAGCGGCGCCCGCGCGTCACCTGGCGAATCGCCGGCACGACCTGCTCGGCGGCGGACAGCTTCGTGAGGTAACCCGATGCGCCCGCCTTGAACGCGCGAAATGCGTACTGGTCTTCGGGGTACATGCTGATCACCAGCACCGGCAGCCGCGGCTCCTCCGCCTTCACCTGCTTCAGCGTGTCGATGCCATTTCGCCCCGGCATCGAGATGTCGAGCAGCAGGCAGTCGATGCCGCCGCGGCGCACCAGCTCCATCACCTCGGCATAGTTCGACGCTTCACCGACGACGGTCAGATCGGCTTCCGCCGACAGGATTTGCGCAATGCCGCGACGCACGATCGCGTGATCGTCGGCGATCGCGACGCGGATCATCGCGCATCTCCCGCGGCGGCGTTGCGGCCAATCTCGCTGCCGTCCGCCACAGCGCCCGGCGGTGCCCTGCCGGGGGTTTCGGCGATGGCGCCCGGCGCCTCGTCTGCCGCTGCCTGCAGTTCCGCCGACGGCGGTGCGATCGGCGGCAACGTCAGCGTGATCGTGGTCCCCGAAAGGCTGCTGTTGATCGCGATGTTGCCGCCCAGCGCCAGCGCACGCTCGCGCATGCCGCGCAAGCCGAACCGGCCGGCACGACGGATCGCGTCGTCGGTCAGCCCGATGCCGTCGTCGGCGATCGACAGCGCGATGATGTCCGGCTGCACCGTCATCACCACGTCCACCTTGCGCGCACAGGCGTGCTTGGCGACGTTGTTGAGCGCCTCCTGGCAGATGCGAAACATCGCCATCGACGACTCGGAATCCATTTCGATTTCCTCCGCCGGCGGGTGAAACCGGCATTCGACGCCGATGCGCTTGCCGAACTTGCGCGCCTGCCACTCCAGCGCCGCGACGATGCCCTGCTCGAGGATCGCCGGATGCAGGTCGTGCATGATCCGATTGCACGCGAGTATCGCGCCTTCCACGAGCTCGTCGAGCTGCTTCAGCGCATCGTCGGCTTCGGGGGAAGCCTTCAGCAGGCTCTTCAGCCACGCGGTTTCGAAGCGCACGCCGGTGAGCATGCTGCCGACGTCGTCGTGCAGCTCGCGCGCGACCACGTCGCGTTCTTCTTCGCGGACCTGCGCCTGGTGGCGCGCGAGCTCGCGCATTTCCTGCCGCGATTCGCGCAGGCTGTTCTCGGCGCGCTTCGCCGCGGTGACGTCGATCACCAGCCCGTCCCACACCACGTGGCGCGGCCCGAGCTGCCGGCTTTCCGCCTCGACCTGCACCCACTCGACGGCGCCGGGGTCGCAGATCGACGCCGTCCAGGTGATGAAGCCGTCACCTTCGATCGTGTGATGGAGCGCGGTGAGCAGGCCTCCCGCATCTTCGGTGCTGAAACGCTGGAAGAACAACGTGGCATCGCGCATCACGTCGTCGGGCGCCAAGCCGAACAATCGGCGCGCGCCCTCGCTGACGTAGTCGAAGCTGACGCGGCCGTCGCGGATGTCGATGCGGAACATCATCCCCGGAAGGTTCGATGCGACGGCGCGCAGGCGTGCCTCGCTTTCCTGGTAGGCGGCCTCGATCTTGCGCTGCCGCGCTCGCGCCTCTGCGCTTTGCAACGCGCGCGTGAGCACCATGCCGAGGCGGCCGAGGCGATCCTTCATGACGAAGTCGTCGGCGCCCGCGTGCATCGACTCGACGACGGCGTCTTCGCCGATCGCGCCCGAAACGATGACAAACGGCAGGTCGCGGGTGCGCGCGCGAACGATCGCCAGCGCGTCGTGCGAGCTGAAGCCGGGCAGGCGGTGGTCGGACAGCACCGCCGACCATTCGCGCTGGCCGAGCACCTCGACCAGCGCCGCCGCGGATTCGACGCGCTGCGCGAACACGTCGGGAAAGAGCGTGCCGATGCGGCGCAGGATCAGCTCGTAGTCGTCGGCCGAATCCTCGATCACGATCAGCGACAGCCGGGCAGGGGATGTCGCCGTCACAGGGGCGAACTTGTACTGGGCAGCAGGCGGGCGCAACAGCCCTCAAGTATCCGGGCAGGGTGCCGATAACCGGAGGAAGCGCGGCCGCGGCACGATTTACATGCAGGATCGCGGCGCGCGAAACGGTACGGCTCGAACATTCGTTCAGTGTACCGCGAGTTGCAAGGCGGGCGCGACCGGCGCCCGCATGTGGAGACTGGCATGTCGGCGGCCATCGTTGCAGGAGTCACGCTGGACTGGAGCGCCTACCAGACGCTTCGGCCGGCCCTTGCGCGCGCCATCGACGCAGGCGCCGCCGCGCCGATCGCCATCGACCTGTCGCACGTCGAGACACTGGAACCCGCAGGGATCGGCGTGCTGGTGGTGCTGCGCGAGCAGGCTGCGCGCCATCGCTCGTCGATCCTCCTGCATGGCGTGCATGCGCGCTGGAACGCCCTGCTGCGCGACTGCGGCCTGCAAGTCGCCGCACCCGTGCTGGATCTTGTTGTTGACAATTCCGCGCAGCGAATCGATGGCTGCGCGGCCGAATCCCCCTTGGCCCTGGCGTCGGCATCAGCCCGCCGCACCGAATGAACACCGAATCGCTCATGCCAGCAATGCAGGACGACAGCGCAATGCTCGAGGACATCTATGTTGCGCGCCAGCCGATCGTCGATGCCGCGTCGAACCTGACCGGCTACGAACTGCTGTTCCGCTCGACCGAGCGCAACGTCGCCGAGCTGAACGACAACGTGCTGGCGACATCGTCGGTGATCGCCAACGTGTTCGCCGAGATCGGGCTGTCGCAGGTGATCGGCCAGGCCGACGGCTATCTCAACGTCGACACGGAGTTCCTGTTCAGCGAGCTGATCGAGGCGCTGCCGGCCGATCGCATCGTCATCGAGCTATTCGAGCACTCGGCCGGCGACGAAGGCGTCATCGAGCGCTGCCAGGCGCTGCGCAAGAAAGGCTATCGCATCGCCCTCGACCACTTCGTCGGCAACGTGCAGGACATCGACCCGCTGTTGCGGGCCGTCGATGTCGTCAAGGTGGACTTCGCGCAGATCGACTCGTTGCTGATGCCCGAGATGGTGTCGGTGCTGCGGCCCTACAAGGTCAAGATGGTGGCGCTGAAGATCGAGAGCCCGGAACAGTTCGAGCACGCCAAGGCGCTGGGCTTCGATCATTTCCAGGGGTTTCACTTCGCGCGTCCCGAGCTGCTGTCGGCCAAGCGCGCCAAGCCGGCGAAAATCGCGCTGCTCAAGCTGCTGTCGATGGCGATGGACGACTCGGACATCCGGGAGATCGAAAACGCCTTCCAGATGCACCCCAACTTGTCGGTCAACCTGTTGCGCCTGGTCAATTCGGCAGCCTTGCGCCGCCAGCAATCGGTGACTTCGCTGCGCCATGCGCTGGTGCTTCTGGGCCGGCGCCAGCTGCGCGTGTGGCTGCAGCTGCTGCTCTACACGGCCGATCGCGGCAACGTGAGCTTCGGCAATCCACTGCTGCAGCTCGCCGCGGTGCGCGGCAAGCTGATGGAGCTGCTGTGCGCCAACCGGCCCGGACCGGACTCGTCGATGTCCGAGCTGGCGTTCATCACCGGCATCCTGTCACTGATGAACGTCGTGCTGGAAATGCCGATCAAGGACATCCTCGAGGAGCTGAACCTGCCGCAACTGGTCAACAACGCGTTGTTGCAGCACGGCGGGGCGCTCGGTGAAATGCTGGCGCTGGTCGAGGGCGTCGAGCGCAACGACGCTGCCGCGATCACCGAAACGCTGCCGAGGGTGGCGGGCGTTAGTCGCACCGACCTGCGGCAAGCCCAACTGTCCGCCTATCAATGGGCCAACGAACTGACGACCGCCGCATGATCCACGCCTGAATCCGTTGCCGGCGGCCGCCAGGCCGCGCCATTTGCTAGAGTCGGGGATTGCCGGCGCATCGCGTCGCGCACTACCTGGAGTCTTGCGGTGGCCGCTTCAACCCCGACGCCGGTAAACGGCGGCACGACGCTGCCGCCGGCCGGCGTACTGCTGATCGCCCACGGATCGCGCGACGCGAGCTGGGCGGCGCCCTTCAACGCCCTTCGCGATACCCTGGCCGCGCAAGCGATCGTCGTCGAACTTGCCTATCTCGAACGCATGCAACCCGACCTGGCGGGCGCCGCTGCGTCCCTGGTCAACCGGGGATGCGCCCGCGCGGTTGTGGTTCCCGTGTTCCTGGGGCAGGGCGGCCACGTGCGCGACGACCTGCCCCGGCTGGTGGCGGACGCCATGCGAAGCAACCCGACGATCAAACTGACCCTCGCACCGCCGATCGGGGAAGATCCGCATGTGATCAACGCGATCGCGCAGGTGTGCACGGCATTGCTGGACAACATACAAGTTAGTAATAGCAAATAGATGGATGCTTTTCCTGCTGTAATAAAGTAAAAGTAGCGCAAAACGCTATTGATCTACAGTGACTTAACCCGATTTACGTCGCCGCGCCGCAGGATCGCCACCAAGGAGAAGCGTTTCTTGCGGCGGTCCGGGCGCAGATGCCGCACTATTCGATCGACGGACGGTTCGTCGAAAAGTTGCCGCAGGAACTGCGAGCCTATCTTGGGTGGCTCCGCACGCTCAGCTCACGGCACTATTTGACATAATACAAATTATACGAAGTACAGGATATGTCCGCGACCTCCTATGACCGTGCCCGCGCGCTGTACAGCGCCGGCCGTTTGCGCGACGCCCGGGATGCATGCATCGCACTGCTCGCGTCCGGGCCGCCTTCGGCGCCCGCGGTCGCACTGCTCGCGACGGTATTGCTGGACGCCGGCCACCCACAGGATGCGGCGCGCGAGTTCGAGCGCGCGCTGTCGATCAACGCCGTCAATATGGAAGCGTGGCTTGGAACCGCACGTGCCGCCGCGGCGCTGGGCAATCATTTGCAGGCGTTGGCGGCCATACAAAAATCCTTGTCGCTCCAGCCGTTACACCCGAATGTTCATCTGCATTCTGCAAACGTATTGCTGTCGATCGGCGAGCACGACCGGGCGACCGACATGGCCCGGCGTGCGACGCAGCTTGATCCTGGTCTGGCGGCGGCGTGGTTCACGCTGGCGCTGGCACTTCACGAAACCCAGCACCCTGTAGACGCGCTGGCCGCGGCCCGCGAGGCGCACCGGCGGGACGGCGGCGATGCCTCGTTCGCGGGGTTTCGCGCGCAGCTCGAAGCCGAGGCCGGCGAACTCGACACCGCGAGGTCTACGCTCGATCGAGCGCTCGAGCGGCATCCCCGCCACGTCGGACTGCTGACCGAGTCGGCGTCGGTGGCGGCGCGGCAGAACGACATTGCCGCCGAAATCGCCGCCTACGAGCAACTCGTCGCGCTCGATGCCAACAACGGCGCGGCACTGTCACAGCTCGTTTTCGCCAAGAAGCGCGCCTGCGACTGGGCCGGGCTCGCCGACCTGCAGGCACGCGTCCGCATGGCGGTTGCGACGCAGGTGTCGCACGTCACGCCTTTTTCACTGCTGTCCGATCCGTCGACGCGAGCCGAGCAGCGGCAGTGCGCGCAGACCTGGGCACGCGGATTCGCGCCCTCCCCGTCGCCACCGTCGCCACCACCCGCCCTGCCCGATCCGCGCGGCCGGCGGCTCAGGGTCGGCTACCTGTCCGGAGACTTCTACCAGCATCCGACGGCCGTTTTGCTCGCCGGCGTGCTTGAGCATCACGATCGTGCGCGCTTCGAGGTGTTCGCCTATTCCACCGGCCCCGACGACGGGAGTGCGATGCGCGCACGCATTGTCGCGGCAGTCGAACATTTCACCGATATCCGCGAGCGCAATCCCGATCGCCTCGCCACGCGCATCCGAGCCGATCAGCTCGACGTGCTGGTCGATCTCAAGGGATATACGGAAGGCGCGCCGACGGCGGCCTTGGCGATGCGACCGGCGCCAATCCAGGTGCACTGGGTCGGATACCCGGGGACGCTGGCGGCACCATTCATCGACTACCTGATGGTGGACAAGATCGTCGTGCCCGGCGCGCACCGCGCGGACTACGCCGAGGCGCTCGTGTGGCTGCCGAATTGTTACCAGCCGAACGACCGGTCGCGATCGCCATCGCCATCGGCCCCTGTGTCGCGCGAGAGCCTGGGTCTCGCGGATGCGGACGTCGTCTTCGCCGGCTTCAATGCTCCCTGGAAACTCAACGCCGAGGTGTTCGGTGCCTGGGGACGAATACTCGCCGCGACGCCGCGTTCGATCCTGTGGCTGCTGGCGCGGGACGACCGCGACCCGATGACGAACAATGCGCGCCGCGAATGGGTGAGCCGTGGCATCGCCGCCGAACGCATCGTGTTCACCACGCGCCGTTCCGAACCGGACTACCTCGCGCTGTACGGCGCCGCCGACATCTTTCTCGACACATGGCCGTACAACGGGCACACCACCGCGAGCGATGCATTGTGGATGGGCTGTCCGGTCGTCACGCGGCTGGGTGAAACGTTTGCGGGCCGCGTCGGCGCGAGCATTCTCCATGCGGGCGGGTTACCCGAGCTGGTCGCCGACACCACCGACGACTACGTCTCGCTCGCTATCGCGTTGTCGGGCGATCCTGCGCGGCGCGTCCTCCTACGCGCGAAACTTTTACGCGCGCGCGCCGAAAGCCCGTTGTTCAATGGCGCGGCAATCACGCGCCATGTCGAACGCGCATTCGAGACGATGATCGAGCAGCGAGCCAACGCCAAGCGCGAATCCTTCGAAATTTCGGCGGGCTGAGGA
>JBEPUI010000014.1:0-59671 GCA_041691615.1 Pseudomonadota bacterium
GCCGCAGCGAAGACTCCGCAGCCGGTCGCCGAAGCGAAGCCTTCGCAGCCGGTCGCCGAAGCGAAGCCTTCGCAGCCGGTCGATGTGATCGCGGCAGGCGACATGGACGCGACCTTCGTGGTGATGGGCCGCGTCGCCGCGTCGTTCGGCGTCAAGGGCTGGTTGAAGGTTCTGCCGCTGTCCGCCGACCCGCGCGCGCTGCTCGCGCATGACCGGTGGTTTTGCAGGGCCTCGCCGGAAGCGGACTGGACGCCGTATCGCGTGCTCGAAGCGCGTGGCCACGGCGCGACGCTGGTGGCGCATTTCGAGGGCATCGACAGCCCGGAAGTGGCGCAGCAGTTGCGCGGAAGGCAAATCGCGCTGCCGCGCGCAACGCTGCCGGCGCCTGGCGACGATGAGATCTACATCGCCGATCTCGTGGGCCTTGGCGTCGTCAACCGCGAAGGCGTCGAGTTGGGCAGCGTGACGGAAGTGCAGGAGTCGGGTGCGCACCCGCTGCTGCACGTGGCAGGACCTGATGGGCGCGTGCGCCTGATTCCTTACGTCGGCGCGACGATCGACGGAATCGATCGCGCCGCAGGGACGATCGCCGTCGACTGGGGTGCGGATTACTGACGCAGGATCGCCGGCATGCGGTGAGCGGCGCGAGGGTGGGCATGCGATTCGACGTCGTGACGCTATTTCCGGAGTTGATCGAGCAGGCGAGCGCATTCGGCATCACCGATCGCGCGCGACAGCGGGGTCTGTGGTCGCTCGGCACCGTCAACCCGCGCGATTTCGCGCAGGACGCGCATCGCACGGTGGACGACCGGCCTTATGGCGGCGGCCCCGGCATGGTGATGATGGCGGAGCCGCTGGCGAAGGCGCTGGAGGCGGCGCGCGCAGCGCAGCGTGGCGCCGGCTGCAAGCGCACGACGGTGATTCACCTGACGCCGGCGGGCGCACCGCTGACGCACGCGCGGGTGATGCAGTTGGCGAATGCGCGGGGCGAGGGCTATATCCTTCTGGCCGGGCGGTATGAAGGCATCGACGAGCGCCTGATCGCGCGCGAAGTCGAGCTCGAGATCGCGATCGGGGATTTCGTGGTGTCCGGCGGCGAGTTGCCGGCGTTGATGCTGATCGATGCAGTGGTGCGACAATTGCCGGGCGCGCTCAACGACGCGTCCTCGGCCGAGCAGGAATCGTTCGTTGTAGGCTTGCTCGACTGCGCGCATTTCACGCGGCCGGAAGTGTACGAAGGCGTGCGCGTGCCCGACGTGCTGTTGTCGGGAAACCACGCGGTGATCGCGCGTTGGCGGCGGACGCAGGCACTCGCCCGGACGGCCAGGCGCAGGCCCGACCTGCTGGCGTTGGCGCGGTTGTCGGCGGAAGATCGCAGGTCGCTGGCGGAAATGGTGGCGGATGCGGTGTTGGACACCGAGGTTGCGACCGGTGTGACAACTGGGGTGGCAACTCAGGTCTCAACTGAATTGGCAACTGAAGTGGCAACTGAAGTGGCAACTGAAGTGGCAACTGAGGCGCAAAGTGATCTGGCAACTGGAGTGGAGACTCAGGTAACAAATGAGGTAGCAAATGACGTGGGACGCTTGCGCTCCACGATCGACGACAGGGTGGGAATGAAGTCGGCGAAAGCGCCGACCGCTCGTCCCCGCAAAAACGAAAGGAAGCACCAGGCATGAACATCATCGAAACCCTGGAACGCGAGGAAATCGCGCGCCTCGACAAGAAAGTCCCCGATTTCGGGCCGGGCGACACCGTCATCGTCAACGTCAACGTCGTCGAAGGCGAGCGCAAGCGCGTGCAGGCGTACGAAGGGGTGGTGATCGCCAAGCGCAACCGTGGCTTGAACTCGTCGTTCACCGTGCGCAAGATTTCGAGTGGCGAAGGCGTGGAGCGCACGTTCCAGACATATTCGCCGCTGATCGCCTCGGTCGAGGTGAAGCGCCGTGGTGACGTGCGGCGCGCCAAGCTTTACTACCTGCGTTCGCGCTCGGGCAAATCTGCGCGCATTCGCGAAAAGCTTGCCAGCCGCGACAACGCGAAAAGCGAGTGATTCCTTGCCGCCCGCGCCTTGCGGCGCGCGCGGTCGGGATGGACAAAGGCGGCCCGCGGGCCGCCTTTGGTTTTTGGCAGGGTCTCGGCACGATAATTGCGGTCTGCTAGGGTTGGCGCGTGAATTCGGGTGTGTGCCGGCTGTTTTTCCACGATTTCCCTGTTGGCCCGAAGATTCCATTGGCATAATCAACCGTTTCACGTGCCGCTATCCGACGAATGAAAGCCACGCTTTACGAAGCGCTGGGTATACCGCAGGCCGCCTCTGACGAGGAGGTCCGCGCGTCGCTTCGCCGGCTGATCCGCAAGTATTACGCGAAGACCCGCGATGGGCAGGGCAACGTCGAGGAAGCGCTGCGCTTCATCAACCATGCGAGCCGCATCCTGTCGGATAGCGACCGGCGTGCGCGCTACAACAACGAGCTCGCGCTGTCGGCCGGCACCACCGAGCAGCGGATCGCCCACGTCGTTTCCAATGCCGTGGCCGACGAAGGCGAGCAGACCGACGTCGGCACCGAGGCGGTCGACAAGCTCGCCGAAGCACTGGCAGACCCTCTCGAGACCGGTCTCGACGCCGAGGATCCCAGGCCCGAAATCAACCTGCACCACCCTGGGTTGACCGAGCGCGTCGCGTCGTTCGGCCGCTCGCCGATCGTCACGTTGGCGATGTGCATCCTGTTCGCGGCGTTCATCGCCGCGGCGATCGTGTCGGTCACGCCGGCGGACACCGTGCTGGTGGCGAAGCAGGTGCTCGTGTGGCTGACGCTCGCGCTGATCGTGCTGACCATCGTCTACGGCATCGTGCACGGCATCGCCTGGCTGCGCCGGCGCAGCGCGCCGCCGCCGTTGTCGCTGGCGCCGCAGACGGACCTCGCGATACTCAACTGGCGCCGCGAACGCAGCGTTTTCCTCGGCACCGATCATCCGCAGGAAGACGCGAGCTGGATTTTCCAGCTGCGGATGGCCGAGCTCGAGCGCGCCAAGTCGGGCCGCACCAGCGAGCCGCGCCCTTGGCATCGGCTGGCGGCGCGGCTGTTCGACTATGCGCTGTGGGGCCTCGTGCTCGCGCTGCTGCTATCCGAGCTGAAGGGCGCCGACCTGGTACCGGAAAACGTCGCATGGTGGCTCGGCCATCCGCTGGTTGCGCCGGTGCTGATCACGTTCAGCTGGATTCCGATCGAAGGCCTGCTGATCGCCTCGCTGGGCACCACGCCCGGCAAGTGGCTGTTCGGCGTCTACCTGCAGTTCTCGATTTCCGACGCTTATGCGCGCCGCGATGCGCGCGCGCATTTCGAGCGCGGGCTGAAGCGCGCGTTGCGTGTCTGGTGGGAAGGGGTCGCCTGCGGATTCCCGCTGCTCGCGCCGATCCTGATCGCGGTCGCCTACGAGAAGGTCGCGCAAAGCCAGGAGACCGACTGGGATTTCGCGCAGGATTGCCTCGTCACGCACGGCCCCCCGGGGATCCTCAACGCGCTGACTGGCGTGTGCGGCCTGGCGGCGATGCTTTGGCTGTATGGGGTGGCCTGGCACCAGCCGATGGCCGATTCGATCGTCTGGGCGCGCGCAACGATCACCGATGCGCTGCCGTCTCCCGAGGTGCTGTCGAACTTCGCGGGCGGCGGCGGGCTGATCGGCGGATTGTCGGGCAGCCCGAAGGCCGGCGCATTGCCCGGCGGCAACATCGCGCGTGCCAACATTCCACCGGCGCTAACCACTGATGCGTCGGTCCCACCGGAGGTGCTGCCGCCCGGCGCGCCGATCGATCCGGAGCTTGCCGCACAATTCGCCGAGCGCCATGCCAAGGTCGCGGTGCTGAAGGTCGAGGGCCCGCGGATGCTGCGCGCAGGCAACTGGCGGCGCGCGGCGGAACTGTGTCGCACGTGGACCGACCTCGACCTCGCCAGCGCGGATGCGTATCGGTGCCTCGGCCAGGCGTGGCAGGCACAGGGTTATCACCAGGATGCGATCGCGGCGTTTCGCAAGGCCAAGCAATACGATCCGTCCGACCGCGAGCTCGATTCCGCGATCGATCGCTCGCAAAAGGGCATCGTCGCCGACTTCCTCAATCGCTACCGGCGCTAGCTCGCGCGACCGCCGGGACGCATGACTGGCCCGCGACGCTCGACCGGCCCCGCGAGGCACGACGTTTCTGGGACGCACGACCGGCCCGCAACGTTCGACCGGACTAGACCACCAGCGACAGCCAGAGCGGCAACGTCACCGCGGCGATCAGCGTTCCCGTGGTGATGAGCCATGCCGCCGCGCGGCCGTCGCCTCCCATCTGCACGGCGAGGATGTAGGCGCTCGGCGCCGTGGGCACCGCGGTCATCAGGATCGCGACGCGCGTTTCGAGCGGCGACAGCGCGACGTAGCGCGCAAGCACGAACGCGAGCGCGGGCATCGCCACCAGCTTGATGCCATGGAACCAAGCGAGGGCTGCGTGCGGCAGGTTGCCGCGCGCGAGATGCAGCGCCGCGCCCACCGCAAGCAATCCCAGCGGAAGTGCCGCGTGCGCGAGCAGATCGAGCAGGCCGCCGATGATCTCGGGCACGCGAACGTGCAGCGCGCTGGCGGCGATGCCGGCGACGCAGGCGAGCAGCAGCGGATTGCGCATCAGTTCGCGGGCGGGATTGGTCGCGCGTCCATGCGCAAGCGCCGTCACCGCGGCAACGTTCACCACGGGCACCAGCACGCCGACCAGCAGGCTCGCGAGCGTTAGCGCGTCACCGCCAAGGCGCGACGCAACGGCCAGCACCACATAGGTGTTGAAGCGGAAAGCGCACTGGAAGCTCGCCGCGAACGTCGGCTGCGGCAGGCGGAACAGCGGGAGCGCCAGCGCCGACAAGGCAATGGCCACCAGCGTCACGACGATCGCGACGCCGACCAGGTGCGAGGCTTGGCCCAGCGCCAGCGGCGCCGAGCTGAGCGCGCGGAACAGCAGCGCCGGAAACAGCACGAAGTAGATCAGGCGCTCGAGGCCGCTCCAGAACGCCGTATCGAACGACGGCCATCGACGCAGCCACGCACCGGCGGCGATCAACACGAAATCGGGGAACAGCAGCAGTGCGACGCTCACGAGAGGCCCCTCGTGAACGCGAAGATCAGCGACGACGCATCAGGAACCAGAACGCGCCGTCCGCTTCGCCATGCTCGATCAGCGAATTGCCGGTCTGCCGCGCAAACGCCTCGAAGTCGCGCACGCTCGCGGGGTCGGTCGCGACCACGCGGATCACCTCGCCGCTTTGCATGTCGTTGAGCGCCTTTTTTGTGCGCAAGATCGGCAGCGGGCAGTTGAGGCCGCGCGCATCGACTTCGCGATTGGCGGCGATCGGTGTCGAGGACATGCGCCGATTATATCAAGTGACTCACTCTGCCGCTTGACCGGCGTCAGCGATCGCGCGCGCCATTCGCGCGGATGCGCCCGATCAGTTGCGTGGTCGAACGCGGGTGCACGAATGCAATCGCGGCGAAGCGCCCGCCGGCGGCGATCACTTCGGCGGCGCCGGCGGTGGTTTGCGCCGTGTAGTCGCCCCCCTTGACCAGCACGTCGGGCCTGCACGCGACGATCAGCTCGCGTGGCGTGTCGGTGTCGAAAGGCACGACCAGGTCGACGCTCGCCAGTCCGGCCAGCACCGCCATGCGATCGTCGAGCGCATTGAGCGGGCGGTCGTCACCCTTGCCGAGGCGGCGTACCGACGCGTCGGAATTGATTGCCACCACGAGCGATGCGCCCAGAGCGCGCGCGTCCTCTAGGTACGCCACATGGCCGCGGTGCAAAAGGTCGAACACGCCGTTGGTGAACACCAGCGGACGCGCCAGCGCCGCGATTCGCGCGAGCGCATCCGATGGACTCGCGACCTTGTCGGCGGCGCGCACGTGCCCTTCGATCAACTGATGTACTCGAACACCTTGACCACGCGCACGACATCGGTGGTGGTCGACGCGATTTGCGTCGCGTCGTCGCCCTCCTTGTGCGTGACCATGCCCATCAGGTAGACCACCTGACGCTCGGTGACGACCTTGACGCGGTTTGCCGGGAAATTGTTTTGCTCGACGAAGCGGGTCTTTACCTTGGACGTGATGTAGCTGTCGTTGGTACGCGAGGACATCGGCGTGTTGGGCGCGATCACCATCTCGTTCTGCACGCTGCGCACGCGGTCGAGCGCCTTGACCATGTTGGCAATGGCGTCGCGGGTCGGCGCGTCGGGAGCCTCGCCGGTCAGCAGCACGATGCCGTTGAAGCTCGTCGTATTGAGGTGGATGCGGTCGCCCCATTGCGAGTTGGCGTCGGCGGCGGCCTTGGTCTCGATCGACTGATCGTCGACTTGTGCGCCGGTGGAGCGCCGGTCGGCGACCACCAGCGCGGTACCGGCGGCGGCCCCGGCCACGATAATGGGCGCACACGCGGACAGCGCGCAACATGCGCACAGCGTCGCGGCGAGCGAAATGGCGGTCAGGCGGGTGGCAACGAGTGTCATGCGGTCTCCTGGTGAAAGTCGAAAGTGGCGCGGCCGCGGCGCGCCGTCAATCATCATCGCCAAGCAGCGTGTGATCGATGGCGTCGCACAGGCAGTGGATCGCGAGCAGGTGCACTTCCTGGATGCGCGCGGTGCGCGCGTGCGGAACGCAGATGTGGACATCGCCTTCGGCCAGGAGTTCGCCGATACGGCCGCCGCCCTTTCCGGTCAGCGCGACCACGCGCATGTCCCGCTCGCGCGCCGCGCCGATCGCCGCCACCACGTTGGCCGAGTCACCCGAGGTCGAGATCGCCAGCAGCACGTCGCCCTTGGCGCCGAGCGCCCGCACCTGGCGCGCGAACACCTGCTCGAATGCGTAATCGTTGGCCACCGCGGTCAACAGCGAGGTGTCGGTGGCGAGCGACAGCGCCGGCAACTCGGGACGTTCGCGCTCGAAACGCCCGACCAGTTCCGCGGCGAAGTGCTGCGCGTCCGCCGCCGAGCCGCCGTTGCCGCAGGCGAGGATCTTGCCGTCGCTGAACAGGCTTTCGGTCATCACGTTGGCGGCACGCACGATCAGCGGTGCTAGTGCCTCGGCCGAGTCGGTCTTCAATTGCGCGCTTGCGGCAAAGTGCTCGCGAACGCGGCGGGCCGGATCCATGAGCGATATTAGCGTATCGAGCGGCGAACGCTTTACAACGGCGCCTGTCGTCGGCCAACGCGAGCCGCGTGCGGCGCCGGTCCGGCTACTGCGACGTGTCGATGATGTCGCGCTGCCAGGTGGGCGCGCGCGATCCGGTGCCGTCGAACAACACGGCGTCGAAGCGGCAGGGCGGCTCGTGAGACAGGTTGGCAATGTAGATACGCGCCGCGGCGACCAGCCTCGATTGCTTGGCGCGCGTGATGCTTGCCGCCGCGCCGCCGAAGGCTCCGCCACTGCGCAAGCGTACCTCCACGAACACCAGCACGTCGCCGTCGCGCGCGACGAGGTCGATCTCGCCGAAACGGCTGCGCACGTTGCGGGCGACGATCGCAAGGCCCTGCGCGGCCAGGTAGTCGGCGGCCCTCGATTCGGCGTCGGCGCCCGTTGCCACGGCGCCGCGCTTCACGGGCTCGCCTGGTCCAGCGGCACCAGCTTGCCCTGGCGAAACACGCCAAGCATGCCTTCGCGGGCGACCTGTCGCCCTTCGGCCAGCGCGAGGTGGCCCGTTGCGCCGTCGAGTTCGAAGGTCGCGGGCACGCCGGACGTGAACGCATCCGCGACGCGGAAGGCATCGATGCCCAGCGCATATAACCTGTCCAGCGCGATGTTGGCGAAGCTGCGATGCGGCAGTTTCGCGAACGCCGCAGCATCCGGCGTGATCAGCCATGGCAGGTCGACCACGCGCACATCGTCGAGGTCGCGCCTCGTGCCCGGCGATGCGCGCTGGTTCACCTGCGCGCTCGCGTAGGTCACCACCCGCGGCGAGAACGTCTTGACCAGCGCCGCGTCGGCGCCTTCCACGGCAATGATCACGGCGTCGACGGGCTCCCGCGCAAGGTCGCGGCGCAGCGCGGACAGTCCATCGGGCGTGGCGACGAACGCGAACGTCGCGGGCGCGCCGCCGCCCCCCAGCAGCCACTCGCCGGCAAACGCACTGGCGAAGCGCTTCATCAGCGGTGCGTCGCTCGCGATGATCGCGACGTGCGCAGCGCCGTCGTCGTGCACGCGGTGGGCCACCACGCGCGCATCGCTTTCGATCGCCAGCGCCAACGTGTAGACCAGCGGTGGCATCGCGGTGCCGTCGTCGAGCTGGTTCAACGCTATTGTCGGCGGCAGCGCGAGATTGCTGGTGGCGAGCGCCTTCAGGTGGTCGCGGACGAGCGGCCCGACGATCACGCGCGCGCCGGCGTCACGCGCCTTGGCGAACGCGTCCATCACATCGGCGTCGCCATGACCAATGACGTTGACCCGGTCCTGGGCGCCTGCCAGCTCGGCCGCGTCCATGAAGCCCGCGCGTACGGCGTCGGCCGCGCGCGCGTAGTCGCTTGCGTCGAGTGGCAGAACCAGCGCGATGTCCCGGCCCCCGGTCGCGGGTGGCCGCGCCACCGCCGTCGGCGATGGATTGCGCGCAGGCGGCGTGGCCGGCGCCGGTGGCGCCATCGTGGTCGCAGGCGCGCTGTCCGACAATGGCGGAATTTTCATCGTCACCGAGGGCGCGTTGCTTGCGGGGGGAACCTGCGCAGCGCAGAATGCGCCGGCCGCGGCCAGCGCGAACAGCGCAAGCACGCGCATGACGTTCCAGGACCCGGCACGGCGGAAGCGAAGAGGGCGCATTGGAAGAGCGCGAAATGGTAGGGCGGTCGACGACCGTTGCGAAGCGCGACTTCAGCGCGGCGGCGGCGACATTATATGTGGTTGCGACACCACTGGGCCACTTGCGTGACATCACGCTGCGGGCGCTCGATGTGCTTGGCGCGGTCGACCTGATTTTCGCCGAGGACACGCGCGTGTCGGCCGTTTTGCTGACGCGCCATGGCATTGCCACGCGCCCGCAGGCGCTGCACGCGCACAACGAAGCGCGTCGCGCCACGGGCGTGGTGGCGGCACTGGCCGCGGGCAAGAGCGTGGCGCTGATCAGCGACGCGGGGACGCCGGCGGTCAGCGATCCGGGATCGCGCGTCGTCAAGGCGGTGCGCGACGCGGGCTATGCGGTGGTGCCGGTTCCGGGTCCGTCGGCGCTGGTCGCGGCGATCTCGGCCGCGGGCCTTGCGGCCACGCGCTTCATGTTCGTCGGCTTCCTGCCCGCGCAGGCTGGTGCGCGGGACGCGCTGCTGCAAACGCTGTCGCGCATCGACGCGGCACTCGTGTTCTACGAAGCGCCGCACCGGATCGGCAAGACGCTGGCAGCGCTCGCCAAGGCACTGGCCGCGGATCGGATGCTGGTCGTGGCGCGCGAGCTCACAAAAACGTTCGAGACCATCGCGACGATGCCGCTGGCCGAAGGCGCCGCGTGGCTCGCGCAGGATGCCAACCGCGAGCGCGGCGAATTCGTGCTGATAGTCGACGCACCGACGGCCCGCACCGACGATCCGGCGGCGCCTGCCGAGGCCGAACGCTGGATCACGGCACTGCTGGCGGAAATGCCGCCGTCGCGCGCCGCACACGTGGTCGCGCACATGACGGGCGTGCCGCGTGATGCGCTCTACCGATTCGCGATGGCGCAAAAAAAGGGATCGTGAGCCGCCGCTTCGCCGATGTAACTTTGACAATCTTCATGTAGGCGGACGCCTACAGACGATTGGGCAGAGCGCCGATGGGGCGTGAAGGCGGCGAACCTTAGGATGCGACCAACCATAACAAATACCCGCTCAATCATGGAAGCGATCGCGTCCGGCAACATCGTCAGCCTGCCATTCCTCGCCGCCGCACGCGCCGCGTCGCGCCCGGCGCCGGCGCGCTTCGGCAAGCTCTACGGCAATTCGCTGTCGATGCAGCAGGTGTTCACGATGATCGGCAAGGTGGCCCCCACCGACGCCACGGTGCTCGTCACCGGCGAGTCGGGTTGTGGCAAGGAACTGGTCGCGCATTCGATCCACGACCTGTCGAATCGCCGCGGCGAAGTTTTCGTTGCCATCAACTGCGGTGCGATCCCGACCAACCTGATCGAAGCCGAGCTGTTCGGCTACGAAAAGGGCGCATTCACCGGTGCGATGCGCCAACATGCCGGCTGCTTCGAGCGCGCGCGCGGCGGCACGCTGTTCCTCGACGAGATCACCGAGATGGCGCCGGACCTGCAGGTACGCCTGCTGCGCGTGCTGGAGACCGGCCGGTTCATGCGCGTCGGTGGCGACCGCGAGATCAGCGCCGACGTGCGCGTGATCGCCGCGACCAACCGCGAGCCGTCGGCGGCCGTGCGCGACAACCAGCTGCGTGCGGACCTCATGTACCGGCTGGCCGTGTTCCCGATCCGGATTCCGCCGCTGCGCGACCGCGACGACGACGCCGAGCTGCTTGCAGAGCATTTCCTGCAGGATCTCAATACCACGTCGGATACCCGCAAGCGCCTGTCACGCACCGCGGTCGAGGCGATTCGCCGCCATTCATGGCCGGGAAATGTGCGCGAATTGCGCAATGCCGTCCACCGCGCGTACATCATGGCCGACGACGTCGTCGAGCTGAACCTCGGCGGACTTTCATGCCCGCAGGCGCGCGGCCAGAAACTGGAATTCACCGTTGGCATGCCTCTCGCCGACATGGAACGCCAGGCGATTTTCGCGACGCTCGATTTCTGCCGGGGCAACAAACGACAATGCGCCGAACTGCTGGGCGTCAGCCTCAAGACGCTCTACAACCGACTGACCGCCTATCACGCGCAGGACTCCGCGGGCGCAATCCAATGATGCCCCGGCCAATCGTCGCGCCGTTTGCGCACCCCCCGACCTGCGAGAGCCCATGATCCGCCTCCTGATTGCCGACGATCACGCCATCGTGCGCGCCGGACTGAAGCAATTCATCGCCGACCAGATCGACATGGAAGTCGCGGGCGAAGCCGCCACCGGCAACGAGTGCATCTCGCTGGTGCGCGCCGGCGAATTCGACGTCGTGCTGCTCGACATCTCGATGCCCGACAAGAACGGCATCGACACGCTAAAGGCGATCAAGCACGCCAAGCCCGACCTGCCGGTGCTGATGCTTTCGGGATTTGCCGAGGAACAGTATGCGGTCAACCTGCTGCGCGCGGGCGCGTCGGGCTATGTCAACAAGGAAACCGCGTCGACGCAGCTGGTCGGCGCGATCCGCACCGCGATGCGCGGACGCAAGTATGTCAGTCCCAATCTTGCGCAAGTGCTCGCGGATGGGGTTTCGGGCGATACCGATGCGCCATTGCATGCGCGGCTGTCGCAGCGGGAATTCCAGATATTCACCAAGCTCTCGGGCGGCACGCCGGTATCGAAGATCGCAGAGGAGCTGCATTTGTCGGTCAAGACCGTCAGCACGTATCGCTCGCGGGTGCTGGAAAAGATGGCGATGAAGACCAACGCCGATCTCACGTACTACGCCATCAAGAACCGGCTGATCGAATGAACGTGGCGACGACGGATGGCCAACCGGCGCGCCTGTGCTCGTGGCGCGGCGGTGACAGTGGCGATAGTGCGCACCGGGAGCGCTCGCGGTGAGCGAACGGGCGCAACTGCGAGTGGTCCTGGTCGAGGATTCGCCGATCATTCGCGAGCGCCTGATCGAATCGCTGACGGCGACCGGCGTGATCAAGGTCGTTGGCCATGCCGACAGCGAGCGCGCAGCGGTGGCGGCGCTCGCCAGCGGCGAGTGGGACGCGGTGATACTGGACCTGCAGCTCAAACAGGGCACCGGCCTCGGCGTGCTGAAAGCGCTCGGAACCGTGCGTCCGGCCGGCGCAAAGGTCATCGTCCTCACCAATTATGCAATTCCGCAGTATCGCGATCGCAGCTTGGCACTCGGCGCCGACTATTTTTTCGACAAGTCGCGCGAATACGACCGCGTGCGCAACGTGCTCGAAGAGATGGCAGGCGCGCGCTGACACCCTTGTAAGTGCTGCAAGCAAGCCGCGCAAAACGCGCGCGGCGCCAGGCGGGAGGCAAGGCGTAAGACGCTGATACAAGACAAATTTCTAGCTGGCACACGTTGTGCAAACCAGGTTGTGCAACCGTAGCATCAGGCGTGCCCGAACGGCGCGTTCAACCGACCACCAAGGAGATCCAATATGACCCGCCTCATCGCAATCGCCCTCGCGGCTGCCGTTGTCATGCTCGCCGGCTGCAACACCATCGAAGGAACCGGCAAGGACGTCAAGGCCACCGGAAATGCCATCGAGAAGGCCGCGGACAAGTCCAAGCCCAATTGATATCGCGTTGGCGCAACGATTGAAGGTCCATTGACACATTGAAACCGAGATGGCGCGTCCCGACGGACGCGCCATCCGACATATGGATTCCAACGCTGCGCAAATCCGGCGCGCGCGCCGCGCGGAAGCCGCACTGGTCGTGCTGGCTGTCATTGCAAGCGTTGCGGCGCTCAAGCTCGCGCAGGATTTCCTGATTCCCATCGTCGTGGGCATATTCGGCGCGTATGCACTGCGCCCCATCGTTTCCAAGCTGTCCGACTGGAAGATTCCCGAGGGCATCGCCGCGACCTTGGTGATGGCCGGCTTGCTGCTGTCCATCGCCGGCGGCATCTATGTCCTGCGCGACCAGGCCGAAAGCGCGCTCGCGGATCTGCCGCAAGTCGTTCATGCAGTCCGCATGCGCATTCGCGTATTGCTCAACGACCACAATCCTTCGCCGCTCACGCACGTCAAGCAGGCGGCCGCCGAACTGAAGAAGGCGGCCAGCGATGTCTCCGGAGAAGCCGCGCCGGCGCCAGCGCCAGGACCCGACGTCGTCGACCGGCTGGCGGCCAACGGCTTCAACGCGCTAGCGGCGCTGACCACGCTGGGCATTGGCCTCGCGATCACGATGTTCCTGCTCGCCGCGGGCAATTCGTTCCGCCGCAAGCTTCTGCACGTCGCCGGCAATTCGCTCGCGGAGCGCCGAATCACCGTCTCCATTCTCGACGAGATCGATACCCAGGTGCAGCGCTACCTGCTGGTGATGGTGGCGACCAACATCGCGCTGGGTTTCGTGCTGTGGGGCGTGTTCCTGCTGTTCGGAGTGGAACGCGCGGCATTCTGGGCGTTCTCGATCGCGGTCCTGCATGCGATACCGTATGTCGGCATCGTGTTTGCGCTGGTGCTGATCGGCACCGTGGCGCTGCTGCAGTTCGGCGCGACCGGGCAGGTGGTCGGGGTGCTGCTCGCCACCGCCTTCGCGTCCGGCGTCATCGGACTGTTCCTGCAGAACTGGTTGCAAGGACGCGCTTCGCAGATGAACCCCGTGGCCGTGTTCGTGTCCGTCCTGTTCTTCGGATGGTTGTGGGGTGGCTGGGGCCTTTTGCTCGGCGCTCCGCTGATCGCCATCGTGCGCACGATCTCGAGCCGCGTTTCCTCGCTTGCCGCGCTCAGCGAGTTTCTGAGCGCGGACACGCCGAGGAAGACGCCACCCTCCGCAGCGCCCTGATCCGACGCGCCGGTCAGCCTTCCGCGAGCGTCGTCGTAGGACGTTCCCGACGCTCGCGCAGTTGTTGCGCGAGGTGCTTCCCGCGCTTACGTTGGAAGCGCAGCAATCATTGTCCAAGCGATTGAAATATCAGGATTTTTGTACTGGCACGGTGATTGCGATCTTCATGGTGCCAGGCGCGCAGCCGTGCGTTGCCCGAAACAAGAGTCCCGCTCAAAGACTTTCAAACTTCTTAAAGGAGTCAACGATGAACAAATTGCTGATCAGCCTGATGGCCGCCGCCGGCATCGCGTTTGCAGGCGCCGGTGTTGCGCAAGCCGAGTCGATTTCGAAGGACGCGTACAACGCGCAAAAGGCGCAAGCCAAATCGCAGTACGAAGCCGACGAGGCCGGCTGCAAGGGCATGTCCGGCAACGCCAAGGACGTGTGCGTATTGCAGGCCAAGGGCAAGCGCGACGTGATGATCGCTGATGCCGAAGCCTCGTACAAGAATACGCCTTCGGCACGCTACGACGCTCGCGCCGCCCGCGTGGAATCGCAATACAAGGTCGCCAAGGAAAAGTGTGATGACCTGTCCGGCAATCCGAAGGACGTGTGCGTCAAGGAAGCGAAGGCTGCCGAAGTGAAGGGCAAGGCGGACGCGAAGGTCGACAAGGTCGCGGCTGTGTCGCATAACGACGCCGCGGTCAAGACTGCCGATGCGCGCAAGGACGCGGCCGAAGACAAGCGAGACGCCGATTACAAGGTCGCGGTTGAAAAGTGCGACTCGATGGCGGGCGGAGCCAAGGACGAATGCGTGAAGGCTGCCAAGATGCACTACGGCAAGTCCTGACAACAGGTAGCGGGGCGCGCCGCTCGGGCATCCATTGTCCCGCGGCAGGCGCGACTTTTCGGCCGGACCGTTTCAGGTCCGGCCGTCTTTTATTCTGCGGGGCTTCCTCGCCGGGGCACGCGCACCATCCGCGCCATCAGGTGCTCGAGCAACGTGTCCGGGTGATCGCAACGACCGGTGTGGGCGGGCGAGAACTGGATGACGGTGCTGCGCGGGGCGGTCATCCAGCGGAAGCGCTCGCGGGGCGACAGGCTTCCTATCGGCCCCGCATCGGCGCCGCCGCGGCAGATGCGCTCGATGGCAGCGAGGTGGCCGCGCAGGACTTCGATGTCGAGCGCCGGATCGAGCGCGGCGATGCGTGACGCATCGACTTCGACGCGAGCTTCGAGAAACTCCCGCGACGGACACGACACGATGACGCCGACGTTGACGAATTCCTCGCGATCGACCCGCGGCACGACGCGGATCACCGCATAGTCATAGGTTTGATCGTGCACGGATCGCTTCCTCGACAAAGGTGCGCGGGGCATTGCGCCGCGCAGCAAGATAATCGCGATAGGTGGCGCGCTGCCTCGACGCGTCGCGCCTGTCCGTGCCCGCTTCGAGCCAGTCGGACGGAACCAGTGCGACGATGCGCTCGATGACGTCGTCGTCGAGGCGCTCCGGCAGGACAGCGTCGACGGCGGCAAGGTCCGCCGCGTAGGCCAGCAACACATGTTCGTTGATGCGCGCGAAAGGGTCTTGGGCGCGCGCGATGAAATCGTCCGCGCCGTGATGGAAGTAGAAGGCGGCACCCTGGTCGATCAGCCAGAGATGGCGGTGCCAGATCAGCATGTTGGTGTTGCGCGCCGTGCGGTCGACGTTTGACACGTAGGCGTCGAACCAGACGATGGCCGATGCCGTCGCGGCATCGATCGTATCCGCGACCGGGTCGAAGGTCGTGGATCCCGGCAGGTAATCGAGCGCGAGGTTGCGCCCTGCGCTCGCGCGAATCAGGTCCTGGATCTCCGGATCCGGTTCGCTTCGCGCGAGATCGACGTCGAGTTCCATGAACACCAGTTCCGGCACCCGCAAACCCAGTGCGCGCGCGATCTCGCCGGCAACGAGCTCTGCGACGAGCGTGCGCGCACCTTGTCCGGCGCCGCGAAACTTGAGTACATAGAGTCCGGAGTCGTCGGCTTCCACGATGGCGGGAAGCGAGCCGCCTTCGCGCAGTGCGGTCACATAGCGGGTTGCGACGACGGTGCGCATGCGGCGTGGCGGTGGGGGTTGGGAATGCGAATTGGACGCGGCGCGAACCCGGCGCGCCTCGTCGGTCAAGAGTTGGCGGATGCGGCGGCGCCGGCGCTGGCCGCGGGCGCGTCGTCGACCATCCCGGCACCCTCTTGCGCGGCGGTCGCGTCCCCGGCAAGCGGAATGCGCACTTCAATCTGCGTGCCGCGGCGCGCTTCGCCGTGGATCGAAAATTCGCCGTTAAGCGCGCGAACCCGCTGGCGCATGCCCGAAATGCCGTGCGACAGGCGGTCGCGAGAAGCACTCTCGGGCATCCCGACACCGTCGTCGCCCAAAATCAGCGTGATGCCCTCGTCGTCGCGCATCAGGTCGACGGTGACGGTCTTGGCGCCGGCGTACTTGAGAATGTTGGTCAACGCTTCCTGCACGATGCGATAAATAGTGATGCCGACTGTGGGCGGCACGTCGTTGGCATTGTCGGCGAGGCTCAGCTCGCACGCGAGGCCCGCGCGATTGCACACCTCGTGCGTGAGCCATTCGATCGCGGAAACCAGCCCCAGGTTGTCGAGCAGCGTCGGGCGCAGTTCCTCGATGATGCGCCGCTTGATGGAGACACCGTCATCGAGCGTGGACAGTGCGCGCTGGAGGCGCTTGGCGACTGCCGGTTCGGCATTGCCAATCGATTGCGCGACGTTGGAAATGTCCATCTTGGCGCTGACCAATATGCCGCCCAGCTCGTCATGGATGTCGCGCGCCAGCCGCGATTTTTCCTCTTCGCGAACGGTCTGCAGGTATGTCGACAATTCGGCGAGCTCGCTGGTGCGCTCGACCACTTCGCGCTCGAGCCGGTCGCTCTCGGTCGCGAAAATCCTGCGCCGCTCTTCCTGCAACCGGACTTCGCGGCGTGCGAGCAGCCAAACCACCAGCAGCAGTATCACCGTGCATGCGGTGAGCCACTGCACGGCAAAGCGCGCGAAATCGATGTCGTGCTTCCACCGCGAATCGCTGGCCGACATGCTTGCGCGCTGGTCGGTGCCGAGCGAGTCGATTTCCGTGCGCAACAGGTCCATCGCCTGCTTGCCGAGGCCCGTGTTCATGAGCTCGAAGGCGACGTCGCGGCCGCTGCGGTCGTAGAGCGCGAGCGTCGCATCGATCTCCCCGAGCTTCTTGCCGACGAGCCCGTTGATCTTGGTCGCCTGGTCGCGTTGCGCCTGCGTGCCTTCGCTGGCGAGCAGCGTCGTCAGCTTGCGAAAACGGTCTTCGATCTTCGGCCGCGCCTGCTTGTACGGCTCCAGATATTCGAGCTTTCCCGTCAGAATGTAGCCACGCTGCGCGGCCTCGGAGTCCGAAATCAGCCCCAGGATCTCGGACAGCGTCGTCTGGGTTTCAAGCGCCGCGGAATGGGTTTCGACAACCTGCTGCAATTCGCGCGAGCCGATTTCCGAGAACGCGAGGATGCCGAGCGAAATGATGATCCCGAGGGCCAGCGGGAATGCCACCCTCAACGGCAGGCGTTGATAGGACGATCGCGCATGCGTTGCGGCATTGGCCATGGCCGCAATATACGGGTTTTGCGACCGGAGGTTGCGCTCCACGTTCGCGCGCCTTTACTGGCGCGGCGCGCGACAGCGATGCCCGAACGCGGGCAGAGAACCAATGCAAAAACCCGCGCCGGTCAGGCGCGGGTTTTTTGGAACAGCCGCGACACCCGCGCCGGTCAGGCGCGGGTTTTTTGCAACAGCCGCGAGCGCGTCAGGCCTTGGGATCATGTGCCGGCGCGAGTCCGCCGCCTTCGTTCTCCCAGTCGGATACAGCAGCCTTGCGCTCGGCCTTGTGCACGCGATGGCGGCTGCCGCGGCGCGTGTCGAGCAACGACTGCAGTGCCCACGACAGCAAAACGCCTGCACCCGCAACCATTGCGGTTTTCATCATGGATCTCACCATCTTTGATGCTCCTTGATCTTTGATCCTTAAGTCACGACGTTATTTCTTGGGCATCGTCGAATCGTTCGACTTTGCCATCGAATCCGTCGACTTGGGCGCGGTGCTGTCCATCGGCGGCGTGGTCGCTGTCGTCGAAGTGGTCGTAGTCGAGTCCGTGCTGGACGTGGTGCCCGCGGGCATCGGCGGTGTCGGGGCCGGGGCTTGCGTTACTACCGGGGCAGGCGTTACGACCGTGGTGCTGGGCGGAACGACTACAGGCTCCGGCTTGCTGCAGGCGGCGAGGGCGACAGCGGCGGAAATCAGCACTGCATATGAAATCTTCATTTTTTGGCCCTTGGGCGGATGGGAGGGGGTTCGGAAAATTTACGACGTTTCGAGTCTGGCGTGCCTGGTGCGCCAACGCCATCGGACACGCGCGCAACACCGTGTAGGACACGTGCGGACCGCCGTCAACCGCCTTGCACGCCCACCCGTAAAATTGCGCCGGGCGGCATCGCCGCCACTGCGGTTTGCTGGCCCTAACACGCTGAAATGCATATGAAAATAGTCGATGATCGACATGGCATGGCGCGTGCGTCGTGGCTATGTCCCGGGAAACGCCCGGGCGATCGACCACAACCTTCGAGGAGCTCGCCATGCTGCATTACGCCATCGTGTTTTTTGTCATCGCGCTGATCGCGGCGCTGTTCGGTTTCGGCGGCATCGCCGCCGGCGCGGTTGGCATCGCCAAGATCCTGTTCTTCATTTTCATTATCATTGCAGCTGTGACGTTCCTGATGAGCCTCGTTCGCAGGAGCTAGGATTCTTCAACCACCAAGGAGAGCATCGATGCAGCGCCCCGCCGATAAAAAACCGTCCACCAAGCCAAAAAAAGAAAGCGCTTTCCTTACCGACATCAAGACGTTGCGGGAGCGCGCTCGCACCCATATCGACAAGGGTGCCGTCACCGAGAACTACGGTGCCGACCGCGCCAAGGTGGTCGACATCCTGAACGAGGCGCTCGCCACCGAGATCGTCTGCGTGCTGCGCTACAAGCGCCACTATTTCATGGCGCAGGGGTTGTCGTCAGAAGCGATCAAGGCGGAATTCCTCGCGCACGCGGGCGAGGAGCAGCAACATGCGGACCAGATCGCCGAACGCATCTGTCAGCTCGGCGGTGAACCGAACCTCGATCCGAAGGGCATGACGTCGCGCAGCCACTCCGAGTATGTGGAGGGCAACACGTTGCGCGACATGATTCGCGAAGACCTGATCGCCGAGCGCATCGCGATCGAAAGCTATCGCGAGATGATCAACTTCATCGGAGCCGGAGACACGACCACGCGGCGCATGCTCGAGCAGATCCTCGCGGTCGAGGAAGAGCACGCCGAGGACATGAATTCGCTGCTGCAGGGCTTGCCGGCCACTTCCTGACGCCAGGCCCGACACCTCGGCCGCCGGCCGTTCGCCTCAAAGCGGACGCGCCGGATCAATGCGCGGATTGCGGGGTCCTGACGAGGCTCGCGGTGTCAAAGCCCTGCTTGGCTGCGGCATCAACGAGGCGCCCATACGTCGCGTCGTCCATGTCGCGTGTGCGGGCGAGTATCCACAGCGTCTGCCGTGAAGGATCGCCGACGAGCATGTGCGTGTACTCCGGCGCCAGTTCGAGGATCCACCAGTCGTCCCACACGAAGGGCCACCATGCGAGCGCGAGGGGCGCGAAGCGCATTTCGAGCTTGGCGTGCGACACCGTATCGCGCACGCGCGCCACACCCTGCGTGCGTTGCTCCTCGCCATCCGAGCGTCGGCATACATAGGTAACCCGTATGGCGATGTCCGAACGGCGTTCGTAAACCGAGGTCACGTCTCGCGCGCAATCGCGCTCCAAACGATTGGGCACCCGAGCGATTTCGTACCAGACGCCCATGTACCGGTCGATATCGGCGTGCAGGACGGCTACCGGTGAGCCGGCCTGTGCAAACGCCGACAATGGATTTGCCAATAACAACAGCGAGAGGATGAGCGCCTGCATGACGCGGCCCCGATCGAAGGGACGGCTTGAAACGGAGCGCAGCCGACCGCATTTGTCACATCACGTTCGACTGCCCGGCTACAACCGGTGATAAAATACCACTTTGCGCAGTCGTGGCCTTGTCCGGTCCGAATACGCTTCCGATTTCGGGGGTGCACCGGTTTCGACGGGGGTATCGAAGCAGCGCGGGGCATGCCGAGGCGCTTGTCCTCGTTAAACCCGAGCAATCGCAAACTTAACTGCGAACGACGAAACGTACGCTCTGGCGGCTTAACCCCGCCGGACCTCGCACCGGCCGGCACTCAGGTCGGGTGATGTAGCTGTCACAGCGAGGACATTTTGAGTGATCGCGTCCGCCCGGGCCACTTGGGCGAAGCGCTAAAGCAAGGTGGCTGGTTCCAGCGCAGCCTGTCCGCCGGCGGTGAGGGGATGAGAGCCAAATGACGCGACTAAGCATGTAGTCCTGACTGTAGAGGTCTTCCGGACGGCGGTTCGATTCCGCCCACCTCCACCAGTTGTCCTCTTAAACGGCCCCTTTCCGGGGCCGTTTTCCTGCGCATCGCTCGCCGGACCCCGCCGGACCGTCGGCATGGATTGCGCTCTGCGCCGCCCACGCGACAGAATGGCGACGCCCATCCAGGGCCGATCAGGGGAGGATGCCATGCGCGCCCGCATGGACGGCCTGGATCGCCCCACGCATTGACAATTTCGGTCGCCATGAATGTCATACGGCGAAACGTTAGACTTGTCGTCGATGCGATCTTCAAAGACCGCGAACACGGCTTGGGAATGCGAATGAACTTCAATGCGGACATGATCCCCGAAGGCTTGCTGAAAGCGCTGGCGATTGTGGTGAGCGTCTATGTACTGGCCGTCTGCGCTTATCTCTGGGCTCGAGCACCGGACCGGCCGTGGCCCTACGCATTGGCAATATCGTTGGTGGGACTGGCGTGGTTGATACGCTACGTGAAAGGCCGCCATGTCGCCCCGGACCCCAAATCGCGCGTGTCAAACCGCAAGCTCACACAGGCGATTGTCGTCGCCGGATTTCTGATGGCCATTCCGCTAACGCGGCAATTGGGCATAGGATGAATCTCCCATTTCGATGACGCGGCGACGATTTTCCAGCGCTGCGGCGCCGATGCGCTCACTAACGCCGGCATCATCTCTCTCGAGCCTGGCAATGCGCTCCACGAGTTCGTCGATGCGCACATCCTTGGCCGCATTGTCCGACCGCTCTCTTTCGTAGAGGCACTGGATAGCCGCCAGAGCAACGCCGCCTTTGTCGATCGTGGTGATCAGGAAGCCAGTAGGCTGAGAAATCGTGCTCGCAATCGTCCTTGGCTCGCAAGACAGTCACCGACATCCGATTCAGATGGCAGCCGACTGCGGTTGGCGGCACGTCTTCTTATCGTTGCCTCATCGCAACAGCAGCTGAGGCCCATCATGGCCAAACTCTCCACCGATGCCAGGAAAGCTCTTCCGCAAAAAGACTTCGCGCTTCCGGGTGGCAGATATCCGGTGGAAGACAAGGCCCACGCGCGCGACGCGAAGGCGCGCGCATCGCAGCAAGTGAAAAAGGGCAACCTGAGTCCGGCCGAAAAAGCAAAAGTGGACCGAAAGGCCGACGCTGTCCTCGGCAAGAAATCTGGCTAGTGCGCGAGCCGGCGTGTCGCTGGCGCGCACGTAGATGACGCTGCAATCGCGACCTTGGAACGCAGGACTCGGCGGCGCGACCGATCAGTAGATCAGTGCCCTGCCGGTGCCACCGACGACAGCGCGCGCAACGCATGGCGTGATCTTTTATCGCCATCGCGCGAAATCTGCATCATTGCGAATGCGCCAAAGCCCGTCATCACACCCGCCCAGAACATCAGCAACGTCCACAGTCCGTTCATGTGCATCTCCGGTGTTGGCAGTCGATTCAAGCCTAGCGCGTACCGCTCGCCCGGGTTATCGGTGCAACCACCATTCGCTTGGCCGAACTTGTCCTACCCTTGCTAGTCGGCGGCGCTTGGCACGACAATGGAGCTGCTTGGGCAAAAGCCTTTCCTTGCGATGACGATCGTAGCAAGGCGCGGGTCGCGTTGCGCGTAGCGCCGGCCGGCGGACAGCAGCGTTGCGTGCCAACGTGCAATCTCGACCGGTCGAAGTCCTCCCGGCGCTGGATCAAGTCAATGTCTGAGCCGCCGCCCTTGTGGTTGCGTCCGTCACTTGGCGCCGGCGTACAGCACGCTCGGCAGCCACAGGATGATTTGCGGAAAGACGATGCAGAGTGCCATTCCAAGAATCTGCAGGCCTATGAAGGGCATCGCAGCGCGGAAGATCATGGCCATTGAAATCTGTGGCGGTGCAACGCTTTTCAGGTAGAAGAGCGAATAGCCGAACGGTGGACTCAGGAACGCCACCTGCATGTTGACCATGAAGATCACGCCGTACCATAGCGCGACCTTGTCTGCCGGCACGCCGGGGAGGCCAAGCAGGCCGCCGAACGGCAGGCTTATCATGATCGGCAAGAAGATCGGCACGGTGAGAAGAAGGATTCCCACCCAGTCGAGGAACATGCCGAGGAAGATCAGCGCGATCATCATCAGCATCAGCACGCCGTAGGACGTGAGCCCCGCGTCGAGGATCAGGCCGGTGACGAAGGTCTGCCCGCCCTTGACGATGAAAAACCCGACGAACATCGTCGCACCGAAGAAGATCCACATCACCATCGCCGTGGCCTTGAGCGTCGAGCGTGCGGCATCCGCGACCGCTACCCAGGTGAGGCGGCGGTGCAGCGCACAGACCGCGAATGCCCCGAAGCTGCCGATCCCCGCGGCTTCGACCGGCGTGGCGATGCCGAGGAAAATGACGCCGAGCACGAGGACAATCAGGAGCACCGGCGTGATCGTGCGCTTGAGGAGTCGGAACTTCTCGCGCAGGCTGACGCGCTCCTCGACCGGCAGCGCCGGCCCGAGCGAGGGATTGATGTAGCAGCGCAGCGTCACGTAACCGACGTAGAGTGTCGACAGCAGGAGTCCGGGAAATACCGACCCCATCAGCAGTTCGCCCAGCGACTGCTGCGCGACCACGGCGTAGACGATCGCCATCACCGAAGGCGGTATCAGGATGCCGAGCGTGCCGCCGGCGAGCAGTGAGCCGCAGGCCAGCATCGGGTCGTACTTGCGTCGCAACATCGCCGGCAACGCGATCATTCCCATCGTGATCTCGGTGGCGCCGACGACGCCGACCATGGCAGCGAGCACAGTGCAGGCGAGCACCGTTGCCGAGGCGAGGCCGCCCTTGAGCGATCCCAGCCACTTGTAGATGACGTCGAACAGCTCCTCGATGATGCCGGCCTTCTCGAGCATCGCCGCCATGAAGATGAATAGCGGCACTGCGGAGAGCTGGTAGTCCGTCATGAACGGGAAGATCCGCGACGGCAGCATGTTGACGATGCCGCCAGTGCCGAACACGTACAGGAAGATCACCGCCAGGCTGCCGGTGCAGAACGCCATCGGCAATCCCAGCAACAACAGGGTGATCAGGCCGCCGAACAGCAACACGGTCAGCCACGCGATGGGTATCTCGAATCCCATGGTCCTTACGCCTCCCGGTTAGTGACGATAAGGACATCCTTGATCAGTTTGGCGATCCCTTGCAGCAGCACCAGCGCGGCGCCGACGGGTATCGCGAGCTTGATCGGCCAGTACTGCACCGCCCATTCAGTGAACGAATGCTCGTCGACGTGAATCGCATCCAGCGCGAATCGCGCTCCGGTCCACAGCAACGCGCCGATGAAGATGAAGAAAAATACCGAAGTGATGATGTCGCAGATGGCGCGGTTGCGCCGCGACAGCTTTGCGTACAGGACGTCGACACGCACGTGCTGATCTTCCTTGTACGCTAACGCGCCGCTGAGGAGGTATTGCATGCCGAACATCAGGAACTGGCTTTCGTGCACCCAGTTGGTCGGCGAATTGAAGAGATAGCGGGCAAGCACCTCATAGTAATAGGCGAACACCGCGATCACCGCCCAGTAAGACACGTATTCGCCGACGCGCACGTTCACCCATTCGATCGCATCAGTGAGGCGCGTATGCACGGTCATCGTCGGATCCTCGCCAGTGCCGATCGCGGGCACGTCAGGCGCATCCGGATGCGCGATCTCGACGGAGGGGTTGGCGAGTTCCGCGGCCCGCCTGCGACGCGTGAGTCCCGGCAGAAGCACGGCATCGACCAGCAATATCGCGCCCAGCAGCATCGCGGCCCAGCGGCCATGCTGCAGCGCGTTGGCGTAGATAGCATGCGCCGTGTCGTATTCGGCTTGGCGCAGCTTCAAATCGGTTTGCGCCTTTTGCCAGGCGGCGACATCTTCGGGCGGGGCGTCTGCTGCCGGAACGCGGGCTTGCGCGGCCGTCTGCGCCTGCTGCAACGCAGCGTACGTGCGTGATTCGCCATCGCGCACGTTGGTCGCGATCGAATTTGTATAGAGGATCCCGAGAAATACCGGGATGAAAATGAATCCCCACGCGCTGCGCAGGTAGAAGCGGTGGATGCCGAGAAATCCGGCAGTCAGCCAGAACAGGTAGGCGATGAACAGTGAAGGGCCCGCGGGCCCTGGGTTGCGCTGCTGGCGCGCGACGAAGAACATCGCGACCAATGGAAAAATGCCGAGGATGGCCCAGTAGAGCCACAGCGGCATCGTGAAATCGAGTTGCGGCATTGTATGCGCTCGCGTCCGCGGGTTGAACACGTCGGAGGCGCCGCATGCGGCGCCTCCGACAGACCTTGCAGGGCTCAGGGAGCGGTGGTGCGCCCTGCGCGACGAGCCTACTCGGCGAGCGTCATACGTCGACCTTCAGACCCTTGTACATGTCGGGCGTCACATACCCAACGGATGGCGACTCCATGATATCGAGCTGCAGCTTGAACACTCGCGCTGCGTCCGGGTCCTTGTTCGCCCATTTGAACCAGATCGGAACGGCGATCCGCTGCCACCTGGGCAGGTCCTCCAGTGGCATCCGGTTGATGGTGGTGCCGGCCTTCTCGAACTTGGGCCAGGTCTCCATGTCGGCCTTCTGGATCGCGCCGTGATGCTCGTTCGAGTAGACCTGGATCTCGTCGTCGAGCCAGGTCTTCATCTTCGGCGACAGCTTGTTCCAGACGTCGGTACGCACGACGAAATCCATCAGGTCGACCGGCTGATAGATCGATTCCAGTCCCGGCGGGCCGGTCCAGATGTATTTCGTCACCTGCTGGAAGCCAAGATCCCAGTTGACGGCGGGTCCCGTGTAATCGGCGGCGTCGACGGTGCCCTTTTCCAGTGCCGCGAAAACTTCACTGCCGGGAAGCAGCGTCGTGCGCGCGCCCGCGGCGGCAAAGCCCTCGGCGATCATGCCGCCCGGCACGCGCAGCTTCAGCCCCTTGAAGTCCTCGATCGTGCGGATCGGCTTCTTCGAGTGGATGATGTTCGGCCCGTGATGGATGCGCCCCACATAGTAGAGACCTTGCTTGGCATAGATCTCGCGCGCGAGCTGCAAGCCGCCCTTGCTGTAGTAGAACATGTCCCATTCGTGCGGATAGCGCAAACCCATCAGGTAGGAGCTCAGGAATGCCGTAGCCGGCATCTTGCCCACCCAGTAGACGGTGAATGAGTTCATCGCTTCCAGCACGCCGTTCTTGACCCCGTCGAACAATTCGAAGTCGCCAACGACCTCTTTCGCCGCAAACGGCTTGAACTCGAGCTCGCCGCCAGTCTTTTCCTTGATCGTTCCACACCAGTTCTTGAACGTCGTGAGACCGACGCCCGCAGGCCACGATGTCTGCACTTTCCATGTCGTGGTCTCCGCGGCTCGCGCATTGCCGATGAACGGAGCGGCGACCATCGAGGCAGCGCCGGCGGCGAGGCCGGCGCTCTTCAGCAACGTTCGGCGGGAAGGTTGTGCCACCGTATCTGACAATGGCGGTGAGGCGGGTGTAACGCTGGATTTCTGCATCTCGATTCCTCCATACGGTGGATGACTAGGCGTGTCGCAGCCTTCAACCGCCGGTCTTGCGCCGGCCCGCCGCCATGTTGCATCGCCTCGCGGATATGTGCAAGCGCCGCACGGCAGCCTGGTCCGCGTCCCGGATCGGGTCCGGCGCACCTGTGTCCAAAGCTGGAATGGAGTGCGCGGAAAAAAGTTCAGGCGCCGCCGGCCGTGCTCTTCGTCGGGGCGACGAGCCGCGTCGCGACTGCCGGCGCGCCAATCCCCGCGTCGTGGCGATGCCGGGGGGTCACGGCATCAACTGGCCGCCGTTGACCTCGATGATCTGCCCGGTGACGTAGCTGCTCATCATGTCCGACGCGAGATAGAGCAGCGTGCCGGCGCACTCGTCGGGCGTGGCGAGGCGATTCATCGGTACCGTCGCCTTCATCGTCGCGAGCATTTCGGGCGTCGAGTAGCGCTCGTGGAACGGCGTCAGGATCACGCCCGGCGAAAGCGCATTGACGCGGATGTTGTCCTTGACGAGCTCCTTCGCCCACCCGCGCGTCGCGGTCGACACGAACCCCTTGGAAGCGCCGTAGATCACCGAGCCGGGTCCGCCGCCGTGGCGCGCGGCGATCGAGCTCACGTTGATGATGTTGCCCTTGCCCTGCTTGCGCATCACGATCGCCGCCTCGCGCACGAACAGCGCCACCTGCGTCACGTTGAGCGCGATCACCGATGCAAGGAATTCTTCGGTGTATTCGACAACCGGCGTGCGCTTGACGAGTCCCCCGGCATTGTTGATCAGCACGTCGAGGCGGCCGAACGCCTTCACCGTCTCGGCAACGATCGCCGCGGGCTTGCCCGGGCGCGTGACGTCCCCCCCGACCAGGAACGCTTCACCGTTGTTTGCGCGAATCCGCGCCGCGACTTCTTCTGCTTTTTGCTTGCTGGCGTTGTAATGCACGGCCACACGCGCGCCGTTTTGCGCGAATGCGATCGCGGCTGCAGCACCGATGCCGGTGCTCGCACCCGTGATCAACACGGCTTTCCCCTCAAGATCCTTGATCAACGCTTCCTCCTGCTGGTTACGACCGATGGATGGCCGAGACGGCCAATGAACGACCCTGATGATAAATCGATTCCGGCGTTTCGCGCGCAATCGCGGCACAATCCAGCGCCATGAGCGTCAACAGCGGCGGCTATCCCACCGAAATCGAATACACGGGCGACTTCTTCCCGCATCTGGCACCCGCGTGGATGCGCTATATCGCCACCACCAACGGATGTGAGGCTCCTTCGATCGAGGGCCGGTTCACCGCGTGCGATCTCGGATGCGGCAAGGGGGTGTCGACGCTGATCCTGGCGGCCAACCATCCGTCAGGTGAATTCCATGGCTGCGACATCAGCGCGCCGCACATCGCATTCGCCGATCGCGTGAAGTCCCGGTCCGGTATCGCCAACGCGCACTTTCACGCCAGCAGTTTCGGCGAGTTGCTCGAAGCGGACTTGCCGCCGTTCGACTTCATCACGCTGCACGGCGTCTACAGCTGGGTGCCCCCGGCGGTGCGCGAAGAAGTCCATGCGCTGATCAGGAAGTGCCTTGCACCGAATGGGCTGGTGATGGTGAGTTACAACGCGCAGCCCGGATGGGCGCCGATCCAGCCGTTGCGCGTGCTGCTGCGCGAAACCGCGCGCAGGCAGACGGGCGACTCGGCCGAGCGTGTGCGCAAGGCCCTTGTGTATCTGCAGGCGATGGCGCGCGAGGGCGCCGGCTACTTCGCAGCCTCTCCGGCTGCGGCGAGGCAGGTTGCGCGAATCGCCGCGGACGACGTTCGCTATGTCATCCACGAATACCTGGCGGAGCAGGGCGATCCGTTTCACTTTCAGGAAGTCGCGACGGCGATGCGCGGCGTCGGGCTCGAATACGCGGGCAGCATGACGGCGCGCGACAATGACACTCAATGGGCGCTGCCGGCGAATTTCGCGCGGCTTCTCGACGCGGATGCGCCCGTTGATGCCGTGGAAATGCATCGTGACTTCGTGCGCAACACCACTTTTCGCCGCGATCTCTATGCGGCGCGGGCAACCGGGTGCCGCGCGCCGCCGACGCTGGCGGCGATGTCGGGCATCACGTTCGCGCTGACCAACCTGCCATCGGCGTTGCCGCTGTCGCGCGCCGAGGGCGCGGTGCGCTACGACCTCGGCGCCGACGCCGAGGCGGTGCGGCGAATCCACGCGACGCTGGCACGCGGTAGCGCGACGGCGCGAGCGCTGCACGACGAATCCCTCGCTTCGCGCGAGGACGACACGGCGTCGCTGATCGCGCGGATGGTCATCGCCGACCACATCGCGCCGGCACCCGCCGCGCCGCTGGCCGGCGGCTGGCAACGCGTCAACAGCGAACTGATCGATGCGGGTCTCGCGGGCAACGCGCCGCGCATTGCGCTCGCCTGCCCGCGCACCGGGCTGGCGACCTACGTGGAAACCGTGCTGTGCGCGATCATCGAAACCGCTGCGCGTTGCGCCGACGCCGATGCTGCCGCGCGCGAGGTGCTACGGCGCGTGCGCTCGCACGCGCATCCGGCGAGCCACGCCGGTAACGACGGCCTGCGCGCCGCGACTGACGGCGAGATCCTCGAATCGGCTGCGAGCGTGTGGCGGGCGCTCTCGGACCGCACGAATCCGCAGCGCCGCGCGCTCGAATTGTTCGGCGTGCTATGAGGCGAGCGAGAACATCAGCGGCACGTTGACCCACGCGGTGATCGCTTCGCCGTCGCGCCGTCCCGGCACGAATTTCCATTGCCGGACCGCATCGAGCGCCGCGCGGTCGAGACGATCGAAGCCGCTCGAATGGTTGATCTCCACGCGCTCGGGGTCGCCGGCCGCGTTGACCAGCACGCGCAACACCACCGTGCCCTGTTCGCCGTTGCGCCGCGCCGACGAGGGATAGGCCGGCGCGGGATTGCTCAGGTACGCCGCTGAAAACGATGGAGCGGTCCCGGCACTCGCTGCCTGTCTCGCCGGAGGCAAGTGCATGGCGACCGGCAGTGACTCGAGCGCCGCGATCGGCGCAGGCGCAGGAATCGGCACGATCGCAATTGCCAATGCGTCCGGCGTTTCCGGCGGAGCGGCAAGCAGCGGCGGTGGCGCGGTAACGTGACGGACGCGCGGCGCGGACTTGGCGACGACCGGGGGAATCCGTGGAGGCGTGGGCTCGCTGATGAGGCTCACCAGGACCCGTCTCGCGCTGCGCGCACCCTCCCGCGGCGACGCGTAGTGCCACCACGCCACGAGCAAAGCAACGTGCACGGCCGCGACGAAGGCCCATTTCGCCGCGCGTTGACGGGGCGGCGAAAAGCCGTGGGCGCGCGGCATCGTGAGCGAAAGCGAATCCAAGGGGGTCGTAGCGGGAACACCAGAATCAGAGTTTATCGTAAACGAGACGCATTCGCAATATCTCAGGATGCCGCTGGTGCGTTCCGACACGTCATACCCGGCTGCGCGCGCGCCAAGGATTAGCGACCGCAAGGGGGTTACTATTCCGCTTTGACCGTGTGCATGCGCGGCGAACGCCCGTCACACACGCGAACTCGTCATTCCTTCATTCCCGATGGTCGCTGTTCCCGTCATCGCGTCAATTTGGGCACGCAGGCTGCTGCGGCTCGCGCTCTACCTGATCGTTGCGCTGCTGGTGCTGGGGATCGTGCTGTATTTCGCGGTGCCGGCGATCGCGCGCCACGTGCTGGAAAAAAACCTGTCGGCGCAATGGCATCGCCCGGTCACCGTCGGCAAGGTCGCGTTCAATCCGCTGACGCTCGCGATGCGTGTCGATCGCCTGGCGGTAGGCGCTGCCGTGCCGAACACGCCCGCGTTGCTGGCGATCGACCGGGTCGCACTCGACGTGTCGCCGTCCTCGCTGTGGCACTGGGCACCGGTTCTCGACCATGTGACGATCGAGCATCCGCGTATCGGCATCACCCGGAACGAGGATGGGTCATACAGCATCCAGGACCTGATCGACGCCGCGCTCGCCGATGACGGCGGGCCGCCCGCGCGGTTCTCGCTGAACAACATTGAGATCCACGACGGCACGCTCGACTTCGATGACCGTCCCGTGCATCGCGCGCACGAGGTCCGTGCGATCAGCGTCGGCATTCCGTTCCTGTCGAGCCTGCCGTACCAGACGGCGGTGCAGGTGCTGCCGCACATCGCCGCGAAGGTCAACGGCAGCCCGTTCGACTTGTCAGGGACGACGACGCCGTTCGCGCGCGAGCGCGATGCATCGCTCGACATCGACATCGACGCATTGTCGCTGACGCAATATCTCGCCTACCTGCCGGTCAAGCTGCGCGCAAAAGTCGTGTCGGGCACATTGTCGACGCGAGCCAAGCTCGTGTTCAGCGAAGGCGACCCGCAGTCGCGCTCGTTGTGGCTGTCGGGTCAGGTGACGCTCGACAACTTCGCCGTGCAACGGCTCAATGGTGCCGATGCCGTGGCGGTCGCACGCGCGAGCGCGCACGTCGCACGACTCGACTTTTTCCAGCGTACGCTGGTTGTCGATTCCGTGGTGGTCGATCGCCCGCAGCTCGCCGTTCGCCGCGGGGGCAACGGGGTGATCGATCTCACCGAGCCGTGGATCGAACCGCAGGCCACGCCTGCGGCAGCGGACGCGTCGCCGCCGTGGCGCGTCGACGTGGAGAAGGTCGCCATCAGCGGCGGCGTGATTCGCGCCGCCGACGAAGCGGTCAAACCGGCCTACCGCGTCACGTACGGGGACGTCGCACTGGACATCACCGACCTGTCCACGTCCGACACCAAGCGCGCGCACGTGCGCGCGGCGATGACCAGCGAATTCGGCGCGACGGCGAAGGCGGACATCGACATCGTTCCGGCAACGCTCGAGTCATCGGGGCACATCGCGATCGGCAAACTCTCGCTGCGCCGCTTTTATCCTTACTACGCCGAAGCGCTCAACCTCGAAGTGCAGGACGGCTCGCTGAGCGTATCGGGTGACTTTGCCTATGCGCCGGATCCGAAGGCCGCGAAGTTCACCGTGCAGGCCGGCGAAGCATCGTTCGACGGCCTGAAGCTTGCGCTGCCGGGCGAGCGCACGCCGTTGTGGCGGGTGCCACGGGTTGCGCTGACGGGCATCGTCGTCGATGTCGCGGCGCGCACGGCGCAAATCGCCACGCTGACCAGCCGGGGCGGCGCGCTGGACGTGCATCGCGACGGCGATGGCCGCATCAACTTCGAGCGCCTGTTGCGCGCGGCACCCGCATCGGGCCGCGTCGAAAGCAAGGATCCGGTGGCCTGGGTGGTCTCGGTCAGGCACACGGTTTTCGATCGCTACGCGATTGACATCGACGACCGCGTTCCAGCCAAAGCGGTTGCCTGGAAATTGCGCGATGTCGCGCTCACCGCCGACAATCTCTCCAACGTACGCGCCAGGCCGGTGGCGGTCGAGGCGCGCGCGGTCGTCGGCGACGGCGGCCGAATCGCCGCGAGCGGCCCGGTCACCGCCAGTCCATTTTCGGCTCGTCTTCGCGTCGATGCGAGCGGCATCGCGCTCGCGCCGCTCCAGCCGTACTTCGATCCGCTCGTCAACGTGACAGTGACCGCGGGCGCACTGGCGGCAGGCGGGCGGCTGGCGGTGGGCGCCGCGGAGGAAACGCCGGCTGCCGCCACGCGCGTGCGATGGAGCGGCGACGTGACCGTCACCGACTTCGCCGCCCTCGACACGCCGACGGCGAACGATCTCGCACGCTGGAAGAAAATCGCGATCAACGGCGTCGATGCCACAGTCAATCCGCCGCGTGTCGACATTGCGTCGATCGCGGTCGAGGCCTTCTTCGCGCGCGTCATCGTCCACGAGGATGCGACGATCAATTTCGTGCGGCTGCTGAAGCCGCCGCAGTCCACGCCAGGTGCAGCGGACGCAGCGCCGCTGCCACAGGCCGCAGCACCGTCGCCGGCCGACACGCCGACGTCGCGACCTATCGCGCGGACATCGCCCGGGAATGCGGAGGCGGCATCGCTGCCGGCGCCGCCGCCGTCCCCGGCGAGCGAGCCTTCGGCGCTACCGGTGTCGATCGGCAACATCACGCTCGCGCGGGGCAACGTCCGCTATTCGGACTTCTACATCCGCCCGAACTACACGGCGGACCTGACCGATGTCGGCGGCAGCGTTTCGTCGATGTCGGCCACGCAGGCGGGCAATGTCGACATCGCCGCCAAGGTCGAGCGCACGGCGCCAGTGCAAGTGAAAGGATCGGTCAATCCGTTTGCGCGCGACCTGGTGCTCGATGTCACCGGCAGCGCGCACGACATCGACTTGCCGCCGCTGTCGCCGTATTCGGCGAAGTACGCGGGTTACGGCATTACCAAGGGCAAGCTGTCGTTCGACGTGCACTACCGGGTTCGCGACCGCAAGCTGACCGCCGACAACAAGGTCGTGCTCGACCAGCTGACCTTCGGCGCACACGTCGACAGCCCGACGGCAACCAAGCTGCCGGTGTTGCTGGCCGTCGCGTTGCTCAAGGACATCCACGGCGTAATCGACGTCGACCTTCCGATCTCGGGGTCGCTCGACGATCCGCAGTTCTCGGTCGGCGGGCTGATCGTGCGCGTGATCGTCAACCTGCTGCAAAAGGCGGTGACCGCGCCATTCGCGCTGCTCGGCGCGGCGTTCGGAGGCGGCGAGGAGCTGTCGTACATCGCCTTCGACCCGGGCTCGGCGCATCTGCCCGCCGCCGCAGCAGCCAAGCTCGACAAGCTGGGCAACGCATTGAAGGCGCGGCCGCAGCTGAAAGTCGACATTGCCGGTCGCAACGATGTCGATGCGGATACCGAGGCGCTGCGTCACGCTGCAGTCGAGCGCGCGATTCGCCAGCAGAAGGTCAAGGCGCTGATCGATGCCAACACGCCGCCCGCGGATGCCGCAGCGGTCGTGGTGAATGCCGACGAGCGGCAACGTTTTTTGTCGGCGGCCTACAAGGAAGCACCGATCAAAGAGCGCCCGCGCAACTTCATCGGAATGCTGAAGGATGTTCCAGCGGCCGACATGGAAGCGATGCTGCACGACCACCTGCAGGTCGACGCCGACACGTTGCGCGAGCTGGAAACGCGACGCGCGCAAGCGGTCAAGGACGAAATGGTTGGGCGCGGCATCGCGCCGGAACGGTTGTTCGTGGTGGCGACGCCGCCGAAGGCGGCCGAGAAGGGCTTGCCGGCGGCGCGCGCCGACCTGGCGCTCAAATAATCCCGCGCGCCGGCGACTACACGCGGCGCTTGTATTCGCCGGTGCGCGTGTCGACTTCGATCCTGTCGCCGGTGCTGACGAACAGCGGCACGGCGATTTCGAAGCCCGATGCGATCTTGGCGGGCTTGGTGACCTTGCCCGACGTGTCGCCCTTGACCGCGGGCTCCGTATAGGTGACTTCGCGCACGACCGTGTTCGGCAGCTCGATCGAGATCGCGCGGCCTTCGTAGAACGTGATCTCGCAGGCGAGGCCGTCCTCGAGGTACGGCAGCGCGCCTTCCATGTTCTCTTTCTCGACGTCGTGCTGGTTGAACTCGCCGTCCATGAACACGTACATCGGGTCGGCGTAGTACGAATACGTCGCTTCCTTCTTTTCGAGCTGCACGGTCTCGAACTTGTCGTCGGCGCGATAGACGGTCTCGGTGCCGCCGGCGCTCAAGAGGTTCTTGAGCTTCATCTTGACCACCGAAGCGTTGCGACCCGATTTGGTGAATTCGGCCTTCTGCACGACCATCGGGTCCTTGCCGACCATGATGACGTTGCCTGCGCGCACTTCCTGAGCGATTTTCATGACGTTCCCGGCGGTTGGCCCGGCGCCGTATGGCGCATCGGCGCGCATTGGCGACACGGCGCGACGGAACGGCGCGCGTAGGTCACCTGACCGACGCAAGCCTGGGCGATATTTGACAAAGCCTTCAACTGTAACGGCTTTTGGCGAATTTGACCAGCGCGTCGCTGACCTCGGGCAGTGCCGCCAGCTGCAGTGCCCAGGGAGTCGCGTGGCGGCGCAGGGCCGGCAACGCATCGCGAAAGTCCGGCCAGGCACGGCCCGTCGCCTCGCCGTCGCCGGCGTCGAATGCCTGCCAGAACGCGCGTAGCGCGGCCGCGGTCGCCGGCGCGACTTGGGCGAGGTAGCGATCGCAAAATGCCGCCAGCTTGGCGCGATGCGCATCGCCAGCTTGCGGATAGATGTGCCAGGCGAACGGCTTCTGCGCCCACTGCGCGCGCACGAACGAATCCTCGCCGCGGACGAAATTAAGGTCGCTCGCCCATAACCGCCGGTCGAATGACGGCTGCGGGACGAAAGGCCGGACGTTGATCGTCAGGCCCCGGCGCTCGATGCGGCCGTGCGGGGCCGGCAGCGGCGTGCCCAGCCATCGTACAAAAGCGCGGGGCGCAATGTCCTCGGGGACATCGAGGCGAACCGGTTGCGCGCTGTCCGCCCATGCATCCAACAGCGCAGGCAGCGCGTCGTTTTCGTAGCAATACAGCGACACTGCGAGCGCGTCGTCACGGCGCTCGCCGGCAAACGCCGCGCGCTGCGCGAGCAGCGCAGGCTCTCGCAGCAGGCCACCGGTCGCGGCGGTGAAGCCGGGGAAAAAGAACCAGCGGGTCAGCGGACGCGTCGGTTGCGGCGAAGGCAGGCCATGCGCGCCGTCAACCCAGGGCTCCGCCGACAAGTATTCGAGATTGATCCACACCGGTTGCGTCCGCTCCATCGCGTCGAGATAGCGGCCGGGCAGCCCGCAGCCGAAGCCCTCGACGACGACGTCGGCAGGCGCCGCTCGCCCCGTGGCCGCGTCGCCGCCAGCAGGGCCCGCGGCGGCGTCGCCGCCCCCATTGCCATTCGCGTCCCCGTCGTTGCCAAGCACGCGGATGCGCACCGTGTCGACCCGCTGGTCCTGAGCGCCGGGCGCCACGCCGTCGACGATGCGTGCGAGCGTGGGCAGCCGGTCAATCCAGAGCGTCACGTCGAGCCGATGCTGGTGCGCGAGCAGCCGCGCCAGACGCCAGCACACACCGGCGTCGCCGGAATGGTCGACGACGCGGCAGAATACGTCCCAGCGTGACAGCGCGGCTTTCATCGCCGCCGATTATCGCCTCGCAGCGCCCGGGACGATAATTGCGTATCCGGACAACGCCTGCGGGGATGCAATGACTTTCATGATCGACGTGGTTTCCGACGTGGTGTGCCCGTGGTGCTACATCGGCAAGCGCCGCCTCGAGTCGGCGCTGGCGCAGTTGCATCGCGAGGATGCCGCGCTGGAGACGCGCGTCAACTGGCATCCGTTCCAGCTGAATCCCGACCTGCCGCCCGAAGGTGTAGCCCGCAAGCAATACCTGGAAGCGAAGTTCGGCGGACCCGCGCGCGCAGGTGAAATCTACGCGCGAGTGCGCGCCGCGGGCGAAAGCGTGGGCATCGCGTTCGACTTCGACCGCATCGCCGTGCAGCCCAACACGCTGGCGGCCCACCGCCTGATCAGTTGGGCGCAGCACGAGGGGGACGCGGACGACCTCGTCGAGCGCCTGTTCGCCGGCTATTTCGTCGAGGGCCGCAACGTCGGTGACGCTGCGGTGCTCGCCGCGATTGCTGGCGACGCCGGTTTCGATTCCGCAGAGGCGAGGGCATACCTCGACGGCGATGGCGGTCGCGAGGACATCGCCGCGATGGACGTGCGCGCCCGCAAGCTCGGCGTCACCGGCGTGCCGTTCCTGATTTTCGACGGACAGGTCGCGGTGTCCGGCGCACAGGAGCCGGACGTCCTGTTGCAGGCGATCACGCAGGCGCGCGAGACGGAAGCGCCGCAGCCGGGCTCGTGACAGCGGCGATGCCGCGAGACCGGCCGCTTGCCGCCTAGTCCATGAGGGAGCCGGCCCGCGAGAGACCTTGCGCGACGAACGTCGCCAGCGAGCCGCCGGCGGTCGCGTCGTGGCGCTCGCGCGCGGACCACGCCGCATGGCGCGCGAGCAGCGCGGCGGCGAAGCAACGTGCCAGCGTCAACGCGAGCCCGCGTGCGCCGGCTTCGAGCCGGTCACGATCGGCGGCGTGCGCAGCGAGCCATTCGCGCGCAGCGGCAAGGGCCGAGTGCACGCCGTGGCGATCGCCGCCGGCCTCGGCCAGCAGTGCGTCAGCCTCGGCGATGAATCCGTCGATGCCTTGCGCCGACAGCACGCGCAAAACGTCGAGCGACAACACGTTGGTCGTGCCTTCCCAGATCGCAAAGACCTGTGAATCGCGCAGCAGCAGCGGCATGCCGGTGTTCTCGATGTAGCCGGCGCCCCCCAACGCTTCGCAGCACTCCGATGCGATGGCGACGGCGAGCTTGCCGGTCCAGAGCTTGGCGAGCGGCGTCAGCACGCGCAGCAGCGCCGACTGGCTTGCGGTGGCGCCGCCCGTTTCCACGCGGCCCAGCAGTTCGGTCACGAAGAAGACGAGATGGAACGCCGCCGCGAATTGCGCCTGCAGCGCGGACAGCGTCGCGCGATGCAGCGGCTGCTCGATCAGCGTACGGCCGAACGCACGGCGCACGCGCGCGTAGTCGAACGCGAGCGCCAGGCAGCGGCGCATCGTCGCCAGTGCGCAGACGGCGTTCCAGGTGCGCGTGACGTTGAGCATCGGCGCGATCGATCGCACGCCATGCGCGAGATCGCCGACCGGCTCGGCGAGCGTGCCGTCGAGGTGGATTTCGGCGGTGGGCAATTCCCGTGTGCCGAGCTTGTCCTTGAGACGGTCGATGCGGATGCCATTCCAGCGGCCCTCCGCATCACGAGTTTCGACGTAGAACAACGCCAGCGCGGCTGCGCCGTCGCCGGCGTCCTCGGGTCGCGCAAGCGTCAATGCCATCTCGCCGACCACCGCCGACGTGAACCACTTGCGGCCGTGCAATCGCCAGCGGCCGCCCGCATCGCGGCGCGAGAGCGTGGCGGTGTCACCGACGTCGGACCCGCCGGCGGTCTCGGTCATCCACTGCCCGGACAACCACAACGTGGATGGGTCACGCGACAGCAGGTGCGGCAGCGCGCGGTCGAGCAACGCGGGGTTCGCGGCAACCTTGAGCGCGGCGGCGGCGCCGTCGCTCATCGCCATCGGGCAAGTGTAGAACTCGCTCGCCACGTGATGCAGGTAGACGCGCGTGAACTGGTCGGTGCGCGCAAAGGCGCCATGCGCCTCGTCATGACCCGCGGCGACGAGCCCATAGTGCGTGCACAAACCGGCGCCGCGCTGCCACGCCGTTGTGGTCTCGATGCGATCGATGCGCGCGCCCCACGCATCCCATTGCGTGAGCGCGGGCATTTGCGACGATCGCGCACGCGCTTCGGCCCACGCGCGCGCTGCATGCTCGCCCAGCTCGTCGAAATCTGTCTCGACGGCGGCGTGGATGTCCCGCGGCAGTACGCGCGCGAGGTAATCCTGCAACAGGTCATCGTCGCGGTACTGGTTGCGCAGGATCGGCGCGGCCTGTACGAAGTCCATCACGCGTCGCGCAGTGCGCGGGTCGGCGGCGCAGTGGCCGGTGCGGATGCGCGCATTGCCGCCGCCGTGCGCGACTCGACGCCAAGTTTCTGGTAGACGCGCTCGAGATGCTTGGCGATCGTGCGCGGACTCGCGCCGACGATCTGCCCGATCTGCGCGTTGGTTTTGCCGGCGCTCACCCATCCCAGCACTTCGCGCTCGCGCGGCGTCAGCGCCGCGAGGCGGTCGGCGGCAAGTCGCGGCCAAGCCGCCGCGGGCGTCGCGGATTCGCTCGTCGAAGTGCCGAAAGCGCCGGAACCTGCGCCGGCGGAAGTGGCGGCAGAAGCACCGGCAGAAGCGGTGGCCGTCGCACAGGCGGGTGCATCGGGCGCAGCGACTATATTGGCCGGGACGCAGGCCGGCGAATGCTCGAACGCGCGCATTTGCGCGAGGGCGACCGACGCGCGAAACAGATTGGCGAGCTGCGGCCGCAGGTGCTCCAGCAGATCGCGCTCGCGATCGCCGAAATCGCGATGCTGCCGGTTGAACACGAAGCTCACCAGCAAGTCGCCGTCAACGTGCAGCGGCAGTGCCAGCGAATGGTCGAGCCCCACCTTCATGTAGTAGTCGGCATACAGCGGAGTCGCGCGGAACGCGGCAGCGGGCATCGAGTCGCTGATCCGGTGGACGCCACCGGCGTGATGCGTCGCGTGGTAGCGCACGGGGGGGGTGCGCGAAAAAATGGCGGTCGAACGCGCCGAGCGCATCTCGGGATATTGCGTTGTGCGGATTGCTGACGACGCGCCGCCGGCCCGTGGCCAGGTCGCAGACGGACAGCGTGGTGATTTCCGAGCCCACGAGGCGCGGCAGCAGCGCCACGCCGCGCCGCGCAAACTCCGCCGGCGACGGGCAGCCTTCGCCAATCTGCGTGAGCGTGGCGAACGCCGCCGCGAAATCGCGCGCCGAAGGCGTCTCGCGATGTTTCGACACCGGGCTTCGTTGCATCGTCTGCACCTCGGGCCTGTGACCTGCGCAGCCTCGGCTATTTTCGCGCGCCGCGGCCCGCGCTACAAGTCGACCCCAGGCAAATCCACCGGGAAATCGGGCCGACATGGCACTCGCCCTGACTCTAGAACGCCTCGTCCCACGGTTGCGACAGCCGGATCGCACCTTCGATGATGCCGACCATGCTGTAGGTCTGCACGAAATTGCCCCACGGCTCGCGCGTCACCGAGTCGAGATGCTCGGCCAGCAGGCCGTGGCGGTTGCGGCAATCGAGCAGCGTGGTGAACAGCTCGCGCGCTTCGGCGACGCGGCCGATCGCGGCCAGCGCGTTGACGAACCAGAACGTGCACACCACGAACGCGTTGGCGGGAACGCCGAAGTCGTCGTGCTCGAGATAGCGAAACACGAAGTCGCCGCGCTTCAGCTCGCGCTCGATCGCGTTGACCGTGCCGACAAACCGCGGATCGGTCGGCGCAAGGTACCCGACGTCGATCAGCCGCAGCAGGCTCGCATCCAGCTCCTCGCTCCCGGCAGCGGCGACAAATGCCTGGCGCTTTTCGCTCCAGCAGTGGGTGTCGATGAATTGCGCGATGCGCGCCGCATCCGCCTGCCACCGCAGGGCACGCTCTGCGAGGCCGAGGCGCTGCGCGATTTTGGCGAGCCGGTCGCAGGCCGCCCAGCACATCACCGACGAAAAAGTGTGCACGCGTTCGCGACCGCGGTATTCCCAGATGCCGGCGTCGGGCTGGTCATGGCAGGCGAGCGCGCGCTCGCCTAGGGTCTCGAGGCGCGCGAACAGTGCCTCGTTTCCGGGCTCCTGCAGACGCGCGTCGAAGAACACGTGCGTGGCGGCGAGCACCGCCGAGCCATAGGTGTCGTTCTGCACCTGCCGGTAGGCGTCGTTGCCGATGCGCACCGGGCCCATGCCGCGGTAGCCGGGCAGGTTCGGCACCGTCGACTCGACCAGCGCGGCGTCGCCGTTGATGCGGTAGACCGGCTGCAAGGCGGCGTTGCCCGCGTTGGCGGCGATGTCGACCAGGTAGCGCAGGTAGCGCTCCAGCGTGTCGGTGGCGTTGAGCCGGTTGAGCGCGTCGATGACGAAATAGCCGTCGCGCAGCCAGCAGTAGCGGTAGTCCCAGTTGCGCCCGGAATCGGCCGCTTCGGGAATCGACGTCGTCACGGCGGCGACGATCGCGCCGGTGTCGTCGCAGGCGTTCATCTTGAGCGTGATGGCCGCGCGGATCACCGCTTCCTGCCATTCGAACGGGATCGCCAGCCGGCGCACCCATTGCCGCCACGCGTCCGCCGTATCGTCGACGAAGCGCCGCGCGAGTTCCCGCGGCGACTCGGGGATCGTCTCGTCATCGCCGAAAAATAACGTGACATCGTCGTGCAACAGAAACGATTTCTCCTCGGCGACCGCCGCCAGCGGCGCATCGGTGGTGAGCCGCAGCGTCTGGTTGCCCAGCGTGTAGCGCAGGTGGCTCGAACCGCGCACCGGCGGCTGCGGCGCATGCCCGTAGTCGAACGCGGGCCGCAGCCGGATGGTGATGCGCGGGCTGCCGGCGATGCGCTTGACCTGCCGCACGTGCAGCATCGGCTGGAACATCCGGCCGTGCTGGATGAACCGCGGCAGGCAGTCGGTGATTTCGACGGTTCCGCCCGCGCTGTCGACGAGCCGCGTGGTCAACACCGCGGTGTTGCGCACGTACCATTGGTCGCTGCTCGCGAAATCATCGAGCTCGACGGCGAAAATGCCGCGCGCGGCACCCGCCTTCGGCGCGTCGAGCAACGTGCAGAACACCGGGTCGCCGTCGATCTGCGGAAAGCAGCCCCAGACGACCGAGCCCATGGCATCGACCAGCATCGCGATCCGGCCGTTGCCGATGAGCGCCAGGTCGAGCGTTGCGCTCATGCGTCCGCCACGGCGGCGTCGAGCCAGCGCCGCACCGCAGCGACGTCATCGAGCCGGTGGTTGGCGATCGTCTTGCCGGGACCCACCTTGACGGCGATGCCGTGCATCGAGCGCACCACCGCAAAGCCGTGCTCGTCGGTGCGGTCATCGCCGACGAACACCGGCAGGCGACCGCGAAACGGCCGCTCCTGCATGAAGTCGCGGATCGCCGTGCCCTTGTCGCGGCCTTCCGGGCGCACCTCGAGCAGGCGCTTCCCCGGCTGCAGTCGAAAACCTTCGTCGCGCGCGAACTCGACCTGCGCGCGCATCACCTGGTGGACGTGCGACGCAAGCTGTGGTGCCGCGCGGTAGTGCAGCGCCAGCGTGCTGCCCTTGTCCTCGAGCGACAGGCCCTCGTGGCGCGCCGCGAATTCCGCGATCAGCCGGCGCAACCGCGTGAGCGTGGCCGGGTTCGGCGCGTGCAGGTGCAGCGTACCCTCGGCGTCGCGGCGCTCGCAGCCGTGCTGGCCGGCGACGGGCAGCACCAACTCACCGAACATCCGGTCGGTGTCGCGAATGGCGCGCCCGGTGACCAGCGCGACCGCGCCGGAGAGTAGCGTGGAAACGGCAGGCAGCAACGCGGCGAGGCGGGGACTGACGCGGACGCGATCCGGCGTGGGCGCGATGTCGAGCAGCGTGCCGTCGATGTCGAGGAACAGTGCGCAGGCGGCATCCAGCGGCGGAGGCGGCCCGCGCCGGATCCGTGCTTCGATGGGTGCGCGATGCGCGCGTGGCCGGCGGGGCGTGCGTTCGCGCATCAATTGTGGCTCGGTGGGCGAAACGCGAACAGGCGGTTGCGCTGGCGCATCATCGCCGCGTCCATCAGCATCCGCCCCGCCCACCGGTAGACATTGAAATCGCGCACCAGCGCGCGCATCAGGCGCATGCGTGCGCGTTGCTCGTCGGCCGGCATCGTCAGCGCGAGATGCAACGCGGCGGCGCACTGGTCGGCGTCGTACGGATTGACCACCAGCGCCTCGGGCAGCTCGCGCGACGCGCCCGCGAATTGCGACAGGATCAGCACGCCCTGTTCGTCGTCGCGTGACGCGACGTATTCCTTGGCGACGAGGTTCATGCCGTCGTGCAGGCTCGACACGAAGCACAAGTCGGAGGCGCGGAAATATTCGTATACGGCGCGCGTGTCATGGTGCTCGGAAATGAGAAGTATCGGCGGGTGCTTCGCCTTGGGGTAGCGCGCGTTGATATCCGCGGCAAGCTTGGTCACCCGGGTCGCGTAATCGCGGTAGTCGTCGATCATCCCGCGCGTGGGCGCGGCGATCTGCACGAACGTGAACCGGCCGGTCCATTGCGGCTCGAGCTGCAGCAGCCGGTCGACGGCGCTGAAGCGCTCGAGGATGCCTTTTGTGTAGTCGAGACGGTCGATGCCGACGCCGATCAGCTGGTCGTCGGGCAGGCCGAGGCGATCGCGCACCGTTTTTCGCGCGGCTGGAATCTCGCTCTGGTCCTGCATCGCCTCGGGCGGCCATTCGATCGAGATCGGATACCGGTGCACCTGCGTGCGCTGGCCCTCGCGCGTCACGGTGAACGACTCGCGATCGACGCGCGCTTCGAGCGTGCGGTCGACGGTGTCGAGGAAGTTGTTGCAATGGAACTGGGTGTGGAAGCCGAGGATGCTGCTGCCGAGCAGGCCGTCGAGCAATTCGTTGCGCCACGGGCAGATCGCGAACGCCTCGGGGTTGGGCCACGGAATGTGCCAGAACGTGATGATGGTCGCGCGCGGCAGCCGCTCCCGCACCATCTTCGGCAGCAGCGCGAAATGATAATCCTGCACCAGCACGATCGGATCGTCGCGCTGCGCTTCCTCGACCACGGCGTCGGCAAATCGCTGGTTGATCGCGCGGTAGTAGTCGAAATCGGTCGCGCGAAAGATCGGCCGCACATGGGCGATGTGGCACAGCGGCCAAAGTCCCTCGTTGGCGAAGCCGCTGTAATAGCCGGTCTCCTCTTCGGCGGTGAGCCAGATGCGGCGGATCCGGTACGCGGGATCGCCCGGCGGCACCGGCACGTGGTCGTGCTCGTCTACGGTCTCGCGATCGGCGCTGCCGCTGCCGTGCGCGATCCAGGTTCCGGAGCATGCGCGCATCACCGGCTCGAGCGCGGTGACGAGCCCGCTGGCCGGGCGCAGCACCTCGATCTTGTCGCCGCGGCGGATGTGCATGTACGGCTCGCGGTTGGACACGACGATCACGTTGTTGCCCTGCATGTCGCCGCGCAGCACGCTGCGCAGCGCGGCGGGCGTCCAGCTGATCTGGTCCTCGTCGCGCGGCCGGTAGTGGCTCTCGAGGTCGCGCACCAGCTTGCGCACGTCGCGCGCGAGCGGGGCGAGCTCGGGAACGATGATGCCGCCCGCCGGACGCAGCAGCCCTTCGCCGCGCAGCATTGCGCGCAGGCCCGTCACCCAGCCGCGCCACGACATCTGCGCAATGGCCACGGTGATCAGCGCAATCACGGCGCCCAGCGCGACGAAGAACACCAGCATGTAGCGCTTGGTCTCCTCGCTGCGGCGCTCGGCGAAGCTCATGTCGTGCACCACGGCGAGCGTCATCTTCTCGCCGCCGGGTCCTTCGAGCGGACGCACGGCGACGTGCAGCAGCCCCTGCACGGTGTGCAGCAACTGACCGGGCTCGCCCAGGCGTTTGCGCATCGTCGCGCAGTCGAGGTTGCCCGGCAGGTCGCGCGTGGCGACCGGCATCACCCCTTGCTCCGTGCACAGCCCCACCGCGTATAGGCGCTCGTCGGTGGTCAGCCGGTTGAAGTAGGTTTCGATGCTGGCGTCGTCGCTGCTGTTGAGCAGCGCGACGATGGGATCCTGCGCGGTGCTCGCAATCAGCGACGCGCGCGCGTCGAGGTCGCGCGAAAACCACGACAGCATCTGGTGGTCGATCAGCGGAACCGTCGCATACGCGGCCAGCGCCAGCGCGATCAACAGGGGAATGATGAAACGAAGCGACAGGCGCATTGATCGACGGTAACCGTTGTTGCAGTGCAACGTCTGTCGGACATTCTCTTACATTTTCGTCGGCATCGCGGCGTGCCGCCCTTTTAACGCAAGGCGTAACGTCAGCGCTCGGTGCCGTCGAGCTCGCTTTCGTGCCAATGCCGCAGCGCGATGCGCGCGCCGGCATCGACGATCAGGAACAGCACGACGCCGGTAGCGGCGATCAGCACCAGCGCGGCGAACAGCCTCGGCACGTTGAGCTGGATGCCGGCCATCAGGATCTGGTAGGCGAGACCGGCGCCCTGGCCGCCGGTGCCGGCGACGAACTCGGCGACCACCGCGCCGATCAGCGCAAGCCCGCTGGCGATGCGCAGCCCGCCGAAGAAAAACGGCAACGCCGTCGGCACCTGCAATCGCCACAGCAACTGCCAGCGTGTCGCGCGCTGCAGCCTGAAGAGGTCGCGCAACAGCGGGTCGACACTGCGCAGGCCGAGCGTGGTGTTGGCGATCACCGGGAACAGCGCCACCACCGCCGCGCACAGCACGAGGGCCACGCGCGTGTCCTTTACCCAGATGATGATCAGCGGCGCGATCGCCACGATCGGCGTCACCTGCAACAGGATCGCATACGGGTAGAACGACGCCTCGATCCAGCGGCTTTGCGCGAACGCGAGCGCGATCAGCGTGCCCACGGAGACCGCGAGTGCGAGTGCTGCGAGCGCGATGGTGACGGTGACTTCGAGCGACGACCACAGCAGCGCGCGGTCTGCGACCAGCGTGTCGAGCACGGCACGCGGCGAAGGCACCAGCCAGCGCGGCAAACTGTAGACGCTCACCACCGCCTGCCACAGCGCGAGCATCAGCAGCGCGACCAGCACCGGTGCTGCGATGCGCACCGCGCGCGACATCGGCTTCGCGTCATTCATTGTGCGAGCGACGCCTGCGTGACCAGGTCCGACAGCGCCACGCATTGCTCGGCGAATGCGAGCGAGGCGCGATACGCGTTGCCGCGCGGGAAGGGCGCTGCCACCGGCAGGTCGGCGATGATGCGGCCGGGCCGCGCCGCCATTACGATGATGCGGGTCGACAGGTAGACGGCCTCGGCGATGCTGTGGGTGACGAACACCACGGTGAGCCGTTCGGCCTGCCACCATGCGACGAGCTCGTCGTCCAGCCGATGGCGGCTGAACTCGTCGAGCGCGCCGAACGGCTCGTCGAGCAGCAGCAGTGCCGGCCGGGTGACGAGCGCTCGCGCGATCGAGGCTCGCATCCGCATGCCGCCCGACAGTTCGCGCGGCAACGCCTGCGCGAAATCGGCGAGCCCCACGCGCGCCAGCGCACCGTCGACGGCAGCATCGGCGTCGCTGCGCATGACGTGCGCGAGATCGAGCGGCAGCCGCACGTTGGCGCGCACGCGCGCCCACGGGAGCAGCGCAGGCGACTGGAACACGTAGCCGATGCGCTGCGCAGCGCCCGCTTGCGGCGGCGCGCCGTCGCCCCACCATCGCAGGCTGCCGCGCGTCGGCGTGTCGAGTCCCGCGATCAGGTGCAGCAGCGTCGTCTTGCCGCAACCCGACGGACCCAGCAGCGTGACGAATTCGCCCGCGCCGATCGAAAGCGAAACCGGCGCGAGCGCATGCGTTCCCGACAGGTAGGTTTTCTCGATGTCGCGCGCGACGACGATCGGCACGCGGCTGGCGCTCACGCGTTCAGCGCAGTACCTGGGTGTCGCGCGCCAACGACGTTGTCCACGCCGGTGCATAGTCGAATCCCGGCTTGGCGATTGCCGATTCGCGCATGAAGTCCACCGTCGCGTTCCAGTGCGCGTCGGTCATCGACAACAATCCGTGCCGCGCTGCGTCGCCACCGTCAACAAGGTGGTATTCGACGATCTTGCGGTAACCGTAGGCGAGCAGTTCGTCGGTCATCTGCGGATTGGCCTCTTTGATGAGCGCGTTGGCCGGCGCCGGATTGGCGAGATAGCTCTTCCAGCCTTCCGCCGACGCCTGGACGAAGCGCACCAGCGCATCGCGGCGCTTGGCGAGCGTGTCGCGCGAGACGATCAGCACCTCCGAATACGGCGGATAGCCCAGGTCGGCGAGCAGGAATACCTTCGGCGTCACACCCGCCTTTTCAATCGAGAACGGTTCCGACGTGACGAATCCCTGCTGCGACAGCGACGGATCGGCAAGGAACGGCTGCACCGAGAAGCCATACGGACGCTTCTGCGCGTCGTTGAACCCGTAGCGGGTCCTGAGCCACGGCCAGAACGTGGTGTTGCTCGCCGCACCCACGGCCACCGGCTTGCCCTTGAGTTGGTCGAGCGAGCCAACGCCCGGATGCGCGATGACCACTGTCGGATTTTTCTGGAACGTCGCGGCGATCGCCACCAGCGGAACGGCTTGCTCGTTGACCGCCAGCACCTGAAGCGCGTCACCCATCGCGACATCGATGCGCCCGGCGGCGGCGAGCTGCAGCCCGTTGACCTGCGGACCACCCATCTGCACGCTCACGTCGAGGCCATGCTTGCGGTATATGCCTTCGGCGACCGCCTGGTAGAACCCGCCGTGCTCGGCTTCCGCGAACCAGTCGGTGGATAACACGATCCGCTCGACCGGCTGGGCGTGGCCGGGACCTGCGAAGGCCGCGCACAGCGCGGCGACGATCAGCGTGCGGAAAGCGGGCATGGCGGTTTGACGATCCGTGACGTTCGCGAGCCGCCGATTATGCGGCAAGCCCCGCTGCCCGGGTTGCCGGCGGCGCCGCTTCCACGGCTACAATGGAGGGATGATCGCCAACATGCCGTTGGTCCTGCTGGCATTCGCACCCGCCGACCGCTTCGCCGCGGATACGGTCAGGAATGCGTTGACCGGGGCCGGGCTGACGTGCGACATCGCGCCGCAGGATGGCACCGCGCGCAGCGCGATCGTCGCCGCCGCGTCGGTGCCGCGCGCGCTGGTGATCGTGCATTCGCGCGCGAGCGTAGGTGACGTCGCGATCCTGCGCGTTGCCGAGGCCGCCGCCGGCCGGCGCCTGCCGATGCTGGTCGTGCGTCTCGACGACACCAAGCCGGCGTCGGGATTGCGCACGTTCCTGCGCGGCATGCCATCGATCGACGCCGCGGGCGGCAAGCTTCCGCAACGCGTCGCGGGCATCGTCGTGCGCACCAAGCAGGCCGCAGGCATCGCGCTCGACGATGCCGACGCGATCGACGACGGCGAAGGCGGCATCGAGCTTTGGAGCGCCGAGCGTCACCGCGTGTCGCGGGCATGGGTTGTCACCGGCGTCATCCTGTTCGGCGTGATCGCGGTGCTCGCATGGCGCGGCTACGACCGCGCGGCGGCGCAGAGCGCGTACGAGCGAGGCGTGGCGCGCCTTGCCGACGGCGACCTCGATGCGGCCGCCGCCAACCTCGACGCAGCACTCGCGCGCCGCCCCGACTGGGGTGCCGCGTGGCGCCAGCGTGGATTCGCGAGTCGCGACGCGTCGTCGCAGATCGCGAGCTTCTCGCGCGCGATCGCGATCGATGCCAACGATGCCGATTCGCTGGCGGCGCGTGGCCGCGCCTATCTTCACAACGGCGACGCCGCGCACGCGCGCGCCGACTTGTCGGCGGCGATCGCGCGCGTGCCGGACAACGCCGAATGGTACGGCGAGCGCGGGCTGGTGGCGATGCTTGCCAACGACGACGCTGCCGCGCATGGTGACTTCCTGCAGTGCGCCAAGCTTCAGGATCGCTGCGCCGAAGCATTCGCCGCGCGCATCAGCGCGGTCGAGGCGTCGCAAAACCGATCGCCGCGCGACTGGTTCGCTGCACCGTGAACGCGCAGCACGGCGCGTTGGCGCCGTCCGGCGACCCATCGACCCAAGGTCTCGTGGCGCGCTTCGAGGCGGCGCGCGCCGCGTTCGCGCGCGAGCCCGATCCGTCGCTCGCGACACGCCGCGACCGTCTTTCGAGGTTGATGGCGCTGGTGGACGACAACCAACGCGCATTCGTCGATGCCGTCGACGCCGACTTCGGCCATCGGTCCGCGCACGAGACACGCGTAGCCGAGTTGTACGTGGTCGCGGCCGCGGCGCGCCACGCGCGCGCGAAGCTCGCCGGATGGATGCGCCGCGAGCGCGTGTCGACCCCGTGGCACCTTCTGCCGGCGCGCGCGTTCGTCGAGCGCCAGCCGCTCGGCGTCGCCGGCATCGTCAGTCCCTGGAACTATCCGGTGCAACTGGCGCTCGCGCCGGCCATCGGCGCGCTTGCCGCCGGATGCCGCGTGATGCTGAAGCCATCGGAGCTGACGCCGCGCACGTCGGCGCTGTTGCGCGAGAGCGTCGCGCGACACTTCGCCGCCGACGAGTTCGCGGTGATCGAGGGGGATGCGGCAACCGGGCGCGCGTTCTGCGCACTGCCGTTCGACCATTTGTTCTTCACCGGGTCGACGGCGGTTGGGCGCGAAGTCGCGATTGCGGCCGCGCGCAACCTCACGCCCGTCACGCTCGAGCTCGGCGGCAAGTCTCCAGCGCTGGTGGCGCCATCCGCCGACCATGCGCTCGCGGCGCGGCGCATCGCCGCGGGCAAGTGGTTAAACGCCGGCCAGACCTGCATTGCGCCCGACTACGTGCTGGTCGATGTCGCACATGCCGACGCGATGGTCGACGCGTTGCGCCACGCGGTGTCCGCCCTCTATCCGACGATCGCCGGCAATCCGGACTACACGGCGATCGTTTCACCGGGACACTACGCGCGCCTCGCGGCGCTGATCGACGACGCGACGGCGAAAGGTGCACGGGCCATCACGCTCGGTGAAAGCGACCCGCAGAGGCGCGTGCTCGCGCCGACGCTACTGGTCGGCGTGGACGACGCGATGGCGGTGATGCGCGAGGAGATCTTCGGCCCGGTGCTGCCTGTCGAGACCTACGGCGATGCGAAGGATGCGATCGCGCGCGTCAACGCGCGACCTCATCCGCTGGCCTTCTATTTTTTCGGCGACCGCCGCGAAGCCGACGCGGCGTTGCGCGCGACGCGTGCCGGCGGCGCGACGATCGGCGACACGCTCTGGCACTTCGCGCACGAGGAGCTGCCGTTCGGCGGCGTCGGCGCGTCGGGAAGCGGTGCCTACCACGGCGAGGCGGGATTCCTCACCTTCACCCATCGCAAGGCGGTGTTCGTGCAGCCGCGCGTCGCTTTCACGCGCCTGCTCCATCCGCCGTACGGCGCCAGATTCGAGAAATTGCTCGCGCTGCTGTCGCGCTTCAGCGGCTGACGCGCCGCATCGGCATGTGCCGCGGCGATTCAGCGATCGCGATGCGGCGTCGACGTTCGCAATCCCCCGCCTTCGGCGAGCAATTCAACGGCCGGTCGATTGCGCCCCCGGTGCGAGGTCCGGCTGCTTGCCGGTCGATGAATTCGCGCGCCGAGGGGGGTCGGCTACTTGCCGGTCGGCACCTTGCCTTGCACGCCCTCGACGTAATAGTCCATCTTGTTCATCGCGTCGTCGGTGATCGTGGCGCCGGCGGCGAGGCGGACCTTGCCTTCGTTGTCCTTCATCGGGCCCATGAACGGATGCAGCGTGCCCGCGACGATGCCGGCCTGCGCCTTCAGCATCTGGTCCTGCACGTCCTTCGGCACCACTGCGTTGAACGACGCCATCCGGATCATTCCATCCTTGATGCCACCCCAGACGTGGTCGGGCTTCCAGGTGCCGTCCAGCACCGATTGCGCGACGCGCGTGTAGTACGCGTCCCAGACATGCGTGACGGCGGTCAGCTGCGCATGCGGGCCGTATTTCGACATGTCGCTGTGGTACGCGATCGCATAGACGTGCTTCGCTTCGGCGGCCTGCACGGTGGCGGTGGAATCGGTGTGATGCGTCAGTACATCGGCGCCTTGCGACACCAGCGTTTCCGACGCCTGGCGTTCCTTGCCCGGGTCGTACCATGAGCTCGTCCACACGACCTTGACTTCGGCCTTGGGGTTGACGGCGCGCATGCCGCGCGCGAACGCGTTGATCCCCATCACCACTTCGGGGATCGGAAACGCGGCGACGTAGCCTGCGACATTGGTCTTCGTCATCCGCCCGGCGACGATGCCCGCGAGATAGCGGCCTTCGTAGAAGCGCGCGTTGTACGTGCCGACGTTGGCGGCGCTCTTGTAGCCGGTCGCGTGCTCGAACTTGACGTTCGGGAACTGCGCGGCGACCTTGATCGTGGGGTTCATGAAGCCGAACGACGTGGTGAAGATCAGCTGGTTGCCTTTTTGCGCGAGCTCGCGGATCACGCGCTCGGCGTCAGGGCCTTCGGGAACGTTCTCGACGAACTGGGTGACGACCTTGCCGGCCAGCGCCTGCTCCATCGCCTTGCGCGCCATATCGTGCTGCGACGTCCATCCCGCGTCGCCGACCGGACTCACATAGATGAAGCCGATCTTGAGCGGCGATTTCGCGGGTGCTTGCGCCGGCGTCGCGACGGGCATGGCAAGCATTGCGCCCGCGAGCAGGGCGAGCAGGGTATGGCGGCGGTTCATCGGTGGCTCCGGTGTCGTGGGTCTGAAAGGTTCGGATCGGGCGCTCGCGGCAACGGCCGCGATTCGCCGGCGCAAAATGCTTCAGCCGACGCTGCCACGAGGACCGCGAATTCTACGCCATCGCGGCACGTCAGGCGTCGGGGTGGAACGGCTTGCCGAGCGCGGCGGGGGAATTGCGGCGTATCGCCGTCGCATCGCGGCTGATCAACGCCAGTACGACGATCGTCGCGGCGTATGGAAGCATCGCAAGCAGCTGCGCGGGGATGTCGATGCCTGCGGCCTGGATCTGGAATTGCGCGAGCGTGACGCCACCGAACAGCCACGCGCCGGCCAGCACGCGCCACGGTTTCCACGTGGCGAACACCACCAGCGCGAGCGCGATCCAGCCGCGACCGGCGGTCATGCCTTCGGTCCACAACGGCGTGAAGGCGAGCGACAGGTACGCGCCGGCGAAACCCGCACAAGCGCCGCCGAACAGCACCGTCGCGTAGCGGATCGCGATCACGCGATAGCCGATCGCATGCGCCGACTGCGGCGACTCGCCGATCGCCCTGACGACAAGGCCGCCGCGGGTGTGGTACAGGAATCCGTGCACGCCGCCGAACAGCGCCAGCGACAGGTAGACGATCGGATTGTGCGCGAACAACAATGGCCCCAGCACCGGCATCGCCGACAGCACCGGGATGTCGAGCGCGCCGATCGGCTCGACGACCGCGGCGACATACGGCAGGCCGATGAACGCCGACAGTCCGATGCCGAACAGCGACAGCGCGAGCCCGGTGGCCACCTGGTTGGCCTTGAGCGTCAGCGTGATCACGCCGAACACCAGCGCCATCGCGGCGCCGGCGGCCATGCCGGCGGCGACACCCAGCCACGACAGATGCGTGTGCACGGTGACGATGAACGCCGACACCGCGCCGATCAGCATCATGCCTTCGACGCCGAGGTTCAACACGCCGGACTTCTCGACGACGAGCTCGCCCAGCGCCGCGATCACCAGCGGCGTGCCGGCGGCCAGCGTCAGCACGAAGACCTGGATCAGCATCGCGCTCATCCGCGCAATGCGGCGGCGCGCGCGCCGATTCGCACGCGGTAGTGGATCAGCACATCGGCCGCGAGCAGGAAGAACAACAGCGACCCCTGGAACATGCCGGTGACCGACGAGGGGAGGTTCAGCTCGAGTTGCGCGGACTCGCCACCCAGGTACAGCAGTGACATCAGCAGGCTTGCGAGCAGCACGCCCAGCGGATGCAGTCGTCCGACGAAGGCGACGATGATCGCTGCGAAACCATATCCCGGCGACACCGAGGGCATCAGCTGCCCGATCGGGCCGGCGACTTCGCCGACGCCCGCAAGGCCCGCGCAACCGCCGCCGATCATCAGGCCGAGCCACACCATCCTCGGTGCGCTGATGCCGGCGTAGCGCGCGGCGTCGGGCGCGAGTCCGGCGACGCGCATTTCGAATCCGACCAGTGTCTTTTGCGTGAACAGCCAGGCGGCGAGCACTACCGCGAGCGTGAGCAGTGCACTTGCATTGAGGCGCGTGCCGTCGAGGATGTTGGGCAGCAGCGCCGCATCGGCGAACATCCTCGACTGCGGGAAATTGAAGCCCTCGGGATCGCGCCACACGCCATGCACCAGCAGCGACAGCAGAAGCGTCGCGATGTAGACGAGCATCAGCGACGTGAGGATCTCGTTGGCGTTGAAGCGGGTGCGAAGGAACGCGGGGATCGCCGCCCACGCCATGCCGCCGAGCGCACCGGCGACGAACATAGCCGGCAACAACCACGACGCGTGGCTGCCGTCCAGCCACAGCGCGATGCCGCCGCCGGCGATTGCGCCCGCGGCCAATTGGCCTTCGGCGCCGATATTCCATACGTTGGCGCGATAGCCGATCGCGAGGCCGGTCCCGATCAGCGCCAGCGGGCTCGCCTTCAGCAACAGCTCGCCCACGCCGTAGCGCGTGGCGACCGGATCGATGAAGAACGCGCGCAATGCGGCGACCGGATCCTTGCCCAGCAGCCAGAAGAGGCCGCTGCCGCAGGCGATCATCAGCGCGACGGCAATCAATGGCGAACCCCAGGCAGCCGCGCGCGATGGCGCGGCGCGCGCCTCGAGGCGAACGAATGGGAAGTTCACCACGCGCTGCGGCGCTCGCGCCGCGCAGTTGCGACGGCGGCCACGACACGCGGGGCGATTCGCGCGCGCGGCACCGGACGGTCGCGCCGCATGTTCACGCCGCGACGCGCCGTTCGCCGCCGCCCGCCATCAGCACGCCAATCCGCGCGGCGTCGGTTTCGCGCACGGGAATCACCGGCGACAGACGGCCTTGCGCGATCACCGCGATGCGGTCGCAGATGTCGAACAATTCGTCGAGCTCCTCGGAGACCACCAGCACCGCAGTGCCCGAATCGCGCAGGTCGATCAGCGCCTGGCGGATCTCGGACGCCGCGCCGATGTCCACGCCCCATGTCGGCTGCGCCGCGATCATCACCCGCGGCGCCTGGCGTATTTCGCGGCCGAGGATGAACTTCTGCAGGTTGCCGCCGGACAGCGACTGCGCAAGCGCGTCCGGTCCGCCTGCCTTGACATCGAATGCGGCGATCGTCGCGCGCGCGTAGTCCCTCGCGCGTTCGTGGCGTATCAAACCGTGGCGCACCAGCCCGCGCGCATGTGCGGTGAGGAGCGCATTGTCGGCGAGCGACAGCTCGGGCACGGCGCCACGGCCCAGTCGCTCCTCCGGCACGTAGGCGAGCCCGCGCGCACGCCGCGCCGCGGCGCCTTGCGCACCGACGCCGACGCCGTCGATCGCGATCGCCTCGTTGCGCGTGAGGCGCTCGCCGGAAAGCGCCGCCAATAGCTCGCGCTGGCCATTGCCCGAGATGCCGGCGATGCCGACGATTTCACCGCGGCGGATTGCGAGATTGACGTCGGCGAGCGGCGTGCCGAACGCGTCGTCGGCTGGCAGCTCGAGCGCTTTCACCTCGAACATCACCGCACCCGGCGTCGCATCGCGATGGCGCGGTTGCGGCAGCTCGTTGCCGATCATCATGCGGGCGAGCGACGCGACGCTTTCCTGGCGTGGGTCGCAATCGCCGGTGACGCGCCCGTCGCGCAGGATCGTCGCGCGCTCGCACAGCGCACGTATCTCGTCCAGCTTGTGGCTGATGTAGAGGATGCCGACGCCCTGCGCCGCGATCTGCCGCAACGTTGCGAACAGCCGCTCGATCGCCTGCGGAGTCAGCACCGACGTCGGCTCGTCCATGATCAGCAGTTTCGGCGCCTGCAGCAGGCAGCGCACGATCTCGACGCGCTGCCGCTCGCCGACCGACATGGTGTGCACGAAGCGTGCGGGGTCGAGTGGCAGTCCGTAGGCCGCGGAGACGTCGCGCACGCGCGCCGCCAGCGTGGCACCCGTTTCGTGCCGGTCGAGCGCCAGCGCGATGTTGTCGACGACGCGCAGCGTTTCGAACAGCGAGAAATGCTGGAACACCATGCCGATGCCGAGCTTCCGCGCGCGCGCAGGGTTGGCGATGTCGACAGGCCGGCCTTGCCAGCGGATCGTCCCCGCGTCCGGATGCGCGACGCCATAAATGATCTTCATCAGCGTCGACTTGCCGGCGCCATTTTCGCCCAGCACCGCGTGAATTTCACCGGCGCGCACCGCGAGGTCGATGCCGTCGTTGGCGACGACGTGGGGATAGCGCTTGGTGATGCCCGACAGATCGAGCAGCGGCGGGCCTGCGTTCATCGCGCGACGTCCGGCCGCGCGGGTGTCACTGCGGAATCGTGTTGAGCAGGTACATCGCCGCCAGCAACCCCCCGGGCCGACCCAGCTTGCCCATCCAGCGCTTGAAGATGGCGTCGATCTCGCCGCTGGCCGTCAGCCGCGACAACGTCCTGTTGACCGACAGGCGCATCGCGGCGTCGCCGCGTGCGATCGCCAGCGCGTACGGCTCGAAGGAGATGTCGTCGGCCAGCATCCGGAATGCATCAGGGTTGGCCGCTGTAGCGGCAAGCCCGACCAGCTTGATCTTGTCGCTGGCGAATGCGTCGAGCGATCCGGATCCGAGCATCGCCGAGCCTTCCGGGCCTTCGCGCACCGTCACCACGGTCGCGTTGACGCCGCGATCCTTGAGCATTTCGTTGAGCCGTGTTTCGGTAGTCGTGCCCTTGATCACGCCGATCCTGCGATTGGCGAGGTCGGCGAGCCGGTCGATGCGGCTGTCTGCCTTGACCAGCAGCCCGCCGGCATCGATGAAAATACGATTGGAGAAATCCACCGTTTCGAGGCGCGACAGGGATTCGGACGTGTTGGCGCAATCGATGTCGGCCTTGCCCGCGGCGATCATTGCGAGGCGCTCCGCCACCGAGCCCACGAGCCAGTTGACCGGGAGGTCGGCGATTCCCAGTTCGCTGCCGATCCGCGCGACCACGCGGCGGCAGACGTCGATCGAATAGCCGGCCGGCTGGCTGGCGTCGTCGACGAACGAAAACGGCGGCGAGTCGCCCGAAAACGCGACGTTGATGCGGTGCGCCGACTTGATGCGCGCGAGCGTATCCGGCGCGGAATTCTGCGCCGAGGCCGGCGCGGCGCCGAAGGAGAGGCTCGTCACCAGCGCCGAGACGGCGAGGCAATGCAATGCACGGAACATCACGGTTTCTCCTGGTGGATGCGCGTCGCGTTGTCGCGCTGTGAGCAGCGCGGGAATCTTAACCCAACGGGTACCGGTGCGCACAATCGCGCGTGCTACACTCGCCGCACCGGCAGCACACGCCGTCATCGAGTCCGCATGTCGTCACCGTTGCGATCACAGGTCGGGACCGTCGCGCCGCAGGTTTGGTTGCGCGATCGCTGTTCGTGCGATTGCGCATGCGGCGACTGCGCATCGCGCGAGGGTTTTTGCGGTCACGCGCCCCCGATGTGCGACATCGCTGCCGTGGCGCCGCGCTGACGTCCATAGTCGATGCCAACCCTCGCAGTCAGTGACACCGCCGATGGGCGCCGCCTGCTCGCGCTGGCGGGACGGCTCGACGCGTCGACCGTGGCCACGGTGTGGGAGTCCGCGCACCGGGCCGTGAACGACGCGCCCACGCGCCCGGTCATCGTCGACACCGCCGACGTCGAGTATTGCGACGGTGCTGGCATCGCACTGCTGGTCGACCTGGCGTCGCATCCGCGTGCCGCACCCGTCGAGATCGTGCACATGCGTCCCGCGGTCGCGACGCTCTACCGGCAATTCGACCTGGCGAACCTCGAACACGATCTCGATCCGCCGCCGAGGCCGCTTCGCGTCGTCGCCGAAGTGGGGCGCGCGTCCTACGGACTCGGACGCGACCTGCGCAACATGGTGTCGTTCGTCGGGTCGCTCACGTCGGCGCTCGCCTACGCGGCGGTCAATCCGAGAAGCGTGCGCTGGAAGGATGTCTGGCGCATCTGCGAACGCGTCGGCGCCGACGCATTGCCGATCGTCGCGCTGATCTCGTTCCTGCTGGGGCTCATCCTGGCGTTCCAGTCGGCGGTGCCGATGAAGCGCTTCGGCGCGGAAATCTTCGTCGCCGACCTGCTGGGCCTGTCCATACTGCGCGAGCTCGGCCCGCTGATGACGGCAATACTGCTCGCCGGCCGCTCGGGGGCCGCGTTCGCCGCCGAGATCGGCACGATGACCGTCAACCAGGAAGTCGACGCGCTGACGACGATGGGACTCGACCCGGTGCGCTTCCTGGTGACGCCGAGGATCATTGCCGCGCTGCTGATGACGCCGCTACTGACGCTGTTCGCCAACCTGGTCGCGCTGGCGGGCGGCGCGCTGACGATGCAGACGTTCTCGATTCCGCTGGTGACGTTCTTCAAGGAGCTCGACTCGGCGGTCGACCTCACCGATTTCATGGCCGGCTGGGTCAAGTCGTTCGTGTTCGCGCTGCTGATCGCCGGCGTGGGCTGCCTGCGCGGGCTGCAGACGGCGGCAGGCGCCTCGGCGGTCGGCGACAGCGCGACACGCGCGGTGGTTTCGGGCATCATCCTGCTGGTCGTCGTCGACGGCATTTTCGCCGTCGTCTATTTCGTGCTCGACATCTAGTAGCGACCGCGATGCCATCCGGCGAACCCATCATCGTCGTCGAAGACCTGTCCGCAGGCTACGACGACCGCGCGATCCTCGAGCACGTGTCGTTCAACGTGCGCGAAGGCGAGGTGTTCGTGATCCTCGGCGGCTCCGGCTGCGGCAAGAGCACGCTGCTGAAGCACATGATCGGCCTCTACGAGCCGCTGGCCGGCCGCGTGTTGATCGAGGGCCGCGACCTCACGCAGGCCGAGGGCGACCAGCGCCGCGACATCCTGCGCGGCATCGGCGTCATGTACCAGTCGGGCGCGCTGTTCGGTTCGATGACGCTGTCAGAGAACGTGCGCCTGCCGCTCGAGGAGTACACCAAGCTGCCGGCACCCGCGATCGACCTGATCGCGCGCATGAAGCTCGGGCTGGTGGGGCTCGACCAGTTCACCGGCCACCTGCCCAACGAGATATCCGGCGGCATGCAAAAGCGCGCGGCGATCGCGCGCGCGATGGCGCTCGACCCGCGAATCCTGTTCCTCGACGAGCCGTCTGCGGGCCTCGATCCGATCACCTCTGCCGAGCTCGACGCGCTGATCCGCCGGCTGGCCGAGACGCTCGGGGTCACGTTCGTCATCGTCACGCACGAGCTGGCGAGCATCTATGCGATTGCCGACCGCGTGATCATGCTCGACAAGCGCGTCAAGGGCATCATCGCCGAAGGCGACCCGCGCAAGTTGCGCGACGAAAGTGACAATCCCTGGGTGCGGCAGTTCTTCCGCCGCGAAGCCGTTGCCGAAGCCGCCTGAGCGCCGGTTGCCTTTTCGCCCATCGCCAATTTAAATGAGCCAGCAAGCCAACTACTTCAAACTCGGCCTGTTCGTCATCGGCGCGATCGCCGCCGGCGTGGTGATGCTGTTGATCATCGGCTCCGGTCGCTGGTTCGAGCGCAAGATCACGATCGAGACCTACTTCAACGAGTCGGTGCAGGGGCTCGACATCGGCTCGAAGATGAAATACCGCGGCGTGGTGATCGGCGAAGTCACGGCGATCGGGTTCACCTACAACGTCTACCAGCAACAGATGCCGATGACCCAGCGCGCGCGGCTGGTGATGGTCGAGGCGCAGATCCAGCCGCGCCTGGTCGGCGGCCGCGCCGGCGCGGGCGACCTGACCGACCCGGCCAACGCCAAGCTTGAAGTCGACCGCGGCTTGCGCGTGAGGTTGGCACCGCAGGGAATCACCGGCACCAATTACCTCGAGGTCGACTACGTCGATCCGCCGCCGCCGACGCTGGCGATCGAGTGGACGCCCACCAACATCTACATCCCGAGCGCGCCGTCGACGGTGACGGCTTTCGTCAACGCCGCGTCGGAGATCATCGACCGGCTGCACAACCTCGACGTCGAGGGCACCGTCGCCAATCTCAACCGCCTGATGATCACCGCCAACGATCGGCTGTCGGCAATCGACACCGCGGGCCTGTCGAAGCACGCCGACGTCACGCTCGGCAAGCTCGACAACACCCTCGATGGCCTGCAGGCCAGGAAGCTGTCGACCGAGGCGACGGCGTTGATCGCCGAATTGCGCGAGTCCAACACCGAATTGAAGAAGACGCTTGCCAACCCGGCGCTGCAGCACCTGCCGCAGGACGCGAGCGCCGCGCTGAAGAGCGTGCAGACGCTGGTCGCCGACCCGCGACTCGCGGCGAGCCTCGGCCATCTCGAGCGCTCGCTGACGCGGATCGACCGCCTGACGGGCGGCGGCGAGGGCGATCTCGCGACCACGATCGAGAACCTGCGGCGGATCACCGACAACCTGCGCGACCTGACGTCCGACGCCAAGCGATATCCATCCAACCTGCTGTTCGGTCAGCCGCCGCGACCGCTGGAGCGTTCCCCATGATTCACCATTTGCAGATTTCGCGGCGCGCGGCACTGGGCATCGTGCTCGCCTCGACGCTGGCGATCACGATCGGCGGCTGTTCGTTCTCGCGGCCTTCGCCCGTCAAGGAGACGTACCTCGTCAGTCCCAAGCTGCCGGCGGCGCTTGCGGCGCCGACGCAGAAGGCGTCGCTGCGCATCGGCTCGCTGCGCATCGCCAGCACCTTTCGCGACCGCAATTTCGTGTCACGCGAATCGGACCTGCGCTTCGAAAACGACTACTACCACGAGTTCCTGACGCCGCCGTCGGCGATGCTGAGCGAGGCGCTGTCGCAGGCGCTGACGCGGGCGAACGTGTTCGCGCACACCGCTGCGCCGGACCTGCCGGTGCAGGCCGACTACGTGCTGGACGGATTCGTCAGCGAGCTGTATGCCGACAACCGCGTGCGCGGACCCTGCGTGGCGACGTTCGCGGTGGCGTTCTACCTGTCGCGCGCCGATATCGGCAGCGGCGTGCCGTTCTGGTCGAAGGAATATCGCAGCGAGACCCGCTGCCGCGACGACAGCGCCGACGCCTATGTCGCGGCGCTCAGCACGGGCTTGTCCGACGTGTTCGCGAAGCTGGCGCAGGATTTGTCCGAGGCCAAGCTGCCGGCACAGTAGCCGGGGACGCGGGCGCGACGCGCCACACACACGTTGCAACGACCGCGCCACGCGGCGCCGCGAGCACACCGCCCGTCACGTGCACGTCAGCTCCGCGGCGCGCAACCGCGTGTCGGCTCAGCCGATGATGCTTGCCGACAGGTCGTGCTCGTCCGCACCGTCGATGGTCACGCGCGCGAACGTGCCCGGCTGCGGCAGCGTCGTACCGCTGACGCGAACGATGCCGTCGATCTCCGGCGCATCGGCGGCGCTTCGCGCATGGGCGATCTGACGCCTCGACCTGCCGCGGCCTTCGGTTTCGATCGCGTCCACCAGCACGTCCATTTCGAGTCCGACCCTGGCCGCGAGGCGCGCCTTGCTGATCGCCGCCTGGCGCTGCATGAAGCGCGCGAGGCGTTCCTGCCTCACGTCGTCGGCGACCGGGTCGGGCAGCGCGTTGGCGAGCGCACCGTCGACCGGCGAATAGGCGAAGCAACCGACACGGTCGAGTTGCGCATCGTCGAGGAACTGCAGCAATTCCTCGAACTCGCGCTCGGTCTCGCCGGGGAAGCCGACGATGAACGTGCTGCGGATCGTCATGCCGGGACGCGCCCGCCGCCACGCCTGCACGCGGTCGAGCACCTTTTCCGGCGCGGCCGGGCGCTTCATCAGTTTGAGGATGCGCGGACTCGCGTGCTGGAACGGCACGTCGAGGTAAGGGAGCAGTCCGCCGCCGGCGCCGTCCTCGCGCATCAGCGGGATGACGTCGTCGACGTGCGGGTACGGGTAGACGTAATGCAGGCGCACCCATGCGCCATGGTCGCGGCCGAGCGCGTCCAGCGCGATGGCGAGCTCGTTCATCCGCGTCTTAACCGGCCGGCCCTGCCAGAAGCCGGTGCGATAACGGACGTCGACACCGTACGCGCTCGTGTCCTGCGAAATCACCAGCAATTCCTTGACGCCGGCGCGCAGCAGCCGCTCAGCTTCGGCGAGCACGTCGCCGATCGGCCGGCTGACGAGGTCGCCGCGCATCGACGGAATGATGCAGAACGTGCAGCGGTGGTTGCAGCCCTCGGAAATCTTGAGGTACGCGTAGTGACGCGGCGTGAGTTTGATCCCCTGCGGGGGTACGAGGTCGACGAACGGATCGTGCGGTCGCGGCAGGTGCGTGTGCACGCTGGCGAGCACTTCGGCGGTGGCGTGCGGTCCGGTGACGGCGAGCACTCGCGGGTGGGCGGCGCGCACGAACCCGCCGCCGTCCTTGGCGCCGAGACACCCGGTGACGATCACCTTGCCGTTTTCGGCAAGCGCTTCGCCGATGGCGTCGAGCGACTCGGCGACCGCCGCATCGATGAATCCGCAGGTGTTGACGACGACCAGGTCGGCGCCGGCATAGGACGGCGAAATCTCATAGCCCTCGGCGCGCAGCTGGGTGAGGATCTGCTCCGAGTCGACGAGCGCCTTCGGGCAACCGAGCGAGACGAAGCCGACGCGAGGCGAGGCGTTTGGAACGGTATCGGTCATGGCAATGTACGTCGCCGCAGTGCAGCGCGTGCGGCGCACAATGCGCCGATGCTGCAATGCGATGGACGACGCGTCAGCG